>NZ_PQMK01000003.1:0-280374 GCF_008930785.1 Corynebacterium sp. 51B | reverse complement strand
CCCCCCCAGTGGCCGGGTAACCGCAGACGGCCCGCGCATACCACCCCCCATCCCGCGCGGGCCGTCTCTTAATTTTTTTGGGGCCGTCCTTCTTTCCTGATTTTGCCCGCGCGGGGCCAACCCGCTGACGCTAGTGGAACAACCCGCCCACCGCACCGGCGGCCACACGCCGCTGTGCATAACTCGCCGCGGCAGAAGGTTATGCACAGCCCCTAGGTGCGAGGGGGCGACGTGGTGCGCGTGCTGCGCCACACTCTGGGGCCATGAGCGCCACCCGTGATCAGTCCCAAGCCCCCGTTGTTATCGCCGTCTGTGATCCTCTCGTCCACCCCGAGGCCATTCATATCGCCGCCGCGACCGTCCGCCAGGTGGTGGAGGTGTCCACTGCCGAGGAATTGGCGCGTCACCACCATGCTGCTTTTGCCATCTTGGTGGATGAACAGGGTGCCCAGTTCCTGCTGGAGCGCCCCCAGCCGCGCCGCGACAAGGTCTTTCTTGTTGCCGCAGACCAGACGCCGGTGAACTTCGAGCTGGCGATGAAGATTCACGCTGAGCAGGCCTATGCCCTGCCTGCCGAGGCGGCATCCCTGCTCACCGACCTCGGGCGGGATACGCGCAGCGAGGAGGGGCTGGTGGTGGGGGTGACAGGCTGCGTCGGTGGCTGCGGCGTGAGTACCTTTGCCGGCGCGCTGGGCGTGCAGCTCGCGCAGCGCGCCCCCACCACGGTGGTGGATACAGACCCTAGTGGCGGGATGGATCTCACCCTCGGAGTGGAGGAGGAACCGGGCCCGCGCTGGGATGAGCTGGACTTCAACCAGGGCGATCTCGCCGCCGCCGATGTACGCGCCGTGCTGCCCACCGCCGCCGCCAGCTGTGTCAGCCACCGCCGCGATCGCGGTGCTGGCCCGCCGCCATCGACCGACACCATCCTTGGTGCCCTGCGCACCTTGCGCGAAGAGGGCTATACGGTGGTGGATCTGCCCCGAGTGGACGCCCTGGACCCCGACATTGTGGCCGCTCTCGATCATCTCGTGGTGATTATTCCCCGCGAGGTGCGTGGTGTCTGTGCCGTGGCCGCGCAATTGCCGCAGCTCCGCCGCGCCCATGTGCCCTTAAGTTTTGTCACCATCAGCCGCACCTGGGCCTCCTTAAGCACAGCTGAGGTGGAGTCCGTGGCGGGTATTAACGTCAGCGCGGATGTGCGCTGCAGCACCGGGGTGGCCAAACAACTCGAACAAGGCGGGCTGCGTGGCCGCTGCCCGCGGATCCTCGCCCGGGCGGTGGAGGATATCTGCACGGATATAGAGCACACCCAGCAGCGCGGACAGCAGTGGTGAGGCGGCCATGAATAGCGAACGCATCCTGGATGCCGTGCACGCCCGGCTCGCTGCCTCCGAACAGCCCCAGCCCGAGGCCGCGGTGATCGCGGAGCTCATCCGCCAAGAAGCGGGAGTGATCTCTGATCGAGAAGTATTCACCCTGCTGCAGAAGCTGCGCCATGACTCCACCGGCGTCGGCATCCTCGAAGGGCTGTGCAGTCTCGAGGGAGTTACCGATGTGGTGGTCAACGGGGTAGATCGCATCTATTTCGATCGCGGGCACGGCATGGAACACGCCGCGCTGAGCTTCGACTCGCCCGAACAGATTCGCGCCCTAGCGACACGCCTGGCTGTCGCCTGCGGCCGCCGCCTCGATGATGCCCAGCCTTATGCCGATGGGAAGCTACGGCGTGCCGATGGCAGCTCCATCAGAGTGCACGCCCTGCTGGATCCACCGAGCGATACCGGCCCGCTTCTCAGCCTGCGCCTGCTGCGCTCGGCGGCCGCCACCCTCACGGAGCTAGAAGAACGCGGCACCATGCCGGCGGAGGTCACTGAGTTTTTACAGGCCATGATGGCGGCGCGGAAATCCTTTGTGGTGGTAGGCGGCACCGGCTCCGGGAAAACCACCATGCTCTCAGTTCTACTCGCCGAGGTGGATGCGCGTGAGCGCATCATCTGTATCGAAGACACCGCCGAGCTGTCGCCAGCGCATCCGCATGTGGTGAATCTCGTGAGCATGGGGGCCAATGCGGAAGGCCGTGGGGAGATCACGCTCTCGCATCTGCTGCGCCAGGCGCTGCGGATGCGGCCCGATCGCATTGTGGTGGGAGAGATCCGCGGCGCGGAGATCGTCGACCTGCTGGCCGCGCTCAATACCGGCCACGAGGGCGGCGCCGGCACCCTCCACGCCAACTCGCTCAGCGAGGTGCCCGCCCGCATGGAGGCGCTGGCTGCCCTCGGTGGAATGTCGCGGGAGGCGCTGCACGCCCAACTCACCGCCGCCGTGGAGATAGTGATCGCGATGCGGCGCACCGCCACGGGCCGGATCATCAGCCAAATCGGTGTGGTGCGTTCCGAGCCCGTGCGCATCGAGGTGATCTGGGATGCGCGCCATCCGGCAGCTGATGGTCTGGCGATTGCGGAGAGCTGGCAGCCATGATCTCTATAGCGCCACTAACTCCGCTCGCCCTCGCTGCGGCCCTGCTCTGCACCACCGGTGCGGGCCCGCGGCAGCGCATCCAGCACCGCTCCCCACGGCGGCGCGGCGGCGCCGGCTGGGTTCTTGCCGCGATCGTCATGGTGGCCATCATCTGTGCGCTCGGGGCGGTGGCTCTCACCTGCGCCGCGCTCGTGGTGGTGGCGACCATCGCCTACGTCGCTCGCGATATGCACCGCCGGCGCCGGCAGCAGCGCGCCGCCGCGGCCGCCGGCCAGTGCGCTGGGGTGCTGGCGGCAAGTATCCGCGCCGGGGCAAGCCTGCACCACGCCCTAGCGACCGCCGCTGAGACCGCCGCTGCCACCCCCATCGCGCAGCCCCTAGCCGCCGCCGTGAACCGCGCCCGCGGCGGCCGTAGCCCCGCCCCCGCGCTCAGCGGCGCCACCGAGATTCCCGAGCTCGCGCGCATTGGGGCGCTCTGGCAGCTCAGTGAGCAGCACGGCATCGGATTGGTGGCACTGCTGGAGCGCACCCAGCAGCAACTCGATCAGGCACAGCGCCATGACAGCACCGTGCAGGCCGCACTCCAAGGGCCGATGGCCACCGCCGTGCTCCTGAGCGTGCTTCCTGCACTCGGAGTGGGGCTAGGCACCCTGATGGGCGCAGCACCGCTGGCCTTTCTCAGTGGCACCACCCTCGGCGGGGTGCTCCTCATGCTCGGCACCGCACTGATGTGCAGCGGTGTCCTCTGGACATACTCGATCATCAACACCGCACGGGGGTCCTAAACCACCATGACATTCCTCTTTCTCGCCCTCGCCCTGCTGGCCTATCCCCAGCCCACAGCACGCACCCGACTGGCCACCGACCCCAGCTCGAGAAATCGCCGCCCCCGTGATGACCCAGTGGTCAGGCCACAGGATCGCGCCGCAGACATTGAGCTTCTTGCGGCCTGCATCAGCGGCGGTATGTCCCATGCCGCTGCCGTGAGCGCCGTGGCCACCGTGGCCGCGCCCGCAGACCGGCAGCTATGGGACACCGTGGCAGCCCTGCTCCGACTGGGTTGCAGCGCCGAGAAATCCTGGCAGCCCTTCCTGCACCACTCCGTGTTCGCTCCCGTCGCCGAGCTGGCGGTGCTGAGCAGCCGCGGGGGAACCTCTATTGCCAGCGGGCTCGACAGGATCGCCGCCTCGGTGCGGCACACAGCAGAAAACAACCAGCGCGCTGCCGCTGAGCGCGCCGGGGTGGTGATCGCCATCCCTCTCGCTGTGTGTTTCCTTCCGGCCTTTCTCATTCTGGGACTCATTCCCATCATCGTTGATATCGCCAGCACCTTGTTTTAACCCACACCACCACTTAAAGGAGTCATCATCATGAACACCATCTATCACCTCATCCAGGCCCGTCTTGCCCAGCTCCACCGCGAAGAGGAGGGGATGAGCACCATCGAATACGCCATGGGCAGCCTCGCGGCTGCCGCGCTTGCCGGGGTGTTATTCCTCGTCATCAATTCTGGAGCGGTCTCGGACGCGATTGAATCCATCATCACCGATGCGCTGTCGAATTCCCCGAGCTAGCCGCCGGCTCCTCGCAGCGGAGGACGGCTCCGTCACCATCGAGGCCGCCCTCGGGCTGGCCTCGCTGGTGGTGGTGTTTGCCCTCACGATCAGCGGCGTCATGGCGTTGGCGGCGTATCTTGCGGCCATCGATACCGCAGGGGCCGCGGCCCGTGCCGCCGCTATCGGCGAGAGTTTCATGCCGCCCCGAGGAAGCGTGCAGATCACCTCCAGCAACGGCATCGTGGAGGCCACTGCGGCCATGCCCTCTCCTTTCGGCACCCTGCATGCCACCGCCCGCTTTCCGGTGGAATACACCGCCGGCGGCGCGCCAGGGGATAGCTGATGTGGCGCGATGAACGCGGCTACGCCACTGTCCTGCTGGTGGCCATGATCGCCGTGCTGTGCAGCATCGTGGCGGGCACGGCCACCGTGGGCAGCCTGCTCATCGCCCGGCATCAGGCCCAGCTCGCTGCCGATATGGCGGCCGTGGCGGGCGCCTATGCGCATAGCGACGGCCACGATGGGTGCAGTGTGGCGAGGGAGGTGGCGCGCAACAATAACGCGGATCTCGGCTCCTGCGCAGTGGAAGGCGCCGATATCGTGGTGCGCACTGTCGTGCGCGGCCGAGAGGCTGTGGCCCGCGCCGGGCCTCTTTAGTCACCTGCCGCGCCGGTCATGCTCACCAACGCCCCCAACACAGCGATGGCTGCATCCTTATCTAGCGGTTGGTTGCCATTGCCGCACTTGGGCGACTGCACACACGAGGGGCAGCCCTCGGCGCAGGGACAGGAGCGGACCGCTTCAAAGGTGGCGCTGATCCATTCCGGGAAACGGCGAAAGCCGGTATCGGCGAAGCCCGCCCCGCCCTCGTGGCCGTCATAGACAAATACCGTGGGAAGCCCAGTATCGGGGTGCTCCATCGTGGATACCCCGCCGATATCCCAGCGATCGCAGGTGGCCAGCAGCGGCAGGATGCCGATGGCCGCATGCTCGGCCGCGTGCAATGCCCCAGGCGCCTCCGCCGCGGAAACGTTGAGCTGCTGCAGAATCGCTGGATCCAGGGTGTAGGACACGGCGCGGGTGCGCAGCACCTGGGGAGACATCTCCAAAGGAATCTCCTCCAGCGGTTGGCCGTTGGTATAGCGCTTTACATAGCCCACCACCTGCTTCGTCACCTCCACCTCGAGGTTGGCCACCCAGAGCCCGGGCGCATAATTCACCAGCGCCTCCTCCTCTGGTGCAGCAAGGATCCGCAGGGTGGTGGAGTTGCGGGAAAAGGTGGAGTACGGGGGCTGTTCGGGGTGGACGAGGGCGAGATTCTCGGCCACATCGAGCTCATCCACCACGAAGCTTTCTCCCTGGTGCAGATACACCGCTCCAGGAAAGACCTGGGCTTGGGCGCGCGCGGGGTCCACGGTGCCGAGCATGCGGCCGTCGGTGGAATCGACGATGAGCACCTCACCGCCGTTGTTGCCGCGCAGTGCCACCTGGCTGTGAATGGTGTCTACCTGCCGTGGATCGGCGGGGTAGTAGCGGCCATGGCGGTGGCGCAGCAGCTGGTCCTCTACCAGCTGAGGAAGGACCTGCCCCGCACCCAAGGCGTCGATATCCGCCAAGTTCAGCGGCTTTTCCGCGGCCGCGCAGAGCACATGTTCGCTCACCACATAGGGATTGGTGGGATCAAAGACGTGTTCTTCCAAGGGGCGCTCGAGCAGGGCCTCGGGGTGGCGGATGAGATAGGTGTCCATGGGATCGCTGCGGGCGACCAGCACATAGAGCGAGCCTTGGCCGCGGCGCCCCGCCCGGCCGGCCTGCTGCCACATCGAGGCCACGGTGCTGGGAAAGCCGGCAGAGACCACCGCATCAATACCTCCGATATCGATGCCCAGCTCGAGGGCATTGGTGGTGGCCACGCCCAGCAGCTCCCCCTCGTCCAAGGCCCGTTCGAGGGCGTGGCGATCCTCACGGGTATAGCCGGCACGATAGCTGGCAATCCGGCGGGCATAGTCGCGGTGACCGGCGTGAATAAGCTCTTCGGCGCAGCGTAGCGCCACGGTTTCCGCGGTGTGACGGGAGCGCACAAAGGTCAGGGTGCGAGCACCTTCGGCGAGCAGCAGCGCCATCACATCGGCGGCCTCGGTACTGGCGGATCGGCGCTGGGGCGGTTGCCGCTCATCCTCACTCGGGAGAAGGGAGGGCTCGAGGAACATGATGGTCTGCTCGCCCGCAGGCGCGCTATCGTGCTCCACACTGGTGATATCGAAGTCGGGGACATCGATGAGCCTGCTGGCGTGTGCCGCTGGGTCGCGGGAGGTGGCCGAGGCCAGCACGAAGGTGGGGTGCCCGCCGTAGTGGGCGCAGAGCCGGCGTAGCCGTCGCAGGACTAGCGCCACGTGGGCGCCGAACATGCCGCGATAGACGTGGGCCTCGTCGATCACCACATAGCGCAGGTTGCGCAGCAGCCGGGTCCAGGAGCCGTGGGCGGCCAGAATGGAGGCGTGCAGCATGTCTGGGGTGCTAAACACGAAGCGAGAGGCGTCGCGGATGGGGCGGCGCGCGTCGATGGGGGTGTCGCCGTCATAGGGGTGCGGGGCGACGTCGTAAAGCGCAGAAATGGTGGAACACAGCCGCGCTACGGTGTGGAGTTGGTCATTGCCCAGGGCCTTGGTGGGGGTGATGTAGAGCGCGCAGGCGCGATCATCGGCGGCGAGGGCGCTGAGGATGGGTAGCAGATAGCCGAGGGATTTACCCGAGGAGGTGCCGGTGGAGATGATGGTATCGCGGCCGGCATGGACCGCTTCGGCGCATTCCACCTGGTGGGCATAGGGGCGGGTGATGCCCTCGTGTTCGAGGTGGGTGCGTAGCTCTGGCAGCACCCAGTCGGGCCAGTCTTGGTAGGCGGCGAGCCGGCTCGGGCGGGTGCCGATGAACGTGGGCGTGGCGGTGGGGAGCGCAGTGCTGATGATGGTGGTGAGTTCGGCACCAAAAGAGGACATAACTGCGCCACTTTCTGTTGGTTTTGTGTGCTTATAAAAAATAGTATTAGCGCGTTGAGCTGCGGAAAGGCGGTAATTTTCAAATATAGACTATCCCTTTGCTGAAAAACATGACACACTGGGACTCGGTCGGACGTTTTCTGATAGCTGAAAAGCATCAGATGTGACCAGCCCACTTGGTGGGCACACAGAGGAATCGAAGAGTTTGTAAGCGCCACATAGAGCGCCACACCACGTTGTGAACAATCCGGTGAATAAGACGCCCTCCCGGCATGGCTCGTGCAATAGGAGCTAGGTCGTATCGCACTTCAAGAAAAAGATTTGAGTTAGTTTTTATGACACAGGGAACTGTGAAATGGTTCAACGCGGAAAAGGGCTTTGGTTTCATCGCCCCTGAGGACGGCTCTGAAGACGTCTTCGTCCACTACTCCGAGATTCAGGGTGGCGGTTTCCGTACTCTCGAGGAGAACCAAAAGGTTGAGTTCGAAATTGGCGAGGGTGCTAAGGGGCCGCAGGCCCAGGCAGTGACTGCCCTCTAAACCTCCTGGCGTATCGGCCCTCGGGTCGATTCTGCTTGAAGCCCAGCGTGTAATGCGCTGGGCTTTTGTGGTGCGTGCAGGGCATGTGCAGGAGCGGGCGCTGCTGCCGGAGTGCTCGCACGATCGCCGACTGTACTGCGCTTGTTCCAGCGCATGGCGTCCCCCGTTGCTGGTACCCCAGATAGCACCGTGGAAGACCCATATATTACTGTGTACGCTAAATGACCACAGATAAAGAAGATGGGTACTGGTGCAGATGTGTCTGCGCGGTGACGCGTGGAATGTGACTAGTGTTCATCGTGGTCGGATCGTGTGGTAGCGCGAGCGTCTTGGACGCGCCCGCGGCATGGAGTGACCGCTACATGCGCACCACCGCCCACCTCACTAACCATCTTGAGATAGCTCCAATACACGTGAGCAGCAGCCGCGAGTACCGCTAGACGGCACCGTGGCTGCACCACGCGAGGAAAGGTAACCGTGGCTGAAGGAACGAAGCGCCTAGTGATTGTCGAGTCGGCGACTAAGGCGAGGAAGATCCAGCCGTATTTGGGCGATGATTACATCGTCGAAGCATCGGTGGGGCACATTCGTGACCTCCCGCGCGGTGCTGCGGACATCCCCGCGAAATACAAGAAGGAGTCGTGGGCTCGGCTGGGCGTGGACGTGAATAACGAGTTCGCCCCGCTCTATTTGGTGAGCCCCGATAAGAAGAAAAAGGTCGCCGACCTTAAAAAGAAGCTGAAGCAGGTAGACGAGCTCTACCTGGCCACAGACCCCGACCGCGAGGGCGAGGCCATCGCGTGGCATCTACTCGAGGTGCTGAAGCCGAAGATCCCCGTGCGCCGCATGGTGTTCAACGAGATCACCAAGCCCGCCATTCTGGCGGCTGCGGAAAATACCCGCGAGCTGGACATGAATCTGGTGGACGCCCAAGAGACCCGCCGTATCCTCGACCGCCTCTATGGCTACGAGATTTCGCCGGTGCTGTGGAAGAAGGTGATGCCGCGGCTGTCCGCAGGCCGCGTGCAGTCGGTGGCCACCCGCGTCATCGTTGAGCGCGAGCGCGAGCGCATGGCCTTTGTTTCGGCCGAGTACTGGGATCTGGTGGCGGAGGTGGCCGCGCAGCAGGCGAAGGCCGATGAGCCGCGTGATTTCCAGGCGAAGCTCACCGGGGTGGATGGCAAGCGCATCGCCCAGGGCCGCGACTTCAACGATGCTGGCGCGCTGCGTAAGCCGGATGATGTTGTGGTGGTGGATAAGTCCACCGCCGAGGCTCTCGAGGAGGGTCTGAAGGGCCAGCCCTTGCGAGTCAGCGCGGTGGAGGAAAAGCCCTATACCCGCAAGCCCTATCCGCCGTTTATGACCTCCACGCTGCAACAGGAGGCCGGGCGCAAGCTGCATTACACCTCGGAGCGGACGATGCGCATCGCGCAGCGTCTCTACGAAAACGGTCATATCACCTATATGCGTACCGACTCCACCACGCTGTCGCGTGCCGGACAGGAAGCGGCTCGGGTGCAGGCCCGGGAACTCTATGGCGAGAGCTATGTGCCCTCCAGCCCGCGCCAGTACTCCCGCAAGGTGAAGAACTCCCAGGAGGCGCACGAGGCGATTCGCCCCGCCGGCGAGTCTTTTGCCACCCCGGCTTCCCTGTCGGGCCAGTTGGATGCCGAGGAGTTCAAGCTTTATGAGCTGATTTGGCAGCGCACCGTGGCCTCCCAGATGGCGGATGCCAAGGGCACTTCCATGAAGGTGAGCATCGCGGGCACCGCCCAGTTGTCCTCCGGGGACCAAGAGGTGGAGTTCTCCGCCACCGGCCGCTCGATCACTTTCCCCGGCTTTTTGAAGGCCTATGTGGAGACCTCGCGTCTCGCCGATGGTCGCAATGTTGCCGATAATGCCGAGAAGCGGCTGCCGCGTCTCAGCTCCGGTGATGAGCTGCGCACCAAGGACGTGCACGCGGAAAGCCATGCCACCAATCCTCCGGCTCGCTACACCGAGGCGAGCTTGGTGAAGAAGATGGAAGACCTTGGTATTGGTCGCCCGTCCACCTATGCCTCGATTATCAAGACCATTCAGGATCGCGGCTATGTCTTCCCCCGCGGCAATGCGCTCGTGCCCTCGTGGGTGGCCTTTGCCGTCGTGGGGCTGATGGAGTCCAACTTCTCGGCATTGGTGGATTATGACTTCACCTCCTCCATGGAGGATGAGCTCGACGATATCGCCGTGGGTAATGAGGATGGGCACCACTGGCTGAGTGATTTCTACTTTGGCAACAAGGCCGCATCCGAGAACACGGCGGAGTCGATCGCGCGTTCCGGTGGGCTGAAGTCGCTTATCGACGACAACCTGGAGAGCATCGACGCTCGCTCCGTTAATTCCCTGACCCTCTTTGATGACGAGCAGGGGCGCCCCATCGTGGTGCGCGTGGGCCGCTACGGCCCCTATCTGGAGCGCGTTGTTGGCACCCAATCCGATGGCAGCCCCGAATATCAGCGGGCGAACCTGCCGGATTCCACCACCCCCGATGAGATCACTCTCGAGGCAGCGGAAAAGCTCTTCGCCACCCCGCAGGGCGGCCGTGAGCTGGGCCGTAACCCAGAGAATGGTCGCATGGTGGTGGCCAAGGAGGGCCGCTATGGGCCCTATGTGACGGAGCTGGTGACCAACGATGAGGAAAGCCACATCCTCGAGGTAGCGGAGCAGATCATCGCCGAGGAGCGCGCGGCCGAGGACACCGAGCGCGCCAAGGAGGGCAAGCGCGCCAAGAATTGGGAGACCAAGACTGCGGCGAAGCAGAAGGAAAAGCGGATCCGCGAGATCATCGACGAGCGCCTCAAGCCCGGCACGGCCTCGCTGTTTAGCTCGATGGAGCCGGCCACGGTGACCCTCGACGAAGCCCTGAAGCTGCTGTCCTTGCCGCGGAAAGTGGGCGTGGACCCAGCCGATAATGAGCTCATCACCGCCCAAAATGGCCGCTATGGCCCCTACCTGAAGAAGGGGAATGACTCCCGTTCGCTGGGCGATGAAGAGCAAATCTTCAGCATCACCCTCGACGAGGCGCGCCGCATCTACGCCGAGCCGAAGCGCCGCGGCCGGGCCGCCGCCAAGCCGCCGCTGAAGCAGCTGGGCGATAACGATGTCTCGGGCAAGCCCATGTCCGTCAAGGACGGCCGTTTCGGCCCCTATGTCACCGATGGCACCACCAATGCCTCGCTGCGCAAGGGCGATACCCCAGAAACCATGACGGATGCTCGCGCCTGCGAGCTGCTCTCTGAGCGGCGCGCGAAGGAGGCGGAGAACCCCAAGGCCTCGAAGTCCGCCAAGAAGTCGCGGAAGAAGGCGAGTAAGAAAGCCAGCAAGAAGGCCACGAAGAAAAGCAGCAAGAAGTCGGTGAAGCGCACCACCAAGAACGTGGTGAAGGCTGGATCGCGGCGGCGTTCGGCGAAGTAATGGCTGCTGGCGTGGTGCGGGTGACAGCCGTGGTGGTGCGGGATGAACACGGCCACGTGCTCGCCGTGCGTAAGCGCGGCACCACCCGGTTCATGCAGCCCGGCGGGAAACCGGAGCCGGGCGAAAGCCCCAAAGACACCGGCATTCGGGAACTGAGCGAAGAGATCGGGCTCGTGCTCACGCCGGAGGAGCTGGACTCGCTCGGGCATTTCGAGGCCCCAGCCGCCAATGAGGCGGGCTGGGTGGTCTCGGCGGATGTCTTTGTGTGCACCCGTCTGTTCAGCGCGGCCGAGGCCGCGGCCATCGCGCCTGCCGCTGAGATCGAGGAGCTGCTGTGGATGGATCCGCACCGGCTATCCGACTATGGCGTGGAGTGCGCTCCACTGATGGTGCGGGAGATTCTGCCGCGCCTCGGCACTTAGGAACGCTCCGCCAAGGTGGGGCGGATGGGGCGCGCCAATTGCGTCATCTCTTGGCGCCCGCGCAGCTCCACAGACTTCAACACGGTCCAGCGGGCCTGCTCGGCCTCGTTGGCGTCGCGCAGCGTGGAGGCAGAGGTCAGGGTCTTGCCGGGAGTGTCCTTGGCGAGTTCGGTGAGGCGGGCGGCCTGGTTTACCGCATCACCAATCACGGTGTACTCGAAGCGGTCATGGCCGCCGATATGCCCGGCCACCACGTGACCGGTTGCGACACCGATACCGCATTCCAGCTGGCTGTTCTTGAGGCGGCGCTGCAGATCGCGGGCCGTGGCCAGGGCGGCACCGGTGGAATCAGACAGCGAAACCGGCGCCCCGAACACGGCCAAGGCGGCGTCTCCCTGGAACTTATTGATGATGCCGCGGTGCTCATGCACCGATTCCACCACGTGCTCGAAAAACTCGTTGAGCACGGTGACCACTTCCTCGGGGGTGTGGTGCACGGCGAAGGTGGTGGAGCCGATGACGTCCACGAAGAGCACCGCCACCTTGCGGTCCTCTCCGCCCAAGGTGGGCCGTTCCTCGAGAGCACGGCTGGCGACCTCGGCGCCGACATAGCGGCCGAAGATATCGCGCACCCGCTGGCGCTCGCGCAGCCCGCGCATCATTTCATTGAAACCGGCTTGGAGCACACCCACCTCGGAGCCGTCGTAGATGTCCACGGCCACGTCCTTTTCGCCGCGGCGTACCCGGTTGATGGCGTCCTGTAGCTCCATGATGGGATCCACCACGCTCATGATCAGCAGGGTGGTCACGAGCAGCCCGGTGATGAGCGCCAGGACGCAGAGCGCCAGAATGGCGGGCAGAATATCGGCGGGATCGGTGGTGAAATATCCCACCGATTGTCCCGTGAGCAGCAAGACGATGCCGACGATGGGCATGGCGGTGGTGGCCAGCCAGGTCAGCCGCATGCGATGCGACACGGGCGGCTCGAGGGTGGAATCTTCGAAGCGCCGGGCCAGCGCCTGGGTGGCCACGGGACGCACAAGGCGCTGCGCCTCGAAATAGGTAAGCAGCACAACCGCGGAGCCGCCAAGGAAGGTGGCGAAGAAGATCACCGCGGCGAAACGCCCCGAGACACTGCTGGCGACGATGGTGAGAATCGCGATACCGATCAGCCACACCACGCCCGCAATAATCGCCTGGTAGACGGGGATGCGCATCACCAGATTGCGCACCATATTGCGGTCATGTTCATCGGGGTGGCGCTGCCACATCAGCACCGGTTTGAAGAGGTAGTAGGTGGCGATGGCCCCCACGATCATGGCGAAGAACACGTAGAAGATGCCGATGGAGGCGACGTCGAAGCGCGACTGGCCAAAGTTCGTGCCCTCGGGCAGCGGGATGAGGTAGTGGATGAACGCCATGATGGCCACGGCACCCAAGAGGTTCGACCCGAGAACAGTGGCGCCATAGAGCGGCCACGCAGTTCCCCAGAGCCATGTCAGTGCCCGTGCCAATCGATTCATAGTGATTACTTTAATCAGTTGATCTCCGTTTCGGTGAGCTACGCTAGTTTGTCGTGAGCTCCGAAGTATTCAACCGCCTCGCTGGGGCGACGAGCGTGACACGGGCGCTTGTCGACGCCGCCTCGCACCCCGAGCACATGACCCATGCGTGGCTTCTCACTGGCCCGCCCGGATCTGGACGATCAGTGGCCGCGCGAGCTTTTGCCGCCGCGCTCGTCTGTGACACCCCAGGCGGCTATGGCTGTGGGCAGTGCGAGGGCTGCCGGATGGTGTTCGCCGATACCCACCCCGATGTGTTCCACCTCGTGCCCGAGGGCGTGGTGATCCCCGTAGCCCAGGTTCGCGACCGCATCATCCCGCTGGCCAATACCTCGCCCACCCACGGGCGGTGGCGCGTGATCATCATCGAAGACGCCGACCGTCTCGGATCGGAGTCCTCCAATGCCCTGCTGAAGACTGTGGAGGAGCCGCCGGAGCGCACCGTCATGATCTTCTGCGCGCCCTCCACCGACCCCGAGGACTTCTCGGTGACGCTGCGCTCGCGCTGCCGCCACCTCTATATCCCCATGCCCAGCCCCAAGGACGTGGCCGAGCTACTGATGAGGGAAGGGGTGGCCAACGAGCAGGCCGCGCACTTGGCGGCGGCAGCCTCCAGCGGGCACATCGGCCGCGCCCGGCACCTCGCCACCGACACCCAGGCGCAGAAACGACGGGCACGAGTGCTGCAGCTCGCGGAACTTGTCAACCACGGCTCCAGTGCCTTCCAGGACGTGGCGGCGCTGGTGAAAGTGATCGAGGACGAAACCGAGAGCACCCTCGCCGCCCACAATGAAAAGGAAACAGACGAGCTGAAGCAGTCCCTCGGCATGGGCTCGCGGGGCAAGGGCACTGCCGCGGCGCTGCGGGGCAGCAGGGGCGAGCTGAAAGAGCTCGAAAAACAGCAGAAGCGGCGCCGGACCCGCTCCACCCAGGACGCGCTCGATCTGGCTCTCACCGACCTCGCTGGACTGTATAGGGATGCGATCATTGTGGCGAGCGCGGCGTCGACAAGCCTGACGCACCCAGATTTTGCGGGGCTCTCGCGCGATCTCGCCGAACAGGTGGGGGTGGCAGGGCTGCTGCGCTGCATCGATGCGATTGCGGAATGTCGGGAGATGCTGACATTTAATGTGCGCCCCACGGTGGCGTTGGATGCGATGATTGGGAAATTCCGGCTGGCGTATGGGGTGGAGCAGTAGCCGACGGGCGGATTTAGGAATGTGCGCTGTGGTGCGCTACACTTCCAGTCGGTAATGGCGACGCCTCTGGCGTCGTGATACCGGCCGCCTTAGCTCAGTCGGTAGAGCATCTCACTCGTAATGAGAAGGTCGCGAGTTCGATTCTCGCAGGCGGCTCCACTGAAAAAGCAGGTTAGCCCCACTTTCCGAGAAAGGAAGGTGGGGCTTTTCCTTATGGCTGGTGGCTTTGACCTGCGGTGGTGGTCGTTTCTTGCCCCTCCTCCCAATCGCCCAGGGGCTGTCCTGTCTTTGTCTTCCAGGCGATCCGCCCATTCGTGGATGCCGAGCCATAGACGATGGCCCCGGCAGCGGAGGGGGAGGTGAACACGACGTCTTTTACCAGCTGGACTAGATCCGGCGTGGGGCCGGGCGTAGAGGCCTCCACGATCGTCGCATGCTGGGCTTGGCGCTTGGCGAATTGTTTCCTCGTCGTATCGGACCAATCAGGGTTGTCCTTCATGGTCGCGGGGATGATGGAGCCTGCCAAGAGAGTGAACTCGCCATCGATGAGCTGTGCCTGGGCGTCGGCCCCTTTTTGGTTTTTGATGTAGAAGACGGGGCTGTCCGAAGACTCAGCGGCTTCATCAGTAGGCGAAGCAGCGACCGGGGCAGTGGACCCCTCGGGGATCGTCAGTGGGGTGGTGCGGCCCCGGAAGATATCGAAGCCGAGAACCGGCATGAGAATCCGTATCTGGGAGATGAAGTACTGCATGTCGGATTGATCAGCCTCGGGCAGGGCAGCTCCGCCGGTCGGGGAGACACTGTTATAAAGGGAGATCCGACCGATGGACTTAGCGAGTGTGATCAGCTCCGACTCGAGGTACCTCACGTGGGCCTTGGTGAGGTTCATGTCCTTGGATGTGATGATGACGACGTCTTCCCAGAAGTCCTTGCGGGCGTTGTGATTCTCCAGCCGTGTGATGACATTGTCGCCCTCGCCGATATAGGCGGCCCGCTCACCGTCCTCATTAGTGCCGAAGAGGACGTAAACGCCAGTTCTTTGGGCTTCCTCGCGATTCTTGAGCCTAGCGAGGTCCTTGCGGCGTGCCCGGAGCATGTGCCCAGTCCAGTTGAGGATCTCGGCGGTCATCAGCCCGCCGACGGTGCCGTCGACGAGGTAGAGACGAACTTGCTTGCCATTCATCGAAACATCCTCCGATTTCTTGAACACCAGCCGAATTCGGTACAGGCTCTCTGGGGACTCTGGCGGGGCTGGGGTTGTGACACAGATCTGTTGTATAAGCCTATCGGGACGCGAAGCGGAGCGGACTCTCCTCCGCCAGTGACAAGAGCCGATTGGGTGGAGTGCCCAGTGGATATGAGCAGCCGAGCTGAGCACAATCGCTGTGGCCCAGGCGCAGGTGTTTCTTGGTGGGTGTCTTTTCGGCAGCTACTGTGTATTACAGGCTACTAGGTTGGGCGAGGGGGCTATATGGCGGAATCGCAATTGCGCAAGGGAGCTATCGAGCTGGTTGTGCTTGGGCTGCTGCAGGAACGAGCATCCTATGGCGGCGAGGTGCTCGAGCGGCTGCGCGTGGAGGCGGGCCTCGAGGTTTCCTCCGGCACGGTCTATCCGCTGCTCGCTCGACTCCGCAAAACCGGAATGGTGGGCACCTCGTGGGAGGAGTCTCCTATAGGGCCGCCGCGCAAAATCTATGAGCTCACCACTTCTGGGCGCACCCGCCTCGCGCGGCTGGCAGAGGAATGGGAGCAGCTCGCTGCGGCGGTGGCGGCAACAACACGGAAGGCATGAGTGGTCAGAATGAACTGGTGGACTCTCGACGAGGATGGGCAGCGGCGCGTGTGTGGGCTGCCGGTGTCCTCGTTCTGGGCGGGGGATCGAGATGCGGTGCTCGATAACTTCGAGCCGGAAAATCCGCGTCTATTTGTGCCCCGCACCTTGGGGTTGGGCTGGGATCTCAACCACGGGGCGGTGGCGGTGAAGGCGGGCTGGATTCGCCCCGATGATTCCTTGCCGGATCTCGCCGAGCATATTCCTCCTAGGTGGCGTCGCGTGCTGCAGCTCGGGCCGCGTATCGGCGGCCTCGGCGTGGTTGCTGGCGCCCTCGCGGTGGCGAGTCTCAAGACGGCGCCCGTCCAGTGGTCGCTGGGTGGCCAGCCGAAGAAATGGGGTCCAGGGATCGTGGCGGCGGCCCTGCCGACGGGGATCGTCGGTGTTATCGCAGTGCTGCCGCAGCTGACGGGGCGCCGCGGCTCGGAGGCACCCCAGGAGGCAGATCTCTCGCAGGCGTTCTCGGTGGCATCGCGGGCGGAGCTATGTGGCGCACAGGCCATGGCACTGCTGGCGCTGCATGCCACGTTCTGGTCGGCGCTTCGGCCCGAACGACGCCAGATTGTGGGTGCAGCCGCGCCGTGGGCGTGGCCGGTGATCAGCGGTGGGCTCAAGATCACGTGTGTGCGCAGCGCCTTGACGGCGCTCGATGCCCAGCTGCGGGCGGCGGACTGAGCGGGGCTGAGCTGGGCTGAGAGATTGACCATCCATCCCCAGCCCGCGTCGGCAGCGCCGAATGACGCCTAGGATGGCCCTATGAGTACGACACACACATCACAATCCACCCCTGACTCCACCGATCGCGCTGCACAGCAGCGGCGCACAGTGCGCGAGCTCATCCGCTCGGCGCGTTTTGCCATGGTCACCACCACGGATAGCGCTGGGTCGTTGGTATCTCGTCCCATGACGGTCCAGGCGGTCCGCGACAACGGCGAGATCGTATTTATCCTGCCCCAGGAGGGCGATACTGCCCAGCAGGCAGATGGGGCGCAGGTGAATCTGGCCTTCAACGATGACATGTCTTTCGTCTCCGTTGCAGGAGTGGGCGAGATTTCCCACGACACCGAGCTGCTCGCCGAGCTCTGGGGCCCGGGCACCGATGCTTTTTCGGAGGAGGGCGAGAACCCCGAGAACACCGACAAGGTTGTTCTGGTCGTGCGTGGCGAGTCCGCCCAGTACTGGGAAAGCCCCTCGCGCCCCTCCCTGATGGTTCGGACATTTACTGGTCTCGTCTCCGATGAGCGCCCCGCGGGCGATAGCGGCACCGTCGAGCTGTAGATTTCTTCCCCCAACCCTAGGAGCACACCGCCTATGACCACCTATGATGTCATCGTTATTGGCGCCGGCGTGGCCGGTTTGGCCGCTGCCCGCGCCGTGCAAGACAACGGCCACAGCGTCATCGTCCTCGAGGCGAGCGATCGCCTCGGCGGCCGCATCAGCACCGAGGAGGTCGATGGCTTCCTCGTCGACCGCGGCTTCCAAATCCTCAACCCCGCCTACCGGCACCTGCGCGCCAGCATCGACACCACCCGCCTCGGGCTGCGTTCTTTCCCCCGCGCGCTCCGGGTGCGCACCGGCTCCGACCTGGTGGAGCTCAACGATCCCACGCGCCGGCCGCAGGCGCTGCCCGCCGTGCTGAAATCTGGCTTGGTGGCCAAGGAGGATCTCGCCGCGTTACGCCTGCTCAAGGGGATTCCCAGCGCCGATACCACGCGCGCCGAGGCCTTCGATAAGGCCGGTTTTAGTAGCGCTTTACGACGCCACGTTCTCGATCCTTTCCTCGCTGGCGTGGTGGCAGAACGAGAGGGCAGTACCTCCTTTAGGCACACCGCGTGGCTGCTGTCGATGTTCATGGCCGGCACTCCTGGCCTGCCGAGCGGCGGCATGCGCACTCTGCCGCGCATCATGGCTGAGGGCCTCGATGTGCGCTTGAACCAGCCGGTGAGCCGAATCGATACCACCACGGCCACCGTGTGGGTGGGAGAGACAGAGCTGCACGCGCGCAGCATTGTGCTCGCTGCTGGACTGGAGTCCTCGGCTGAGTTGATGGGTACTGATACCTCGGCGATGCATAGCACGCGCACCTTCTGGTTCGCCGCCGATGAGGCCCCCAGTGATACCGCTGCGGTGCATATCGACGGGCGTGGTACCTCCGGAGAATATGGACCTGTGACCACGACCTGCGTGGTGAGCCATGTCGCGCCCGAGTATGCGCCGGCCGGCCAGCATCTCATTGCCGCGCTGACGCTCAGCGATGATACCGAGCCGAGCGAGGAGGATACGCGCCGCCACCTGGGTGAGATCTACGGGGTGGACACCACCGCGTGGCGCTGTGTGGCCACCCACGATGTACCCGATACTCTGCCCGCCGTGGCCCCTGGCGAGCCGGGCGGCGACCGCGCGCTGCGGCACGAATTGGTGGTGGCCTGCGGTGATCAATTCGGCAATGCGTCTACAGATGGCGCTATCGCCTCCGGCCAAGCGGCCGCGGAGATCGCGGAGGATATTCTCGCCGCTCAGTAGTGCGGAGCGGCGGGCTCGTGGCGTCGATAAGCGGCGTCGCGAACCTACCCCCAGACACAATAAGGGACCCCACGCACCCGTCAGAGCTCGCTGACCCTTGCTGCATTCCTGCCCTGGGGGAGTTCACAAGATGGACGCCGCGTGGAGTCCGTGTACCACTGTAGCAATAGCTAGGTGCGAGAAGCAATAAGGTAGGCGATCTCGGCGGGCTCTGGGGCGACCGGCGCGCTGGGCTGCTGGTTGAGCGGCGAAAAGAGGGCGGCTGACAAGGCGTTTTTGGCTTTGCGGTCGAGTGTGTGTAGTGTATCTAGCGAACAGAGGCGCTTCGCGCTTGTGTTTGGCATGGAGGATTCGACTAGCGGCCTATGTCACACGCCTGGAACGCGTGCGGGGTTCACGCCCCTCGTGGGTTCAAATCCCACATCCTCCGCCACTGACAAATCTCCCGACGCATCCTGATAGATGCGTCGGGAGATTTTTTATTTCCTATCCAGTGGGTCGGTGCGGTGCTTAACCGAGCTCGCAGCGGTTGAATCTATAGATTCCCCACAGGAACACCACGAGCACTAGGCCCAGTGAGCTCCCCACGGGAATCAGCCAAGCCTCTACCGTGTCCTGGCTCGAGATCTCAGTGCTCAGGCGCGACAGGCCCAGTGGGCTATAGGCGGCGATTCTGTCGAATGTCCCGCCGATTGCAATGAGAAGATAGAGCCCGACTCCGGCCAGCACCGGGGCTCCGATACTTGGTTTTAGTGTTGTGGCGAGGAGCTGGACTGCGCTGATGAGCGTCATTTCTAGGCCCCACACAAGGCTGGCAATGAGGACCGGGAAATAGGGTGCACCAGAAAACATCAGTGTGGTACCCGCCCACGTGAATGTCGCCCCGATGATCGCGTAAGCAAAGATGGCGCACCACGTAGAGATAGCCCCCGTCGCTAGGTAGTAGGAGCGTCGCAGGTTCTTCGTCAGAATAAAAGGGATATCGCCGTTGCTGCTCAGGTGCGCGTATCCGAGTGCGTTGATGGTGAGTAGCCCGAGAGTGATGATTTGCGCCAGGTTTTTCATCCATCCTGCATAGGCGTGGTGCCACGATGGTTCAGGCATCGTGGCTGCAAGAAGCTCGGTCATCTCTGGTCCGGCCAGACTGCTCATGATCTCGGGCATGTGCGAGCTAATCACGCCCTGGGTGCCTGCCATCGCCACGATGAGCGCGAGCATCACCCACGTGCTGGTTGAGCGCAGTAGCCGCACACCGTGGTAGCGCCATAGAGGCAGTAGCTGCTGAGACGCCATCACTGCTCCTCCTTTCCCTTGGTGAGGCGTGCGTAAAAGTGCTCGAGTCCCTGGTGCTGCGGTTCGATGCGTGACTGCGGGTCGATTGCGTGAATGGCTGCGGCGATGCGCTCGGCGTGCTCGGCGCGGGTGCTGAGGGCAAAGTGTGCCCGCGGCATCCCGTGTGATTCGAGGAGCTCGTCGATCTGCCCCTGGGCGAGAAGCTGGCCGCGATGGAGCACTCCAAGGTGGGTGGATACTTTTTCGACATCCGCCAGAATGTGGGAGGAAAACATGATGGTTGCGTGCCCTCTGAGCTCCTGAATGATCGCCAGTACGTCCGCACGCCCCATGGGGTCCAGGGCGCTGGTGGGCTCGTCCATGATCAGCAGGGTCGGTGCAGTAATTAGTGCCGCGGCGATCCCTAGCCGTTGTTTCATTCCCCTCGAGAACGCGCCGACTGTGCCCGGTGCATGTGTCAGCCCTACGAGTTCTAGTAGCTCAGTAGCTCTGTGCGACGCCACCTCCGATGGCACATTATCGAGGCGGGCAAGTGTGATGAGGGCATCTGTGGCGCCGAGCCACGGACTGAGCTGTGGCACATCGGGAAGATACGAGACCCCTCCTAGTGGTGTGGGCGGCAACGTGCCGCGAGGAGTGCCCAGCAACGTGGCCTGCCCGCTGCTGGCAGCGGCAAGGCCTAATAAGATCCGGATCGTGGTGGTCTTTCCGGCCCCATTCGCCCCGACGAAGCCATAAACAGCGCCCCGTGGTACCCGCAGCTCCACGTCTGTGAGCACGCGGTGGTTGCCGTAGTTTTTGCACAGCTTCGTCGTCGTTATTGCCCATTCCATGGTGGTTTATTCCTTATACACACCGTCGATTACAGACGAGACGCCCGTGCCGTGGTCACGTGGTTGCTGTCTCTGGGCGCGATGGAAACGCTTCTGCTCAGCCATCGCCCGCTCTTCCCTGATGTGCACGATGAGGAACACAACAGGGCCGAGAAGCTGTCCCAGAAGGATGATGGCTGTCCAGATCGAGCGAGGCAGCCCAGCGATACGCTCGCGCTTATCTTTCCAGAGCCGGAGCAGGGCCCACACCATCGCGCCGAGCTGGCACACGATGAGAAGGGCGAGAAGGATCAGTAGGTACGTGGGCAGATCCTGCACAGCGTCGAATGTGTTCGTGATGTCCTCATTGTTCTTCTGGGATGTACTTGCCGTACATAGTAGCTTGTAATACATACTAGCAGGCGGCAAACGACCCGCACCGCGATTGAATGCGGCGAGCGGCGAGGCGGTGGCGGCATCTTTGTGCCCGCGACGAAGGACTCCCCTGGCCCGAGACAGGCCTAATCCCCCGCAGGATATGTCCTGCAGGGGATTGAAGGCCTCAGATTAACGCAGCGTCAACGGGGTGGTAGCGGTGCCGTCGTTGAAGTGGACGACCTGGGTGCTGCCGTCGATGTTGGGGTAGGCGGCGCAGCCGGTGAGGGTTTGGAAGTCACCCGCGAAACCGGCCTGGCCATCGCAGACCACCGCGGTGGTGCCGTCGATCGTGACCATGGTGTCGGGGCCAGCGATGCCGATGGCGAGGCCCGGCTGAACGCCGTGGGCCTCTACTACTGCGCCCTCGCCCACAGCGATAGCAGCGGGGCCGGAGAAGTTGGAGGCGTGGGCGGTGGCGGAGCCATTGAGCACGGAGATGCCGAGGGCGATGGCGTCATCAGCCTTGGCGTGAGCGTGGCCGTTCTCAACATCCCACTGGGGAAGGGCACCAGCGACGTTAAAGCCCGGGAGGGTGGGCTGGAGGGCATCCTCGAGGGTGCCGGCCTGGGCAGCGGCCGGAGAGAGAATCATGGAGCCACCCAGTACGGTCATTGCAGCACATTTGGTGAAGCGTTTCATAGAAGTTTCTCCTTTGAGAGAGTAAAAAATTACTTGTTCGGGATCAGGACGGTGTCGATGATGTAGACCCGAGCGTTCTCGGTGGGCACATTTCCACAGCCCACGGTGGCGTCATTGGCCATCATTGGATCACCGTCGGTGACGGTCAGCATGGAGCCTTCAACGGTAGAGTGCTCGCCTACGACCGCATTCATGTCGGCCTGGCCTTCAACAACGTGGTAGGTGAGAATGCTGGTCAGCATGTCGGAGTTGGTCTTCAGCTCTTCGATGGTTGCTGGGTCAAGCTTCTCGAAAGCGTCGTTGGTCGGGGCAAAAATGGTCCATTCCCCGCCTTGTATCGTGCTGACGAGATTGACATCAGGGTTGAGCTCTCCGGTCAATGCTGCGGTGAGCGTGGAGAGTTCCGGAATATTCGGCAGTGCCTCGACGATGTTCTGGCCGGCAATGACCTCGAGAGAGGCGGGGCCGTCCGGGTGGGCGTCGGCATATGCCTGGCATAGCGGGCCGCGCGGAGCGTCGGATGCAGCCTCTGTCTCAGCTTCGGTCTCAGCCTCGCTGGAAGGGCTGTCCTCAGAGCTGGCCATGCTGGAGGCGCTGGACATGCTGTCCTTTGCCTCAGTGCTATCGGAATCATCAGCGTTACAGCCGCTGAGTACAAGTCCGGTGGCGCCGAGAATAGCGGCTGCGGTGAAAATTGGGTGGCGATTGAGTTGCATATAAATCCACTTCGCTGTGTTGAAAACAGGCAACTATTTTGTTGCCCTCACAAAGTGTTCGGAGCCAAAGAATGATCGGGTGGGTGTCGCTCGAAATATTCTTTTCGTGTGTAGGCTTGGCCCTGTGCCTAACGTTAAATCTCACCTCGATGCTTTGCTCGAGGCCACCTCGCGGGGGGACGTACAGGCTTTTGAGCAACTTTTTACACTTCTGCATAAGCGCGTCTATGGACTAACACTTCGCATTCTCACTGACCGCAATTTGGCGGAAGACGCCGCTCACGAAGCATGGCTATCGGTGTGGGAAAAGTCCTCGTCATTCGACTCGCATAAAGGATCTGCCGAGGGCTGGGTGCTTGCCATGGCACATCGCCGGGCAGTTGATGTCGTACGCACCAGAGAAGCCCACCATCGCCGCAGCGCGGATTATGCCCAGTCCATGAGCCTAACTCAGTCGGTGGATGCTGCGGATTCTCATCTACTTCGAATTGATGAGCATGCAGAACTAGCCGAGTGTTGTGAACAACTCACCCCAAAACAGCGTCAGGCAATTTCTCTAACGTATTTTGAAGGGCTGACGTACCAAGAAGTAGCTGATCTGCTCGGAGCTTCTCATTCGGCGATCAAAACTCGTTTACGAGATGCAATGAAAGCTTTAAGGAGGTGTATGGGCTCATGACTACACAACAACCATCGCAGGAGGAACTAGAGGCGCTTGCCACTCTCTCGGCCTTAGGATCGCTGCCTCTCGATGAGCAAATAAAGTTGGGTGTTGCAGATAATGACGAGTTCATTCATCTCCAGCAGCAGTATCGCGATGTCCTTGCCGGCCTCAGCGCCGATGTCGATATGCCTGATGCCCAGGCTGCGTGGGAGCGCCTGCGCCGGGATATTGCTCCCGTGGCCTCGGTGGACACCGTAGCACCACCACGGCGCTGGCTGCCGCTGTTGTTGGCGAGCGCCAGCGCCGTGATGGTGCTGGTCATCGGCACTTTTACCTTCACCACCATGAATGCTTCCTCCGATCGCTCGGAGACTGACCAAGCTGAGGTGAGTACTAGTGAACGCCAGGTAGCTGGCGGCACGGTGACTGTGGAGTATGCCCCAGGCGCAGACACGGCGAAGGTGATGTTGCGCGATGTTCCCGCACCGCCACCGGATCAGGCCTATCAGATGTGGCTTGTGGAGGATTCCGGCCCCCGTTCAGTGGGGGTGATGGAATCCGCAGAGGTACTGCCTGAGATGGACGTGGAGCTTGACGGCGTCGCGCAGGCGCAGTCAATCATGATTAGCCAAGAACCTGCGGGTGGATCGACTACTCCATCGACGTCGCTGCTCGACATTGCTTTGCCATAGTGCGCCTCGTCGTTGCCGCGCGGGCGGGGATCAGACAGTCGGCTACCGCGCCCTGCAGGGCTAGAATCCGCTGCTCATCTGTGTGCGATCATAGAAAAACGACAGGCCGAGCAGTAGAGTAAGGGCGGAAATGATCGCCCATGAGTGTCAACTGCGGCGTGACTGACCACGAGAACAACCAGAAATACGGAAGGGCGGGTCGCGACGTGACCGAACTGAAGGATATGAACCAGCAGGACTTCGAGGAGATTGCCGCCGATGCGCGCAATCGTTATGAGGAGCTCGTTCAGCGCGACCTGCAGCTGGATTTGACCCGCGGTAAGCCCTCGGCAGAGCAGCTGGACTTCGCGGAAGAACTGCTGGCTCTGCCTGGTAAGGGCGACTATCGCACCGCCGATGGGGTCGATGTCCGCAACTACGGTGGCCTCAACGGCATCGTCGATATCCGCGAGATCTACGCCGAGCTGCTCGGACTCGATGTCTCCCAGGTATGTGCCGGCGATTCCTCCAGCCTCAACATCATGTTCGACATCATGAGCTGGAGCCACACCTTCGGTAACTGTGATTCTCCGCGCCCGTGGTCGCAGGAGGAGAAGCTGCGCTGGATCTGTGTGGTGCCCGGCTATGACCGCCACTTCTCCATCACCGAGCACTATGGCTTCGAGATGGTGACCGTGCCCATGCTCGAGGACGGCCCGGACATGGATGCCATTCGCGAGCTGGTGAAGGATCCGAGCGTGAAGGGCATGTGGGCGGTGCCGGTGTACTCCAACCCCACCGGCGTGACCTTCTCCGAGGATGTGTGCCGTGAGCTCGCCGAGATGGAGACCGCGGCACCCGATTTCCGCATCATGTGGGACAACGCCTATGCGGTGCACGTATTCGATGAGTTCCCCGAGAACCACAATGTGCTCGAGATGGCCAAGAAGGCCGGCAACCCCAACCGCTTCTGGTATCTCACCTCCACCTCGAAGGTGACCTTCGCCGGTTCGGGCGTGGCCATCTTCGCCTCCTCCGCCGCCAACCTCGAGTGGTACGCATCCCATGCGGGCATTCGCGGCATCGGCCCGAACAAGGTGAATCAGCTGGCCCACGCCCGCTATTTCGGCTCTGCTGACGGGGTGCGCGAAGTGATGCGCAAGCAGGCCGGTTCTTTGGCGCCGAAGTTCCACAGCGTGCTGGAGATCCTCGAGCAGCGCCTCGGCGGGCTCGGCATCGCCACCTGGACGAAGCCGGAGGGCGGCTACTTCATCTCCCTCGACGTGGTGGATGGCACCGCCTCTCGCGTGGTGGAGCTGGCCAAGGAAGCCGGCATCAAGCTCACCGCCGCTGGATCGACCTTCCCGCTCAAGCAGGACCCCAACGATCGCAATATCCGCCTCGCCCCCTCGATGCCGCCGCTGAATGAGGTCCAGGTCGCCATGGATGGTGTGGCCACCTGTGTGCTGCTCGCCGCGGTAGAAAAGCTCGCGCAGTAAACCTTCCTCTGTGCAGGCATCTCCCTCGTCCCCGCATCGCACGGGGCGGGGGAGTTGTGTGCTGGGCCGCCGCCAGCAGGCCCGTGCAGATGCCGGTTCGGCTGCGGTGGATGTGTCACACTGGAGGAATGAACACAGCAGAGATCAGTGTCTGGTTTGCACAGCTCTTCCAGCTGGGCGAACAGCCCGAATGGCAGGAATACAGCGTCGCCGGCCATCGCGCCGCCACCTTTTCTTCTGACAGTCGGGCCACCGCAGTCACACTGGATATGTCCACGGTGGATACGGGCCTGCGGGCGGTGGCCCCACCCGAGGCACAGAACCCGTTGAGCGAGGCAGATATTCGGGTGGAGCTGATTCTGCAGACCACGGATGCCCACCGAGAGCAGCTGCCCGAGGCGCTGGGCCGCGCCCTCGCGGCGCTGAGTGATGCCGACTCCCAGGTGGCACCCCAGCCGGGCGCTATCCTCGCCGATCTCATGCCGGAGCTGTCCACCCGCCACGGGCTTCTGGTCGCACCGCAGCTATGGGAGAAGGGCGTGCCTCATCTGTGGGAAGAACCCGAGCAGACCGGACGCTCTCATGGCCAGCTCACCCTGCCATTGCAGCTGCTGCTGCTTACGCCGGAGGAGCTGGAGTATGCGATCACATATTCGCCGGAGGAGCTGCAAGAGCAGATGCCGGCCCAAGGGATTGATGTGCATGAGTGGAACCGCTGATGCCCGTATCGCCGGTGCTGGCCGCTACGCGCCGTCGCCAAGCGGAGAACTGCACTTCGGTAATCTGCGCACCGCGCTGATCTCGTGGCTGGTGGCCCGCTCGCATGGGCTGCCTTTTCTGCTGCGCGTTGAGGATGTCGATACCCAGCGCAGCTCGCTGGAATCGGCGGCGGCGCAGCTGGAGGATCTCGCCCGCCTCGGCCTCGACTGGGATGGGGACGTGCTCTACCAGCACCAGCGTTTTTCCGCCTATGAGCAGGTGGTGGAAACCCTGCGCGGGCGGGGGCTGGTGTATGAGTGCTATTGCTCGCGCAAGGATATCGCGCATGCGGCCTCGGCACCGCACGCCATCCCCGGGCATTATCCGGGCACCTGCCGTGATCTGGATGAGGACCAGCGTCGTGCGAAGCGGGAGCAGCTCAGCGCCGCAGGTCGGTACCCCGCGCTGCGGCTACGTAGCGACGCCACCTCCGCCACAGTAGAGGACTATTGGGCCGGCAGCTATCGCGGCGATGTGGATGACTTCGTGCTGCGGCGCGGCGGCCAAGCCCCCGACTGGGCCTATAACCTCGCGGTTGTGGTCGATGATCACTACCAGGGCGTGGGCCATGTGGTGCGCGGCGATGATCTCTTGTCTTCTGCCCCGCGGCAGGCCTATCTCGCCAGCCTGCTCGGCTATAAGCCGCCGCTGTATCTGCATGTGCCCCTGGTGCTCAATGAGCAGGGCCAGCGGCTGGCGAAACGCGATGGCGCGGTGACCCTACGCGAAATGGAGCAGCAGCGCTCTACCGCTGATGTGGTGCAGGCCCTCGGCGCATCGCTCGGGGTTCTTGGGGCCCGTTCCACGGCGGAGATTCTGGATCGCTGGGAGTTGGATCAGCTGCCTGCTGAGGCGGTTACTTTTCGCAGTTAGCGGCCTGGGCGGCCGCGGCGGTGGTGTGCTCGGGAAGGTGGCGGGCAAAGCGGTGGCTGAGGCGCTCGACCACGAGGCCTGAGACCACCCCCAGCACCATGCCGGAGACCAGTCCGATCAGCGGCTGCTCCCGAAATACCCAGCCGCCGAGATAGCCGAACAAAGTGCCCTGTACTGCCCAAATAATCACCCCGATGGCGTCGAAGAAGGCGAAGCGGGCGTGAGAGTAGTGGCTGGAGCCGAGCATCACGGTGACCACCCAGCGCGCCCCAGGGATGAAGCGTGCGATCACGATAACCGAGGCATCGCGGCGGTAGAGATTATCGTTCACCCAGGTGATGGCCTTCTGCAGGCGGCTGCGCTTACGGAGATACCCCATGGCACGGGTGAGACTGCGGCCTAAAATGAAGCAGATATTATCGCCGATGATCGCCCCAGCGGCGCAGCAGATCATGATGAGGATGAGATGCGGGAAGCCGAAGATACCGGAGTAGGCACCGGCGAGGTTCATGGGCAGCTCGCCGGGGATCACGGGCACGATCGCATCGCCGAGGGTGACGCCCCCGAGCAGCAGATAGATCCAAGGGGAGGCCATCAGTGGCTCCAGCCACTGGAATACGATCTCTTCCACGGTAGGCTGCTCGCCCCCTTTCTCGGACTCGGTGCGCCAGTAAGCGCGGGTGCGGTGGGCACCTCGCGTTCTCCTAGCGAGCTTAGCGCGTGAATAGATTGCCTCCTGCCACGAGGGCGGGCAGCTGCTGGCGGCGGTATCGCGCTTGCGCGCCGAAGAGTACTACGATTTTCAGCATGAACACTCTTGTTACTGGCGGCGCTGGCTTCATCGGCTCCCATTTGGTGGATGCGCTCGTGGCCCGCGGCGATAGCGTGGTTGTGGTGGATAATCTCTCCCATGGCCGACGGGACAACCTGCGCGATGCGCTGGAGACGGGGCAGGTGACACTGCTCGAAGATGACGTGCTCAGCTGTGATTTTATTGCTGTGTGCAGGGAGTATCGTCCCGAGGTGATCTTCCACTTGGCGGCGCAGATCGACGTGCGTTCCTCGGTGGCTGATCCGGTATTCGATGCCGAGATGAACACCATTTCTACGATCCGGATTGCTGAGGCGGCGCGTCAGACTGGGGTGCGCAAGGTGGTCTACACCTCCTCGGGCGGTGCTATCTATGGCCGCCCGGAGTCCTTCCCCGTCAGCGAGGAGGAGCCGGTGCGCCCGATGTCTCCCTATGCGGCCTCGAAGGTGGGTGGCGAAACCTATCTGAACATGTATCGCCGCCTCTACGGGCTCGACTGCACGCATATCGCCCCGGCGAATGTCTACGGCCCCCGGCAGGATCCCCACGGCGAGGCCGGGGTGGTGGCGATCTTCAGCAAGAATCTGCTGGCTGGTGCCTCCACCGTGGTATTCGGCGAGGGCAGCAACACCCGCGACTATGTATATGTGGGCGATCTGGTGCGCGCCTTCGTGGCCGCCTCCGGGGAGCAGGGCTCGGGAATGCGCTTCAATATCGGCACCGGGGTGGAAACCACCGACCGTGCCCTGCATAGCCTCGTGGCCCAGGCGGTGGGAGTGACGGATGAACCCCGCTTCGAGCCGGCCCGGGTGGGCGATGTGCCCCGCTCCTGCCTCGACTCCAGCCGTGCCCAGGCGGTGCTCGGCTGGCGGCCCGAGGTGGATGTGGCCGAGGGTATCGCCCGCACGGTGGAGTATTTCCGCAGCCTCTAAGGCGGCGGCCTATGCGTGACGACGCCACCCTCCATTCCCCTGAAACGCTGGGGCGAGGGTGGCGTCGATAAGCATGCGAAGCGCAGTTACTCGCTGTTCTTGGCGGGAACCCGCACGGATTTATAAGCCAGCACCATAGCGACGATGCTGAGGATGAACAGCAGCACCATGGCGCCGTTGATATTCATCAGCAGCGTGGCCACGCGCAGCTGGATGGCGGACTGGGTCTCAGTAGAGAGCAACCCGCCGAGGCTCGTGGTGGCGTTGGTGGCCATGTAGAGCACGCCGAGGACGATGAAGAACACCCCGGCGAGCATATTGGTGGAGTTCAGCGTGAGCGGGCCGAGCTGTACCTGCTTGCCCCGCAGCCAGGAGGCCTCACCGATGTTGAACTTCTCCCACAGTGCGGCCAGCAGGAACAGCGGCAGGGTCATGCCGAAGGCATAAGCGGCCATGATCGCCAAGCCGTAGAGCACGCTGGAGCTAACAAAGGCGGTGGTGAGCACCGCACCCAACATGGGGCCGGCGCAGAACCCGGCGAAGCCATAGACCGCGCCGAGCACGAAGGTGGGCACCCACCCCACGGCGCTCATGCCCACCTTGCCAGCGAGGGAGGAGAGGCCGGGGATCTGGAAGCCGCCGCCGAAGAAGATGAATACGCCCAGCGCAATCATGATGATGCCGCCGACCATGATGAGGGTGTCACGTTCGCTGCTGAGCCACTGCCCCAGCGCGCCGGCGCCCGCCCCGATGGGGGCGAGGACGGCGACGAGGCCAAGGAAGAACACGACGGTGCGGGTAATCAGCTCCGTGCGAGAACTAAATGCGTAGGCAAAAAATGCCGGAAGCAACAGCGCCGAGCAGGGGCTGATGATCGAGAGCGCCCCGGCGACGATGGCGCCGAAGAGTCCGATAGAGATCATTGCGGAACGCTCACCTCGCCGGCAGCCACCTTGGCTAGCTCCACATTGATGACCTCAACGAAGGTCTCAGTGGGCTGGGCGCCAGACACAAAGCGGGTGCCCACCACGAAGCTCGGGGTGCCTTGAATACCCAAACCATTGGCGTAGCTCTGGGCCTGTGCCACCGGCTCGGCGTAGGTGTCATTGTCGAGAGCCTCGGTGAAGGCGTCCATGTCCTCCACCCCAGCCTCCTGTGCGAAGCGGATATAGTCCTCCCGGCCGAACTCGGGGTGGCCAGTGATGTCCTTCGACGCGGTATAGAGCGCATGCTTGAAGGCGAAGAATTTGCCTTGGGCGGCCGCCGCACGCCCCGCCTGGGCGGCGCTGACGGCGTGGGGGCCGTTGATGGCATAGTCATTCCACTCAATGCGCACCAAGCCATCCTTGACGTACTGGTCAATGAGTTCCGCCTCGGTGGCATTGGCGTAGCGGGAGCAGAAGGGGCACTCGAAATCCGAGAACTCCGAGATCACCACGGGGGCATCCACGGCGCCATAGGCGAAGGGATCTGCCGCATCGCGGCGAGCTACCTTCATGATGTCCGCCACGGACTGAATCTCCCCGCCGGGGCCGTAGATGGTGGCGTCGAAGGAGCCGTCCTCGGACTCCGCGTCGAGAGATCCCGTACCCGGCTTCACCTGGGCCACCAGCTCCGCGATTTCCTCCTTGCTCAGCTTCTCCACCGCAGATTCCTCCGGGGCGGCGGCGGTACCCGAGTCCTGCTGTGCGGAGGAGGGCGCGGCCTGGGTGGTGGCGCTATCGGTGGTCTGCGTGCCCACGAGGTAGCCGCCGAGACCGGCGATCACCAGCAGCACGCTAAACAGGGCCCACACCACGGTGGGCACCTGGGAGATCGGGGAGGCGGCTGTATCTTCGGCGTCCTCGGCATCCTCGGTGTCCTCAGCGTCCGCGGCGCCTGCGGTGTCCGCAGTGGCTGCGGAATCAGTCGCGGGATCGGCCGTGGAGTCGGCGTCGACATGCGTCGCGTCGGCAGCGTCGGGCGCCGCGGGAGTCACGGCCTCGGCGTCCTCGGGGTTGGGGGTGTGGTCCGGTCCGTTTTTCGGGGCCTTAGGCATAAATGTCGTCGTCTCACTTTTCTGCACGGCCGCTGGCCGTGGGGTCGGTGCCATCGCGGGATGGATCAGGTGTCTCGGGTCGGATCGCCGTTTGCAGGGCGACGGCGCGAGCGAGCCTAGCGTAGCGCAGTTCCTGCTCACGGAAGCGAATGTAGCTCGAGATCGTGGTGAACATGAAGGCCACCACCAACAGGTAGAGCAGCAGATCCGTGCCGCGGGACACCCCGAGCCAATTGGCCACCACGGTGAGGTCATCGGGGCGCACAATCGCCCAGATGCAGGAGATAAAGAACACCACAAAGCCGAGTTTCACCCAGGCCTTGGCGCGGGCCTTTTTGCGCTTGCTCACAAAAAAGATGGCCAAACCGATGGTGGCGAGCAGCAGCACCACCTGAATAATGCTTTGTCCCGAACTCATGACAGGTTCCTCGCTATAAATCCATCGGCCAGAATATTGACTCCATTAAAGAGAGATTGGCCCTTGCTCATCGAATACTCGGTGTAGAGAATATCCACCGGCTGCTCGCTCACTCGCCAGTTATTGGTGTCCATGAGCGTGACAAATTCGCTGGCATGGCTCATGCCATTCATGCGGAGATTCAGCTGCTCAGCCACCGTGCGATTGAACACGCGCAAACCATTATGGGCGTCGGTGAGCCCCAGCTTGCGGGTGCGCCGCGAGAGCAGCACCACCGTTTTCAGCACGATGCGTTTGATCAGTGGCACCTGATCATCGGCGGCGCGGGGCCGGCCGAAACGGGTGCCCACAATGATGTCCACCTCTTCGGTGCGCAGCCGATCGATCATGGCCACCACGTCTTTGACCTGGTGCTGGCCATCGGCGTCGAAGGTGACAAAGTTCTGCGCGCTAGGTTGGGCGCGGGCGTATTCCACGCCGGTTTGAATGGCGGCGCCTTGGCCGAGATTCACGGGGTGATTCACCAGATGCGCGCCGGCGGCGTGGATCGCCGCAGCGGAGTCATCCTTCGAACCATCATTAACCGCCACGATATTGGGAAAAGTCTGGCGGGCATGTCGGATCACATCACCGATGACGGGTCCCTCATTAAAACACGGGATCACCAACCACGTATCCGCATAGTCGCCGGGGTGACGGCAGGCGTCATCGGCGGGGCGGGGAGTATCAACAACGGGCATGCCTGTCATGCTAGTAACTTCTCGGACAGACACCGCGGCAGCCACGCGCGGTAGACAGTGAATGAAAATCGGCGCCCGCGCCCAGCGCAGGCGTGACGACGCCGCCCTCACTTCCCATCGGCCCAGCTAGCGGCGGTGGAACAGGAGGCGATAGACCTGCCCGAGCAGGCGCTTGGGGAGCAGCCGGTAGAGGGAGCGAAGAAGAAAATTGCCCGCCGCGCGAAACGCGCCGACGGTCCCATAGTCCACGAGGTTGCGCTGCATGCTCAGCTCGGCGCGGATCATATCCAGCCCCGTGCGCCGCGATAGCTGCTCCTCGCCGACTCGGAAATACACCAGCTGCTCGGGCATATTGGCCAGCACTTTGTCTCCAGCCACGAGCCGTGCCATGAGGTCATAATCTTCCATCAAGTGCACCGGCTGGTAGCCGCCGACTTCGCTGATGGCCTCTACTCGAGCCATGATCGTCGGGTGGTTGATGGGGTTATTGATGGTGAGATAGCGGTTGATCTCCGCGGGGCTTTCCGGCAGCGCGCGCACGCCCACCGGTTCGGTGGGGGAGTGAATAAACTCCGTCATGGCCGAGCCCACCAGATCCACCCGGGGGTGCTCGGCGAGGAAGGCGAGCTGGCGCTCGAAGCGCTCTGGATAGGAGATATCGTCGCTATCTTGGCGGGCATAGAACTCGGTGCTGAAGGTGGCAAACCCGGCGGCCGTGGCCACCGCGTTGCCTTCGTTCTTCTCTCGTCGCAGCACCCGTACCTCGGGGCGGGTGGCCTCTGCAGTGCTGAGGATAGCCGCCACATCCTCGCCCACGGGGCCATCTTGGATCAGTAGAATTTCCTCCGCTGGCCGAGTCTGGGCGTAGAGGCTCTCCAAAGCCTGGCTTATGTGCGTCGCGGTTGTCCCGTGATACACCGTCATCAGCACCGTCAGGCTTGGACCAGCCACCGTGAGTACACCTTTCAGCTCGGAAGAATTCAGCGGCCCTAAGCCTAGTCGGCTGGGCTGAGAACTAGCTGTGATCCATCCAGAACTTCAACTTGTCCGAACTTAAGGAGGCAAAAGCGAATACACAGGGATCGGCGTGGGCCCGTAGTTCCTCGCGTGGTTGGGCGCGCAGCCAGGTCAGATACTCCTCCTTGAAGAAGGACTCATCCAGCCCGGACTCTTCGCGCTCCTCGGGGCTGAGGCTCTCCAGCTGGGCGGCGGTAGCCACGCCTAGGAACTGGCAGGCATCGCCGTCCGCGCTTTGCCACTGCTCCTCCTGGAAGGAGGCGAAGGAGGGGGTGCGCTTGATGAGTTCCTCCGCGCGCTCCGGCGGCATGCCCTCGGGGGCGGTGGGGACGAAGCGGGCATCGTATTTCTCGGCGGCGGCACCCGAGGCGATGCACCACGGGCACAGATTCTCCACGCGCTCCAGCGCATAGGGGCGATACACATAGGCCCAGCCGGTCGTGCGTTCACAGCAGGGGCACTCGGCCTCCTCATTGCGCACGATGGCGCCCGTGATCACTGGGTCGGGATGGTAGCGGAAGACGGGGAGTTCCTCGTGAGCCGGTTCCACCGCCGCCTGGGACTTCGCCGCAGACTCGGTGATGGGGGTGCTCACCGTGGCGATATCGGGAAGGATGGGGCGATCGATGCGGTACTGCAGACCAGCCATGAGCGAGGGGAACTCGTGGGGCAGCACCGAGTACACCAAGGCATCGTCCACATTGCCATCGCCCAGGCGCGAGGCACTACGGAGCGTGCCTTCATAGCGCAGATCCGCCTTTTCCGCGGCGCGCCGGGCCTGAATATTGGTGCGCGGCACCACCATGGAGAAGCGCTGGGCGCCAAGGGTATCGAAGCTATAGGCGATCAGCAGCGCCAAGATTTCCGGGAAGACGCGGGTGGACTGGGCGCCACGGGTGACCCAGGTGTGGCTCAGTGTGACGGTGGGAACATCGGGGTTGTCGATGGTCAATCCGGTGACTCCCACGGCGCGGTTATCGCTATTCAACCGCACCAACAGCGGCAGGGAACGACCGGTATCGGTCGTCGCGCAGAGGCGCTCCAGATACGCGGGTATGCCCTCCTGCTCAGGCACCCCCGACCAGTATTGTTTGTGCAGGTCCACGGCGGCGCTGGCGAGGATTTCTGCGTGGTCGGTGCTCAGCGGCGTCAGGGTGATAACGCTGCCTTCTAGGGTGACTGAGGAATCAAACATAAGAACTATCTTAAGAAAATTCGAAGGTGTGCGCAGGTTCTGGGTCCGCCCCAGCGATAGCTCTGCCACTAGCGCGCATTAATGAAAAACAGCACCGCTAGCTGTTGTTTTGTAGCGTGGGCGGCATGACATTTCGTGTGAAAGCCGTACAGAAGACCGCCCCTGATTCCCCCTTCGAGATCGCCGAGATCACGCGCCGTGATCCGCGCCCCGATGATGTAGTGATCGATATCACCGCGGCCGGTATCTGCCATAGCGATATCCACACCATTCGCAATGAGTGGGGTGAGGCCCACTTTCCGCTCACGGTGGGCCACGAGATTGCCGGTGTGGTCTCCCAGGTGGGTTCCGAGGTTACGGAGTTCGCTCTTGGCGAGCGCGTGGGCGTGGGGTGCATGGTGAATTCCTGTGGAGAGTGCGAGCAGTGCCGCAACCATCAGGAGCAGGATTGTCTCCATGGCGCCGTGGGGACATATAACGCGCAGGATGTGGACGGCAGCATCACCCAAGGTGGGTACTCCCAAAAAGTGGTGGTGAACAAGAATTTCGTTTGCCGCATCCCCGATAGCATCGATGATGCGCACGCGGCCCCGCTGCTGTGCGCGGGAATTACCACCTATGCCCCCATCGATCGCTGGGGCGTGAAAGAAGGCGATAGCGTGGCCGTGCTCGGCCTCGGTGGGCTGGGGCACATGGCGGTCCAGATCGCCGCTGCCAAGGGGGCGCGGGTGACGGTGCTCTCGCGCAGCCTGCGCAAGCAGGAACAGGCCCGCGAACTAGGCGCGGAGCGCACCCTTGCCACCACCGAAGAGGGATTCTTTGCAGAGCATCGCGGCGAGTTCGACTTCATCCTCAACACCATTAGCGCCGATATTGACGTCAATGCCTATCTCGGGCTGCTCAAGCCGCACGGAGTGATGGTGGTTGTGGGGCTGCCGCCGAACCAGCAGCCGCTCCACTTCGGCTCCATTATCGGCGGGGCGAAGGTGCTCGCCGGATCCAATATCGGCGGCATCAAGCAAACCCAAGAGATGCTGGATTTTTGTGCCGAGCACGGCATTCGTGCCTGCATCGAGAAGGTCTCAGTGCACGAGGTGGATGAGGCCTATGAGCGGGTGGTCAATGGCGAGGTGCAGTTCCGCTGCGTAATCGACACCGCCAGCTTCGAGCAGGCCTAAACCCCCGGCACGGCTAATGTTCGTGGCCGAAGACGGTGTGGGAGATTAGCTCGGCGCGGGTGCGTACCTCGCCGAGGATCTCGCGGGGGTCCACCGGGCAGTCGATATGGAACGACACCGCGAGGGCCGCCGCCGGCTGGCCGAGGTGGTCCAGGATGGGGGCGGAAAAGGAGCGGTGGGCGCGGTCGATGCGCTCATTCTCCTCGGCCCAGCCTCGCTCACGGATGATGGCCAGTTGCTCAATCACCTCGCGAAAGCTCATGTGATTCGGCACCGGGGAGGTGGAGTAGGTGGCCTTGACCTGCTGCTCTGAGCGGAGCGAGAGCATGGCCATGCCCGAGGCTGTAATGAAGGCCGGAATGCGCACCCCGGCATCGAAGAGCAAGCTATTGGCGTTTTTGCTGCGCTCTTCCAAAATGTAGAGCACGTCGCTGCCCGAAAGTTTGGAGATATGGGCGCTGCCGCCGATGAGCTCGGCGAGGAACTTGGCGTGGCGGGCGCCGACGCGCACCAGCGGCTGCTGGGTGGTATATGCCGAGGCCATGGCATAGGCGGCCACGCCCAGCCCATAGGTCTTTTCCTCGGGCAGCCGCACCACATAGCCGGCATCCTCCATCACCGTGAGCAGGTGATAGACCGTGGAGCGTGGCAGATCCAGCTCGGTGTAGATGCGGGCGGCGGAGACGGGCACATCGATACTGGTCAGCAGCGTAAGAATGCGCAGGACGTTGGTGGCTGCTGGGACCCGCGAAGAATGTCGTCGGGTATGCTCGCTCACTTTTTTCACGTCCTCCTTCTGCTCGGGGTCTAGCGCTGCTTGGCCGCACAATGCGGGTGTTCCTTAAAACTATACCGAGGAACTAACGGTTCGGTAGCTTAGCCTGCGTTCTCGAGGCTAATCACGAGGATATATCGGCACTAAGAGACGAAAAACCGCCCCGCGCACGAGGGTGTCGGGGCGGTGCTGCTGCGCGGGGGCAGCGAAGCATTAGCGGTTGGGTTCGTCCCAGCCGGTGGTGGTGTTGGTGTTGGTGATATCCGAGCTATCGAAGGCCGTGGTCTCGGCATCGAAGCTGGAGGTCGTGCCCGCGGCGGGTGCCGTGGTGGCCGTGGTGGTGGCCGGGGCATAAGCGGCGGAGGTAGCCTCCTCATCGGCCGCGTCCTTGCGGTTACGGAAGGGGCGCACCAGGAGGTGGTCCAGCGAGACGCGACCAGCGCCGGCAGCAGCGAGCAACAGACCGGCAGCGCCGATCACACCGGCGAGCTCCCAGCCGCCATCGGAGACGAACACGCCGCCATCGCGGTGGGCGAACCAGACGGCGCCGGCCATCAGGGCAAAGAGAACCGGGCCGACGAAGCGGACCAGCAGGCCGAGCACGATGGCGATGCCGCCAGCAAACTCGAAGTAGGAGGTAAATTGGGCAGCGAGCTCAGGGTTGGGCACACCCAAGTTGCTGAACATGTCGGTCACACCAGAGATGGTGATGTCGTTGATTTTCTGCCAGCCATGCGCGATGAGCACGGTGCCGAGAATAATGCGGGCAATGAGTTGGAAAATATCCTTAATTACAGTCACGCCTACACACCCTACATAAAGGTTTGATTCAGCAAAACACGGAAGTACGTGAAAATAATAAGAATATCGTCCGGAAATACAATTTAATGAACGCGCCGCACATGTGCGCCAAGCAAAGAATAGACGTGCACCGCCATGCCGATGAGCGGGCCGAGAATCAATGCGGCGCAGACCGCAGTGGTGAGCGAGAAGGGCAGCAGTAGCACACCGAAGGCGCTGGCGGTGGCCACCACCCAGCCGAGCACGTACACGCTATGGCGCTCGTGACTCAGCGCCGCACAGCCGGTGATCATCAGCGAGCCCGTGCAAGCGGAGGCGAAGGTGAGCACAGCCAATAGCCAACTGGGCAACACATAGCTAGCGGGCAAGAAGAGCCCGAGGATCCACGGTCCGAAAAGCCACGCCAGTCCCGCCCCGGCAACGCCCACAGCCCCGACCACGGCCAGCGGAATCAGCAGGGCGGATAGGAGTCGCTCCCGCCGATCCACGAAGTACACCACGAGGGCGGACTGGAAACGTTGGGTGGGCACCAGGATCGGGGCGCGGGTCAGGAGCACCGCCATGATGATGGCGGCCACGCTCACGCCATCCACGGAGCTATCCCCGGTGCCGTGGGTGATGCGCACCAGCGGCGGGAAGCCGGTAATCAGGGCGGCCGATGCCCCAGTGGCGGCCATGGCGGAGACAACGCCGCGTCGATAAGCGGCGGAGGTGACATCGACCGGGGCCTGGAGCGCGGCACGGGCCTGCGGGGAGAAGGCGATGATAAGCAGCCAGGTGGCGGCACCCATGACGGTAATGAGGAGGAAGGCGCCGATACCCCAGCCCTGCCACCACGCGCATGCCGCGGCCAGCATGCGCACCCCAGAGTCGATGGCTACCAACCACGCATAGGCGCCCCAGTGCTTGAGTCCAGAGAGCACGCCCGAGAGCAGCGCCTGGAACACATAAGAGGATAGGCCGATGGCAAAGAGCGCGATCGCCGCGGGATGGGGGTGGTGCAGCAGGAAGCCCATCCACACCCCGCCGGTGGCGAGGATGCTGATCCCGGCGATAAGCGCCACCACCCCGGCCAGCCGTACCGGCCGTGCCGAGCGGGGGCTGGCCCCGGCGCGCACCGCGGAGGTCGCGCGGGTGGTTTCCTGTGTGATGCCGTCGATAAGCCCCGCGAGTGCAAAGAAGAGACCCCAATAGGCTTGGAAGTCGGCGTTGATGGTCTCGGGCAGGGCCCAGGAGGCGACGATGACCACCACGAACCCCGAGAGGGCCGCGAAAATAGTGGCGAGAGACAGCGCGCGCATGGCAGTGGTCCTAGGCGGTGGGGAAAGGCGGAAGTGGCAGGGCGAGCAGCCAGGCGGAGCGCAGCTCATCCAATTCGGCGTGTCGCTCGGGGGCGAGGTGGGCGCGCAGAATATTGAAGAGATCCACCGGCTCCACCACGCCGTGGCGGTCGCGGCGGGCATAGTCGCGCAGCGCGGCGAAGAAGTCCGTATCGCCGAGCAGCAGCCGCAGGGCGTGCACAAACACGGCGCCGCGCTTATAGAGGCGATCGTCGAACATGTGCTGCGGGCCCGGATCGGCGAGGAGCAGGTCCTGCGGTTTTTGCTGGAGGCCGCGATAGTGCTCGCGGGCGTAGTGCTCGGCGGGGGTGCCGGTGGAGTGCTCGAACCACAGCCACTCGCAGTAGCAGGCGAAGCCCTCGTTGAGCCAAATATCGTCCCACTGCGCCACGCCGAGGGAATTACCGAACCATTGGTGAGAAAGTTCGTGGGCGATCAGGCGTTCCCAAGTCCTGCGGCCATCGGCGTGATTGGCGCCGAAGATCGACAGCCCATGGGCCTCGAGGGGGATTTCGAGCTGATCGGCGGTGATGACCACCCGGTAGTCGGGAAAGGGGTAGGGGCCGAAGAGCTCGGCGTAGAACTCGAGCATGCGGGCCTGGTCGGCGAAGTCATGCAGCACCCGCTGGCGCAGGGCGGCCGGGGCATAGACGGTGACGGGCACGCCCGCCGTGGAGCCGAGGGGGATGGTGCTGAACTCGCCGATCTGCACCGAGGCGAGATAGGTGGCCATCGGTTCCTGCACCCGGTAGTGCCAGGAGGTGGTGGAATTGTTCCGCTGGGTATCCACCAGCACCCCGGTGCAGATCACGCTGAAGGGATTATCGGCGGTGATCCGAATGTCGTAGCGGGCCTTCTCATCGGGTGTGTCATCGCAGGGGAACCAGCTATGGGCGCCGTGCGGCTGGCTGGCGACGAGCGCCCCGGCATCGGTTTCCTCCCAGCCGATCTCACCCCAGCGGGAGGTGATGGGCTGCGGATTGCCGGAGTAGCTGATGGCCAGGCTGAACTCGGTATCCGCGGGGATCTCGCGGTCGAAGAGCACCACCACTTTGTTATCGCCGCGGTGGCGGAACTTTTTCACCTTCACCTGCGCGCCGCCCACACCTTGGGCGGTGATGCGCCGCACGGTGAGGGTGCGGGCGAAGTCGAGGGTGAGCTGCTGCAGCGGGAGGTAGCTGAGCACATCCAGCGTCGCCGTGCCACTGAGGTGGTTGGGCATGACCCGATAGGTCAGGTCGAGGTCGTAGTGACGGATGTGGAATCCAAGGTTGAAGTCCACACCCGTGTAGCGGTCCCGGGTGCCGGGGATCTCGGTGGTGCGCAGGCGTGTAAAGGAACTCATCGCGGCTAAGTCTAGTCCGCGCAGCGCTGCGCCTCCGCGCCCGCCGCCGCGAGCTGCTGCTCCAGCCAGGTAAATACGATGGCCTGCTTCCATGCGATCTGATCATTATCGGCGGCCCCGGCGTGCCCGCCTTCGGAGTTTTCTACATAGTCCACCGGCTGGCCGGCGGCGGCGAGGGCGGCGGCGAACCAGCGCGCATGGGCGGGGTGGACCCGATCGTCTCGCGTGGAGGTGGTGATCAGCGCCGGCGGATAGGTCGTGTCCGCAGCGGCGACCACGCGCTGCAAGGGCGAGTAGCTTTCGATCACTGCCCGTTCTTCGGGGTTATCGGGGTGGCCGTATTCCGCTACCCACGAGGCTCCCGCGAGCAGGGTGTGATAGCGCAGCATATCGATCAGCGGCACCTCGCTTACCACCGCGCCAAGAAGCTCGGGATAGCTGGTGAGGGCCACCGCGGTGAGCAGGCCACCATTGGAGCCGCCGCGCACCGCGAGCTGCTCGCGGGTGGTGATGCCGCGCTCCACGAGATCATTGAGCACCGCCTGATGATCCTCAAATACCTTCCGACGCTGCAGTTTTGTGGCCTGGGAGTGCCAGCGCGGGCCGAACTCGCTGCCGCCGCGCAGATTCGCCTGCACCAGCAGATGCCCTTTTTCTAGCCATGCGATGCCGTTCACCGCGGAGTAGTAGGGCAGGAGGGAAATCTCGAAACCGCCATAGGCGTGCACCACACAGGGCTTCGGGGTGGGGGTGGTGCCGTCCTCGTGCAGGCGGCCGGTGAGGAAGTAGGGAATCTTGGTGCCATCGGCGGAGGTGGCCCAGTACTGCCGGGTGCTCATCCCGGAGGCATCGAATTGCTCGGGCGCGCTTTTGACCACCGTGGAGAAACTCTCCGGGTCGCGGGCATCGGCGCGCAGCAGCCTATCCGGGGTGGTGAAGCTGGAGGAGTAGAGCCATACTTCCTCGCCGATCTCTGGGTCCTCCGAGAGCGGTGCGGTAGCCACGACGCTGGTGCTCGCCAGCTCCGGCAGGGCCACCCGCACGCACTCCTCCGGTGCATCGAGGCGCACGCGGTAGAGGGTGGTGGTGACATTCTCCAGCACCTGGATCAGCGCATAGCTGCGGGTGAAGTGCAGCGTCTCCAGCGATTGATGCTCGGTGGGGGCAAAGATCACCTGCACCGTGGTGTTCGCGGGATCCGCCACAAAGCTCTCGCAGTCGGCCACTCCCACGCCGCCGGCGGGCACCCCGTGGACTTCCGTGCGGGGGAGCAGGAAGATCTGGTCGCGGTGAACGATAATCTCGCAATCCACCGGCACCTCAATGCGCACCGGCTCCGAGCCGCGCAGCAGGTAATTCTCGGCGGTGAACATATCCAGCCGCCGCTCAATGAGCACTCGCTCGAACCCGGGCGTGCGATCCGCCCACCCGCCGGAGGCGATATCGCTGCGCTCGCCGCTGAACAGCAGCTCGGCCTCGCGCGGGTCGGTGCCGCGGTGCCAGCGATACACCCGCGCTGGGTAGCCAGACTCCGTGAGGGAGTTCTCGCCCACATTGGTGCCGAGGATGAGGGTATCGAGGCTCTCCCACGACACATCGGATTTATCCTCCGGCAGAGTAAAAGGCGTATCCTCCACGAAGCTGCAGCTAGTGATGTCGAACTCGCGGATCACGGTGGCGTCACTGCCGCCGCGGGAAAGCCGCAGCAGGGCCCGGTCGCACTCCGGTTCGCGCACATGCGCGCCCTTCCACACCCAGCTTTCCCCATCGGCCGCGGCGAGGGCGTCCACGTCGAGCAGGATCTCCCACTCCGGCGCCTCGCTGCAATAGGACTCATAGCGGGTGCGTCGCCACAGCCCCCGCGGATGCTTGCTATCGCGCCAAAAGTTATAGAGGTAGTCGCCGCGCCGAGTCACATAGGGCACCCGCGCATCGGTATCGAGAGCCGCGCGCAGCCGCTGCTGCAGGGCGGTGCGGTGGCCGCCTTGGCTATCGATGCTGTCGATGGTGGAGGCCGTCCACTCCTGCGCCCACCCAAGGGCCGTGGGGGAGCCGATAATTTCAAGCTCGCTTGGCGGCGGCGTTTGTGCTGGTGCGGTAGTGCTCATAGTGCCGCCGATTATACGGATGATACCCCCAGTGCACCAGTGTTAGTGCAGCTCATTGGCAGTTTTCTGGCTGGTGGTGGGAGTTAAACTCGGCGGTTCTTTTGCTGGCGCTTATCGACGTCACCCCGCAGCACAAAAGCACCGCCGCGGCAGAGGGGCCGCGGCGGTGCTGAGCTGGGGGATGATTAGAAATCGATGGGCGGATGCAGCTTCTTCATGGTCCACGTTCTATCGCGCCGGGCACCGAGGGCGGTACCTACGAGGAAGAGCGTGAGGAAGAGGCAGAGCGCGATCACTGCTTGCAGCATGCGGCCGTCGAAGTCGCCGTAGAGCGTCTGGCGGAAGCCGTTGACGGTGTAGGTCATGGGCAAGAAGGGGTGGATCCAACTCCAGAAATCCGGTTCCGTTTCCACGGGGTAGAGCCCGCCGGAACCCAAGAGTTGCACCATGAGCAGCGCCATACTGGCCACCCGGCCTGGGCCGGAACCAAGGAGAACGATGAGCACTTGGTTCATCGCGGCAAAGACCAGCGCGGTGAGCATCATGAACACGGTGAGGCCGAAGAATGTGGCCGGTTCCAGCGGCACCGCCAACACGGTGGCGGTCGACACCACGATGGCCTGGATCATGGCGATCAGGCCGGCCGGGGCCAGACCGTCGATAGCGGCGCGCAGCGGGGAGATACCGGCGGCCACGGCGCGGGCCTGCAGCGGGCGCAGCAGCAGGAAGCTCACGAGGCTACCGATGTAGAGCGCCAGCGAGAAGAAGAAGGGAGCCAGACCGGCACCGAAGGTGTTCTCCCCACCGGAGTTGGACTGGTTGATCTCCACCGGCCCGCCGATGGTCTCCGCCATGGTGGTGCGGTGATCGGGCGACCAGTCCGGGGCCTCGCCCGCGGCCTGTCCGAGCTTGGTGGCCAACTCGTTGCTGCCTGCGGAGAGCTTGCTGGAGCCGTCCTTGGCCTCGGCGAGAGCGGAATCAAGTGTGCGGCCGCCGTCGAGCAGCTGGGTGGCGCCGTCATTGAGCTTATTGGCGCCATCATCGAGTCGGGTGACACCCGAGCCGAGCTCGCCGATACCGGCGTTGAGGCGGTGGGCGCCATCGTTGAGGGCCTGGGCGCCGTCATTGAGCTGATTGACACCGCCCACGAGCTCGCCGAGTTTCCCGGGTAGATTGCCCTGGTCGATGTCCGCGGCAATGCCATTGATCCGGTCGAGATCCTGCTTCAGCGGGGAGTGGGGGCCGACACCTTCGGTGTCCACGCGGTGCGCAATATGATCCACCTGGCCGGCGGTCTGCTGCGCCAGCGGGTCGGGGATCTGGCGGATCGCCGCGGCGAGATCGCGCAGATCCTGGGCGAGGGAGCCCTGGAGCTCGGAGGCTTCGCTGGCGGTGGCGTGATAGTGGTGCACCTCGCCGGTGAGGCTCTGGAGTTTGCCGATGGCTTGGTCGATCCCGCCACTGAGCTGGTTGGTGCCCTCTACCAGGCGCTCCGTGCCATTGGCGAGCTCGCCCGAGCCGGCCTGCAGCTTATCGGCGCCTTCACGAAGCCGACCGGTGCCCTCGACCAACTGGGTGGTGCCTTCCTTATTGCGCTCGAGGCCGGAGACGAGATCGCCGGCGCCCTGCTGGATCTTGCCCAGCCCAGAGTCGAGCTTGGTGGCGCCATCATCCAGTTGGGCGGCGCCATCGGCGGCCCGCTGAATGCCCTCGCTGGCGTTGACCACGCCCACCAGCAGCTTATCCACGGCCTCGGTGCCGATTTTGTCGGAGACCACGGCGAGCACTTGGCGCATGGCGTTTTGGCCGATGAGCGTGGAGAGCCAGCCATTGGCGTCATTGTAGTGCGTGACAATGCGGGCCTTCTCCGGATTCTCGGAGGTTGGAGAGGCCACTGCCTGGGAGAAGTTCTCCGGCAGGGTCACCGCAAAGTAGTATTCGCCGGTTTTCACGCCCTCGAGGGCGTCCTGTTCGGTCACGGTGATCCAGTCCAAGGACTGATCCTCGAGCAGGCCCTCTTCGATCTGCTTGCCGGCGTCGATACGCTGGCCATCGACCTCGGCGCCGGCGTCCTCATTGACGAGGGCGACGGGCATGCGGTCGAGACGGCCGAAGGGATCCCAGAAGCTCCACAGATAGAGCGTGGAGTAGAGCAGCGGAAGCAGGCAGATGGCCACGATGGCGATCTTGCCCAGCTTGGCTCGCCCGAAGCGGCGAAGCTCGCTGCCGATATGCAATGTGGCAAGCATTTACTGCTCCTCCTTGGTGGTAGTGGGCTCGGTGGTGGTTGACGCTGTATCGCTCTTGGCGTGGCGCGGTTGAGGATGATCGCCCTGGCGCAGCGCGGTCCAGCGCGCCAGCAGGTCCTCGAGGTGCTGGTCGGTGGCGCCGCTGCTCTCGGGGGCGATGTGCCCGCGGTCGGTGAAGAGCTCGATCACCTGCGAGCCCGGCAGCGTTGCCGCGCTCGGCGGATTCACGGAGTTCACCAGCACGGTCATCTCCGTGGAGAGGCGGTTGAGCACGCTGAGCAGAATGGCGCGGTCGCTGAGCTCCCGCACCTGCTCGAGATCGTCTAGGATGAGCAGGCGAATCTTCTCATCGTGGGCGGGGTGCAGGGCCATACCGATGCGGATGAGGATGCGATCCAGTGCGGGGATCTGGCTGACATATTGGTTCAGATCCGGCAGCGAACGGCTGCCATAGACCTTCGACAGGATTTCCTCGCGGTAGGCGTCATCGGCTTTGGGCACCCAGCCGAACCAGCCATGGCACCACGCGCGGTGGTCGGTAAGCACATCGCGCACCCGCACATCGCGGTCGAGGGCATCAATAGCGTCCACCCCAGCAATGGCGACGGTATCGCGAATATCTTTGAGCTGGTCGTGGCCGAAGACAGTGAGAGTGCCGTCGGTGGGCTTCATCCGTCCCGCCAAGGTGAGGGCGAGCGCGGTACGGCCCGAGCCGCCCCGGCCGGAGAGAAACACGAGGGTATTATCGGGCACACGCAGGTCAATGGGCCCAAATACCGGCCCTTCCTCGCCCACCACGGACAGTCCATCGGCCACGAGCACATAGGCATCGTCGGTCTCCGCTTGGCTAGGGGGCGCGGTGGCGTCTGTGGCAGCGCTGGTGGGTACAGCGTGGATCTGGCGGGTGTTATCCGCGGGTTCCTCGCTCTGTGTGTGGGTCTCCCTGTCTGACATGCTCTCTCCTCAGCACTGTGTATCCCTGACTGGCTTCAACGCCAGTGTGTCTGCGCCCGGCACTTCGGGTGGGTGATACGTCGCCACGGCGCTGCGCTCTCTCTCCGCGGTGGCTGCCGGATGCGGCGCCGCCGGAAGCCATGGAGGCCTCAGCCGTGGTGCATATCGTTAATTCTGCCGGCACGCACGTAGCTATGGGCGGACAACCACGGCGGCGAGGGGCGCCACGGGCTGCTGCGCTTATCGCAGCAGGACCGGCGCTGCTGGCACGAGGATGACTCCGTGTCGAGAGGATTCATCCCTCGCGTGCCTCGCAGTATCCGCGCCGTAGTATCCACAACCCTTAACGCAACGGGTGTAGCTTAAGTTCCTTAATGAGTCTTTGATTCTAGCCATAAAGTGGCATCTACCTGCAACGCGGCTCATTGTTCGGCGTAGCTGACACAAAGATAGAACCCACGCCCGACTGTGTCATGATGTGGGCAATGGGGGTAGGAAAAGGGAGTGAGCTGGGAGTGCAAGGGAGGTGGGTGAACCGATTATGGGAGGCGGTTCAAGCGGGCGGCTCTATCTTCATCCGAAAGGGGGTGTTCCACTTAGTGTGACTAATTGCCCTCTGGCGCCCGTTCGGCAAGCATATGCCCGTTTGTGATTATGCCCACACGGCCTGGGGGTGATGGTGGTCTGGGGCTACATGGAGGAGGTGGGAGTCGATGCGCATCTCTGTGCGCTTGTCGACGCCCACCTCCTAGTTCGGCGTTGTGCCGAGGGGGGATCGTTAGTAGCGGATGGCCATGCGGCCGTCGACGCCGCCGTGGCGCAGCTTCTCAAAGACGTCGTTGACGTCCTCGAGACTGCACTCGCTCACGGTCGGGTGAATGTAGCCGCGGGCGTAGAAGTCGAGTGCTTCCGCGAGGTCTTGGCGGGTGCCCACGAGGGAGCCGCGGATGGTCAGGCCCTTGAATACGATGTCGAAGATCGGGGCGGGGAAGTCTCCCGGGGGCAGGCCGTTGAAGACGATAGTGCCGCCCTTGCGCGCCATGTGAATGGCTTGGCCGAAGGCCGCCTCATGCACGGCGGTGACGAGCACGCCGTGCGCGCCACCCTTGGTGTAGTCCAGTACGGCCTCGCCGGGGTCTGTCTCGCGGGCATTGACGGTGAACTCGGCGCCGTGCTTTGTCGCTAGCTCCAGCTTGTCCTCCGCAATATCGACCGCAATCACGCGCATGCCCATCGCGACCGCGTACTGGACGGCGATATGGCCCAGGCCGCCCACGCCGGAGATCACCACGAACTGGCCGGGGCGGGTTTCGGTTTCCTTCAGTCCCTTGTACACCGTGACGCCGGCGCAGAGCACGGGTGCCACCTCGAGGAGATCGGCGCCCTCGGGGATGCGGGCGCAGTAGCGGGTATCGACCAGCATGTACTGGCCGAAGGAGCCGTCGACGGTGTAGCCGCCGTACTCGGCATTGGGGCAGTAGGTTTCGCGGCCGGTGCGACAGAACTCGCAGGTGCCGCAGGCGGACCATAGCCACACATTGCCCACCATGGAGCCGACCTCAATATCGGCGTGATCGCCCTCGCCGAGGGCGACTACTTCGCCCACGCCCTCATGGCCGGGAACGAAGGGCAGGCCGGGCTTGACTGGCCAGTCGCCTTCTGCGGCGTGGAGGTCGGTGTGGCAAATGCCGGAGGTGTGTAGCTTTACCAGTGCCTGATTGCGGCCTGGGGTGGGTAGATCGATTTCGCTGATGGTGAGGTTGGGGCCAAACTCGGTGGCTACTGCGGCGGTGAATGTATCGGACATATCAACCACTCCTTGGGGGTAGGGTTCGCGTGGTCGAGGGGCATTGGTGCTGGCCTCGGCGGGGTGTGAGGTCCACCAAACCACTGGGGGCAGTGTGTCTGCCATAACTGTGAATGACTATTGCTTGATTCTCAGGAATGCTTGACTGTGCCAATTTTCATTAAGTGGTCCTTGCTGAACATGGCTACGTTAGCAAAGTCTGCGAAGGGTGCCCTTAGCTATGCTTCTCAGGTTGGCCACCCCCGTGTGGTACCCCCGTGCGGCGGGAGGGGCGGAGGCGGCCGGTCGCATTCGTGGCCGGGGCGTCTCGCGGACGGCGGCGCATCCGCCACGGCGAGAGGAGTGAGCGAAACTGGCTGCCTAGGTGGCAAGAGGTGCAGAGGCGGGAAGAAAGCCGCACGACGCTGGAAAACAGATTCGCAAGGCGAATATGCGCAGGCAGAGCGTAAGAAGCTCCAAGCGGCACACGCACTCCGACAGAGTAATGGAAAGGTGCTCGTGGACGGGTGTTAGCGACGGCGATGGACATCTTGACGCAGGCAGGAAAGGCTCCGTCAGGGCGAACCGTGGGTCAGGAAGTAGGCATCACCCGTCAGCAGGCTGATTGTCATCTGAAGGCTCTGCGCGACGCCGGGTTTATCTAGTTGAAAGGTGGAACATGTCGTAAGCAATATACGGTTCCCCTGTCGCTAGGCAGTTAGCTAGATCTTCTTTGGCAAAAATCATGACAGCGAGATGCCACCGATGTGAGACCGCTAGACCATGGCCAAGCGCGTGCGTGGGGATGTCATCGGTTGCGTCTTTTAGTGTGGTGTATCTTTATATCGGCGTCGGTGCTTATGAATGCACGAAGCGACCACTGCTGTGCCTTTCGGGGCCGTAACCACACTTCCTCGACAGGGGCACCGCGAGGGTCGCTGGCCTCGATTCTGTCGACCCGACCACTTACCTCGGCCAGCTATTGGCTCAAGCCTCGCCGGACCTGATGTGTGTGATGCTACAGAAGTTCATCAACCCGATCCTGTCGGCCCAGGCTGACCAGATCCGCGGCGCCAATTACGCTATCGTCGGCGACGCGCGTATCAATCAGTGCAATGGATACTGCCACCGCAACCTCGACACCCGTGTTGGCACCGTGGACATCGCCGTTCCCATACTGAACACTGGATCGTTTTCCTAGTTAGCTACTGGAACGACGTGCCCAGGCAACCCCTATCTCGACCGGACGCATCACGTGGCCCTGATGGAAGTGGTAGCGCAGCGGAATGCGAGCACCGGACTGACCGTGGTGATGGTGCTGCATGGCATCAATCTCGCGGCCCGCTACTGCCACCGCATGATCGCTATGCACGAGGGGGGCATCGTGGCCACGGGAACCCCTTCCGAGGTGCTTACCTCTGAGTGCATAGGCGAGCTCTACGGGGCGCGGGTAGATATACACCATGTCGATGGTTCTCCGGTGGTGGTATCGACGGCCGGCGCGAGGGACTGAGACGGGTGAAGGGATTGAGTGCACCTGATCGACCTGCCCTGAGCAGGAAGTATGCTCGGAGCGGCAACTATCTCCGAGGTAATCCCGCATAGTAGAAGCTGCATCTCTTATAGTGAGAACATGCATGGACAGAATAAGGATGCAGATCAGTATGGAGTAGGGGCGCAAACGATAGCCGCAGAGGAGCGCTCTGCGGCCATCGCGGTGTGGGCATTCCCTGCCTTTATCTTGGCAGGGGCGGTGTTTGCCTTTCTCTTTCCCGAGCCGGTGATGCCGATTGCCGCCTATATCACCCCGGCGCTGATTTTCATCATGTTCTGCATGGGGCTGACCCTGACTATCCCCGACCTCAAAGAAGTGGTGCGTCGGCCGTGGCCCATCGCGATCGGGGTGGTGGCGCAATTTGTCATCATGCCGCTGATCGCGGTGGCTGTGGCCCGGCTCCTGGGGCTGAATCCGGCGCTGTCTGTGGGGCTGTTGATGCTGGGTTCGGTGCCCGGCGGCACGGCCTCCAATGTGGTCGCCTACCTGGCAAAGGGGGATGTGGCGCTGTCGGTGGCGATGACATCGGTGTCGACGCTGCTGTCTCCGCTCGTCACACCCATCATCATGCTGACTCTGGCCCATGCCGAGACACCCGTGGACGGCCCCAGCATTGCATGGATGCTCGCCCAAACCGTGCTCTTTCCCGTTATCGGCGGGCTGCTCATTCGCTTCTTCTTTAATGGCTTCGTGGACCGCATCCTGCCGGCGCTGCCCTGGCTATCGATTCTCGGCATCGGCGTGGTGGTGTTTCCCTCGGTGGCAAAGGCCTCCGAGAAGCTCGTGGATGTGGGCGTGATTGTGTTCGTGGCCGTGGTGCTGCACAACCTGCTGGGCTATATTCTCGGCTACCTCTCGGCGCGGGTACTAAAGATGCCGGAGCCAGCCTGCCGCACCACCGCCATCGAGGTCGCCACACAGTCCGCAGGACTGGCCTCGGGCATGTCGGCGAAGTTCTTTTCGCCCGAGGCTGCAATTCCCGGCGCGATCGCCGCCGTGTGGCACAACGTCGCGGGCGCACTTTTTGCCTTCGTGGCTCGGAAATTCACAGCCGCGAGCAGATAAGGCACCCATCCTCAGCCATTGCGTGCGGCGAGGGGCGGGGCTGCGAGGACTGCGTCGATAAGCATGGGCGGGTAGCGAGGCAGGAGAGTGGGCATGAACACATGCATAAAACGGCACTGGGGTGGCCGTCTCTGACATGCTGAGATGTCCACAAACGGCGGGGTGCCGCCGGCGTAGAAGTGTGCAACCTTCCCGACACTTTTAGGCAGGAACGCCTTACCTAGGTTATTTTAGGGTTAACTGAGAACGAGCTGGGTGCCTCTCTTATGCACCAGCGCCTCGCCCTGCGCCGATCGAAGGGTGGCGCGGGCAGGGGCACGGTGGAAGGAGATCTTGTGTCCCTCGCACGCACTGCGCCGCTGCTCGAAGGAGTGGCTGGATCGTATCGGCCTAGCGATACCGCCCTGCGCACGAGTTCCGGCGAGCTCACCTACCGGGAACTCGAGGAGGCGACGCAGCGGCGTGCGGAGGAATTCCTGCAGCGCTATGAGCCCGGCACGCTGCTGCACCTCTCTTTCCGTCCTACCTGTGAAGCTGTGGTGGCCTATCTCGCGGCGCTGGCGGCGAAGATGCCGATTCTGCTTACTGCAGACACGGCTGGAGCTTGTGCCGATGCTGATGACGACCCCTATGCGGAGATCCTGCGCACCTATTGCCCCGCGGCCAGCATCGATCCGGCCACAGGCCAGCTGCTGCCGCGCCAGGAACAGCCGGGAGAGTCCCTACACCCCGATATCGCGGTGCTCTTGTCTACCTCGGGCTCCACGGGAGCGAAAAAACTCGTGAAATTGAGCTTGGAGAACCTGCGGGCGAATGCCCACGCCATTGTGCAGGGGCTGGGACTTCATGCTGAGGACCGCGCTATCACGTTGCTGCCACTGCACTATTCCTTCGGGCTGTCCGTGCTGAACTCCCATCTCTTCTGCGGGGCGAGTATCGCCGTGGAGGAGTGCTCGGTGGCGGATCCGGACTTCGCTGCGGCGCTGCAGCGCTATGGGGTGAGCAATGTGGGCGTGGTGCCCCACATGCTGCAGGTGCTGCGCACCGCCGATGGCGGCCACTGCTTGACGGATCTTCGTCTGGTGTACCAGGCCGGTGGAAAGTTGGATAAAGCCGATGTGCAGTGGTGGCACAGCTTTCTGGCCGAGCACGATACAGACTTCCGAGTGATGTATGGGCAAACCGAGGCCACCGCCCGCATGAGTATCATGCCGCGGGAACTCATGGCTGACTATCCAGAGGCGGCCGGCGCGCCGTTGGTCGGGCATTCCATCCGGATCGGTGAGTCCGGAGAACTCATCTTTAGCGGTCCCTCGGTCATGCTCGGCTACGCCGAATGCCCAGAGGATCTGCGCACCGGCCGCACTATTGAGGAGCTCCACACCGGTGATCTGGGAGAGCTGGTGCAGGTGGACTCGCCCACAACAGACGAGATCCTGCGCATCACCGGGCGCTCCTCGGACTTTGTGAAACTCGCGGGCCTGCGCATCTCCTGCGAGCAGGTGCGCGGCTGGCTCGCCGATGTGGGCCTCGCCGCCTGCGTGACCGGCGATGATACCGCCCTGCGCGTGGCAGTCGATGAACAAACCTCGCAGGAAGAACCCGATGCCGCAGAGATCGAAAAGGAGCTCTGCGCCCGCACTGGGCTCACCCCAGCCTTCATCCGCGTGGTGGTTGTGCCCACCTTCCCCCTGATCGATAATGGCAAACTTGATCGCCGCCGCTGCGCGGAGCTGGCCGATGCTGCCGCCGGCGCCGATCAGGACACTGGAACACAGCCCGCTGCCGGTGCGCGCGGCGCGGCGGGCGTGGAGTCGGTGATCGAGGCCATCGCCCAGGCTCTCGGCACCGTGCCGAGCGCGGTGCGCCGTGATCTTTCCTTCGTGGACAATGGCGGCAGTTCCATGAGCTTTGTGCCGGTGGCGATGGCCTTTGCCCGCGCCGGGGTGGAATTGCCCACCGGCTGGCACCATATTCCCCTCGCGGAGCTGCTCGATAATGCAGGATCCCAGCACAGCTCAGCAGCCTCGGCAGGCGCGCGGCGTGGTGCGGAGCGTACGGCGCCGTCCTCGCTGATCTGGCTTGATTCCTCTCTGGTGCTGCGCGCCATCTGCGCCATAACCATCGTGCTGGGCCACGCCACCACCTTTACCTTCTTGATGGGCGGCGCCCACTCCCTCTTGGTGATCGCCGGTGCGGCCTTGGGCACCTTTGGCCTGACTGTGCTGAGCTCGACCGCGCGACTGCGCGCCACGGCCCGCTCCATTCTGGCGGTGGTGCTGCCCACAGTGCTGTTGGTGCTGGTGGGCATGGCGACCACGGGCAGATATGGGCTGAGTAACCTGCTCTTTATCCACTGGTTATTCCCCAGTGAAGGCGCCAGTGGATCCTTGTGGTTTATCGAGTCCTATGTGCTGGGCTTGATGCTGATCATGGGGCTGTTGGCCATCCCTGCGGTGTATCGCCGCTACCGCCACGAGCCCTTCGTGATTGCCTGCGCGCTCACCGGCCTGTTTCTCATCGTGCGTTTCGCCGTCGGGGCGTGGGATATCGTCCAGACCCGATTCGAGCCGCCGGGAGTGATCTGGTTCATTGCTGCCGGCATCATGATCTCGCAGGCGCGCAGCCGCCGGCAGAAGCTCATCGCCGCGGTCATTCTCGTGGCCGGCTCGGTGACGCTATTCGAGTACATCACCCAGTGGATATATGTGATGGTGGTGAGCGCGATCCTGCTCTCCGAGGTGCGCCTGCCGGTACCGCGCGCGATTGTGCGCCCGGTGGGGTTGATCGCCTCGGCCTCGCTGTATATCTATCTGATCCAGTTCGATATTCTGGCGCAGCCCTTAAGCGAGTTCCTCACGGTGCCGCTCTGCTTCCTCGCGGGGATTGTGCTGTGGAAGGCGTCGACAAGCGTGGTGTCGTGGCTCGCGCAGCGGCGGATGGTCTAAGGCCACCGCGCCGCTTATCGATGCCTCCCTGGGGGCTTAGCTCCCCACGGGCGTCATGTGCACCGTGTGCTGGGCGAGACGGGCGGAGTCTTGCTCGTCGTGGGTGACCAACACGCTGGTGACGCTGTACTGCTCGATGATGGCGGCCACCTCATCGCGCACCTGGCCGCGGAGGGCGGTGTCGAGATTAGAGAAGGGCTCATCCAATAGCAGCACCCGCGGCGAGGGGGCGAGGGCACGCGCCAGCGCCACGCGCTGCTGCTGCCCACCAGAAAGCTCGTGCGGGTAGCGCTTGTCATAGCCCTCAAGGCCGACCGCGGCGAGCATGGCCTGCACCCGGTCCTTGGTGTTTGCGCGGTTCATCTTGCGCAGACCGAAAGCAATATTGGCGCGCACCGTGAGGTGCGGAAAGAGCGCATAGTCTTGGAATACCAAGCCAATGGCGCGCTTTTCCGGGGGCACAAATACCCCCGGGCCCGCCAGCAGGGTCTCATCCATGTACACCGATCCCGAGCTGGGCCGCTCGAGGCCCGCGATCAGGCGCAGCGCCGTTGTTTTGGCGCAGCCACTGGGCCCTAAGAGCGCAGTGCATTCCCCAGCGGGGGCTTCGAGGTTGAAATTATCCAACTGCCGGGTCTCAGACCCGGGATAGCTGAAGCACACATCGCGCAGCGTGATCGTGGGGCAGGAGGAAGTATTAGTCATGGGTAGACCCTTCAAGCTGTGCGGAAGAAGCGGAGCTGTCGTCCTCGCTGGTCGCAGTGGTGGTTTTTTGTCGCCACAACAACACCAGCAGCGGCAAGGCGGCGATGAGAACAATCATGAGCGAGGCCAGAGAGCTCTCCGGGATCTTCTCATCATTGGCGTATTCAAAGACGCGGGTGGCGAGGGTAGAGAAGTTGAAGGGGCGCAGGATCAGCACGATCGCCAGCTCCTTCACCATGTCAATGAACGCCAAGAGGAAGGCTCCCACTAGGGCGGTGGAGATCATGGGCATGTCCACGCGGAAGAAAGCTCGCGTCGGGCCGGTGCCCAGCATGCGGGCGGATTCGTGGAAGCGCACGCCGGTGCGCTCGAAACCGGATTCCACCGATTGCATACTTACCGCCAGGTAGCGGATCACATAGGCCACAATCACGATCGTCGGCGAGAGCATGAGCTGTAGCGGCGAGTGGGAGTCGATCCACAGTGCCACCGACAGGATCGCTAGGGCGATCACTGTGGAGGGTACCGAGTAGCCCATCACCGTGATGCGGGCCAAAAAGCGCGAGGTCCGCGAGGGCCATAGCCGCTGGTTATTCGCCACAATGACAGCGAATACCGTGGTCAGTGCCGCGCCGATGCCGGCGACCCACACGGTGGTAATCGCATCCTCGAGCATCCCCTCGGTGCGGATATTGGGCAGCGAGAGAATGGCCCAATAGGCCATCTGTGCCACGGGAATGAGCAGGGCAAACGCCAATGTTCCCCAGCTCAGCAGCATGACCAGCCACTTGGTGGGGCCCTGCAGGGTGCGACGAGTAATGGGCGTGACTCGGCCCGAAGAATAGGCTGCAGAGCGGGAACCGCGCATTACCTTCTCGCCGACGCTGATGATTGTGACCACCAGCAGCAGATTGCCCGCGAGTTTCAGCGCCGAATTCACGTCCTGAAAACCCAGCCAGCTCTTAAAGATGGCGGTGGTAAAGACATTCAGCCCGAAGTACTGCGAGAGGCCATAGTCCGAGAGCACCTCGAAGGCCACCAGGGTGGCACCCGCGATCACCGCATTGCGGGTGAGCGGCAGAATGATCTGAAAATAGGTGCGAATGGGGCCCGCGCCCAGCACGCGGCTGGCCTCGATGAGTCCACCGGCTTGGCGATCCAGGAAGGCTCGCACCACCAGATACACATAGGGGTAGAGGAAGAGCGAGAACATCACGATGGCGCCGGGCACATTTTGAATGTCCATCAGCGAGGGCGGGATATCAATGCCCAGTCTTTCGCGGGCAAAGACCTGAATGGTGCCCGTGTAGCTGGTCATGGCCACATAGGTGTAGCCACCGATATAGGGCGGGATTGCCAGCGGCACCACGAGGGCGATGCTGAGGAACCTCCGGCCGGGGAACTCAGTGGCAGTGATAAACCACGCGAGCGCGGAGGCCAGCGAGCAGGTAATCGCCAGCACGCCGATGACCACGATCGTGGTTTCTTTGATATAGCCCAGCAGCAGTGTGTTCTGAATATGCCGCCAGGTGTCGGATACAGGGGAAAGTAGACCTGACAAAATGCCAAGAAGCGGTAGTAGCATGAGCGCTACTACCGTCAGGCTCAGCAGGAGCCAGGGTGCCTGCCCGCGGGCAGGCACAAAACGTTTGACCGTCACTTACTCCGGCTTTCTATCTACAGGAGTGGAGAGGCGGAACACTACTGCCAGCCAACCTCATCGAAAATGCGGGTGGCGACGGGGCGCTCCTTGCCGAAGGTGGCGAAGTCGAGATCCTGCGGGGTGAACTCGCCCCAGGATGCCTGGATCTCAGGAAGCTTGGCCTCCGGGTTCATCGGGAACTCGCCGTTCTCCTCAGCGATCAGTTCCTGGATTTCCGGGCTGGCCAGGAACTCGAGGAAGGTCTTGGCGTTGTCCGCGTGCTTCGCACCCTCGAGGACCGCAGCGTAGCTGATGTTCAGGTGGGTGTTCTCGGGGAAAGCAAGCCCGATCTGCTCCGAAACCTTGCGCTCCTCGGGATCGGAGGAACGGTTCATCAGTGCCCAGTAGTAGGAGTTCATGATGGCGACGTCGCTCTCGCCTGCAACCACTGCCTTGGCCTGGTCGCGGTCATTGCCCTTGGGGTCGCGAGCGAAGTTATCCACCACGCCCTGAGCCCACTCCTTGGCCTCATCCTCGCCGTTCAGGGCGACGAAGGAGGACAGCAGAGCCTGGTTATAGGAGGAGCTGGAGGAGCGTGCGAGCACCTTGCCCTCGAACTTCGGCTCGGTGATCGCGTCGTAGGAGTTGAGCTCCTCCGGATCCACGGTCTCCTTGTTATAGGCGAGCACGCGGGCACGAGAAACAATGCCCATCCAGTTGTCGCCGCGGAAGTTCTCGGGGATCGACTTCTCGATCTCGGGGGTCATGGAGTCGCCAAGAATACCTTCCTCGTTGAGGGGGTAGATGGACTCGGCGCCCACGGTGAGGAACACGTCCGCTGCGGGGTTGGACTTCTCACGCTTGACGCGCTCGATCAGCTCGTCAGCTTTGCCCTCGACAACGTTGATTTCGATGCCGGTGTCTTTTTCGAAGCGATCGTAGATCTCCTTGTCCACGTCATAGTGGCGGGAGGAGTAGACATTCACAACATCGGGAGAGTCTTTATCGAACTCCTCGGGGGCGTCACCTCCGCTGGAGCAGCTGGCCAGAGAGAGGCCCACCGCAGCGGCGACGATGGTAGCGGTTAAACGGCGCATATGGTCGTTCCTTAGGGTTGTGCGCTCAGCGTGTCCATGTGACGATTTTGGTCACACTGAATAGGCTGGCGCGCGGCGTACAAAATGTGGGATCTATAAGAGTCCCACATGGGCGTCTTAGATAATAGCAAAGGCTTGCCATATTCCCTGCCAGAAGGTCTCTTAGCCTAAGCACATAGGACGTGTGCATTGAAAATACTGTGCGCGCCAGAAATATTTGTGCTGGTGGCGAGGTTAGGCATGCGTATGTGTTTTTTGCCACTCAATGCCGCGCGGGGCGTTCTAGGCGCTCCGAAGTGCTGCCATACGGGGGTAGGTGAGAGCGAGAAAAACAATAGGGACATGTCCCCAATGTGGCTAAGTGCATGGACGGAATGCGCCATCTGGGGTGACGTATCGCGCTGCGTTACTCCTGACCCTGTGTCGAGTAGTTACTTTCGTGGTGTGCTCGGGAAATAATGGCGCCGTATGCGGGGCATATGCCGGCTCGGGACTTTAAGCTGAGATCATGCTGAGTATTTCTTCTGTCTGGAAAAGCATCCTTGGCGGTGGCGCCGCGCTCATACTTATGGCCGGCTGCTCTGCTCTGCCGTCCTCCTCTGAAGACTCGACTGCCTCTGAGGCTGCGTCCGGGGCGGCCTCCGAGTCTGCGTCTGAGTTCGCGTCCGAGTCTGTCACCGTCACGGAAACCATCACCGAAACGAGTGTTCGTAGCCGCAGCTCTGCCGCACCGGCCAGCACTAGTGCGCAGCAGGAGGCGGAACGCGAACCCACTATCTCTCTTGCGCAGAGGTGTGACATGGACAAGCTACGCGCAGACGTGGACTGGGTAGGGGGTCTGAGCGTGCTGTATTGCGATGAGAACTTTACCCGTTATGGGAGGCCCAACACGGGGTCTGTGCACATTGCCCACTGGAGCGGGGACTCGTGGCACACGATCAACCCAGATGGCAAGGACACTAATGACTTCAGCTGTTATAGCCGTGCACATCTGGAGGATCTGGGCTTAACGGCGGAGCAGATCCAGCGTGTGCACCTGTGCGAGGGGGCGTAAATACGTATAGCGAAGGTGAGGTATGAGTCGCCGGCACGCCGCTGTGGCTGTGCCGTCCGTGTGCCTATGGCAAGGAATAATTCCCCCAGTCATCCGATGCTATCGGGCCTACGGTAGGCAACTAGAGCACTGATAAGAACTCCCAGATAGATCGATAGCGGAGACATGCTGAGGACAAGAAGGGGCTGTATTCTCCGCGAAGAACCCGATGGTCATGTAGGCATATCTCACACAGTGCATGAGCTACACCGGTGTAGTCCATTGGTGGTGTATTCCCACGATGGTTGATTATTAAGTCCGACTTCCTCCGGTGGCATAGTGCGAATGTCCAAGCTGTGTGCTGGAAATTCAGTCGTCACACTAATTTCTTCGATCCGTCCTACTGCGGTGAATTCTTTCGGTGGGTTCGGGCGAACACCCTCTACGATTGCCACCTCGAGAGAATCCGGAGATTCCTTCACTGCGCTTCGAAGTCCAAAACATTTCGGATCGCCGGTGGTGACAGTGAAAGTCACCTCATTCGCCCCTGTGACCTCATACTTCGTCCAGTCGACGATCTTTTCAGAGTGCATAGGAGCATCGTTATTCGCACAGCCGCACACCATAGCGACGGCACCGAGGAGGATGATCAGCCGTCCTCTCAGTTGTCTCAATGAGGGCCATGTCATCGTTTCCTGCATTATCGTTCCTTACCCATGTGTGGAGTAATCTGCGCCGGAGGCGTGGTGATACATCTAGGCTACATAGTCACCACGATAGGCGAGCTAGTTAACAATGCCGTGCACATTCGGTTTGTCTGTGGGAGCTTGGCGGGCCACCGCGCCGATATAGCGGGTGCCGTACCAGCGCTAGCGAAACGGCCACAACAAGCAAAAAACACCCCTTCCGATACGCCGTCCGGCCAAACAAGGCGGTGTATCACGATGGGGTGTTTAGGTGGAGCCGATGACGGGAATCGAACCCGCGTATTCAGCTTGGGAAGCTGATGTTCTACCATTGAACTACATCGGCAGTGCTGCTCAGCGGGGGTAGGGCATAGCCTGCATCTCGGCCACATAGGGACCGCGCAGCTGCCTTCCCGCATCTGAGTTGCAAGCTCACAGTGTAGCACCACGTTTTATGGTTCTACCAACTGCCGTGGCCGGGGCGGTCCGCTCTTTTTCTTACCTCTATGCCGCGTACCCGCTACACTTGCGAACGTGCTTCTTTCTGACCATGACATTCGCGCCGCCATCGATTCGCAGGCATTGGGAATTACCCCCTATGACGAGACGCTGGTTCAGCCCTCGTCCATTGACGTGCGCATGGACCGTTTCTTCCGTGTGTTCAATAACTCGCGGTACACGCACATCGACCCAAAAATGCAGCAGGATGAGCTGACGAGTTTGGTCGAGGTCGAAGAGGATGAGCCCTTCGTGCTGCACCCCAGCGAGTTCGTGCTGGGCGCCACGCTGGAGCGTTTCCGGCTACCGAGCGATCTCGCGGGCCGCCTCGAAGGAAAGTCCTCCTTGGGCCGGCTAGGTTTGCTCACCCACTCCACCGCCGGCTTCATTGACCCCGGTTTCGATGGCCACATCACTCTCGAGCTGTCCAATGTGGCCAATCTGCCGATCATGCTGTGGCCGGGAATGAAAGTGGGACAGCTAGCGCTATTTAAGATGACCTCGCCCGCCGATGTGCCCTATGGTTCGAGCGCGCTCGGCTCCAAATATCAGGGGCAACGCGGACCAACGCCGTCCAAGGCGTACTTAAACTTCCGCTAGGCTGCGCCCACACGGCGCGTGCGCTAGCACGAGGATTCTATGATCACGTTCGAGAACGTCACGAAAACCTACCCAGCCCGTGAGGGGGATAACACCGCCCCCGCGGTCAGTAACTTCTCGCTATCGATCCCGAGCGGCAAAACCACCGTTTTTGTGGGCTCCTCCGGCTCTGGAAAAACGACCCTGCTGCGCATGATTAATCGCATGGTCACGCCCACCAGCGGCCGCGTGCTTATCGACGGCAACTCGGTGGCAGATCGTGACCCTGTTGAGCTGCGCCGCTCTATTGGTTATGTCATGCAGGCCTCGGGTCTGCTCCCCCACCGAACGATTGCGGAGAATATCGCCACGGTGCCGCGCCTCGAGGGGGCGTCGAAAAGCGAAGGGCGCGAACTCGCTGCACCGCTGATGACGCTGCTCGGGCTGGACACGGGATTGCTCGATCGTTACCCGAGTGAGCTCTCGGGCGGTCAGGCGCAGCGCGTCGGAGTGGCGCGGGCGCTGGCCCACGACCCCAATATTTTGCTCATGGATGAGCCCTTCGGCGCTGTGGATCCGCTGGTGCGGCGGGAGCTGCAAGACCAGTTGCTTGATCTCCAGCAACGCCTGCACAAGACAATTGTGCTGGTGACCCACGATATGCAGGAGGCTATTGCGCTGGGCGATCAGGTGGTGGTGCTGCGTACCTCCGCGGAGATCGCGCAGGTGGGCACCCCCACGGAGATCGTGCGCGAGCCCGCCGATGAGTTCGTGAAGAAATTCCTGGGCATGCACACCAACACGGTGCACATTGAGCAGCGTGATGGGCAGCAGATCGTGGTGGATCACCTCGGCCGGGTCCAAGGGATCGTGGGGTAGATGAATCTGTCGTGGATAGCGGACAACCTGGGCTATATCGCGGGTCTCGCCGGCCAGCACGCGATGCTGGCGGTGCCGGCGATCGTGGCGAGCTTCGTGTTGGCCTTGCCTTTTGGCTTTTGGCAGCGGTCCTATCCCACCGCGCGGGAGCTACTCATCGGTGCGGTGGGCTTGCTCTATGCGGTGCCCAGTTTGGCGCTTTTTATCGTGATGCCCCTGCTCTTGGGAACCTCGGTGCTCTCGCCAATAAACGTGGTGGTGGCGATGATTCTCTATGGGCTGGCCCTGCAGATTCGCAGTACCACGGATGCTTTCGCCTCGGTGCCGCTGGCGCCGGTGCAGGCCGCAGAGGCCGTGGGGTATAGCCGGTGGCAGCGCCTGCTGCAGGTGGAGTTTCCCCTAGCCCTGCCAGTGCTGATCGCCGGGCTGCGGGTGGTATCGGCGTCAACGATTTCGCTGATCTCGGTCGGGGCGCTCATCGGCGTGCAGTCTCTCGGCACCTTGTTCACCAATGGTTTCCAGCGGGCCTTTCCCACCGAGATTCTGGCGGGGGTCCTCGGCACGGTGGTGTTGGCCGTGGTCTTTGATCTCATCATCGTGGCTATCGGCCGGATGTGTACGCCCTGGGTGCGTGCCTCTCAGCAAGGGGGTGTGGGCTGATGAGTCCTGTAGCAGCGGCTTTGCAACAGATCACGAGCGCTGAGTATTGGACTGGATCCACCGGTTTTGGCGCGCGGGTGCTCGAGCATATGGAGCTGACCCTGTTCACCATGATGTTCACGCTTGCGATTGGTTTGCCTGTGGGTATCTGGTTGGGAGTGCGCGCCCACCGTACCGGCCGGACTGGCACCAGCATCGTCGCCGCACTGGGGGCGTTGCGAGCGTTGCCCACGCTGGGACTTGTCACCTGGCTGACCTTGATTATTCCCCTCGGCATCTCTATGCCCACGATTCCCGCAGTGATCGTGTTGGTGATTCTCGCGGTGCCGCCGGTGGTGGCGGGGGCCTATTCTGGCATCGCCGCCATCGAGCACAGTGTGGTGGATGCGGCGGTCGCCCTGGGGCATTCGCCCTGGCAGTCGCTGCGGGCGGTACATCTGCCGCTGGCGCTGCCCACAATCATCGGTGGCATACGCTCCGCCACCGTCCAGGTCCTCGCCACCGCCACGGTCGCGGCTTATATCGGTTTGGGTGGGCTCGGCCGTCCGCTTATCGACGGCTTGGCCCTGCGGGATTATCCGCAGATGCTCGCCGGAGCCATTCTGGTGATTGCACTGGCGTGGATAGTGGACATGCTTCTCGCCGTGGTCCAACGCGCCGCCCGTCCGCGCACCTAGGCCGCCACCTCGTTGTCCACCGCTGGGGCCAGCGTGGCCCAGGGTGCATCTGCACAGTTCAGCGATATTTTCACCAACAATAAAACTCAGCGACTGTTAAACTAAGCAGTTGTGCTGCAGTGTGCCGAGCGCCGAAATTGCCCTGTCACCGGCTATCAGCGGTGGGTGTGGCTTCCATTTCTCGATCACCGATATTCCCGTGGATAGAGATCCATGTGCGCGCGCAATCGGTGGACGCCGAGTATGCCGGGGTGATCCTCGGCGCGGCTGTATCGCGTGTTTATCCCTTATGTGCAGGGACCATCACTCAGGTGAACTCAGTACTGTGGAGGTAGTGAGTATGTCCCAAGAGAATTATTAGAGAAAGTAGAGCAGATGAACATCAATTCCCGTCTTGTGAGCATGACTGCGGTCGTGAGCGCGAGCGCCCTCGTACTGGCTGGCTGCGGAGCCGGCAATGATCCCCTCGATGGACAGGGCTCGGATGGCGAGAAGAACTCGGACCGGGACCGCGGCACCATCGTTATTGGTACGGCGAACTTTCCCGAGTCGGAGCTGATCGGACAGCTCTGGGCGGAGGCGCTGCGCACGCAGAGCATCGATGTCGAGGTGAAGTCCGGCATTGGTTCCCGCGAGGTGTATATCAAGGCAATCGAGGAAGGCTCGATCGATCTGGTGCCCGAGTACTCCGGAAACCTGGCGATGTACTTGGCTGGCGATGAGGATGCGGTGACCGTGGGCATGTCCAGCGAGGAGGTGCTCGATGCGTTGAAGGAGGTAACTCCCAAGAATCTTGCTGTGGGCGAGGCCGCCGAGGCGCAGTCGAAGGATTCCTACCGCGTCACCCCCGAGGTGGCCCAAGAATATGATCTGAAGAGCCTCGAGGATCTCCGCTCTGTCCCGGAGATTGTTGTCGCGGGCAACCCGGAGCTCGCCGAGCGTCCTTATGGCCCGAAGGGGCTGAGCGAGTTCTATGGCGTGGAGGAATCCTCCATGGAATTCAAGGCCATCTCTGATGGTGGTGGCCCGCTGACGGTGAAGGCTTTGACCGATGGGGCGGCCACGATCGCCGATATTTATACCACCTCTCCGGTGCTCAATAGCGAGGGCGAGGAGATCAATCTGGTGATGCTTGATGATCCCAAGGGGATGATCCTGCCGCAGAATATTGTGCCGCTGATGGCCAAGGGACGGCTGGGCCGCGAGGCGCGAGAGACCATTGCCTGGGTCAACCGCACGCTCACGACGGAGAAACTCACTGAGCTGAATAAGCGCAATGTGGGCCCCGATAAGGAAGATCCCGCGAAGATCGCCCGTGAGTACACCCAGGAAGTGTTCTAGACACACACCATTCCTGCCTGAGACCCTGCCCCGCCACACGGGGTGGGGTCTTTGTGCTGTGACATGGGGGAATACGCTTGTAAGCAAGCATTCATGCGCGGGCTAGCGCCCGGTCAGCGGTGGTTTACCCACCTGAGCTAGGAATAACACTCATGAACATTTCAGTACTGGGCACCGGGTATCTCGGGGCAACGCACGCGGCATGCATGGCAGAGCTTGGCTTTTCTGTGGTGGGCGTGGACATTGATGAAGACAAGATCGCGGCGCTATCGGCGGGGCGAGCACCTTTTTATGAGCCGGGGCTCGGCGCTATTCTGCGCCGCGCCATCGACAAGGACCGGCTCTGCTTTTCCACCGACATGAGCGCGGCGGCCCAGGCGAATGTTCATTTCATCGCAGTAGGCACCCCACAGGCCAAGGGCTCCTTTGCCGCCGATACCTCAGCGGTGGAGGGGGTGCTGCGTGAGCTGGTGCCGCATCTCGAGGGCGAGCATGTGGTGATCGGGAAATCAACTGTGCCAGTGGGCACGGCGGCGCGCTTGCAAAAAATGGCGGATGATCTCGCCGGAGACCGCGCCCGCGTGGAGGTGTGCTGGAATCCAGAGTTTTTGCGAGAAGGCTATGCGGTGCACGACACCATCACCCCGGATCGCATCGTGCTCGGTATGGCGCGCCCTGATTCCTCGGCTCGCGCCGTGGTGGAGAACATCTATGCCCAAGCCCTCGAGGCGGGCACCCCGTTGATTGTGACGGATCTGGCGACGGCGGAATTGGTGAAGGTGGCGGCGAATGCTTTCCTGGCTACCAAGATTTCCTTTATCAACGCCGTCTCTGAAGTGTGTGAGGTTGCGGGCGCGGACATCACCGATGTGGCCGATGCGCTGGGCTACGATAACCGCATTGGCCGGCGCTTTTTGAACGCCGGGTTGGGCTTTGGCGGCGGCTGCCTGCCGAAGGATATTCGCGCTTTCATGGCTCGCGCCGGCGAGCTCGGCGCCAATGAGGCGCTCACCTTTTTGCGCGAGGTCGATGCCATCAACATGCGGCGCCGCGATCACTTGGTGCAGGTAGTCAAGCGGGCATGTGGCGGATCGCTGATCGGGCAGAATATCGGGGTGCTCGGCTGCGCCTTTAAACCCCATAGCGATGATGTGCGCGATTCTCCTTCCCTCGCCGTGGCGGGTGCGTTGTCGCTGGGCGGGGCGGAAGTCAGCGTCTATGACCCTCAAGCCATGGATAATGCCCGCGCAGTCTTTCCCACGTTGCACTATTCACGCGATGCGCGCGAGGCGCTGGCGGGTGCCGATTGCGTGGTGGTGGCGACTGAGTGGCCGGAGTTTATGGAGCTCGATCCGCGTGAGGCGGCAGTGTTGGTGCGCACCCCTCGGCTGGTCGATGGCCGCAATGTGATGGATCGGCAGGCGTGGGCTGCGGCAGGGTGGAGCGTGCATGCGCTGGGGCGCCCCAGCTTGGAGCCGGGATCGGTATGAAGAGGAGCTAGGCAGTCGCGCCACCCTCGGCGATAGCGTCCTAGTCGCGCCGGCGCTGCTCATCCTCGCGGTGCGGCCCCACAGTCAAGGCCGCAATGCCGGTGGTAATCGGCACCGCCAGGCAGAGGGCGAGGGCACCCACGGCAGAGCGCATGAGCTCGGTGGACATAATGTCCGAGGTGAGAGTGTTGCTCAGCGGGCGATCCGCCACGGAGAGCAACAGCAGTAGCGGCAGCGCCGCGCCAGTATAGGACAGCACCAAGGTGTACACCATCGAAGCGATGTGATCGCGCCCCACCCGCATGGCGGAGGTGAATACCTGCCATGGAGTGTTGCGCGGATTGAGCTCATAGAGCTCGTTCACCGTGGAGGCTTGGGCAATGGTCACGTCATTGAGCACACCCAATGCGCCGATGATGAAGCCGCACAACATCAACCCCGGCACCGTCACATCGGGCAGGTAGAGCTGAATCAGCAGATTGTCCTCATCACCCAAACCACGAATACCGGTGGTACTAATCGCATAGCGGCCCAACAGCGCTGCTATGAGCAAGGCGGTGAGGGTGCCGCCCAAGGCGGCCGAGGACTTCCAGTTCAAGCCGTGTACCAGGTAGATCACGATGAACAATACGAGCGCTCCGGTGACCACCGATAGCCACAGCGGATCGCCGCCGTGCAGCAAGCTGGGCAGCAAGAACACGGCGATGACCACCAAGCTCACGCTCAGCCCCACCAGCGCCCGCATGCCGCGCCAGCCGCCGATAACCACAAAGCCGAGAGCGGTCAGAAGCGTCCAGACGAGGATCGGGGTCCCGCGTTGAAAATCGGAGAACGCATACTGGGTGCCGCCATTGGGGGTGTCATTAACCAGCAGGCGAATCTGATCGCCCACCTGCAGCTCCGGATCGCCAGGCAGATTGTTGGTGATCAGCAAGGTGCGCATCCCGGCGTCATCGCCGGAGGTGAGATCCACGATTGAGTGGGTACAGGTGTGGTTCGGCTCGACGGGGCGGGCGGAATCACGACTCGGCGCCCCAGGCGCGGTGGGGCCATTGGGTGCGGGCGGTGGCGTTGGCGCTGCCGGAGCAGCCGGAGCGGCCGCGGGGGCAGTTTCAAACACCTGCCCCGAGCCGGGCGCATCACAGGCCCCCTCTTGGACCACGGCGACGGTGCCATCGACCTGCTTGTGCGCGAGCGGGACGGAGAGGCTGAACCCTTCAGCGATGCTCGGCTTCTCAGCGGAGGGCCAGAGCAGCACGGTGCCGATCACCGTCAATAGTGCAGTCAGCGCCAAAGCCCCAGCGAGGATCTTCTGCGCCATGCTGAACTGCGCCGCGCTACCGGCACTGCTGGCTGGTCGCTTGGATTCCGAATGCCGCGAGTGTCTGCCCATAGTTGAAAAGACTACCTTCCTGCTGTGCAGGAAATAACCCCCGCAGCAGTGCAGCGCCGCAGCGGTGGGGCCGCCCCCGGTGAACAATCACCGACAGCAGCAACCCCGCCCATCCCGCGCGCGGCGGAGTGGACGGGGCGCGAGGCGACCGCTGCGATAGGCGGCCGCCGCGGACGTTATTGCTTATAGCTGGCGAGGAAATTGCCGAGGCGGTCGATCGCTTCCTCCAGGCCGCTGGGCCAGGGGAGGGTGACCACGCGGAAGTGATCGGGCTCCGGCCAGTTAAAGCCGGTGCCCTGCACCATCAGGATCTTCTCCTTGCGCAGCAGATCCAGCATCAACTTGGTGTCATCGTGAATGTCGTAGACATTGCGATCGATCTTCGGAAACGCGTACAGCGCACCCATGGGCTTGACCACGGAGATACCGGGGATCTCGTTGAGCTTCTCATAGGCCACATTGCGCTGGCGCAGCAGCCGGCCGCCCTCCGCGGTGAGGGAGTAGATGGACTGCCGTCCGCCCAACGCCACCTGGATGGCGTGCTGGGCGGGCACATTCGGGCACAGGCGCGTTCCCGCCAACAGGTCGAGGCCCTCGATGAAGCCCTCGGCGTGATCCTTCGGGCCGGTCAGCACCATCCAGCCGGCGCGATAGCCGGCCACGCGATAGGCCTTGGACAGGCCGTTGTAGGTGATGCACAGCAGATCGGGGCACAAGGAGGCGATGGAGATGTGCTGGGCGTCGTCGTAGAGAATGCGGTCGTAGATCTCATCGGCCAGCACCAGCAGCTGGTGCTCGCGGGCGATGTCGGCGATCTTATTCAGTACCTCACGGGAGTACACCGCGCCCGTGGGGTTATTCGGGTTGATCACCACGATCGCTTTGGTCTTTTCCGTGATCTTGGACTCGATATCCTCGATCGACGGCTGCCACTCGTTTTCCTCATCGCACAGATAGTGCACCGGGGTGCCGCCGGCGAGGGAGGTGGCGGCCGTCCACAGGGGGTAATCCGGGGAGGGGATGAGCACCTCGTCGCCATCATTCAACAGCGCCTGGGTGGTCATGGTGATCAGCTCGGAAACACCATTGCCCAAGTAGACATCGTCGACATCGAACTCGGGGAAACCGTGGATCATCTCATAGCGCGTCACGATTGCGCGGCGCGCCGGGATCACTCCCTTGGAGGTGGAATAGCCTTGGGCGCTCGGCAGTGCGGCAATCATGTCGCGCATGATCACGTCCGGGGCTTCGAAACCGAACACAGCGGGGTTGCCGGTGTTCAGCTTCAGGATGCGGTGACCATCCATCTCGAGGCGCTCGGCCTCCGCTGCCACCGGACCGCGAATCTCGTATAGGACGTCTTTGAGTTTCTCGGACTGGTCGAACTCGCGGCGCTTCACGTCGGGGCGACGCTCGTCGCGGGGCTGATGGGTGTCATTGCTCATTGTTCCATCATGCCACTGGCCTCCGGCGCAGGAAAGTGCTGTGGGGAATCTGTGGGGCAGAATCGCCGATGGTCACAGAGGGTGGCGTCGATAAGCGCTTGGGAGCTAGGAGCGGAACACGGCGTCGCGGATCTCGGGCACCTGAACCACGTTCTCACTATCACGGAAATGGCCGGTACCTGCGACGATGGTGGGTTCCACGGCCAGATGGGCGGCCACCTCATCGCTGGCGGTGGCCGGCACGAGGGAGTCATTATCGGAGCGAATCACCGCGATAGAGGCGACCCGTTCACGAATTTTCTCCCACTCCACCTCCTCGCAGAAGGCACGGATCTCCGCAGGTGTGCCCTCATAGGGGCGGGCAAAGGGGGCAACCAGCACCAACGTCCCGAGCGACCACTCAGAGGTGTCGCGCGTGAGATAGCGCAGCGCCGTGATCCCGCCGAGAGAGTGCGTCACCAGCCCCATCGAGGTATCGAGTTCCGGCAGCTGCCGGTCGAGCACATCCTGCCACTGGCTCGGCACGGGCGCATCGGGGGAGGGAAAAGCCACCGCATCCAGCACGGCGCCGCGCATGATCCCCTCCAGCTTCAGCCACTGAAACAAACGCTTCTGTGGCGAACTGTGGAAACCGTGGAGGGCGTAGACAGAGCGGATAGGGGCTACCGGCTGGGCAGTTTCGAGCGACATAGCAACGACTGTACCCAGCCGCCGCGGCTATGTCTCCGTGCCGTCCTCGGAGTCGTCGTGCTGTGCGCTTGTCGACGTATCACTGCCCGCATCCCGGCCCGTCACCGGTTGTGGCACGGCGGGTGGGGGAGCGGTAGGCGCGGGCACCGCCGGCTGCGGGACAGCTGGTTGCGGGGTTGCTGGCTTGGGGGTTGCGGCCTTTGGCGTTGCCGGCTTGGGGGTTGCTGCCTTGGGCGCTGCGGCGTTCGGTGTGGCCGGCGTTGGGGCGGCCGGTTTCGGGGTGGCTGGCGTCGGCGTTGCAGGTTTCGGCACCGCCGGCGTGGGTGCTGCCGCTGGGGGAGTAACTGCCTTGGGTACGGCAGGCTGAGGAGTTGCGGCCTTTGGGGCGGCTGGTGCTGGCGCTGCTGCTTTCGGCGTCGCCGGTTGGGGCACGGCAGGTTGCGGAGTTGCTGCCTTCGGGGTTGCAGGTGCCGGTGTCGCGGGTTTCGGAACTGCGGGCGTTGGTACTGCTTCCTTCGGCGTCGCCGGTTGAGGCACCGCCGGCTTGGGGGTTGCCGACTGTGGTGTTGCTGGGGTTGCTGCCTTGGGCACGGCTGCTTTTGGCGTGGCCGGCGTTGGTACTGCTGCCTTCGGGGTCGCCGGTTTCGGGGTGGCCGGCGTGGGCACAGCTGCTTGCGGAGTAGCCGGCTTGGGCGCTGCTGCCTTCGGCGTCGCTGGCGTGGGCGCGGCGGGCCGTGCCGCCGGCGGAGTTGCAGCCTTCGGTGCTGCCGGGGTCGGCGCGGCAGGCGTCGGGGTAGCCGGAGTCTGCCCCGCATCCTCGGCGGCGTGGGATTCTGGGCCGGGAAGAGGTGCGTTCTTCGTGGCAGACCGCGGTGCGGCCACACGGGTGGGCCGCTCGAGGAACGCCTTGGGGCGAGCGGGCGGCAGCGCGCCGTCGATGGTGATGGAATCGCGCATCAGCTGGGCGACATCCTTAATCACGGGGGCGTTGCCCTGCTTGTTGGCGGTGGCTTTCACCCCGGCACCCAGCATGGTGTTACAGAAGGGGCAGCCCACGGCGATGGTCTCGGCGCCGGTAGCCACGGCCTCGGCTGCGCGGTTATCACTGATGCGTTGGCCGATGTTTTCTTCCATGAACATGCGGGCGCCACCGGCGCCGCAGCAGAAGCCATCGTCGCGGTTGCGCGGCATCTCCCGCAGCTCCATGCCGGTGGATGCGAGCAGCTCACGCGGCGGATCAAATACCTTATTATGGCGCCCCAAAAAGCAGGGGTCGTGGTAGGTGAGGGGGCGACGGTTCTCCGGGCCGCGGGGCACCGGGGTGATCAGCTTCTCGCGCACCAAGCGGTTGAGCAGCTGGGTGTGGTGGAACACGTCATAGTGGCCGTCGAAGTCCGGGTATTCATTGCGCAGCGTGTTAAAGCAGTGGGCGCAGCTGGTGATGATCTTGCGCTGCCGCGGCGGCACACCATCAAATACTTGGTTGAGAGTGCTCACATTCTGCTCGGCGAGGGTCTGGAAGAGCAGCTCATTGCCGGCGCGGCGCGCCGGGTCGCCCGTGCAGGTTTCGTCCTGGGCGAGCACCGCGAACTTCACCCCGGCCGTATGCAGCAGCTCCACGATGGCGCGCGAGGTTGCCACACCGTCCTCGTCGAGGGAGCCGGCGCAGCCCACCCACAGCAGATATTCGGTGTCGGAAAAATCGGCGACATCCTCGCCAAAGATCGGCACCTCGATACCGTCCTTGCGGGCGCGCTCAATCCACGCACGACGATCGCGGGAATTGCGCCCCCACGGGTTGCCCTTGTTCTCCAGGTTCTTAAACAGCCCCGTCAGCTCGGAGGGGAAGGCGGACTCCTCGAGCACCTGGTAGCGGCGCAAGTTGGCCACGTGGTCGATGTGCTCAATATCCACGGGGCACTGCTCAACGCAGGCGCCACAGTTGGTGCACGACCACAGCACATCCTCAGTCACGGCCTGGTTGGCGCCGACGAGCTTCAGCACATCCACGCCGTCGTGGCTGTCCTCTGGAGTGAGATCGGCGTGGAGGGCGGCGTCGCGAAGCGACATCATGAGTAGCTTCGGCGAAAGGGGCTTCTCGGTGTTCCACGCGGGACACGCCGCTTGGCAGCGGCCGCATTCGGTGCAGGTGGCCGAATCGAGCAGCATCTTCCATGAGGCATCGCCGACGGTGCCGGTGCCGAGGCTGGCAGGTTCGCTCTGCTCGAGATCGGCGAGCCGGAGAGGGCGCGGGCCATCCATCAGGGGGCTGAGCGCACCAAGGGAGGGACTGCCGTCGTAGTTGCGGCTAAAGAAAAGATTGAAGAATGCGAGAATGCGGTGCCAGGACACGCCCCAATGCAGGTTGCGTCCCACCACGATCAGCCACGTCATGCCGGTGAGCAGCTTGAATAGGGCGAAACCGCTGACCATGAGCGGTGCGGCCGGCAGCAGCTGGGATAGGGGACCGGTTACCCAGTCTGTCCACGGGGAATAACCGCCATAGGTGGCAATGGCGCCGGCCTTGACCAGCAGAATACCGAGGCCTTCGAGGAAGACCACTGCCTCCACGAAATGCGCGGCGGTGGCGTTGGAGCCATAGAAACGATCGACGCGGTTCGCGCGGCCCACGCGTAGGCGAGTGATGAACAGAAAGAGGATGCCCACGACCGTACCCAGCCCGAGGACTTCCTCGAGCAGCCGGTAGACGCGCAGCTCATGCAGCCACGGCCAGCCGCCGGCGGGATTAAAGGTTTGGATATAGGCCTCAAACCAGACCACCACACCAAATAAGAACCCCACCATCACCAGCCAGTGGGCAATCGCCACTGCGGGTTTGGGCATCATTTCGCCGTGCCCGAACACCTTGCGCAGCACCTGGAAGGCACGGCTAAAGGGGCGATCGGTGCGGGTAGTGGTGGGCGTGCCCCGGGAGACGAAGCGGACAATGCGCCAGCACCCGTGCAGAAATACCGCCCATGCGGGCAATGACAGCACGACGCCCGCAATCCCCAAAAGGGTAGTCATGGTTGTTTCCCGTTCAGCTTCGGCAGTAGTCCCTCGCATTTTAGCTTTAGGACGCCGCCATGCGGTTGTCAGCACTGCCTAAGCGATACGCCCAGACTCGGCGCGAGAACTCACTAAGCTGGAGGGGAGGAAACACCACGACAGCGATGTCACTAGCGAAGGATCCAGAGAAAAAACGATGCCCAACATTATTTGGCAGATTTATCCACTCGGCTTCACCGGCGCCCCCGTGCGCCCCAGCGAGGGAGAGCGCGAGACCACCCCGCGGCTGCGCCATATCTGTAATTGGCTGGACTATGCCGCCGCGATCGGCGCGGACACCATTCTGCTGAACCCGATCTTCGAATCCACCACCCACGGCTATGACACCATCGACCATCGAAAGATCGATACCCGCCTCGGCACGGATGAGGACTTCGATCACCTGGTGAAGGTGTGCCGCGAGAAGAACCTTGAGCTGGTGCTCGACGGGGTGTTTAACCACGTCGCTGAAAGCCACGAGTTGGCCACCGCGGGGCATGTCAGCGGCGGCGACTTTGAAGGACACGGCGATCTGCTGGAGCTGGACCACTCTTCCCCCGAGGTGGAGGACTATGTGGTGGATGTGATGTGCCACTGGCTCGAGCGCGGCATCTCTGGGTGGCGCCTCGACGCCGTGTATGCCACCGATCCGGAGTTCTTTGCCCGCGTCACCACCCAGGTGCGCGAGCGTTTCCCGCACGCGTGGTTCGTGGGCGAGATGATTCACGGCGACTACAACGACTATGTGGCCAAGGCACATCTGGACTCGATCACTCAATACGAGCTGTGGAAAGCCATCTGGAGCTCCATCAAGGATCGGAACTTCTACGAGCTGGAGTGGACGCTGAAACGCAACGCCGAGCTCACCTTCACACCGATGACCTTCGTGGGCAATCACGACACCACCCGCATCGCCAGCCAGGTGGGGGAGCACGGTGCCGCTATCGCCGCTGTGTTGCTCTACACCCTGCCGGGTATCCCCGCCATCTACTATGGCGATGAACAGGGCTTTACCGGGGTGAAAGAGGAGCGAGTTGGCGGCGACGATGCCGTGCGGCCCACCGTCCCCGGCTCCCCGGAGGAGCTACACGAGATCGGGAAGTGGATGTATGCGCTGCATGAGCAGCTAGGACGGCGTCGACAAGCCCAGCCCTGGATCAAGGACGCCCAGGTAGAGATCACCGATATCGACAACGCGGTGCTCGCCTATCGGGTATTTGATGAGAACAACAGCATGAACGTGCGCGTGGAGCTGGACCCGCCGCGGGCAGAGATCGACGGCGAATCCGTGGGGCTCTAGGGATGGTGGGGTACGGCCGCGGCAGGGAAGAATCCCGCGGTGCTGATCGCGGTTCTTGCTAGAATCCAACTCTATGACGCACATCGTAGAGTCCCGGCCCCTCATTGTTTCCGCAACGAAAGAGGAGGCCGCTTATCTGCCCGAGGATGTGCCGGTACTGGTCACCGGCATCGGCACCCTCGCCGCCGCAATCAAGCTCACCGCCCTGCTCGCCGAGGCCCGCGCCGAAGGGCGCAGCCCCTCGCGCATCATCAATATCGGCACCGCGGGTGGCCTCAAGGACGGCGTCTCTGGCGTATTCGAGATCGCCACCGTGTTCAAGCATGATCTCGACCGCGATGTCTTTGAAGACGCCACCGGCCGCGGCTGGGGCGAGCCCTATGAGCTGAAGAAGGTCGGCCCGCTGCCCGCAGCGGGGCTGGCCACCGGCGATAGCTTTATTCGCGACTCCGAGACGCGCGCCCGGCTGGGCCACTATGCCGAGCTGGTCGATATGGAGGGCGTCGCCTTCGTGGAGGTCGCGCGCTTCTTCGATATTCCAATCACCCTGCTCAAGCAGGTCAGCGACTCTGCAGACGAGAACGCCGCCACCACATGGTTCGACGTGGTCGATCACAGCGCCAAGGAGATCGCCGCCGTGGTGGGGGATTATCTCTAAAAGCTGCGGCCAGCAGGCTAGGCCCCAGTGACCTAGCCCAAGCGCGAGGCGTCCTGCTTGCAGGACACCTGCGCGGTGGCGCACGAAAAAGCACCGCCGGAGAGTACGTTTCCGGCGGTGCTGTGTAGCGAGGAGGTTAGTCCTCGTCGTCCTGGCTCTTCTTTGCCTCCTTGGTGGACTGCAAGGAGTTTTCCTTGCGGGTGCCCAAGGCCAGCATCTTCTGCCGGATGGTCTCGAAGCTTTGCAGGCCTTCCGATGATTGATCGCCCTTGGCGGTGGCGATCTCGATATCGTCGGCGGTGATCTCGCCGGCGCGCAGCGCCACCAGATCAGAGTGATAGCGCAGCCAGACCGCGATGGTCGCTGCCACCGGCACGGCCAAGAAGGCGCCAATGATGCCGAAGAGGGTAGAGCCCACGGTCACCGACAGCAGCACGATCACGGGGTGCAGGTTCATGGCCTTGGACTGCAGGATCGGGGAGAGCACATTGCCCTCCAGCTGCTGCACGATGAGGATCAGCGCCAGCACGGCAATGGCCGTGCCCACACCATTGGACACCAGCGCAATCAGCACCGCGATCGTGCCGGCAGAGATCGCACCCACGATGGGGATGAAGCCGGCGAAGAAGGTGATGGTGGCCAAGGCCAAGGCCAGCGGTACCTGCAGAATGAGCAGGCCGGCGCCGATGAGCACGGCATCCACCAGCGACACGATGGCCTGGGCGCGGATGAAGCCCGCGAGGGTATTCCAGGTGCGGGTGAGCACCTCGCTCAAGTGCCAGCCGGCGTTGTGCCCGGCATAGCGGCGCACGAAGGGCAGGAAACCGGTGCCGTCCTTGAGGAAGAAGAAGGTGAGCACGAGCATCACCACGAAAGTGACTGCGATGGAGGAGGCGGCAGACAAACCGCTGAACACGCCCGAGGTGATCTGGCTGGACTGCTGCTGCAGCCGCGAGGTCACCTGGTCCATCAGCCCATCGAATTGCTCCAGCCGCAGATTCAGCGGCGGGCCCTGGACCCAGTCGATGAGTTGATCTGCGCCGCGGCGTGCCTCTTTCCACAGCACTTGGCTTTGCGACGTAATGCTCGGGGCGATGGCAGCAATAACCCCACCGAAGACCGCAAAGAAGCCCAGAATCACCAGCAACGCGGACAGCCCAGCGGGAACCTTTTTGCTGCGAAGCCAGCGCACCGGCGGCCACAGCACCGTGCAGAGGAGGATAGCCAAGAGAATCGGGAGCAAACCGACCCAGATTTTGGCCAGACCGAACCACAGCAGGGTGGCGGCAATCACAAGAATGACGAAGCGCAGGGCCCATCCGGCCAGCCAGCGGCCATCTGAGCCGAGAATCGCGCCGCGATCAACCTCGTCGCTGGATTCCTCGCCGCCCTCGCTCAGCGGTGCGGGGCCGGGATTAGCCGCCGAAGTATCGCTGGCGCGCTCTGTGGCCGTGGAGCCAGAGTGGCCGGACTGCGCCGCCTCTGCTTGAGTGGCCGCGTGGCGCGGGCGATGATCCACATCGTGGAAGGTGTCGGTGGCCTCGTCGAGGCCATCGTAGGGCTTATCGTTCATTCCATCTCTTTCGCAGTGGGACGCGACATCGGACATAAAGGTCGTTCACGCGCGCTAGACAACCGAGCGCGGATATCGCGTTAAGGGAATAAAAGGCTGCTCAGAGTAATCACAGGGCGTTCCATGTGCTGGGAATGGGAGCAGCGTAAGACACATTCTATGGACTAGTCCAGCACAACGCTAAATGGAGCGAGCAGTACGAGTTAGGGTGCGCGCCCTCGTGGGCGGGGCCGGCGGCACGCTGTGGAGCGCCGTCGAGCGCTGAGGAGCGTTGTGGCGATAGCACGCGCCCCGCCATAGCCTGTCCCGAGTAGGTGGCAGGTGATGGCGGGGCCGAATGGTCGAGGCGAGAGCCCAGACTAGAGGACCATGGCTGCGATCCAGCCTGCGGCCATGAGCGGCAGGTTGAAGTGCAAGAAGGTGGGGATCACCGAGTCGCGGATGTGATCGTGCTGGCCATCGGCGTTCAAACCGGCCGTGGGACCAAGGGTGGAGTCCGAGGCAGGCGAGCCGGCATCACCCAGTGCACCGGCGGTGCCGATGATGGCCACCGTGGCCAGCGGGGAGAAGCCCAGCTCCATGCACAGCGGAACGTAGATGGTGGCGATGATCGGCAGGGTAGAGAAGGAGGAGCCGATACCCATGGTGACCACCAGGCCCACGGCCAGCATGACGATCGCGGCCACGCCCTGGTTGCTGCCGAAGGCATTGGTGGCGTCTTCCACCAGGGTGGTCACGTGCCCGGTTTCCTTCATCACCGCGGCAAAGCCCTGGGCGGAGATCATGATGAAGCCGATGATGGCCATCATCTTCATGCCATCGGTAAAGACATCATCGGCCTCATTCCACTTCACCGCGCCGGTGATGAGGATGATGGACAGGCCCACCAAGGCGCCGACCAGCAGGGAGTTGGATTCGGCGCCCATGGCCTGCATGACCACCTGGATGGCGAAGGTGGCCACGATGGCGATGAGGGCCACGATGATCTGATAGGTGCTGGCCCGCGGGGTGGTGGCGGATTCCACCTCCACCTCAGTGACGGCGGGTGCCGCCGTGGAGCCGGTGGCCGGGGTGGAGGGCTGGGTGCGGGTTTCTGCGGGGCGGGAGGTGTCCTCGCCAAGAACCGGCAGATCCTCATAGTGGCGGCGGCCGCGGTAGCTGATAAAGAGGGCGATGAGCAGACCGATGAGCATGCCGAGCGCCGGGATGCCCATGGCTTGCATGATGTTGATCCCCGAGGTGTCCATGCCGGCGTCTTGAATATTGCCCAGCAGGATGTCATTGAGGAAGATATTGCCGAAGCCCACCGGCAGGAACATGTAGGTGGTGACGAGGCCGAAGGTCAGCGTGGTCGCCACCGCGCGACGGTCCAAGCCGATGCGGTTGAACACGGTGAGCAGCGGCGGGATGAGTAGCGGAATAAAGGCGATGTGCACCGGGATGAGGTTCTGTGACATCACCGCCATGGCGAAGATACCGAGGATCAGCGCCCACTTGGTGGTGGTTTCTGCCCGCTCAGAGGCCTCGCCGGCCGAGCGATCCATTTTCGTGATGATCCAGTCCGCCAACATCTTGGGCAGACCGGTGCTGGCGATGGCCATGGCGAAGGCGCCGAGCAGCGCATAGCTGAGCGCGATACTGGCACCGCCCGCCAAGCCGTCCTGGAAGGCGAGCATGGTGCCATCGACTCCCAGACCACCAATCAGTCCACCGACGAGAGCGCCGATGAAGAGGGCAAGCACGACATGGACGCGGCTGACGGCCAAGACCAGCATGACGATGACCGCAACTAATACTGCATTCACGCGACTGATCTTAGAGTAGCTTTATCTATTTCTTAGGATTCACCCCTTGATGGGGCACGGGCGTGACGGGCGTCTCCTCCGCGCTGGGGCTTTCTTGGGATAGAGGCCGGTAGAGCACCCACAACACCGCGATGCAGGCCACGGTCCACCACAGGTAGCTATTGCCCATCACGTGCCAGAAGATGTTCCACTCCCCGCCGAACTCGGGAATGGGAGTAAAAGCCTTCGGGTCGAGCAGGAAGCAGAAGAAACCCACAGCGGCAAAGACTTTCCAGACAACGCGCATCCGGCTGCTGAAGCTATCGAGGGCGGCGGGATGCGTCACCCGCAGGGTCACGGCGATAACCAGTAGCGGAATCCATACCCAGTGGTGGGTCCAGGACACCGGGCTGGCCAGCAATGCGATGAAGCTATTGGCCGCCAGGGCTGCGAAGGGGGCCTGGGCGCGGAAGAGTCGCACCATCAGCGCGGCCACCACCGCGATGGTGATGAGGGCGAGCAGCAGCCACAGCGTGGAGCCGGAGCTGTCATCGCGCAGCCCCGCCCGCCACAACGCGCCGTTGAAGGACTGGTTGGCAGGGAAATCCATGTTGCCTATGCGCCCCGTGGAGGAGAGCGTATCTAGCCAGTAGGTGCGCGAATCCTGCGGCAGAATCGCCCACGCAATCCCCGTAAGCCCCAAAGTGCCGGCCCCCATGCGCAGAATCGAGGCCCAGTCGCGCTGCAGCAAAAACCAGAGACCAAAGACCGCTGGGGTGAGCTTGATGGCCACGGCGGCGCCGGTGAGCACGCCGCGCCAGCGCCGCGGCAGAACCATGGTGTCCACGATGATCAGCGCGATGAGGAAAATATTGATCTGCCCGTAGACCACGGTGGACCAGATGGGGCCGATCGGCACCAGCGCTGCCGTGGTGGCGAGTGCGAGCCATGATCCGGTGGAGGAATCCACGGCGGCGAAGCGGGTGATGATCAGCCGCGTCAGCGCGAAGAGCACGGCCACATTGGCGAGGGTGATACACAGCGACGCCACCGTGTGCGAACCGAAGGTGAGCGGCACAAAGAGCAGCGCCGAGATCGGCGGATAGGTGAAGGGCAACACCACATCCGGGGTGATCTGAAACGCCCCGCTATACAGCTCCTGGCCGTCGAGCACCCGCTGGGCGCCCACACGGTAGACCTCCATGTCCACGCGATAGCGCAGGCCGTGGCCATTATAAAAGGCATAGATGAGGGACGCGGTCATCATCAGTGCGAAGACCACCTTGTGCCATCGCGAAAAAGAGATATGGCGAGGTGTGCCCGACGCGGCTGTGGCGGAGAGCGCGCCGCGATCGGCAGGGCTAAGGGCGGGGAGCATCGGCAACGAACCTTCAGGGATGTCACGAATTACGACTGAGCCCTTATATTAAGCCACATCGATAGCTCCGAGGGATGGCTTGTGAGCAAGCAGGGCGGCGTCGATAAGCGTCGGCGGGATCACTGGCACAGAGGGGACCCCAGTACATGGGTTCGTGGGTGGGCGTGGTATAAGGCGATTTTTCACAGGCCGATTCATGCTCTACCCTTTACCTAGCATGTGGACGAACCTCTTCGCCGATAAGGACCGCGTATTTTCTAGGCCCGCGAACGGTCGAAGGGGTTATTTCACGTCCGACGACTGTATACCTTGTGATCCCACTCCATCCGCCGCGCCAAAAGAAAAGAAGTAGATGACAGCTCAGGACTTGCAGGCCGACGATCGCGCTAGTGAGCAGACCCGCGTTAGCGAGCCTGCTGCTGGGGTGAACGGTGCGACCGTTCTTTTTGTTGGGGCTGGCCCCGGCAACCCCGAGCTGCTCACCGTGCGGGCGCGCGATGTGCTGAGCCACACCGTCTACGCCTTGGTTGATGAGGTGGTACTGCCGGGCGTGCGCGATATTGTGGGGCAGTCGCTGAGCGTGCCGCAGGCCAAGATCGATCAGTGGAATGCGGATTATGAGGCCGCCTGCGCCGCCGCGAAGGCCAAGGGGGCGCGCCGCAAGCCGCCGCAGCCGCCGCAGCCCGGGGCAGGGGAGATCACCGAGGTCACCGCTATTATCGACGCCGCCTCGCAGGAGGATTCGGCCGCCGAGCCCAGTGTGCACGCCAGTGTGGATTGGCTCGAGGAAAAGGTGCGCCAGGGTCATGACGTGATCCGGCTCGTGGCCGGTAATCCGCTGTCTAATGATCACACCCTGCGGGAGATCAACGAGGTCTCGCGCCGCGGCATCGAATTCCAGGTAGTGCCGGGCATGTCGCTGCCGGCGACCGTGCCTTCTTTCGCCGGTATCGCCACGGGATCGACCTATACCGAAACCGATGTGGCCGCCACCGATGTGGACTGGGATCAGCTGGCCGAGGCGCCGCAGCCGCTGGTACTCACCGCCACCCAGGATGATCTGGCCACCATCGCCACCGAGCTGAGCGAGCGCGGCATGGCCGCCAATACCCCGGTATCGGTGACGGTGCACGGCACCACGCGCCTGCAGCGCACCCACGACACCCAGCTGAACACGCTCGGCAAGCTCAACGGGGAATTCCCCGGCCAGCTCGTGGTCACGATCGGGCGCGGCGTGGATGCCCGCTCGAAATACTCCTGGTGGGAGACCCGCCCGCTCTACGGGTGGCGCGTGCTGGTGCCGCGAGCGAAGGCGCAGGCCGCGGACATGTCCACCCGCCTGGCCAGCCACGGCGCTATCCCCCAAGAAGTGCCCACCATCTCGCTGGAGCCGCCGCGCAACCCCGCCCAGATGGAGCGCGCCGTCAAGGGCATTGTGGAGGGCCGCTACCAGTGGATCGTGCTCACCAGCGTCAATGCCGTGGACGCGCTGTGGTCGAAGCTGCAAGAGTTCGGCCTCGATGCCCGCGATCTCGCTGGGGTGCGCATCGCCGCGGTTGGGAAAAAGACCGCGGCAGCCATCCGCGTCTGGGGTATTAGCCCCGAGCTGATGCCGCACGAGAAGCACCAGAACGCCCATGGCTTGGTGGAGGTATTCCCCGAGTATGACGAGGACCTCGACCCCGTGGGTCGGGTGCTGCTGCCGCGCGCCGACATTGCCACCGATGTGCTGGTGGATGGCCTTAAGGCCAAGTTCTGGGACGTTGATGATGTGGTGGCCTACCGCACCGTGCGGGCAGCCCCGCCCTCGGCAGAGGTCCGCGACATGATCAAAACGGGCGGCTTCGATGCCGTGTGCTTCACCTCCTCGTCCACGGTGCGCAATCTTGTCGGAATCGCTGGTAAGCCGCATCAGCGCACCATCATTGCCTGCATTGGTCCGATGGCGGCCGCCACCGCTAAGGAGCTGGGGCTGCGCGTGGATGTGGTGCCGGAGGAAGCGAGCGTGCATAACGTGGTGGACGCCTTGGCCGATCACGTTGCCCAGTTGCGGGCCACTGACCAGCTGCCGCCACCGCGAAAGAAGCGGCGTAGTCGGAAGAAAGCAACGAAGAAGTAGACAGGCGCGCGGGTGGTCCCCCGCGCGCTGTCGCGCGTTAAGGTAGGAAGCATGTCTGAGTTTTCCGAGAATACTGCTGGGGCCCGCGATGCACACTACGATGCCGGACTGCTCCGCCGTCCGCGCCGTCTGCGCAGCTCATCGGCTATGCGTGAGCTTGTGGCCGAGACCCGCTTGCACCCGAGTGATCTGATCTTGCCGATGTTTATCGCCGATAAGATCGACGCGCCGAATGAAATTTCTTCCATGCCGGGGGTGTACCAGCACACGGAAAACTCCCTGCTGCACGCCGTCGAGGACGCCGCCGAGGCGGGGGTGCGCTGCATCGACCTCTTCGGTGTTCCGGTGGAGGACAGCAAAGACCACAACGGCTCGCAGAGCTGGGCCGAGGACGGCATCCTCAACCGCGGAGTGCGGGCAGTGCGGGAGCGCTTCGGCGACGATGTGCTGGTCATGGCCGATACCTGCCTCGATGAGTTCACCGATCACGGCCACTGTGGGGTGCTCACCACTGATCGCTTCGGCGCCACCGTGGTGGATAATGACGCCACCCTGCCCTGCTATCAGCGCATGGCCGTGGCCCAAGCCGAGGCGGGTGCCCACATTGTGAGCCCCTCCGGCATGATGGATGGCCAAATTTCCGCCATCCGCGCGGCCCTCGATGCCGCCGGCTTCCAGGACGTGGCCATCATGGCCTACTCCGCCAAATACGCCTCCGCCTTCTTCGGTCCCTTCCGCGACGCCGTGGGTTCTTCCCTGCAGGGGGATCGCCGCACCTATCAGCAGGATCCCGCGAACTTCCGCGAATCCCTGCTGGAGGTGGATCTGGATGTGGCAGAAGGCGCCGACTTCGTGATGGTCAAGCCCGCGCTGCCCTATCTGGATGTGCTGGCCGCCGTCAAGGAGCGTGTGGAGGTGCCTGTGGCCGCCTACCAAGTCTCTGGCGAGTACTCCATGATTCACGCTGCCGCCCGCAATAACTGGATTGATCTTGACGCCGTGATGATGGAATCCGCCCTGTCCATTAAGCGCGCCGGCGCCGACCAGATTCTCACCTACTTTGCCGTGGACCTCGCCCGCCGCTGCGGCTAAAGGCGAGACCAGACACCCTAGAGCCAGATAGGTCAGCTGTGCACAACCACACCCCAGCACCACCACCCAGCAGCCCCGGCGGGATGGGCGGCCAGCCTGCACCTGGCGGCCAGCCTGTTCCTGGCGGCCAGCCCGTTCCTGGCGGCCAGCCCGTCCCCGATGCGCCGCCGCCAGAGCGCCCCAGCGGACTCAGCGAGCCGGAGCGCCAGCCGCAGCCGCCGCAACCGGAGCGCCCCGGTGATCGCAGCCCGCGCACCCCGCGCCGCGGCCCCTCGCGTCCTTGGGACGCAAAGCCGGATCCCCAGCCCTCCCAGGGGCCGGTGGGGCCAGGTAGCGATCAGCGCCAGCAGCCACCACGGGGTGGGCGCCGCGCCGAGCCTGAATCGAAGGAGCGGCCGGAATCGATCGATCTTGCCGTCAAGGTGTGGTGGGTGCTGATTATCGCCGAGGTACTGCGGCATGTGGTGCTGGTGCTCACCACCGCCATGAACCCCCGCGAGGTCGCCTCCCAGGTGATCGCCACCATGGACTCGGAGCAAGTGTCCCAGCTGGAGAACCTCGGGGATACCGCCCTGAATCTGGCGGTGATCGGCTACTACGTGGTCATCATGCTCTTCGCCTTCGCAATCCTGGCCATTGTGGCGTGGATGGTGAATGTGATCGCCCGTGCTCGGGAGAAAGCGCCCAGCGCGAAGCGGCTGCTCACCTTCTTTGGCATCTACTTCACCATTCGGGCGCTGTTCGTGTTCTTCTCTCCACCGCCGCTGTCCGATCCGAACTCGGTGCAATTCCTCATCGACGGCTCCCTGCAAATTGTGGTGGGCGTGGCCGCGGTTCTGGGCCTGGTGTTCTTCTCCCGCCCCGAGTCGAAGACGTGGATCGAGCCCACAGAGACCGAGCGCTAGCGGCCCCGCCGCTGCTTTACCCTACCCCTTGCTGTTGAAGGATATCGCCATGACTCACCCCGCCTCGGCCCCGCAGCCCATAGCCCCCGCCAGTATTCGGGTGGGATTTTTCCTCCTGCTCGCCGGGGCGGCGCTCATGATCCTCGCCGGGCTGGTGGTCACCACCGCCGGCTATCAGGGGGATCCCGCCGCGCCCCTGGAGTTCCAAGACAGCGTGGTGCGTAATCAACGCATCGTCGGCTTCTTTAATATGGTGTTAGGGCTGGTGATAGCGGGCCTCGCCGCGCAGCTGCACTCCGGCTCCGCCCGCTCGCGCCGCATCCTTCTGCTCGTGCTAGCCATCGTCATCGTGCTCGACGTGATGGCCTTCGTATTCCGCTTCGTCGGGCTATCCTTCGGGCTGATACCCATGGTGCTGGCGCTCGGTGGGCTGGCCATCTTCCGCCCCACGGCAAATGACTATGTGGCCGCCTGCAGCGCGTGGCGGAAAAAGTGCGCCCAGAATACTCATCCCGAGTCCGCCCCTGATCGCGAGAGCGAGGAGTAAATAATGAGCCCCCTGAGTAATGGCAGTCGCGCCGATCTCAGCCCGGCCGCCCTACGCGCTGACTGGCGAGAAATGGACGAGGCCATCAAAGAGGCTAAAAAAGCGGCCAGCCTCGCCGGATTGAACACCGACGCCTCCTCCTCTGATCTCGCCTCCCAACGTCTCGCCTCCCGAGAGGGATCGGAGCTCATCTCCTTTGCCCTCGAGCTACAAGGACTCTCCTCGGCCGCCGCGGCACGCGATGTGGAACAGGCACTGGAGTGCATCGATGGGGTGCGGGCCTCGCTGATCTACACCAACTCGATCGCGTGGATCACCGCGCCCACCAGCATCCCGCCCGAGACGATCATTGAGAAGCTGGCCAATATGGGGGTGCGGGCCGAGCTCACGGAAGGCTCGCTGCGTCGTCGCGCGGACCGCCTCATCGCCCCGCCGGTGCACCATGCGCAGCGGCATCCGCACCGCAGCTCCCTGCTGGAACGCATCAAAGGCACCAAACAGGCACTCACCGAGGCCAACCCCGAAAACCGGCACTTGGGTCTCACCTTGGAGCGCAACGATAACGCCGATGTGCTCTTCACCGCCCGCGGCCTAGTCACCCTCGACCGGCTGCTGGTGAGCCTCGTGCTCACCATCCCTATCTTGGTCTTTAGCTATGTGCCCTCGCTGCAGATCGACTACTGGCAGTGGATCAGCTTCGCGCTATCTATTCCCGTGGTCACCTGGGGCGCCTGGCCCTTCCACCGCGCGGCGCTGGGGGGATTGCGGCGGAAGATGTCCGCGCTGGACGCGGCCAGTGCGGCCGCCATCATCGCCGCCTTCGGCTGGTCCATGATCATGCTCTTTTTCACCCCAGCCGGCTCCATCGGCTGGACCTCCGAACCGCGCTGGTTCGCCTATAACTACCCCTCGATCCTCGATGGAGAGCTCTTCCTAGATGTGGCCTGCGGCATGACGGTGCTGCTGCTGGGCGGGCGCATCGCCATGCGCCACTCCCGCTCCAACTTGGTGGAAGACGCCCGCCGCGAGCACGAGGGCACCATGTATGAAGTGACGGTGGTGCGCAAAGCCGGCCCCCGTGCTGCCGCCGTCAAACAGGTGGTGCCCGTGCAGGAGCTGCGGGTGGGCGATGACATCCTGGTGCCCACCGGCGGGGTGATTCCCTGCGATGGCCGCGTTGTCGGCGGTGCCTCCACGGTGGCCTCGGGACTGCTGCGCTCGGCGGTGGATCACGATGAAGGCCACCAGGACGCCCGCACCGTGAAGGTGAATTCCAAGGTGTATGCCGGCTCCACCAACCTGGGTGGGCCGCTGAAGATTCGCGTCCGCCACTCCGGCTCCGCCACCCGGCTGGCCGCGATGCTGCGCTGGATCGACGAGTCCACGGCCGTGCAAAACCACTCCGCGCAGCTGGCCACCCGGTCGGCCTCCCTCTTGGTGCCCTGGGCAGTCACTATCGCCATCGTGGATTTTTGTATGTGGCTGCTCATCCGCGGGAATTACAATGTCGCCTTCGCCACGGCGCTCGCTATTCTCGCCTGCGTGGCGCCGGTGTCTCTCGCCATTTCGGCGCCGCTGGCCACCCGCTATGGCATCGAGTCGGGTGCCCGCAAGGGCCTGCTCATCCGTAATTCGGAGACCATCCGCGTGATGGAGCGGGTCAATACCGTGATCTTCAACCGCGTGGGCACCCTGACCAAGGACACCATGTCGGTGGAAACCGTGATCGCCAGCGATCGCGAGAACCCCGAGCTGGTGTTGCGGGTGGCCGCGGCGCTATCGATGGAGTCCGATCATCCGGTGTCCAAGGCTCTGGTCAAGGCCGCCCGCGAGGCCCGCGACCGCGGGGCTGGCGGCGAGGAAATTCCGCACTGGATCGATGTCTCCCAAGCCCATGTGGACGAACACGGCACCTTCACCGGGCTGGTGGAAATCCCCATCGAGGTCGCGCGCGGGAAAACGGAGCTGCGCCAGGTGGAGGCCTCTCTGTGGCGGCCGCGCGATGAATCCGATCTCGAGGGCCGCCTAGCCCTGGCGATCTCCGCCGGCGGTACCCCGCTGGTGGTCAATTGGAAGGGCAAGCCGCGGGGCGTAATCACCATGCACTCGGATCCCAAAGACGATGCCATGGACGCCATCGATGAGCTAGAGACGATGGGTATTGAAACCGTCATGCTCACCCGCGACGCCTATCCGGTGGCGCGCCGCTTGGCGAACTTCATGGGCATCTCCAAGGTGCTCGCCGGTATCGCCCCGGCGAAGAAAACGGTCACGGTCCGCAGTGTTCACACCCGCGGCAATGTGGTGGGCATGGTGGGAGATGAGTCCGTGCGCGGCCCGCTCAACGTGGCCGATGTAGGCCTGCTGGTCCAGCCCGGCGATGATTTCGATGTGCCCGAGGCCGATGTGGTGATCCTGCGCCAGGACGTCTCCGCCATCCCCGAGGCCTTCAACCTGGCGCGCCGTGTTGGTGCCCTCGTGGACCGCAACCTCATGTTCGCCTGGGTGTATAACATCACCGCCATGCTGCTCGCCGCCGCCGGCCTGCTGCACCCGATGGCCGCCACCGTGCTCATGCTCACCAGCTCCTTCATCACGGAGTGGTCCTCCCAGCAGGCGCGACGCTTCTAGCGTATCGACGCCTACCCTAGACACCATGATCCTTTTGACCATCGTCGTCGGCCTCGGAGTGGGGCTCGTGGTGGGCGCCTTGGGTGCCGGCGGCGGCATCCTCTCCGTGCCCGCCCTCATCTTCCTGCTGGGCTTCGCCCCGCACGATGCCACCTACGGATCCCTCATCATCGTGGCCACCACGGCCGCGTTTTCCCTTGTCGGCCACGCCCGCCACGGCACGGTGGCGTGGCGTCGCGGCGCCAGCTTCGGCCTGCTCACGGTGCTGGGCTCCTTCCTCGGTGGGCGGGTATCGGTGCTGGTGAACCCCGATCTGCTCCTGGTGCTCTTCGCGGCGCTCTTGGCTGTGGTGGCCGGCTATATGGGCTGGCGGGGGCTGCGCGATCGCGCCCAGCCCGAGACTGCGGCGGCCGCACCGGCGCCCTCTCGCCCCTGGTGGCTGGTGGTGGCATTGGCCTGCGCCACGGGTTTTCTCACCGGGTTCTTCGGCGTCGGCGGCGGCTTCATCGTGGTACCTGTGCTGGTGCTGGCGCTGGGCATGCGGATGCACCAGGCCGCCGGAACCTCGCTGGTGATTATGATTATCAGCGCCCTGGCGGGGCTGGCGGCGCGAGTGGGCACCGACTTCGGCGGAGACTATCTGACCGTGCTGATCTTTACCGCCGCCTCGGTGGTGGGCGGCATAGCGGGCGAGCCGCTGACCCGACGGGTGCGCCCCTATCAGCTCACCCTGGCCTTCGCCACGCTGCTGGCCGTGGTGGCTGCGGCGACCGCCCTAGAAACGGTGCTCGGCTGAGCCTGCGCCGGGGCGCCCAGTGCGTCGCCGGGTGAGCCATGATCCGGCAAGGGGCAGCTCGCTAGCGACGTGTCCTACGGGTAGGGCATGATGGAACACTATGACCGACTCCGCCTCTGCCCGCCGCCGCTCGATCCCTTCCGCGCCGTTGCTCGCCGCCGCGCATGGCCGCACCCCCAGCCGTACCCCGGTCTGGTTCATGCGCCAGGCAGGGCGGTCGCTGCCGGAATATCGCAAGGTGCGCGAGGGCATCGCCATGCTGGACTCCTGCTTCATGCCGGAGTTGCTGGCCGAGATCACCCTGCAGCCGGTCCGCCGGCATGATGTTGATGCCGCGATCCTCTTCTCCGATATTGTGGTGCCGCTCAAGGCCGCGGGCCTCGATATCGATATCGTGCCCGGCCGCGGCCCCGTGGTGGAGCAGCCGATCCGCTGCGCCTCGGATATTTCGGCGCTGCCGATTCTCGATCACGATGTGGAGGAGATCGTCGAGGGCATTGGCCTCATCCTCAATGAGCTCACTGATCAGCAGGCCCTCATCGGCTTCATCGGCGCCCCCTTTACTCTCGCCAGCTATCTCATCGAGGGCGGGCCCAGCAAAAACCATGAGCAGACCAAGGCCATGATGCACGCCGATCCCGAGAACTGGCATGCGCTCATGCGCCGCATCGTGCCCACCGTGCTGGGCTATCTTGATACCCAGGTGCACGCCGGCATCGACGCCATGCAGCTCTTCGACTCCTGGGCCGGTTTCCTCAGCCAGCGCGACTACCGCGAGTTCGTTCTGCCCTATTCGCAGGAAATCTTCGCGCATATCGAGCAATATGACATTCCGCGCATCCACTTCGGCGTGGGCACCGGCGAGCTGCTGGGCGCCATGGCCGAGGCCGGCCCCGAGGTGGTGGGCGTCGATTGGCGCGTGCAGCTTGACGACGCCGCCTCGCGCATCCGTGCCGCCGCCGGCCCCAAGGTGCTCCAAGGAAACTTGGACCCCGCCATGCTCTTTACCTCGCCAGAGGTGATTTCTTCCGAGGTGCAGCGCATCACGGGCGAGGCCCAGCGGGCCATAGCGGCCGGGGATGCCACCGGCCATATCTTCAACCTGGGACACGGGGTGCTGCCCAGCACCGACGCAGAGATGATCACGCGCGCCGTCGAGATCATCCACGAGACTTAGGAAGTGACATCAGCAACCATGAAGTACGCCATTGTTGGCGCCGGTCTCGCCGGCCTCACCGCAGCCTATGAGCTGAACAAGCACGATAGCTCCGCGCAGATCGATGTGTACGAGGCCGCGGACCGGATCGGCGGGAAGCTGTTCACGGTGCCCTTCGCCTCGGGGCCGACGGATATGGGGGCTGAGGCATTTCTCAACCTGCGCCCAGATATCAAGGAGTTCGTGGCGGAGCTGGGGCTCAGCGATAGCCTGCGCTACCCCTCTGGCCTCGGTTCGCTGGTGTACTCGGGAGAGGAATTGCATCCGCTGCCCCGCGGCGGGGCGATGGGGATTCCCGCCACCGCCGCCGAGATCCGCGAGCTGATTTCCGCCGAGACGGCCGCCCGCATCGACGCCGAGGGCGAGCAGGAACCCATCGCGTGGACGGTGGGGCAGGACCTCAGCGTCGGAGAGCTAGTGCGCCAACGCTATGGCGATGACGTGGTGGATCATGTGCTCAGCTCGCTGCTGGGTGGGGTGTATTCCTGCCAGGCCGATGATCTGGGCGTGCGCGCCACCATCCCGGCGCTGGCCGCCACCTTCGACGCCATGGTCGAGGCGGGGGAGAAGGTCACGCTCTCGGGAGCGGTGAAGAAGATGAATGAGCAGCGCGCCTCCGCACGTGCAGCCCGCAGCGACGCCCCGGCCACCGAGCCGACACCGATCTTCGCCACCTTCGATGGCGGCTATGCCACCTTCTATGAGGCGCTGGCTGAGCGCTCCGGGGCGAGGATCTTCGTGGATGCCTTCATCACTGGCCTGCAGCGCTGCGAGGGCGGGCTGCGCCTCATAGGCGGCGAGGACGAGGTCTATGACAAGGTCATTATGGCCACCCCTGCACCCACTACCGCGCTGCTGCTGAAGCAGCACAACCCGGCAGCGGCGGCCGCGGCCAAGCAGGTGGAGCTGGCCGGCTCGGTGGTGGTGGGCATGAAGTTCGACGATGCCACCGGCCTGCCCGATAACTCCGGCATCCTCATCGCCGCCGATGAGCCGAATGTGCACACCAAGGCCTTTACGCTCTCCTCGAAAAAGTGGCCGCACCTGGCCGCCCGCGGCGGGGCGCTGGTGCGCGCCAGCTTCGGCCGCTATGGCGATGATTCCTACCTGCGCACCGATGAGGACCAGCTGGTGGACTGGGCCCTGGACGATCTGCAGGCCATCACCGGCTTCGATGGCCGCGCCGCCGGGCTGAGTGAGATCTACACCCAGTACTGGTACGGCGGGATCCCGCGCTACTCCCACACCCACCTGGATACCGTTGCCGCCGTGCAGGAGGCCCTTGCCGCTGATGCGGATGTGGCGGTCACCGGAGCATGGGTCGGCGGCGTGGGTGTGCCCGCCGTGGTGGCCCATGCGCGCTCCACCGCCCGCGCGCTTCTGGGTGTGCACGAGCGGCTGTAGGGGTGGAAGTGGGCGTCGATAAGCGTGCTGCTGGAGACGTCTACAATGAAGCACATGACTTTTAGCACCTCGCACTCCGCTGAGTACTTTGATCGCGCGCAGAATCTCATCCCTGGCGGGGTGAATTCTCCGGTGCGGGCCTTCGGCTCCGTGGGAGGCCAGACCCGCTTCATCGACCACGCCCACGGCTCCACGCTGGTGGATGTGGACGGCAATGAATACGTGGATCTTTTCTGCTCCTGGGGGCCGATGCTGCTCGGGCACAACCACCCCGCCATCGTGGAGGCCGTGAAGAAGGCCGTGGAGAAGGGGCTCTCCTTCGGCGCGCCCACCCTCGGAGAGGTCGAGCTGGCCCAGACCATCGTGGATCGCACCTCGGTGGACGAGGTACGCCTGGTGAACTCCGGTACCGAGGCCACCATGTCGGCGGTGCGCCTGGCCCGCGGCTTTACCGGCCGGTCGAAGATCATCAAGTTCGAGGGCTGCTATCACGGCCACGTGGATGCGCTGCTTGCCGCCGCCGGCTCGGGTGTGGCAGATTACTCCCTGCCCGGCAGCCCGGGTGTCACCGGCGCCTCCGCCGCCGACACCATCGTGGTGCCCTATAACGATATCGAGGCGGTGCGCGCCGCCTTCGCCGCCCATCCGGAGGATATCGCCTGTGTGATCACCGAGGCCGCCGCCGGCAATATGGGTACCGTCGCCCCGGTGGAGGGCTTCAACCAGCAGCTCAAGACCCTGTGCGGCGAGTATGGCGCGCTGCTGATCATGGACGAGGTGATGACGGGCTTCCGCACCTCCTACCAGGGCTGGTACGGCGTGGATGGCGTGGCCGGCGACCTCACCACCTTTGGCAAGGTGGTCTCCGGCGGGCTGCCCGCCGCGGCCTTCGGTGGCCGCCGCGACATCATGGAATACCTTGCCCCGCACGGCCCCGTGTACCAGGCCGGCACCCTCTCCGGTAACCCGGTGGCGGTGGCCGCCGGTAAGGCCTCGCTGGATAATGCCAGCGCAGACATCTATGACACGGTGCGCGCCAATGCCGATCAGCTGGCCAGCCTCACCCACGCGGCGCTGGACAAGGCCGGAGTGGCGCACCATATTCAGCGCGCCACCACCATGATGTCGGTGCGCTTCGCCGAGGGCGAGGGCCACAATTTCGCCGATATGCAGGGCGCCGATACCTTCCGCTACCCGGCCTTCTTCCACGCCATGCTGGAGCACGGCGTGCACCTGCCGCCGAGCGTGTTTGAAACCTGGTTCGTCTCGACCGCGCTGAGCGACCGCGACTTCGAGACCATCGAGAAGGCCCTCGCTGCAGCCGCCGAGGCAGCGGCCGCCGCTACCCCAACCAAGGACGGAGCCTAACGTGGCCAGCACCCCCGACACCACCATTGTGCACCTGGTCCGCCATGGTGAGGTGCACAATCCGGAGCGCGTCCTCTATGGCCGCCTGCCCGGCTATCACCTATCGGAGCGGGGCCGGGCCCAGGCGGCCGCCACCGCCGCCTCCTTCGCCGGCCATGACGTGACCCAGCTCTATAGCTCCCCGCTGCAGCGCACCCGCGAAACCTCCGAGCCCTTTCAGCAGGTCACAGGCCGTGAGCTGCAGACCAACGAGGGACTGCTGGAGGCCGGTAACCGCTTCGAGGGATTGCGCATCAAATCCTGGCGCTCCCAGCTGTGGAACCCGGTGCGCTGGCCGCTATTGGTGGATCCGCGCGTGCCCTCCTGGGGTGAGCCCTATGAGCACATCGCCGAGCGCATGATGGACACCATCGCCGATATTCGCGAGCGCGCCGCCGGGCATGAGGCCATTGTGATCAGCCACCAGCTGCCGATTGTCTGCGTGCAGCGCCATCTGCAGGGCCTGCCGCTCTATCACAACCCCGCCCTGCGCCGCTGCGACCTGGCGTCCGTGACCTCGCTGATCTTCCACGGCGAGGACATCATGGACATGCACTACACCGAACCTGCACGGGACATCTCATGAAGCGCACTACGGCACTGATTCTCAGCCTGGTGGCGGCCGCCACCACGGCCACCGCCTGCAGCACCGGCGATGATGCCGTAGCCGTGGGCGGAACCTTCTCCTTCGTGGCCCCCGGCGGCGAAACCGATATCTACTACCCCGAGGAGGAGCGCGCCCCCATCGGCACGCTCAAGGGGCCCTCGCTGCTGGACGAGAACACAGAAATCTCCCTGGACGACTACGAGGGCCAGGTCGTGGTGCTCAACGCCTGGGGCCAGTGGTGTGCGCCCTGCCGCTCCGAGTCAGATGATCTGCAGCGGGTGCAGGAGGATATCGAATCCCGCGGGGGCACCGTGCTGGGCATCAATGTCCGCGACCACAATGTGCAGCTGCCGCGGGACTTCGTGAAAGACAACGGGGTGAGCTATCCCTCCATCTACGATCCGCCCTTCAAATCGGCAGTGGCGCTGGGTGGTTTTCCCGCCACCGTGATCCCCACTACCATCGTGCTGGATAGACAGCACCGCCCCGCGCACGTGTTCCTGCGAGAAGTCACGGACACCGAGCTGCTCGAGGCAGTGAACCAAGAACTGAGCTAAGGATCTGAGTGGACACCAACGCCGTCGCTGATCTCGTGGCCAGCGGCCCCCTGCTGCTGGGGCTGCTCGCCGCCGCGCTCGCGGGGCTGGTGTCTTTCGCCAGCCCCTGTGTGGTGCCACTGGTGCCGGGCTATATCTCTTATCTCGCCAGCGTGGTCGGCGGCGATATTAGCTATGATGCGCGCGGCGGCACCGTGGTGCGCGGCTCCCGCGCCCGCGTGGCCGGGGCTGCCGGCCTGTTCATTCTGGGTTTTACCGTGGTGTTCGTGCTCGCCACCGTCACCGTCTTTGGCACCATTCAGGCGCTCACCGTGCAGGCCACCACGCTGCAGCGGATCGGCGGGGTCATCACCATCATCATGGGCGTGGCGTTCATGGGCTATATCCCGGCGCTGCAAAAAGACACGCGGCTGCAGCCGAAGCGTATCTCCACCTGGGTGGGGGCGCCGCTGCTCGGCGGGGTCTTCGCCCTGGGCTGGACACCCTGCCTCGGCCCCACTCTGGCAGCGATCATCTCCGTGGCCGTCGGCACCCAAGGCACCACCGCCGCCCGCGGGGTGGCGCTCATCATTGCCTATTGCCTCGGGCTTGGCCTGCCCTTCTTATTGGTGGCGCTCGGTTCGGCCCGGGCGATGAACTCGGTGGACTGGATGAAACGCCATTCCCACACCATCCAGAAGATCGGTGGCGCCCTGCTCATCGTGGTGGGCGTGTGCTTGGTCACGGGGTTGTGGGATAGCTTTATTAACGTGATCAGGCAGTGGACCGTCAATTACGGCACCACCCTGCTCTAGGCCGCGGCTCCGACTCCTCAAAGGACAACGCTGAGTACCTCATGAAAAACCTCAACCGCTATGTCGTTCGCGCATGGAACTGGCTTACCAGTATGCGCACCGCGCTCATCCTGCTTTTTCTGCTCTCTTTGGGCGCCATCCCCGGTGCCCTTTTGCCGCAGCGCAGCCTCAATGAGTCCAAGGTAGAGGAATACATTGCCACCAATGGGCGCATCGCGGAGGTCTACGATAAGCTGCAGCTTTTCGACGTCTTCAGCTCCACCTGGTTCACCGCGATTTATGTGCTGCTGTTCATTTCTTTGATCGGCTGTATTCTGCCGCGCAGCTGGGAGCACTATCAGGCCATGAAGCAGCCGCCGGTGCGCGCTCCCAAAAAATTGGAGCGCCTCCCGCACTACTCCGAGGGCGTCGTGGAGGACAACCCGGATGAGGTGCTCGCCGCAGCTCGCAGCCGGATGAAGGGCTGGCGGCTGAAGGAGTACTCGGCTGCTGAGGATCGCAGCGGGCAGCGGTCGCTGGCGGGGGAGAAGGGCTATGCGCGCGAGCTGGCCAATCTCGTCTTTCACCTCGGTTTAGTGGGAATGTTGATCACCGTGGCCTGGGGCCGGTTGAGCTACTACGAGGGCCAAGTGATCGTGGTGGCCGATACCGAGGAGTCGCAGTTCTGCAATACCGCGGTGGCCAACTATGACAGCTTCCGCCACGGCGCCACCTTCGATGGCACCAGCCTCAACCCCTTCTGCATCGACGTCCACGACTTCACCGCCGACTATCTGCCCAATGGCCAGGCGGAGATGTTCCACAGCAACGTCTCCTGGGCCGAGGGCGAGGACGTATATTCCGATCCCTCCACGTGGCAGGACTATGAGCTGCGGGTGAACCACCCGCTGCGTATCGCCGGCGATCGCGTCTATCTGCAAGGCCACGGCTTCGCCCCCACCGTCACGGTCACTTGGCCGGATGGGGAAAGCCGCACCCAGACCCTGCAGTTCCGCCCCGATGATCCCACCTTCTTCCTCTCCTCCGGCGCGATGCGTTTCGATCCGCCGGCGGGAATGTATGAGGAGCTCTCGGAGCGCCGCCAAAACCAGATCGCCCTCGAGGGGCTCTTTGCCCCCACCGCCGCGTGGTCGGGGGAAAATAATGAGCTGCTCGCCTCCGCCTTCCCCGCGATGCGCGATCCCGCCCTCGCCATCGATATCTATCGCGGCGATGCCGGGCTGGATACTGGGCGCGGGCAGTCGCTGTGGAGCCTCGATCCCTCCCTGGTGCACACCGGCCAGCTGCAGAAGCTGGAGCGCGTCAATCTGCTCCAGGGCGAGTCTGTCACCCTTGACGATGGCACCACCGTCACCTTCGACGGCGCCAAGGAGTTTGTGAACCTGCAGATCAGCCACGATTCCACCCAGATCTGGGTGCTGGTGAGCACCATGATCACCCTGGCGGGGCTCGTGGGCTCGCTGGCCATTAAGCGCCGCCGCATCTGGATTCGCGTCAGCCCGGTTGCGGGCGGCACCCGGGTAGAGACCGGTGGTCTGGCCCGCACCGACCGCGCCGGCTGGGGCGAGGAGCACGACGACCTCGCCCGCGCCCTCTACGGGCTGCCCGATCCGGAGGATGAGAGCTTCGACGCCGAGGTGGATGCCCAGCACATTAGGGGCTAGCCGCGCCGCCGCTCGGCTCCTGCCGGGGCCCCGCTGGGCAGGGCAGGCTTATTGAAATTGGCCTAAGGTTCGCTACACTCTCACGAAGAATAAACTCTTGACGGGATAGGACGACTAGTGAATTCCCTGCCGGTTAATCAGTCTGTGGCGACGTTTTCGGATCTCACCTTCGCCTCGGCGTTTGTGGTGTACTTCTTGGCGCTCGCACTCGCGATCGTCTACTACGTGAAGCACACCGCCGCCGCGGAGGCCACGATCGACGCCACACGCCCCGCGCTCGTGGGCACGACGAGCTCCGCCTCGGGATCGGATGCCGATTCCGGCAGCTCCGATACCCTGCCGCCGGCCGCGACGAAGAAGGCAGCTGAGCTAGAGGCGAAGGCGCAGCGCTTCGCCAATATGGCGCAGACCATGGTGTTCCTCGGCATCGTGCTGCACGCCACCTCCCTGGTGCTGCGCGGTGTCTCTGCCTCCCGCTTCCCCTTCGGCAACCTCTACGAGTACGTCTCCGTCATTACCTTCGGCACCATGCTGGTGACCGCGCTGATGGTCACCTCCCGCGCCATCCCGGCGCTGTGGCCGTGGGTGCTCACCCCGGTGCTGGCGCTGATGTTCTTCGGCGGCACCAAGCTCTATGCCGAGTCCGCGCCGCTGGTTCCGGCCCTGCAGTCCATGTGGTATCCCATCCACGTTTCCACCGTGGTCACCGGCGCCTCTATCTGCATGCTCTCTGGCCTCGGCTCGCTGGTGTTCCTCTTCCGCAGCCGCTTCCCCAAGGGCAAGGAGCCCGCTACCTTCTTGGGACGGGTGGCCCGGCCGCTGCCCGCGGCGAAGGTCTTGGACCAGATCGCCTATAAGACGGCCATTTGGGCGCTGCCGATCTTCGGCCTGGGTATTGCCCTGGGCGCGATCTGGGCGGAGTCCGCGTGGGGTCGTTTCTGGGGCTGGGATCCGAAGGAGACCATGTCGCTGGTTACCTGGCTGCTCTTGGCCGCCTATCTCCACGCCCGCGCCATCCCCTCCTTCAGCCGCGTATTCGCCGCCTGGATCAACGTGGTCTGCCTCGGCACCATGGTGTTCAACCTCTTCTTCATCAACATGGTCACCTCGGGCCTGCACTCCTACGCCGGCCTCAACTAACGCCCCTGCCTGTACCGAGCGGGTGTGGCCACTGCGGCGCGCCCGCTCCTCGCCCGCGCAGAAAGGACCTCTGTCGTGCATCTCGTGGTCACCGGCGGCGCCGGTTTCATTGGCGCGAACTTTGTTCGCCGCACCCGACTCACTCGCCCCGAGGTGGAGCGCATCACTGTTCTCGACGCGCTTACCTACGCCGCCAACCCCGATAGTCTGGCCGGTACGGACGCGCAGCTGGTGCAGGGGACTATCTGCGATGAGCAGCTCGTGGACGAGGTGCTTCACGACGCCGACCTCCTGGTGCACTTCGCCGCGGAAAGCCACAACGATAATTCCATCGACCACCCCGAGGTTTTTGCCCGTACCAATGTGGAGGGCACGGTGACCCTCGCCAAGTGCGCGGTGGCGCATGGGGTGCGCATGCACCACATCTCCACCGATGAGGTCTATGGCGATCTGCCTCTCGACTCCGCGGAGCGTTTCCAGGTGGATAGCCCCTATCGGCCCTCCTCGCCCTATTCGGCGTCGAAGGCGGCCAGCGATCACATGATCCGCGCCTTCGTGCGCTCCTATGGCCTGCAGGCGACCATTTCTAATTGCAGCAATAACTACGGCCCCTATCAGCACCCAGAGAAGTTCATTCCCCGGCAAATCCTCAAGCTGCTGCAGGGCGAGTCCGTGCGCCTCTACGGCGATGGCCGCAATGTGCGGGACTGGATTCACGTGGACGATCACAATGACGCCGTGTGGCGCATTATCGACGCCGGCAAGATCGGCTCCACCTATCTCATCGGGGCGGATGGGGAGGCCTCCAATAGGGACGTGGCCGAACTGCTCGTCGAGATCATCGGCGGCGGCGCTATCGAGTATGTGCGCGATCGGCCCGGCCATGATCGTCGCTACGCCATCGATCCCAGTTCCACCGAGGAACTCGGGTGGGCGCCGGCGCACACCACGCTGCGCGCCGGGCTGGAAGAGACCGTGGAGTTTTATCGTCGCAATCCGCAGTGGTGGCAGGCGGCCTATGCCCGCTCCGAGGAGCTCTACGCCGCTCGCGGCGTCTAGCCGCACTGCTCAACGGGGTGCAGCCTCGCGCCGCGCGGCACTATAGTGGTGCCTATGCTGCATGAACTCTCCACCCTGCCCAGTTTCTACACCGAGCCCACCGTGCACCCCGATGCGCGGGGCAGCTTCCACGAGTGGTTTAAGGCCACCGAGTTTGAATCCTTCACCGGCCACCCCTTTGCTTTGCAGCAGGCGAATATGTCTGTCTCCCGGGCCGGAGTCCTGCGCGGGTTGCACTTCACCGCCGTGTTCCCCGGGCAGCAGAAGTATGTCACCTGCGTCAGTGGCGAGATCTGGGATGTGTTGGTGGATGTGCGCCTCGGCTCGGAGACCTTCGGTCGCTGGGAGGGCGTGACCCTTTCTGAGGAGAATCGCCGGTGCCTCTACATCCCGGATGGCTTCGCCCACGGTTTTGCCGCGGTGCGCGATTCCACCGTCTGCTATCTCACCTCCAGCGAATACGACCCGAACGTCGATTTCGGCGTCGATCCGCTCGATAGCAGCCTCGGTATCGAATGGCCGGTCAGCGATCCGATCCTGAGCGATAAGGACCGCGCCGCCCCGGGGCTGGACGAGGCCCGCGATCATCTGCCCACCATCGAGGACTGCGAGGAGCTGCTCAACATGTACAAGGATGGGTGGGTGCTGGCGAACGAGGAAGCGCAGCAGTGAAAGGCATCATCCTCGCGGGCGGCACCGGTTCGCGGCTGTGGCCCATCACCCTGGGCGTCTCCAAACAGCTGGTTCCGGTCTATGACAAGCCCATGATCTACTACCCGCTGTCCACGCTCATGCTGGCGGGTATTGATGACATTCTCGTGATCGTGGATCCGAACGATGAGCCGCAGTTTCGCCGCCTCCTCGGGGATGGCTCCCAATTCGGCATCTCCTTAAGTTTCGCCACCCAGGACGCCCCACGGGGGCTTGCCGACGCCTTCCGCATCGGCCGGGACCATATTGGAGAGGACAGCGTGGCGTTGATTCTCGGCGATAATATCTTCTATGGCGCCGGCCTCGGCACCCAGCTGCGCCGCTTCACCGAGGTGGAGGGCGGGGCGATCTTCGCCTATTGGGTGGCTGATCCGAGCGCCTATGGGGTGGTGGAGTTCGACCGCGAGGGCAATGCGCTGTCGCTGGAGGAAAAACCGGCCCAGCCGCGCTCCCAGTTCGCGGTGCCGGGCCTGTATTTCTACGACAACGAGGTGGTAGATATCGCCGCCGGCCTCACCCCGAGCGCTCGCGGCGAGCTCGAGATCACCGATATCAACAACCACTATTTGCAGCGGCAGGCGCTGCAGGTGGAGGTGCTGCCGCGGGGCACCGCATGGCTGGACACCGGCACCCATGAATCGCTCATGGACGCCGGCGATTTTGTGCGCACCATCGAAAAGCGCCAAGGGCTCAAGATCAGCTGCCCAGAAGAGGTGGCGTGGCGCATGGGGCTGATCTCTGATGAGCAGCTGCGCATCCGGGCGCAGCGTTTGGAGAAGTCCGGCTATGGCGCCTACTTGAGCGAGATTCTCCGGCGCGAACAGGCCGCCGCCCGCGCCTAGACCCAGCTAGGAGCCTGGTTTCTCCTCGGGATTCTCCTCCGGGTTATCCTCCGGTTGTTCTCGCGGCGTATCCGCCGAGGCGGGGCCAGGCTGCTGTTCAGCGGCGCGCTGCTCTTCGATCCGGCGCTGCTCCTGCCTGCGTTCGCGGCGACGCCGCTCCTCGGCCTCCTGGGCCTGGCGCTCGAGTTCCTGCTGGCGGGCGCGCCGCTCCTTGAACTGGCGTTTTTCCAGCTCCCAGAGGAATTCCTCATCATCGTCGGGGCCCTTGATGACGGGCCGCTGCGACTGCTGGAGCTGGTTGTTTCGTTTCCAGCTCGATGGCCCAAAGGCCTTCCAGATCAGCACCAGGGCGGCAATGATGAGAATGAGAACGATGAGACGACCCACTCGCTGACAACTCCGATCTCTACAAACAATGATGCGGGCTACGTTTTCTTCCCCCAAGGATACGGCTAAACTCGGTGCTTGTGACTAGCAGGGTTGAATCGGACGCACCGGAGTTGGATACAGAGCTGCGCAGCCGCGCGTGGAAAGACTCCGCGCTGTATGCGGGCGCGCGCATTGTGCTCTTCGTCGTACTCACCGCGCTCATCAAGGGGGCGGCGGTGCTCATTGATTCCCCCGTGCCCTGGCTCATCTGCGCGCTGCTGGCCCTCCTCGTGGCCTTCCCGCTCTCGTTACTGCTCTTCAGCTCCCTGCGGATGCGCGTCACCGGCGAAATGGCCGAGTGGGATGAGCAGCGCAAGGCCCACAAGAAGTGGGTGGAGGAAGAACTAGCCAATCGCTAAGCGGCGCTAGCTGGCCAGCGTCAGCGCCGCAGCGATAACGAGGGAAAACACCAGCATCCCGCGCCCGGTCAGCCCCAGCACGGGGATGAGTGCCGCACCGGTGGCGCCGCCACGCACTGGCCGCGCCGCGGCCACAAGGAAGGGCGCCGCCAGCACACCCACCACACACCACCAAGTGGCACTGACTGCGAGCAGCAGGATGGCCACCAGCGGCACGGCTATGAGCGCCAGCCACAGGGTGCGGGTGCGCTTATCACCGAGAATCACCGCCAGCGTGGTTTTCCCGGTGGCGCTATCGGAGGGGATATCGCGCAGGTTATTGGCTAGGTTCACCGCGGCCGACATCGCGCCCACGCTCACCGCCAAGACCACGCCCACGGCACTGATGGAACCCGCTTGGGTGAACTCGGTGCCCAGCACGGCCACGAGGCCAAAGAACACAAACACGGACACCTCGCCCAGCCCGCGATAGCCATAGGGGCGCGAGCCACCGGTGTAGAACCACGCCCCCGCGATACAGGCGATGCCTACCAGGATCAGCCACCACGCGCTCAGCAGCGAGAGCACAATCCCCGCTAGTGCGGCCACCCCGAAGGCAGCGAATGCGGCGCGCTTGACCTTCGCCGGCGCCGCCAGACCCGAGCCGGTGAGCCGCAGCGGCCCGGAGCGATCATCATCGGTGCCGCGGATCCCATCCGAGTAGTCATTGGCGTAGTTCACGCCCACAATCAACGCCCATGCCACCAGCAGCGCCAGCAGGGCGCGGGGCAGCGAGGCCCCTTGGGCATAGGCGGCGGCCCCCGTGCCGGCAATCACGGGGGCGAAAGCATTGGCCCAGGTGTGCGGTCGGGCCCCTTCGAGCCAATCGGCGGCGGTCGCGGTGGAGCGGGAGTTCTGCATAGCTACTATTTCTACCCGCGGCCCGTCCCCTCGTGGCGCTTGGGGTGCTGAACTCAGCGCCGGGGTCTGCTCGGCTAATCTCAAGCGTGTGTGGCTGAACTATCTCTCTACCGCGGCGATCAACGCGCTGCGTCATCTTCCCTTGCTGCTGCGGCTGGTGTGGCGCAACCACACCTCGCGCACCCCTGTGCCGCAGCACCCCCACGTGGTCATTAGCCTCAGCAGCTATGGCCGCCGGCTGCGCTGGGTGCATCTCGCCATCGAATCGGTGGCGCATGCCTCCCCGGTGGAATTGTGGCTCGAACCGCAGGACTATCACGCCCCGCGCTCGGCCGGTCTGCAGCGGCTCTGCGCCCGCGGCCTGCGCATCCGCCAGGCAGAACCGGGCCTGGGGCCACACACCAAATACTTACCGGCGGCGCGGGCCCACCCGCAGAGCTGGCTCATCACCATCGACGATGATGTGCTCTACCCGCCCGCGTGCGTGCCGCAGCTCCTTGCGGCGGCCCGGCCCACGCAGATCACCGCGCACCGCGCCCACCGGATCAGGCTGCAGGGCCAGCGCATCGCCCCCTATATCCACTGGAATCCCGTGCGCAGCACCCGCGCCTCGCTTTTGCACGTGCCCACCGGGGTGAGCGGGGTGTGCTACCCGCCGGGGTTCGTGCAACGGCTCGCCCAGCTGCGCCGCGAGGATATTGCCCCCAGCCTGCACTGCGATGATCTGCTGCTGCACCACACCGCCCTGCGCGCCGAGCTGCCCGTGGCGCAGGTGGCGCACACACCGCGCACCTTCCCGCTGCTGCCCTCAGCGGCTCTGCACCCGCTGGTGCGGGAGAACCTCGCCCACGGCAATGATGCCGCCATTGCGCGGCTCTATACCCGAGATGACGTCGTCACGCTCGATCAGGCGAATCGCTAGAACAGCCGCGCCACCGCCCGCCGATCCACCTTGCCCGGGCCGGTGAGCGGCAGGGCGTCTACCCGCAGCAACTGCTTCGGCAACTGCCAGCGGGGAAGATGATCGAGAGCCTCAATGATCTCGCCTACCCGCGCCGTGCCGGTATAGGCCGCCACAATGGCCTGGCCGAGGCGCTCATCGGGGATGCCGGTGACACACGCTGTGTCTACCCCAGCGATATTGAGCAGCTCTTGCTCCAGCACCTCGGGGTGCAGCTTCAGCCCGCCGGAGGAGATGATCGCATCGAGCCGGCCGGTCACCTGCAGCAGGCCATCCGTGATGTGCCCGCAGTCATTGGTCGAAAACCAGCCTGGGTGGGCAAAAGCATCCGTGTCTTGCGGGCCCACATTGCGGTAGCCGCGGGCCACCATCGGCCCGCCCAGATGAATCCGCCCATGCTGCCCCGTGAGTTTCACCGAAGCCCACTCGATGGGCACGCCATCGTAGATACAGCCGCCCGCCGTCTCCGAGGAACCATAGGTGCACACCACGGAGATCCCGAGGCGCCGGGCGGCGGCGCGGGTGCTTTCGGTGGTGGGTCCGCCGCCGACCAGGATGGCGTCGTAAAGCCGCAAAGCCTCGATGCCCTGCAGCGACGCCAATGCCTTGTGCAGCTGGTTGGGCACGAGTGCGGTGTAGAGCGGATCCTGCCCGGCAGCGCGCCGGGCCTGGGCGGTGGCGCGGGCGAAGGCGGCGAGGTGAAAGCCGCCGGAGACATCGAGGGTGGTGGGGGTGGTCTCGGCGAGGATGCTGCGGATAAGCACCTGCAACCCGGCGATGTGATGGGCGGGCAAGGCCAAGAGCCACGCCCCCGGCCCGTGCAGGGCATTATGGGTGGCCACCGCCGAGGAGGCGAGATTCTCGCCGCTCAGCAGCGCCCCCTTGGGCGTGCCGGTGGAGCCGGAGGTGGAGACCACCAGCGCCACCTCGGGATCGATCTCCTCGCCGACGCGCATAGTGCGGGCCAGCTGCTGGGCGCGGGAGCGGTCCCGGGCGGGCAGCGGCAGCAGGCTGCGTTCACCGGCGAGGGCCGCGGCGAGATCAGGCAGGATGGCGGCAGGGTCAGCGGGGGAGACAGGCAGGGCTTCCAGCATGAATCTCATGGTAGCCGCGGGCCTGCTAGTAGGCGGCGAGGGAGGAGGAGTGGGCGTCGAAGCGCGCAATGCCCTGGATGGCGGGGAAGGCGCGCTGCGCGCAATCCGTGCGGGCACACACCCGACAGCCGGGGCCGATGGGCACCGCGGCGGCCGGGTTATTCACCGGCAGCGCATCGAAATACACCATGCGCCCCGCGTGCCGGGCCTCGCAGCCCAAGCCGATCGCGAATTCCTTGCCGCCCTGGTCGAAGGTGCCATAGCGATGGCTGACGGTGCGGGCGACCCACACATAGGTGCGGCCATCGGGCATAGAGGCATATTGGCGCTGCACATGCCCTGGATTGGAGAAGGCCTCGTAGACATTCCACAGCGGGCAGGTGCCGCCGGAATGAGTGAAGTGAAAGCCCCCGGCGGACAGCCGCTTGGACATATTGCCGGCGCGGTCGACGCGGATGAAGGTAAAAGGAATGCCCCGCCGCTCAGGGCGCTGCAGCGTCGAGACGCGGTGGCAGATGGTCTCGAAGCCGAGGCCGGTGTAGTTGGCCAGGTACTCCAAGTCATAGCGGGTCTTGTCCACCAGTTCGTGGAACTCGGTATAGGGCAGCAGCAGCGCGGCGGCGTAGTAGCTGGCCAGGCCGCGCAGCGCCAGCAGGGAGGATTCACGGGTGCTGAAGTCCGCCTCCTCGACCAGCCGCTCCAGCTCTAAGCCGTGCTCGAGGTGGGCGAGCACACTGGCGATCCGAAACGCCTGCTGGCCTGGTCCGATGAGGCTGGAGATCTCCAGCGTGGCGGTGCTGGGGTCATAGCGGTGCAGGGTGGTGCCGGTGGTGGTGGGCAGCACTGTGACCCCGTGCTGCTCGGTGATGTACTGGTGCAGCGCCGCCAAGGTGGCGGGAGTAGAGCTGAGCTGCAGCCCCAGCTTCTGGTGCAGCTGCTCCGCCGCGGTGTCGAGCTGGTGGAAGTAATTGTTATTGGCGTGGATGAAATCCCGCACCTGCTCGTGGGGCATCTCCAGCAGATCGCCGGTGTGATCCTTCATCTCCTCGCTGTGGCTGCGTTCGTCGGTGAGCAGCGAGAGCTTATCGCGGATGATGCGGTAGCGCCGGTGCATGTCCACGATGGTCTTGGCCACCGTGGGGTGATCGGCCACCACCTCGGAGAGCTCGGCCAGATCCACCGGCTGGGCCACCAGCTCCTTGTCCGCGATCACGTCTTTGACCTCGGCGAGAAGCCGAGAATCGTCCTCGTGGGAGAAGAAGGTGGCGTCAATTCCGAAGGCCTCGGTGATTTTGGACAGCACCGATACGGTCAGCGGGCGCACATCGTGTTCAATCTGATTGACATACGAGGCGGAAAGCCCCAGCGTGTCCGCGAGGGACGCTTGGCTGAGGTCACGTTCCCGCCGCAGCTGCCGCAACCTAGAACCCACGTATGTTTTTCCCATAGAGACATAGTACGTGAGCGGCATCACCTCAACCGGATCGCGGCCCGCCCCAGGGGCAGCGCCTGTTCACCCGCGTATTCGGGGTGTCCGCGCGCCGGGCTGCGGCATATATACGCCCACCTATGGGTGTGGTTTTCCGCGGTTCTACCCCTGATGCGGCGCCATCTTGAGCGTTGTTTATGGGGCTCTTATCGACGCCCTGAGCTGGTCATATATCCCGCTATGGCGGCGGTGGGACTGGGGTGGGGTGCGCTGAGCACTCGTGGGCCCGATGCTGGCGCGTGAGGTGAATTAAGAATCAAAAATGTTGCGTAATTGCGGATCGCGAAAGTGCCCCCGATAGGGGTTGATTGTGGAGCTTGGGGTAAATGTGAATCTCGAAACGGCCCACCGACCGCGTATCCTGATAGAGGAATGAGAATTCGCAGTGAACTGCCATAATGGCCGCGCAGCACACTTCTTCTAGAGGCGAGCCTAACCTAAAGAACACAGAACATGCTAGTTATAGCGTTGTGAGTTGGGTCACCCCGTGATGGAGCGAGTGGTTCCGCCTGTGAAAACGGCCGTAAGGTATTAGCGACACTGGAGGTGCCATGACTGTTAAATATGACGACCGTGACGCAATCGCGCACGGCAAAATTACTGAAAAACCACTCCGCGAGCGGCCGGGTTATCCCACCTGGGCCGTGAAGCTCACGATGGCGATTACCGGCCTGATCTTTGCCGGATTCGTCGTCGTCCACATGGTGGGTAACCTGAAGATCTTCTTGCCGGATCATGATGGCCGCCCCGCGCTCGACGAGTACGGCGAGTTCTTCCGTACCGTCGGTGAGCCCGTTATGCCTTATGGGTCGGTGCTGTGGATCCTGCGCATTGTCCTGCTGGTGGGCATTATTCTCCACATCTGGGGAGCCTTCACCATCGTGGGCCGTGCTCACCAATCCCGCGGCAAGTTCCGCCGCACCAACAAGATGGGCGGTCTGCAGAGCTTCGCGACGCAGACCATGATCGTCACCGGCATCGTGCTGCTGGCCTTCATCATCTTCCACATTCTGGACCTGACCGTTGGTGTCCAGCCGGCAGCATCCGCGTCCTTCGAGCACGGTGAGGTATACGCCAACGTTGTGGCAACCTTCAGCCGTCCGGCCGTGGCCATCTTCTACATCATTGCTCAGCTCTGCCTGTTCCTGCACCTCACCCACGGCATGTGGGTGGCAGTGAGCGACCTGGGCATTGTGGGTAAGCGCTGGCGTGCTGTGCTCTCCTTCGTTGCTTACCTTGTTCCCGCCATCGTCCTGATCGGCAATGTGCTGATCCCCGTCGCAGTCCTTGCGGGCTGGGTCAGCTAAGGATTCCAGGAGAGTTAAGTTCCATGAGTAAAGAAATCGATACGTCCTTCCTCGACAACTTCGAGGCTCCTGCCTCCGTAGTGGAGGGTGTGACCCTCGGCTCGGTCCTCAATGACCAGGCACCGCACGGCGTCGTTCCTACCAAGGACATGTGGGAATACCAGAAGGACCACATGACCCTGGTCTCCCCGCTGAACCGCCGTAAGTTCAACGTGATCGTGGTGGGCACCGGCCTCTCCGGCGGCGGCGCAGCCGCGGCTCTCGGCGAGCTCGGTTATAACGTCCAGTGCTTCACCTATCACGACGCCCCGCGTCGTGCGCACTCCATTGCTGCCCAGGGTGGTGTGAACTCCGCCCGCGGCAAGAAGGTGGACAACGACGGCGCCTACCGCCACGTCAAGGACACCGTGAAGGGCGGCGACTACCGCTGCCGCGAGCATGACTGCTGGCGTCTGGCCTATGAGTCCGTGCGCGTGATCGACCACATGAGCGCCATCGGTGCTCCCTTCGCTCGCGAGTATGGCGGCACCCTAGCCACCCGTTCCTTCGGTGGTGTGCAGGTTTCCCGCACCTACTACACCCGTGGTCAAACAGGCCAGCAGCTGCAGCTCTCCGCTGCATCCGCGCTGCAGCGCCAGATCCACGAGGGCACCGTTGAGATCTTCACCCACAACGAGATGGTGGATTTGATCATCAACGAGCGTGAGGGCGGCAAGCACTGCGATGGCGTGGTCATGCGCAACCTCATTACCGGCGAGATCAAGGCCCACACCGCTCACGCTGTGGTACTGGCCACCGGTGGTTACGGCAACGTCTACCACATGTCTACGCTGGCAAAGAACTCCAACGCATCCGCCATGATGCGTGCCTACGATGCGGGCGCCTACTTGGCTTCCCCGTCCTTCATCCAGTTCCACCCGACCGGCCTGCCCGTCAACTCGCACTGGCAGTCCAAGACCATCCTGATGTCGGAGTCGCTGCGTAATGACGGCCGCATCTGGTCCCCAGTGGTAGAGAAGGACGACCGCGACGCCAATAGCATCCCCGAGGAGGAGCGCGACTACTTCCTCGAGCGCCGCTACCCGGCATTCGGTAACCTCGTGCCCCGCGACGTGGCCTCCCGTGCGATCTCCCAGCAGATCAACAAGGGCCTCGGCGTTGGGCCGCTGCACAACTCGGCGTACCTGGACTTCCGCGACGCCATCCAGCGTCTCGGCGAGGACAAGATCCGTGCTCGTTACGGCAACCTCTTCACCATGTATGAAGAGGCCACCGGCGAGAACCCCTACAAGGTGCCGATGCGTATTGCCCCCACCTGTCACTTCACCATGGGTGGCCTGTGGACCGACTTCAACCTGATGACCTCCGTGGATGGTCTCTTCGCCGCCGGTGAGTGCGGTTGGACCTACCACGGTGCGAACCGCCTCGGCGCGAACTCGCTGCTCTCGGCATCTGTGGACGGCTGGTTCACCATCCCGTTCACCGTTCCGAACTACCTCGGCGAGCACCTGGGCAAGGAAGTCCTCTCCGAGGACTCTCCGGAGGCCAAGGCCGCCGTGCAGCGCGCGAAGGACCGCATCTCCACGCTGATGAACGTCAAGGGCGACCACGGCCCGGAGTACTTCCACCGTCAGCTCGGTGAGATCCTGTACTTCTCTTGTGGCGTGTCCCGTAACGAGAAGGACCTGGCCGATGGCATCGAGAAGATCCGCGCCCTGCGCAAGGACTTCTGGGCCAACGTCAACATCCCCGGCAAGGCCGATGAGATGAACCAGGTGCTGGAGTACGGCCTGCGCGTGGCCGACTACATCGACCTGGGCGAGCTCATGTGCGTCGACGCTCTTGACCGCGACGAGTCCTGCGGTGCGCACTACCGCGAGGATCACCTCACCGAAGACGGCGAGGCCCGCCGTGACGACGAGCACTGGTGCTTCGTCTCCGCCTGGGAGCCCGCCGGCGAGGGTAAGTTCATCCGCCACGCCGAACCGCTGTACTTCGAAGCCGTTCCGCTGATGACAAGGAATTACAAGTAATGAAACTGCATCTAGAGATTTGGCGCCAAGCTGGCCCAAACACCGAGGGACATTACGAGCCTGTCGAGGTTCCGGACGCTGTACCGCAGATGTCGGTCCTCGAGCTGCTCGACCACGTCAACTCCCAGTACGTTGAAGAGGGCAAGGAGCCTTTCGCCTTCGCCTCTGACTGCCGCGAGGGTATCTGCGGAACCTGTGGCGTGATGGTCAACGGCCGTCCGCACGGCCCCCTGAAGAACACTCCGGCCTGCCAGCAGCGCCTGATGGACTTCAAGGATGGCGACAAGCTGCAGATCGAGCCGATGCGCTCCGCCGCCTACCCCGTGATCAAGGACATGGTCATTGACCGCTCCGCCCTTGACCGCGTCATGCAAAAGGGTGGCTATGTCACCGTCAACGCGGGTACCGCGCCGGACGCTGACACCATGCACATGAACTATGAGGACAACGAGTTCGCACTGGATCACGCAGCCTGCATCGGCTGTGGTGCCTGTGTGGCCGCCTGCCCGAATGGTGCCGCTCACCTGTTCACCGGCGCCAAGCTGGTGCACCTGCGCATGATGCCTCTCGGCAAGGAAGAGCGCGGCCGCCGCGCCCGCAATATGATCGACGAGCTGGAGACCAACTTCGGCCCCTGCTCGCTGTACGGTGAATGTGCCGATGTGTGCCCGGCCAGCATCCCGCTGACCGCTGTGGCATCCATCAACTATGAGCGGGCCCGAGCTGCATTCTCGGGCAAGGATCGCTAAGCTTATTCTTAACATTTGCTTAACTTGAACGAAAGGCAAGGGTATGTCTGCGAAGAAGGTTTCAGACAAGGAACTGCGCATCGAGGACAACTACATCGAGGGCTATGATCCCGTGAGCTTGGAGGCACCGCACTCCTCGCTGCTCAAGAGCTCCACTTGGTGGGGTATGGGCATCCTCCTCTCCTCGATCGCTTTCTCCGGCATCATCCTGTTCGGCCTGGCTTCAGGCTCGGTGGATTCCCAGGCCAACGCTTCCACCTACGTCATGGTTGGTGCGGTCGCCACCCTCGCGGTGCTGCTCTTCGGAGTGGGCCTCGTGAAGTACGGTCGCCGCGACTACAAGGCGTACGTCAAGCGCACAGGACGCCACAACTAGGCCGCTGACATACCCCTCAACCTCGTTCAGTACCTCACCACCGCGGCCCCGCACAGCGGGGCGGGTGGAACGAGCTGACTGGCGCGGGTGAAGCGTCAGCGCTCCGTGTTCAACTCAGAGCCGCCGAGTCGGATCCCCGAAGATCTGGCCCGGCGGTTTTGGCTATGTCATTCCCCAGTGCAGCGGAGAGGAGGTGCCCGTGAATAACCGCACCCGCTGGATTATTCTCATGGTGCTCATCACCATCCTCACTCTGCTCGTGGGGCTGCGTTTCATCAGCACCGGCCTGTCCATGATCTAGGCCGCACCCCGCGCCCGCGCCGGAAGAGTGTGGCGCAGGAATACCCTGTGTGCTGGGCACATCTCGCTCGCATCGCAGCAGATGCGCTATAGTACAACAGTTCATCCCAGCCGCCGCCCCATCCGAGGCGGAGGCTGCACCTAGTACCTAGCTGAGAGTGACAACATCCATGGGACGACACTCACTCGGCCCCGCTGTATCTGAGGCGGAGGCTACCGCGCCCACTGCCCCCGACCCCACCTCGGGGCGTCTGGCCGTTCCCGGCCCCTCCTCAGAGACGGAGGCCGAGCGCCGCCGCAGCCTGCGCAAACACAAGGCCATAGCCACCGGCCTGCTGCTGCTGGCCACCGTGGTGTATCTCTTCTGCCGCTGGTTGGAAGCTCAGCCGGGCGACACCGCCACGTGGGTTGGCTTCGTGCGCGCCGCCGCCGAGGCCGGCATGATCGGCGGCTTGGCGGACTGGTTCGCGGTGACCGCGCTCTTCCGCCATCCGCTGCACCTGCCGATCCCGCATACCGCGATCGTGCGCAATAAGAAGGACCAGATCGGCGAGTCCTTGGCGGGCTTCGTGGGGGATAACTTCCTCAACGCCGAGCTCATTACAGAGAAGGTCTCCCAGGCCCGGATCCCCGAGCGCATCGGCGAGTGGCTGGTGGCCGAGGGCAATGCGGAGCGCACCTCTGCCGAGGCCGGCCGATTGCTCGCCGCCATTGTGCGGGAGTTGGACCCCGCAGAGGCGGAGGCCATTATCCAGCGCGGTCTCATCGATCGCCTCGCCGAACCGGAGTGGGGGCCACCTGCTGGCCGCATCCTCGAGGGGCTGATCGAGGAAGGCAAGACCGAGCCGGTGGTGGATGCCGTCGCCGCTTGGGCGGATGAGAAGGCCCGTGCCTCCGAGGATCTCATCGACCGCATCCTCGGCGAGCGTGCCCCCAGCTGGGCGCCGCGTTTTGTTAATGATCTCGTATCGGACAAGGTCTATCGCGAGCTCACCGCGTGGACGGCCGCTGTGGCCCGCGATAAAAACCACGAGGCCCGCCGCGAGATGCGCCGGGTGGTGGCCCGCTTGGCCCATGATCTCCAGCACGATCCGGAGACCATCGCCAAGCTGGAGAGCTGGAAGGCCGATGTGCTCGGCTCCAGCGCGATCCAGGGCGCCCCCGCCGCCATCTGGCGGGGTGTATCCTCCTCCATTGTGGAGGCCGCCGAGGATCCCAGCTCGGTGCTGCGCACCAAGATCACCGCATTCGCGCGCGACTGGGGCCACAGGATCTGCGAGGATGAGCAGATGCGTGCCTCCCTGGAGCGTCGCATTATCGATGGTGCGGCTTTCTTGGCCAATAACTACGCAGATGAGATCACCGCGATCATCTCGGAGACCATCGAGCGCTGGGACGCCGAGGAGGCCAGCGACAAGATCGAACTCATGGTGGGCAAGGATTTGCAGTTCATCCGCCTCAACGGCACCATCGTCGGTGCCTTGGCGGGACTGATTATCTACTCGCTGTCCCACCTTCTCTTCGGCGCCCTCTAAGCGCCGTTTATTCCCCGCACCCGCCAGAGGTGTCTCGCTGCTGAGACGGTAAGGTGGGTGCCACGACGCCCGCTGTCTAAGGAGCTCCGCTGATGTCGCTGTTAACCATGATCCTCTACTGGCCGGTCGCCATCGCCGGCGCGCTTGGCGCTGTACTGATCGCCAATACCCGCCCCGACGCTTTCGAGGCCGCCGGCCGCAAGGACAAGTGGACGTGGTTCGGCATGGTGCTGGGTTCTACCCTCGCCACCCTCATCGGTTTCCCGATTCTCGCCTGGGTCGGCATCGTCGTCATCGGCGTCTACTGGTGGGATGTACGCCCCCAGATCAAGAGCATCCTCAACGGCGACTACTACTAGCTGTATCTAGCGCTCAAGGGGGCGAACTCGCCGAACATTCTCCCTAGGCTAGACCCATCCTTCTTCTGCGGCGAGCTTATAAGCCTCGAAGCGATTGGCCCCACCGGTTTTAGTAATAGCGGAGCTGAGGTAATTGCGAACCGTCCCTGGGGCGAGATGAACGGCGGCAGCGAGCTGATCTACACTACTTCCCTCGGGCACTAACTCGAGTAGTTGTTGTTCCCGCGCGCTTAGTGGGTTGGGGATGGCGTCGAAGGCCGCAGCGGCGACGCAGGAATCGATGTAGCGTCGTCCCGCGTATACGGCCCTAATTGCGGCGCCAAACTCCTCTGCCGTGGCCGTTTTAGGCAGAAAACCCGCAGCCCCAGCAGCGAGGGCGTGTCGAAGGCCTTTGGGCTGGGCGTGGCTGGTGATGATGAGTACGGCGCAACCGAGGACAGTGAGTTTCTCGGTAATGGCAATGCCATCAAGGTCAGGCATGTGCAGATCCACTACGCCTACGTCTACGGGATGCACCCGCACCCAGTCCAGCAGTTCTTTTCCGGAGAAACAGGTGGTGTGGACCTCAAGATCGGGCTCGAGGGAGAGCAGGGTGGCAAGGGAGGTGGCGATGAGTGTTTCGTCATCGGCCACGGCCACGCTGATACTGTGCGGCTGAGTCATGGGGTGTTGTTCTCCTCGGTTGCGCCCCAGTGCAAAACCGCACTGACGCGATCATTTGAGTGCTGGGTGAGTGACAGCGAACCCCCTAGCGGGACGCAGCGTTGGCGTATAGTAGCTAGCCCAGAGAGCGGGCCCACGGGGTTAGCGGCGCCGTCGTTAGTGATACTCAGGGACTGTGGGCTGATCTCTACCGCTACATGCTGGGCGTTCGAGTGGCGCAGCACATTGGTGGTGGCTTCACGGATAAACCAAGCAAGCATCGAGTGATCTATTGTGTGCTCGGTTAAGTCTTCGAAATCACCGTATACGCTCACAGCGATACCGGCAGTGACGAGCAGGGAGCGGGCGCTGTCTAATTCGTTGGCAGGATCGACGGTGCGGTAACCGCGAACCACTTCCCGCATCTGTTCGGAAGAATCATGGATCAGGGTGTGTAACTGGCGTAGTTCCGCACCCAGACGCGGATCGTTTTTCTCTGCGAATGCCGTGGCGAGCTGGGTTTTCATGGACATCGCAGCTAGTTGATGACCGAGGCTATCGTGCAGTTCTTGGGCGATGCGCAGTCGCTCTTGAGAGAGTTGAAGCGCCGCTTCCACGTCGTGGATGCGCCGCTGATTTTTGAACACATCGAAGGTCCAGCGTGAACACCACGTGGAGACTCCTCCGATCAGTGGCCAGATCATGATCGGCCACCCCAAGTACTCGATCACAGGGATCAACACAAGGGTGAGTAGCAGGGCGATGATCAGTGGGTTCCTGCTCCACGGCACTAGAGTGAAGCCGGCATTCACACTGCAGCTGAACCAGAGCATCACCCCGACATAGAGTCCTACCTGCCCGCCAATGTTGATTAACAGCGCACTTAACCCAATCGCGCAAGCGGTGTAGGCAGCTCCCCAGCGGGTGCAGAGTCGGGAGAGACGGTACTGCTTCGCAGAGGTGTGCACGCGCAGGGCTGGGGCGAAACACAACGCTCCGACACCGAGGGCGAAAGCGGGAAGCACTAGGGCTAGGTAGATGAATAGCGGCCAAATGCCTGCGGTATGCAGCACATACTGCACCGTATTGGGGATGCTCATCATCACCACGAACATCGGCAGAGCCACCAGTGTTGCGCAAGTAACCATGGAGAGCGCAGCGGGGGTGCGAATCAGCGAGTTCATAGGCGTCTCATTCTACTGCCGGTTGGTGTAGGAACCTGGGCACGGCTAGCAATTTAGCGGCGGTCCCAGCGCATTACTCTCGGTACAAGTAGCACGAGCAACACACACCACGCCACGAGTTTCAGTGCGACCATGCTGCCGGAGTTGAAGGTTTCGCTCATGCTTAGGGTGGTGGCGTGTGTGGCCAGTGGGTCGCTTTGACCCGTCCATCCTAGGTGGATGAGGTCCAGCAATACGCCGAAGGGGTTGCGAGCCGCGATGGCGGCGAGAGTATCAGGCAGCAGATCACGCAGCGCGGGAAGCGAGATCATGCTTAGGGCAATTAGAGGTAAAGAGGTCACCTGCGCGGCCTCGGCGTTGAAAGTATAGGCGGAGGTGATCAGTGCGAGGGAGGCGGCAACTACCGTTCCTCCGACAATCGCCAGTAGGTAGAACACAATATTGATCGGTAGTGCGGAGCCCAGTGCCACGCTCAGAATTGCGCCGAGCATACTACCCAGCAATGCGAATAGCGAGGACGGGATGCAGATCGCCAAAAGAATCTCGCGGTCGCTGGCTTCCCCCGTGCGCAGTCGGGTGAGTACGCCCTCGTCTCTGCGGGTGGTGGCCATAGACAGCACAGAGTAGTAGACCACAAACGTCTCTGCCATGAGCACCAGCATCTGCAGCGCCATGGAGGCGGCCGTACGGGAGGCCTCTGGTGATTCGGCGCCTGAGATGTCGCGCAGGAATAGCACAGGGATGAGGAGCAGAACGAAGACGGACATAAAGAGAATTACTTTGTTGCGGCGAAATTGTATCCACTCAGCGCGGGCGAGTGAGAGCACACGGCGAGGGGAACGAGATCTGGATGAGATTGTGGTCACTGAGTTTCTTCCTTCTTGGTGATCTGCTGCAAGGGGGCTGTGTCATCCGTGAGCTGTGTAAATACTTGGTTCAGGCTGGCAGGTTTAGCGCTGAACTCTTGCACGGGGATCTGTTGCTGATGGGCATGAGAAAGCACTGTGTAGGCGTCGTATTGGAGATAGCTGGTGTTGATGTGTACTTGTGGGCCGTGTGCGTTGACGGTGCCGCGGATTCCGTCAACAAGCGCGGGCGTGTACTGGGGTTCACAGGTGAAACTGATGGTGGCGGGCAATGTGGAGATCAGCTCGTGGAGGGTGCCGTGGAGGTGAATCTTGCCGTGATGCATGATGGCGATGCGATCACACAGGGCCTCGGCTTCGTCGAGATAGTGGGTGGTGAGCACTATGGATATGCCGCGGGCGGTGAGTTCCCGCAGTAACTGCCAGGTAGCCTGCCGCGATTCGGGGTCTAGCCCAGTGGTAGGTTCATCGAGAAAAAGCAGCAGCGGGTCGCCGATGAGGGCGCAGGCGAGATCAAGACGGCGCTGCTCGCCGCCGGAGAGCGATGCGACGCGGGTTTCGGCGCGGTGTTGTAGATCGACATCAGTGAGTACCTGAGTTGCAGGGCGGGGTGTAGAGCAGGTGCCGCGCCACATGTGCAGCGTCTCTGCGACAGTGAGCTCGCGCGGCAGCCCACCGGATTGCAGCATGATACCCACACGAGGGCGCACCTGAGCTCGATCAGTATGAGGATCGAGTCCGAACACTCGGACGGTGCCAGCCGTGGGGCTACTCAGCCCCTCCAGCATGGAGAGGGTGGTCGTTTTTCCTGCGCCATTAGTGCCGAGAAGCCCAAAAATCTGCCCACTGTGCACATCGAAGCTCACATCACGCACCGCCTCAAAGCTCGAGTGTCGTGTTAGCAGTGTGCGAGAACCGGTGCGATAGCTGTGCCGCAGGCCGCGGGCGCGAACTATCGGATCAACAGTGGGGGCGTGGTGCGTAGTCATGACATCCACTATGGGTGGCAGAGTAGGGGTGGATGTAGTGTGTTTTGCCACCGGTGTACATGACATCTGTCATGAGCAGGCTTATCGACGCCGCCCAGCAGCCGCCCTGGGTGCAGTGATCCGCTAGCCTTAGAAGCCATGACATGGTTGATGGCCCTGCACCCGGGCGTGACAGATGAGCAGATCCGCGCCCGCGTAGAGCAGGCAGTGCAGGAGGGCGCTGCTGCGGTGGTGATTCCCCCGCACAAGCTGCACGTGGCACAGCACGCGAGTGTGCCGGTGCTCTCCACGGCTGGCTGGCCGAGCGGCAACCACGCGCCGTTGATCAAAGCCTCCGAGGCGCGCCTCGCCGTACAGACCGGGGCGGAGGGAGTGCTGGCGATGCTCGACCAAGCCGGCGAAGAATCCCATTTCTTCTCCGAAGTCGCCCTGCTCACGGAGGCAGTTCCCGAGCCCGCTGGGCTGTGGATCGTGCTCGGCCCAGACTCTGACCCGGCACAGCACGAAGCCCGTGCCGAGCAGGCACGGGCCATGGGGGTGCGGGGAGTCATCAGCGCCGTCGCAGCGCGCGGCTGCGGGCGACTCTACCCGGACAGGGTCGAGATTTAGAGCTGCTCCTGTAGGCTGTTGAGATCCACATTATCGCCCACCGCGACCACGCGCAGGCCAGTATCGACGACCTCCACCTCGGTGATCGTCAGATCCACCGTGGCTTCGGCGACCGCTACCTGAAGGGCGCGGCTAATTTCCTCGGAGAAGGCGTCGGGAAGCCGCACGGTGCCCACCTCGACGCTATCCACCTGAAATTCCAGCTGATTGGAGCCGACACGTGGGGTGAGAGTGAGGGTGGCGAGGCCGTCATTGATGAGCACCCGCACCTTCTGGCCGGCGGTGTCGATATCGGTGACCTCGATGAGGCTGGCGAAGAAGTTGCCATCGCTGCGCTCCGCCTTGGTGCGCTGCGCCATGGCCAAGAGATACTCATCGGGCAGGATGGCGTCGGCGGCGAAGTGACCGGCCATGAGGCGCTTGCCGCGAATATCGAGGTTCTCGATGTCCACGGTGGCCTTCGGAGTGCCGGTGACGGTCGGTTCCGTGGGATGCGCCTCGGTGGAGACAATCTCCAGGGTGTTCTCCGTGTCGACGGTGAGGTGATTGACGGTGCCCGTGGCGGCACCCAGCAGCAGCGGGGAGGCGCCGAAGCTCACCGAGGAGCCGGGCACTTCCTCAGTGATGCGCTTACCCACATAGAAGCGGGTACCTACCTCGGCCACCACCGCGATCACCAGCAGGGCGAGGAGCAGGCCAATAAGAATTTTCATAGGGGACTTCGAGGACCCGTGAGAAGCAGACATCTCTAACAGTGTGCTCGAAAACGGGGGAGTGGGCAACTATGGCCGGCGGCGGGCGCTAGCGCGGCGCCACGGCGGCGAAGTCCACGGTCACCACATTATCCCGCACCCCGCGGCGCCAGCCGTGCAGCGGATACTGGGTGGCGAGGGTCTCCAGTGCGTGCCGCCAGCGGATGCGCGGGCCAAAACTCGACCAGCCGGCCGCCTGATCCCAGGCGGCGTCGGCGGCGCGCAGAAAATCATAGATTCGCTCCCCGGCCACATTGCGGTGGATGAGGATCTTCGGCAGCCGCTCGGCCACCAGCGAAGGGCGCGGCGTATGGTGCGGGTCCCAGGCTAGGGTGAGAGTGCGCGGACCGTGGTGATCCAGTAGTACCCACGAGCTACGCCGCCCCAGCTCATCGCAGGTGCCGTCGATAAACATGCCGCCGTCGGCGAGGCGTTCGCCCACCGCCTGCCATACCTCGGGCACATGGGCAGCGTCGTATTGGCGCAGCACATTAAAGGCCCGCAGCAGATGCGGGTGATAGCCGGCGAGTTCGAAACCGCCCAGCTCAAAGCGCACCCCATCCCGCGGCGGCAGCACCCTGCTGGGCTCGATTTCGAGACCGACCACCGCAATATCGGGGCGGGTGCGGCGCAGCCAGTAGGCCCACTCGCAGGTGGTACGAAACGAGGCCCCGTAGCCGAGGTCGATGGCGAGGGGCGCGTCCACGGAACGCAGCAGCCTGCGCACCTCGGGCTGGTAGTGCAACCAGCGATCGAGTTTGCGCAGGCGGTGTGCTCCGGTGGTTCCTCGCGTCACCACGCCCACAGGTCCACTCGTCGGGCGGCTGAGGGCGTGGGAAGAAAAGGCGAGGTTATGCGCGTGATCGGCCATGATATTACAGCGCCTCGACGCGCAGCGAGAGTCGCGACACGAGCGGCCTAGGAGTGAGAGGAAATCCACTCTTCGGTGAGCTTCGCCTCGTTAGCGAGCAGCTCACCCACTGCATCGGCCACCTTGGGCTCGATGGCCGGGCCCATGAAGGGGATGTCCACGGTAATGACGTTGTTGTAGGTGAGGGTGGTGGAGGAGTCATCGCCACTCAGGGCGATCTCGCCCTCGAAGTCCACCGGGGCGCCCTTCACATCGGCGGTATAAGAGCCCTCGGTGGAGGTGCCCTCGAGAGCCGTGTAGTTAACCACGCGCTTGATCTTGAGTGCCTGGCTGATCATGGCGCTCACGGCTTCGGGCAGCATGTCGGTGGGCATGACCTCGAAGAGCACAGCCTTGGCGCCGTTATCGTCGGCAGTGAACTCGTGCACCTCGCCCGGCTCGGGGGAGAGGGTGGCGGTGTTGTGATCCCAATACGCCTTGTTTGCAAACGCAGCGTAGACGTCTGCGGGCGGGAAATTAATGGTCACGGTGGTAGTTGTACGAGTAGCCATGGCAATAAGACTACCGTTAGAAGGGTGGACGACTCGACTTTCACCCCTAATTACTCCCAGTTGGCATCGAAACTTGCTGCGTGTGAGGGCCTTTCGCTCCAAGACATAGCGTTGGCGGATCTCACTACGCTCCGACTCGGCGGGCAGCCGCGCCTCACCGCCGTGGCGGATACTCCCACGGCCGCGATAGAAGCACTGCGGCTCTGCGACGCCGCCAGCGCGCCCGTGCTGCCCATCGGCGGCGGCTCTAACCTCGTGGTGGCAGACGGCCCCCTCGAGTTGGTGTCCCTGGTGCTGAATTTCCGCGCGATCACGGTGGACGCCGACAGCGGCCTGCTCCGGGCCGAGGCCGGCGCGGTATGGGACGATGTGGTCGCCGCCAGCGTCGAGGCCGGCCTGGGCGGCATCGAGTGCCTGTCCGGCATTCCCGGCTCGGCAGGTGCCACGCCGGTGCAAAATGTGGGCGCCTATGGCGTGGAGATCGCCGATGTGCTCACCCGCGTGCACCTCTACGACCGCAGCACCGACACCGAGCAGTGGGTAGACGCCAGTGCCCTCGAGATGTCCTATCGCTACTCCAACCTGAAGTTCACCCAGCGCGGCCTCGTGCTGGCCGTAGAATTCCAGCTCCGCACCGATGGTCTGTCGGCGCCGCTGCGCTTCGGGCAGCTGGCCCGCGAGCTCGGGGTATCCGCGGAGGAAGACACCCCGCGTCGCGCCGCCGCCACCGTGCGTCAGACCGTGCTCGCGCTGCGACGCGGCAAGGGCATGGTGCTTGACGACGCCGACCCCGACACCTACTCCGCCGGATCCTTCTTCACCAACCCCATCATCGACGCTGCCGATGTGGACACGGTACGCGCCAATGTGGCGGCGCTCGTGGGTGAGGAGGAGGCCGCCGCGATGCCGGTATTCCCCAGCGGCGAGGGGCGGGCCAAGCTTTCCGCGGCTTGGCTGATTGAGCGTGCCGGCTTCCACCGCGGCCACCCCGGCCCAGACGCGCCCGCGCGGCTGTCGACGAAGCACACCCTGGCGCTGACCAATCGTGGTGCGGCCACCTCGGCGGACCTAGTGGCACTGGCCCGCGAGGTGCGTGACGGGGTGAGCGAGCGCCTCGGGGTGACCCTCGAACCGGAACCGATCTGGGTGGGCGTGAGCCTCGATTAAGGCGGAACCACCCCTATTGTCTGGGTGGAACCTTAGAATGGCGAACAAGCCCCGACAATCTACGCCGCGGCGTGTACGGCCGTGACACAAGAAGTGAGTGAGCAACGATGACGAACACTGGCAACCCTGGCAACCAGTCCGGCCCTTTCCGCGACCCCAATGAGCCTCAGTGGCAAGCGAGGCAGGGGCAGACGGATCCGCCCACTCAGAACATGCAGCCTATTCAGCAGCCTTACTCGCCTGATGCGGATTTCGCCGCCCCCGCCGGCGCGGCCGCTGGCTATGGTCAGCCGCAGAATTATGGCCCGCCACCGCAGCAGCAGCCGAAGAAATCCGGGGGAAAGACCGCCGCCATTATCGCGGGCGTGATCGTGCTCTGCCTGTGTGTCGTCGGCGCTGCCATGGTGCTCGCCCGGGTGCTGAGCGGCGGTGGCGGGGACGATACCCCCACTCAAGCGGTCGGGAGCAGCTCTGAGGAGGAATCCGTGGTGGAAACCGTGGTGGAGACGGTGACCGAGGAGGAAAGCACCCCTGCGGAGACCAGCAGCTCGAGTCCGTCCTCCTCCACCTCATCGTCTGAGAGCTCATCTCCCTCCACTCCCTCCACCACGACTGAGCCGCGGGATCATTTCCGCCCCAATGGCACCTATGCGGGCTCGACGAACACCTTCGAGTACTACACCGGTAGCTCCGTGACCACGAAGCCCTTTGCGAAGGCTGTGGCCAAGGAGATGGTGCCCCACGCCAATGCCACCGATGTGTTCACGATTCACGCCACCTCGCCGGTGACGAATAAGGAATACGAGATGAAGTGCGTGCCGCAGAAGGCTGATGGTTTCACCTGCAGCGGCGGCGATAATGCGGTGGTTCACCTCGTGCGGAAGTAGACCGGATCGCTCAGCCGCGCGAGCCGCCCAGCGGCCTCGCGTGAGGTCCGAAAAGAAGAGCCCGCCCCATACTATGGGGCGGGCTCTAGTTGTGTGTCCGGGTGGGGACTAATACTCGTTTTCGCTGCCGTAGCGCTCGACGAGGAGCTGTTGCACGTCGCGGCGGCGGATCTTGCCCAGCTGGTCGCGGGGGAGTTCTTCGAAGTGGTAGAACACGCGGGGCACCTTGTAGCGGGTGAGGTTCTCGCGGCAGAAGCTCTTGAGGGACTCCGGATCCAGGGTTGCTCCCGCAGAGAGAGTGATGGCGGCGGTGACCGTCTCAGAACCGTCGCCGCGGGGCATGCCCACCACGGTGCAGTCGGTGATATCCGGGTGCTTCTGGAGTACGTCCTCGACTTCCGCCGGGTAGACGTTGAACCCGCCGGTGATGATCATTTCCTTCAAACGAGAAACGAGCTTGACGAAGCCGTCTTCTTCCATGAGCCCCACGTCGCCGGTGCGGAGCCAGCCATTGTGGAAGGAGGCGTCGGTGGCCTCTTGGTTTTTCAGATAGCCGGGGAAGATTTGGGGGCCGCGCGCCAGCACCTCGCCCTCGACACCATAGGGCTGCGTCTCATCCAAGTTATCGGGGTTGGCGATGCGAATCTCGGTGTCGGGGAAGGGGATGCCCACATAGCCGGGACGGCGGTCGCTGGTCATCGGATTACCGATGAGAATCGGCGAGCACTCGGTCAGCCCATAGCCCTCGACGAGACGGCCATTGGTGTGTTCCTCCCAGCCCTGCACCACAGACACGGGCAGGGTGGAGGCGCCAGAGAAGGCGTTGCGGAAGCAGCTGATATCGATACCGGTTTCCTGCGAGGCCTCCACGATCCGCTCATAGAGGGTGGGAACACCCGGCAGCCAGGTGGGCTTCTTCTTCTTCACTACCTCCATGATCAGCTTGAGATCCGGGGAGGGCAGCAGCAGCACCTGGGCGCCCACGAAGAAGGCGAGGGTGGCGACCATCGTCATGCCATAGGCGTGGAACATCGGCAGGGCGGCGAGCATGCGCTCCTCGCGATCGCCGAGGCCCTCCACCCAGTGCTTGCCCATCAGCAGGTTAGAGAAGAGATTGCCGTGGGTGAGCTGCGCCCCCTTGGGGCGGCCCGTGGTGCCCGAGGTGTAGAGAATCAAGGCCACGGTGTCGCGGGTGACGTCTGGGCAGGATGTGATGTCGGTGCCATCGCCGCCGATCACAGGATCCAGCAGGGTCTCCCACGGAATCGAGTTGCGTGCCGGCTCGGAGAGCTTCTTGCGGGTCTTGATGAGCGAGGGCAGCGGGACGCGCAACGCCACGCGCTTGACCATCGGCATGGCGTTTATCATGTTCACCGAGACGATCGTCTCCAGCGACGTGGAGGCCCGCAGCGATTCCAGCACATGGGCCGACTTATCCCAGCAGATTGCCACCCGGGCGCCATGATCAGCGAAGGGCGGCTCCAGCTCGTGCGAGGTGTAGAGCGGATTGTGCTCCACCACGGTGGCGCCGAGCTTGAGTACCGCGTAGAAGGCGATGAGATGCTGCGGACAGTTCGGCAGCATGATGCCGACGCAGTCACCCTGACGCACGCCGAGGGCGCGCAGACCAGCGGCGCAGGCCCGAACCTGGGTGTCGAACTCGCTGAAGGTCAGTGACTTACCAAAGAAGTAGGTGGCGGGGCGGCCACCATTGATCTGGAGGTTATTGTCGTAGACATCCAGCAGGGTGGTCTCGCCATAGTCCAAGGCGTGGGGAGTCCACTCGGCGTAATACTGCAGCCACGGCTTTGAACCGGGTTCCGGTGTGGTGGTGTTTTCAGGATTGTCGGTCATGGTGGAGATGAACTCGCCTTTCGATCAGCGTGGCGTCGAAGCGTATGAGGATCCGGACGTCTTTTCTGGGGCGTGTAAGGGTCAGTTTGCCAACAGTATAACGATGAATTCCTCATGTTTTTGCGCCGAGGCTCATCGTCCGTTCTTATCCAAACCTTAACTGTGGGGTTATGTGCGACGCACATGAGGACCTACTGCTGCACTAGGTGCCGCAGTGTCAAGGTAATAGTCGCTGGTGGGCGCCGCAGGCGAGAAATTGTGTCATGAGCAGCATGTCCGCAGCGCCGCTGAATGCTGTTCAGTCACTGTCCTGCCCGCCCACGGCGGCCAGACACGAACAGCGCTGCGATTCTGGCTGCTGAGCACGCCGTTGCCGCAGAGTAGGGAGTTGTGGCTCGGGGACGTGAAAAAGAGCACATGTGGCCTGGCCGACTGGCGGCGACTGAGGCCCGCCCGCTCTGGGCAGGAGCGCTCTAGAATAAACAGCTATGCGTATCGCGATGATTTCTATGCATACCTCTCCGTTGCAGCAGCCTGGGCAGGGCGATGCCGGCGGCATGAACGTCTACGTGCTGGCCACGGCCCAAGCGCTCGCGGATCAAGGCATGGAAGTTGATATCTTCACCCGTGCCCACCGTCCGAGTCAGGGCGAGATCGTCCAGGTTGGCCCGCGGATTCGAGTAATCAACATCGTCGCCGGCCCCTATGAGGGCCTTGCTAAAGAGCAGTTGCCGATGCAGCTCGCGGCCTTTGCCGGCGGGATGTTGGCTTTTGTGCGCTGCCACAAGCTCTCCTATGACCTCATTCATTCGCACTATTGGCTCTCGGGGCAGGTGGGCTGGCTGCTTCGGGATCTCTGGGAGGTGCCGCTGGTCCACACGGCGCACACCCTCGCCGCGGTGAAGAATGCGCACCGCACCGCCGATGACACCGAGGAATCCGAGGCGCGGCGCATCTGCGAGCAGCAGATCGTGGATAACGCCGATAAGCTGGTGGTCAATACCCTCGAGGAGGAGGACAACCTCGTCTCCTACTATGACGCGGAGCGGGACAAAATTGAGATCGTGTATCCGGGGGCGGACACGCAGCTATTTACACCGGGCAATGATCGAGCTACCGAGCGGGCGCGCCGGGAACTGGGATTGCCTTTTAATGCCAAGGTGATTGCCTTTGTGGGCAGGCTGCAACGCTTCAAGGGCCCGCACATTCTGCTGCAGGCTGTGGCCCAGATGCTCGAGCGCGATCCGGAGCTGAATGTGCGCGTGGTGGTGTGTGGTGGGGCCTCGGGGCCGAATGCCACCGGCGAGGAGTACTACCGCCTGGCCGATAGCCTAGGGATTGGTCGGGTGGTGCGTTTTCTCGAGCCACGCCCGCCCTCCGAGCTGGTCGCGGTGTTTCAGGCCGCGGATGTGGTGGCTGTGCCAAGCTATAACGAGTCCTTCGGGCTGGTGGCGATGGAGGCCCAGGCCACGGGCACCCCAGTGGTGGCGGCCCGCGTAGGTGGTCTACCGATTGCGGTGCGGCACGGGGAGACGGGGCTGCTCACCGATAGTCACGAAGTAGCGGAATGGGCAGCGGCCCTCACCGCGATGGTTAGCGACGATGTCACCCGCATCCAGATGGGAGAGAATGCGCGTGAGCACGCCCTGAACTTCTCCTGGGCGGCCTCGGCGGAGCGGCTACTGACCGTGTATTCCGAGGCGTTGAACTCCCCAGTGGATCAGTGCGCGCCGCGCAAGGCGCATGGCTAGCCGGTGGTCCCGCTCCTTGCGGAGTCCACAGCGAGATGTGTGAATGTGGGGCACTCAATAGCCTGAGGGCGAGACGATGATGCCTGAGCGTGGCACAATGGTGGTTATGACTGGAAAGCTAATTCTTCTCCGCCATGGCCAGAGTGAATGGAACGCATCCAACCAGTTCACCGGCTGGATGGATGTCAATCTCACCGATAAGGGCCGCGAAGAGGCGCAGCGCGGTGGACAGCTGCTCAAGGAGCAGGGTGTTCTGCCGGATCTGCTCTACACCTCGCTGCTGCGTCGCGCGATCAACACCGCCAATATCGCCCTCAATGTCGCTGACCGCCACTGGATCCCGGTAGTCCGCGATTGGCGTCTCAACGAGCGCCACTACGGTGCGCTGCAGGGCCTGAACAAGGCTGAGACCAAGGACAAGTACGGTGACGAGCAGTTCATGGCATGGCGTCGTTCTTATGACACGCCGCCGCCGGAGCTGGACGATGATTCCGAGTTCTCGCAGGCTGGGGATCCGCGCTACGCTGATCTGCCCGCCGTGCCGAAGACGGAGTGCCTGAAGGACGTCGTCGAGCGCTTCGTGCCCTACTTCGAGGAAGAGATCCTGCCGAAGGCTAAGGAAGGCAAGACCGTCATGCTCGCCGCGCACGGTAACTCCCTGCGCGCCCTGGTCAAGCACCTGGACAAGATCTCCGATGAGGAGATCGCTGGGCTGAATATCCCCACCGGTATCCCGCTGGTCTACGAGCTCGATGCCGATGGCACGGTGCTCAACCCAGGTGGCACCTACTTGGATCCGGAGGCCGCTGCTGCCGGTGCCGCCGCCGTGGCTGCCCAGGGTGGCAAATAACCTTTTATGCTCACAGTGAGCTCACTGTGCTGTATGCCTATAACGCGGTGAGTGAAGAGGCCCGCAGTGCGTCCCGTGCGCACTGCGGGCTTTTCCGTGTGCTGAGCAGGGATAGGCGGTGCGTGTGACACCCACGGGTGTGCTCGCGTAGCGGCATCGCCCAAACTGTGCTTGGGTGGGACACAGAACTATCACATTATTCGCAGTGATACCGTGGCCGGCCCCGTTACTTCGGTCGGTGTCAGTGAGTTATCCATGCCGCCGGCTTGGTCGGCGGCATCGGCGAGAGAAGGCCAGAGACATGTTCTTAGTCGGAATCATCGTGGGAGCCATGGGGGCTCTCGTGATGATGCCGCTTGCGCGTTTTCTGCGGCGCTGGGCGCAGCGACGTCGCGAGGCCGAAACGATCACGGATAACCGCATTACCACGATCTCCCAGGTACTGCACCTGACGGTGCAGGGATCGCCGACGGGTGTGGCGGTGATTGATCGAAGTGGCTCGGTTGTGCTCTCTAATATGCCCGCACACGATATGGGCATTGTGCACGAGCACAGCGTGAACAAGCAGATCTGGGCCTCCGCGCTGGAGGTATTCGCCGATCAAGACTCCCGGGTAGTCTCGCTAGAGTTGCCCCGCCGGCTCGCCAGCCGCGTCTCCGCGGTAGATGCTACGGTGGCGCCGCTGACTCTCACGGATGAGCGCTTCGTCGTGGTTTATTCCACCGATGAGTCAGAGCATGTGCGCATGGAATCGGCGCGCCGCGATTTCGTGGCCAATGTCTCTCATGAGCTCAAAACCCCGGTGGGGGGTATGGCCCTGTTGGCGGAGGTGCTGCTGAACTCGGCGGATGATCCCGAGTCCGTGATGCACTTCGGCGAGCGGCTGCTCAACGAGGCGCACCGCATGTCCTCGTTGATTAATGAGCTGATCGCTTTGTCGAAGCTGCAGGGCGCAGAGAAGCTGCCCGCGATGAAGCCAGTCTCGGTGGATGAGGTGATTGACGAGGCGGTCAGTCGCAATAAGTTGACGGCCGAGACCGCCGGCATCGAGATCATTCGCGATACGCCCTCTGGGGTGCAGGTGCGCGGCGATAGCACGCTGTTGATCACCGCTATTACCAATCTGATTATCAACGCCATCAACTATTCGCCGGAGTCCACTCCCGTGACCATCTCCCAAAAGTTGGTGTATTCCCCCAGTGGAGAGAAGACCGTGCAGGTGCGGGTGACTGATCGCGGCATTGGTATTTCGGAGGAAGATCAGCAACGCGTGTTCGAGCGTTTCTTCCGCGTGGATAAGGCGCGGTCGCGCCAGACGGGAGGTACCGGTTTGGGACTAGCGATTGTTAAACATGTCACCGCAAACCACGGTGGATCGATTAAACTGTGGTCACAGCCCAATATTGGCTCGACGTTCACCCTTGAGCTTCCCGTTTTCGATGTTCAAGAAGCGAATGAGGCTCAGCCGCTGACGTCTGAGGCCCCAGAACTTCCCGCCGATACCTCGGTCGCGGCGCCGAAGCGCGCCAGACGTGCCCTCCGCCCCCTCGGCGGGGGACGTGGGCACCGCAATGCCGAGAAGCATCCGGCTGTGCGGCAGGAAAGCTTGATGGATCGTGTGGGAATTACGAGCGCATCCCCGCGTGTGGGTATGCGCAATGAAGCCAGCAGGCGGAAGGATGGCACAGACTAACCATGACGCGAATTCTGATTGTTGAGGACGAGGAATCCCTCGCGGAACCGCTGGCATTTCTGCTGGCGAAGGAGGGCTTCGAGGTAAGTACCGCCGTCGATGGTCCCTCGGCGCTGGTGGAGTTTCATAAGAAAGACATCGATATCGTCCTGCTGGACCTCATGCTTCCTGGAATGTCCGGCACCGATGTGTGTAAGCAGATTCGCCAAAGCTCCCAGGTGCCGGTGATCATGGTCACCGCCCGGGACTCGGAAATCGATAAGGTTGTGGGCCTCGAGCTCGGCGCCGATGACTATGTGACCAAGCCTTATTCTTCTCGGGAGCTCATCGCCCGAATTCGCGCGGTGCTGCGCCGCAGCAAGGAACGCGCGGTGGAGGAGGAGTTCGACGAGCAGGTGCTCAAGGGCGGCCGGGTGCGTATGGACGTGGAATCCCATACCGTCACCGTCGACGGCGAAGAGATCGCCCTGCCCTTGAAGGAATTCGATCTGCTTGAGTACCTGCTGCGCAATTCGGGCCGCGTGCTCACCCGCTCCCAGCTCATCGACCGAGTGTGGGGCGCGGACTATGTGGGCGATACCAAAACCCTTGACGTGCATGTCAAGCGTTTGCGCTCCAAGATCGAGGAGCAGCCCTCCCGGCCCCAATATCTCGTGACCGTCCGCGGCCTCGGGTATAAGTTCGAGGCCTGAGGCGCTTATCGACGCTCACTCGCCGCCACCGTGGCTGGGTGCTGCAGCGACGATCCTGCTACCTGGGTGATCAGCTCCACGAGACGCTCATAGGCGGCATCGCCCATCACCTTCCGCAGCTCCGTCTCATAGCTTTGCCACATGGGTATCTCGCTGGTGTGGCAAGAGGAGGCGGAGGTGCACCACCAATCGAAGTCCTCGCCACCATTTCCCCATGCTCGCCGCTCATACTCGGAAATGGTGGTTTTCAAAATATCGGCGCCATCGGCGCGCACGGTCCATTCCTCTTCGCGGCGCAAAGGCACCAGCCAACACACCTCCGGCTTGATCTCGGTGATGTCCTGGCCGCTGGCCACCGCATATTGGTGAAGAGCACAACCGGGGCCCGTGCCGTGTCCGTTGCGGTTGGCAAAGATGCAGGCGCCGTCGACAAGCTTCGTCTTCAGCGCCGGCTCCATCTCCCCGTCCTCGTTTTCTAGCTCATCCCATTCCAGCCAGGGTTCGGTCTCGGTGGCATCGGCGGCGGCGATGTAGTCATCGACCTCCATGGGGCGTAGCTGCCAAAAATGCGCGGGCATCTCGGCCACGGAATTGTAGAGCAGATCCTGATCGGACTCGTCTGTGAGAAAAGCCCCATGATTGCAACAGCCCACTACTCGGTTGTTTTCGTCAATCCCGAGGCATTCGGGTTGACCGAAATGGCAGCGCCAGCGGGAAGTCAGCCACGTGATGTCCACGCTGAACAGGTGATTCGGGTCCTCAGGATTGTGAAATTCCAGCCATTGCCGCGGAAAGTCAGGGGGCAATTCGCGGCCCGCGCGAATGGATCGGCCGGCGGGGGATGTCGCGGGAAAGCCAAGAAATGTCGACGTCTCATGCGGGGTGTTCACACTTTTCCAACTTAGACCCGCTACCCTAAAGTTGTGCGATTAGGTGTATTGGACGTTGGCAGCAACACTGTCCATTTGGTGGCAGTCGATGCGCGCTCGGGTGGGCATCCCACCCCCATGAGCGATTGGAAGACCACGATGAAACTCGTGGAATTCCTGGACGCAGACGGCGCCCTCAATGACAAGGGACAGTCGAAGCTGATCAAGAATGTGGCAGAGGCGAGAGATCTCGCCGACACACTACGGTGTGATGAGGTGATGGCTTTCGCCACCTCTGCGGTGCGTTCCGCCACGAACCAAAAGAAGGTTCTGGATCGCGTTGAGAAAGAATCGGGCATCAAGCTCGAGGTTCTCACCGGCGAAGAGGAAGCAGTATTGACCTTCCTTGCGGTACGACGCTGGTACGGTTGGTCTGCCGGCCGCATCATCAATCTTGATATTGGCGGTGGCTCCCTCGAGCTCTCCACCGGTACCGACGAGCATCCGGAGAAAGCATTTTCGCTTGATCTCGGTGCGGGCCGGCTCACTCATAAGTGGTTCGACACGGATCCGCCCTCGCGAAAGAAGATCAATATTCTTCGCGATTACATCGACGCCGAACTTGCGGAACCCGCTCAGCAGTTGAAGAACTGCGGCCACGCCGACTTGGCTGTGGGCACGAGCAAAACGTTCCGCACCTTGGCTCGTCTCACCGGTGCTGCACCCTCCTCGGCGGGGCCGCGCGTCAAGCGCACCCTCACCGCGCCGGGCTTGCGCCAGCTGATCGCATTTATTTCCCGCATGACAGCTAGTGACCGAGCGGAGCTCGAAGGAGTAAGCTCGGACCGTTCCCATCAAATCGTCGCCGGTGCCCTCGTTGCAGAGGCAAGCATGCGCGCCCTGGGACTCGAAAAAATCGAGATTTGCCCATGGGCGCTGCGTGAAGGGGTTATCCTTAGACGAATTGATAAGGGATTGGACTAGGAAAGGAAGCGAGTATGAGCGACCAACAGCTGACAGTCGCAGAGCTCTTAGCCCGCGCATCCAAGGAGAACGGCGATCAGGCTCCGCGTAAGCGTCGCCGGCGCCGCCGCAGCCTCGAAGAGGGCGGTGTGTCCGTTGCCGAGCTCACCGGTTCGATCCCGAAGGTAGATAAAACCCCCGAGCAGCCCAAACACACCTCTCAGCCGATCGACGCGGAAAACACCGCCCGCATGGCCGAGCCCGCCCCCGAGGCAGCGCCGGCTGCTCCGGAGCAGCCGGCTGCGCAGCAGCAGGAGAGCGTCGATAAGCCTGCGAGCACCCCGGTTGAGGAGCAGAAACCCGAGGGCTTTAGTCCGAAGCTCAACCGCGTGCCGCGTGGCGCTGCGGCGAAGGACAAGGACGAGACCATGGTGCTCGACGTGGTCCACGAGGGCGAAGAGCCGCGTCTGACCACCGACACCTTCAAGGCCGTGAGTCCCGAGCAGGCGCAGCAGGCCGCTGTACCGCAGCCCGAGACCGCTCCGAAGCCGGTGGAATCCATCGAGCGTTCGCCGGAATCCGAGGGCCGCAACCCCGATGAGCCGCCGACCGCTACCCTCGACGCGGTACGCGATGAGCACACCGGCGAGCAGAAGCAGCGCGTGGCCCCCTATATGGCTGGTCCGGAGCAGCCGGCCGCGCACCCCGACGCGGAAGCCGCAGAGGCCCCCGAGGCGGCTGCGGAGGAAGAATCCGAGCGCTCCGTGTCCATCCCCGCCACCATCGGTATGACCGTGGTGGCTGTGGTGATTGGTATCGCCATCTTCAAGGGCTTCGAATTGCTGTGGGCCAACTTCAGCAGCCTCATCACCGGCGTGCTGGCGCTGGCCGTCACCGGCGGCATCGTCGGTATCGTGCACGCGATGCGCACTGATCGCGACAAGCTCACCATGCTGCTTGCCGCGGTGGTCGGACTGGTCCTCACCTTCGGCCCCTCGCTCATCGCTGGGCTCTAAGCGCCACCGGCTAGGAAACACCCCCGCTATGGAGATGATCCGGCGGGGGTTCTTTCTTGCGCTGCCAGCTACATCTGGCACAGTGGTGATATGACCAAGATTGCAGTGATTGGTGGCGGAAACATCGGTGAGGCCCTCATTTCTGGGCTTATTGCCGGTGGTATCCGCCCGCAGGATATCAACGTGTCCAACCGCCGTGAGGAGCGCGGACGCGAACTTGCGGAGCGCTTCGAGATCAACGACTACGTCGATAACTACCAGGCCGTTGAGGGCGTGGACGTGGTGTTCTTGGCGGTCAAGCCCTACATGATCGTGGATGTGCTCGAGGAAATCTCCGATTCTCTCAATGAGAACACCGAGGACGCGATCGTGGTGTCCATGGCCGCAGGCATCTCCCTGGCGGCCATGGAAGAGGTGGTCTCCGCCGGCACGCCGCTGGTGCGCGTGATGCCCAATACGCCCATGTTCGTGGGCAAGGGCGTCTCTGCCATGGCGGCGGGGCGTTTCGCCGGTGATGCCGAGATGGACACCGTCGCCGAGCTCCTGTCCGCCGTGGGCGAGGTGGTGCGGGTGCGCGAGTCCGATATCGACGTCGTCACGGCGATGTCTGGATCCTCGCCGGCCTATGTGTTCCTCATGGCCGAGGCCATGACCGACGCCGGGGTGCAGCTGGGCCTGAAACGGGAGCTTGCGGAGCAGCTGGCCGTGAACGCCATCGATGGCGCCGCCGCCATGCTCAAGGAAGGCAGCAAATCTCCTGTGGAGCTGCGTGCCTCCGTCTCCTCCCCGGCCGGCACCACTGCCGCTGCCATCCGTTCCCTCGAGGAATCCGGATTCCGGGGCGCGTTTTATCGGGCGATGGAAGCCTGCGCGAAGCGCTCCGCAGAGCTGTCCTAAACCGGCTCGCAACAAACCCTTAAGTAGCACTTCACCCCGCCGATGGGTGGGGTGCTTCTTTTCTGTAGGCCCGGCTCACGTGCCACTGATAGTGGCGGCGAACAATGGTGGGAGAGCTGCCGCGAGCCGCACCAAAGACCGGAACACGGGGTTTCAACTGGGCAAATGAGAAATCCAGTGGGGAGGGGGTGGAGCGATGTAACTCACGTGCATGTATTTTCCCACCTGACTCATGTGACAGCTGAGATAAACTCCATCCCACCAGCTCGCATTCGTAACAACATTAACGCTAAGCTGTTCTCGAACACGATCGTGTCTCCATCTGCAGGAGGGGAAGCCTGCAGCGCGTTCGCGTTATGAAGGGTTTAACACTATGGCACACGAGGACAATGGCACCTTCTTGACCGTCGCAGAGGTCGCTGACATCATGCGCGTATCCAAGATGACGGTGTATCGACTCATTCACTCCAGCGAACTGCCCGCCGTGCGGGTTGGACGCTCCTTTCGAGTTCATGAGAAGGCCGTGAATGAGTACCTCGAGGCGTCGTTCTACGACGCCGGCTAAAATATGCTCCCGCGCCGCAGTCGATAGACTAGGGCGCACATGTGCGGGCTGGTTATCGCGCTAGGGTGCTCTGCAGGGTGTAGCGAGGGGGAATTTTATCCTCGCTCACCCTCTAGGTATGATTGCTAGCATTCGTGTGGCATCACACCCACTCCCATTACGGGGTGGCGGCACTCTCTTGCCGGGCGGTGCGTCCGACGATGTCCGTCCGCCTCGGCAGCGGCCTGCTGCTGCACGGCCGTCGCAGATGCGCACACTATGTATATATACGCACAACGATCTTAAGTAAGTGAGGATGCCCTATGGGTTCTGTTATTAAGAAGCGCCGCAAGCGCATGTCCAAGAAGAAGCACCGCAAGATGCTGCGCCGTACCCGCGTTCAGCGTCGTAAGCTCGGCAAGTAAGCCGCATGCGCGCGGCCCTTTGCATCACTCTAGGGCCTGCTCGCACACCGCCGCAGTAGAGAAGATCTACCGCTCGGCGGTGTGTTTTTTATTCTCTGGGCGCTGCCTAGCTCTTTTTCTTGGACTTGCCCAAGTAGCGCCAGGCACCGGTGGAGAACGCGGCGGTGATGATGGCGGGCAGGCCAAACTTGCGCACGGCCTTGCGCACATTGCGATAGTCGCGCACTTCCCAGCCGCGCTGGAGGGCAGTCTTGCGGAGTTTGGCGTCGGGGTTCACGGCCACTGCAGTGCCCACCATGGACAGCATGGGCAGATCATTAATGGAATCGGAATAGGCCGTGCAGCGCTGCAAGTCGAGCTGCTCCACGGCGGCCAGCGCGGCCACCGCGTGGCGCTTGCCAGAGCCGTGCAAGATATCACCCACGAGGCGGCCAGTGAACTTGCCGTCCTTGACCTCGGCCACGGTGCCTAAGGCTCCCGTGAAGCCGAATTGGCGCGCCAAGATCTGCGCCAGCTGCACGGGAGTGGCGGAGACCAGCCACACCTGCTGGCCGGCGTTGAGGTGCATCTCAGCGAGCTCCTTGGTGCCGGGCCAGATCTTCTCCGACATGTGGGTCTCTACGATGTCCTCGCAGAGCTCTACGAGCTCATTGACATCGCGGCCCTTAATAAACTCCAATGCCTGCTGGCGACCCTCGGCCACATCATTGGCGTTCTCGGAGCCGCTGAGGCGGAACTTCAACTGCTTATAGGCCACCGGTGCGATCTCGGAGAATTTAAAATACTTCTTCCTCGCCAGTCCCATGGCGAGCACGATGATGGAGGCGCCCTGGATCAGGGTGTTGTCCACGTCGAAAAAGGCGGCCGCCGTATGGTCCTGCGGGATCTCCGGATCCGGGGTTGTGACCGACCGAGCGGATGCTGCCTCAAAGGCGCCGGAGACGCTGGTCATGCCCGAGTCAAAGTCGGCGGGGTCGAGGCCAAAGACCTCGGCCACCGCAGCCTCGCCGGCGGCACGCTGGGACTGCTCATCAATCGGCGGGAGGGCGCGATCTTCAAAGAAGTGGCGCAGGTTCCCGCGCGAGGTGGACCACGCCGCCAGAAATTCCGAGGGCGAGCTAGGCCCATCGAAGGGACCAAGGGGAACGTTATTGGAGTTCACGGCGATTGTTCAGTGGCTTTCCGGGTAGGGGCTAGAGCTGATAGGCACGCCCGAAAGTGGGACCCTTGCCATCGTATAAGGTTAGGGCGCAGCTCGCCGTCTTAATAATCACTCCGAGGATTGGAGGCACTGATTCTCTATGTCCACCCACAGCGTTGAACTTATGGTCCGTGCCGGTTGTGGATCCTGTGTGCGCGTCGCCAAGCAAATCGAGCCCATTGTGCGCGCCGCCGGAGCGACATGGCAGGTGCGAGATGTGGACGAGGACCCCGAGCTCGCCATGGAGTTTGGCGACCGTGTGCCGGTGGTTGTGGTAGACGATGAGGAGTTCGCGTGCTGGGAAGTAGACAGCTCCGAGTTAGCCAACACTTTGTTGGCTTGAAGGTGAAAGCAGACTAGCGTTCTTATCAGCCTTTAATGTGACTGATGAGGAAGCGGTGAGCTATTTCAATGAGCGTGCTAGTTGTGGGAATGTCCCACCGGTCGGCACCTGTGTCGTTGCTTGAACAGCTCAGCATGGATGATGACGCAGCGATTCGCGTTGCGTCTACTCTGATTACCCGCCCCTCGCTCACCGAGGCCCTCATTGTCTCTACCTGTAACCGGGTAGAGGTGTACTGTGTCACCTCCTCCTTCCACGCCGGCGTCCACGAAGTGGTGGATGTCCTGCACGAATACAGCGGGGTAGACATCGATACGCTGCGCGCCAAGCTCTATGTGCGCTATGCCGACGCCGCCGCCGAGCACATGCTCATGGTCACCGCCGGACTGGATTCCATGGTGGTGGGAGAGCAGCAGATCATCGGCCAGGTGCGTCACGCCTACCAGCTCGCCTCGAAGTCAGCCACTGCCGGCCCGGCGCTGCACTCTCTCACCCAGACAGCCCTGCACACTGGCAAGCGAGTTCACACCGAGACCGCCATTGATGAGGCGGGGGCATCCATGGTCTCCTTCGCCCTGCAGCAGGCCATCTCCGAGATGGGCCGCGAAGGCGAGGACCTCCCCCTGAAGGGGGTTAGTGTTCTTGTGCTCGGCGCGGGGGCAATGGCCTCCCTGGCCTCCACTCATGTGGGCCGTATGGGGGTAGAGCGCCTCATCGTGAGCAACCGCACCTACGAGCGGGCGCAGAATCTCGTGGCGCACGCCCTCGAGGCAGGGGTGAACGCCCAGGCGATCCAGTACGAGGATCGCACCTCAGTGCTCAACGAGGTGTCCATGGTGGTCTCTGCCACCGGCGCCGATGGCTTCACCATCAACGCCAGCGACATCCCCGCCGATCATCCTGGTCTAGTGGCCGTGGATCTCTCCCTGCCACGCGACCTTGACGATGCGATCGAGGAGCGCACCGGCTGCCACCTGATCAATATCGAGAAGCTGCACGAGCACGCCGATGGCGAGACCTCGCAGGTGCACGCCGAGTCGCTGCGCATTGTGCGCGATGCCCTCGAGCAGTTCACCTCCCAGCAGCGCGTGCGCGAGGTAGCACCCGCGGTCTCGGCGCTGCGCAAGCACGCTGCCGAACTGGTGGAGGCCGAGATGGGGCAGCTCATGCGGCGCACCCCGGGCATGGAGGATGCTGACCGCAATGAGGTCAACCGCACCGTGCGACGCATCGTCGATAAGCTGCTGCATCAGCCCACCGTGCGGGTGAAGCAGCTGGCAGCCCGCTCGGGCACCGTCACCTATGAAACCGTGATTCAGGAGCTCTTCGGGCTGCAGGATCCGGTGCCGGGGCGCTCCATTGCTGTGGCGATGGATGAGCTGCCCGGAAATATGGGGCATATGCCGGTGCGGGCCGAGTCCGTAGCGGAGACCTACCCCTCCTCGCTGAGCGTCAGCGAGTAGTCTTAATGGGCATGTTTCGGATTGGTACTCGCGGATCTCAACTTGCCACTACACAAACCGGCCATGTGCGCGATGCACTGGCCGAGCTCGGCCACGACGCCGAATTAACGATCATCACCACCCCAGGTGATAAGAACATGTCGCCGGTGGAGCGCATCGGCGTCGGTGTGTTCACCCAGGCGCTGCGCGAGGCCATGGCCCGCGGCGAATGTGATCTGGCGGTGCACTCCTTCAAGGATCTGCCCACCGCCCCCGATGATCGTTTCGTGCTCGTCACCCCAGCCCGTGAGGATCGCCGTGAGGCCCTCATCGCCCGCGATGGGCTCACTCTCGATGAACTCCCCGAGAACGCCACCGTGGGCACCTCCGCGCCGCGTCGTATTGCCCAGCTGCGGGCGCTGCGCCCCGATCTGGATATCCGGCCCCTGCGCGGCAATATCGACACCCGTATGGGCAAGGTGCTGCACGGCGAGCTCGACGCCGTGGTGCTGGCGGCAGCGGGGCTGACTCGCGTCGGGCAGCTCGATCGCGCCACGGAGCTTTTCGACGCCACCCGCCTGATGCCCGCCCCCGCCCAAGGCGCCCTCGCTATCGAATGCCGAGCCGAGGACACCCACGCCGTCGAGGCGATCCGGGCCCTGGCGGATACCTCGGCCGAGCTCTGTGCCGCCGCCGAGCGTGCCGTATTGGCTACCCTAGAAGCCGGCTGTACCGCGCCGGTGGCCGCCCATGCGGAGTTTAGCGAGGGGCAGCTGAGCCTCACCGCCGGCGCCTTTGCGCTCGACGGCAGCGCCCAGCTGGTGCACAGCGCCAGCGGTGCGGCCGAGAACAAGGAGCAGGCCCGCGCGCTGGGTGCTGCGGTGGCCCGCGAGTTGCTCTCGCAGGGCGCCTCCGCACTGGTGGCCGTCTCCTAAACTCACGCGCTTTATCGTCGTTGTGCGCGTCCTAGCGGCGCCCCGGAGAGCACGCTGTTGCTCTCTGCGGGCGCCGCTTCTGTCTCTTCCTAGCCTGTGTGAGCTGGGAAAATAAAAAAGTTGAGCGAATCGGGAACAACTTTGCGGGATGTGCCGTTGTATGAGGTGAAAAGTTGAGTTAGCTTCACTCAAGAAGGTTGGCGATTATGACGAGAGTTTGTTAGCGTGGTCGCAGACGTTGAGTGAGCATTACTCAACTCGATGAATTCAAACGAGCCCCGTCCGAGTGGGCGGGCACAAACGTACAAACGTACACAGGAGGACAACACAACTATGGGACGTGCAGTAGGCATTGACTTGGGTACCACCAACTCGGTCGTATCCGTGCTTGAGGGTGGCGAGGCAACCGTTATCGCCAACTCCGAAGGCTCCCGGACCACCCCTTCGGTGGTCGCATTCGCAAAGAACGGCGAGGTTCTGGTCGGTCAGTCCGCGAAGAACCAGGCCGTCACCAACGTCGATCGCACCGTGCGCTCCGTCAAGCGCCACATGGGCAGCGACTGGACCGTTGAGGTCGACGATAAGAAGTACACCCCGCAGGAGATCTCCGCTCGCACGCTGATGAAGCTCAAGCGCGACGCTGAGTCTTACCTGGGCGATGATGTCACCGACGCCGTGATCACTGTTCCCGCTTACTTCGAGGATGCACAGCGCCAAGCCACCAAGGAAGCCGGTCAGATCGCAGGCCTGAACGTGCTGCGTATCGTGAACGAGCCCACCGCAGCTGCTCTGGCCTATGGCCTGGAGAAGGGCGACAAGGAGCAGACCATTCTGGTCTTCGACCTCGGTGGCGGCACCTTCGACGTCTCCCTGCTGGAGATCGGCGATGGCGTGGTCGAGGTTATGGCCACCGCTGGCGACAACGAGCTGGGCGGCGATGACTGGGATCAGCGCATCGTGGATTGGTTGGCTGAGAAGTTCAAGAGCTCCCACGGTATCGACCTGACCAAGGACAAGATGGCTCTGCAGCGTCTGCGTGAGGCTGCCGAGAAGGCCAAGATTGAGCTGTCTTCTTCGCAGCAGGCATCCATCAACCTGCCCTACATCACCGTGGACTCCGAGAAGAACCCGCTCTTCCTGGACGAGACCCTCACCCGCACCGAGTTCCAGCGCATCACCCAGGATCTGCTGGATCGCACCAAGGCTCCCTTCAACCAGGTAGTCAAGGACGCAGAGATCTCCGTCTCCGAGATCGACCACGTGGTGCTCGTCGGTGGCTCCACCCGTATGCCGGCCGTCTCCGAGATGGTCAAGGAGCTCTCCGGCAAGGAGCCGAACAAGGGCGTGAACCCGGACGAGGTTGTGGCCATGGGTGCTGCTCTGCAGGCCGGTGTGCTGCGCGGCGAGGTCAAGGACGTGCTGCTGCTCGACGTCACCCCGCTCTCCCTCGGTATTGAGACCAAGGGTGGCGTGATGACCAAGCTCATCGAGCGCAACACCACCATTCCGACCAAGAAGTCCGAGACCTTCACCACCGCAGAGGACAACCAACCCTCCGTGCAGATCCAGGTATTCCAGGGTGAGCGCGAGATGGCCTCCGCCAATAAGCTGCTCGGCTCCTTCGAGCTCGGTGGCATTGCCCCGGCGCCGCGTGGCGTGCCGCAGATCGAGGTCACCTTCGACATCGACGCCAACGGCATCGTGCACGTGACCGCGAAGGACAAGGGCACCGGCAAGGAAAACACCATCAAGATCCAGGACGGCTCCAGCCTGTCTCAGGAAGACATCGACCGCATGGTCAAGGATGCTGAGACCCACGCCGAAGAGGACAAGAAGCGCCGCGAGGAGCAGGAGGTGCGCAACTCTGCAGAGTCCATGGCGTACCAGACCCGCAAGTTCCTCGAGGAGAACTCCGAGAAGGTCTCCGAGGACATCAAGAAGAAGGTCGAAGACGCCGCCAACGGTGTGGACGAGGCCCTGAAGGGCGATGACCTCGATGCCATCAAGGACGCCGTGGACACCCTGTCCAAGGAGTCCCAGGAGATGGGCAAGGCCCTCTACGAGGCCGAGGCAGCCCAGGGCGCTACCCAGGCTGAGGGCGCCGACCAGGCCGCTGATGACAATGTTGTCGACGCTGAGGTTGTCGACGAGGAGGATGAGAAGAAGTGACCCACCCAGGCGAGATGCCCGATAACCCGGGCGATCCCGACGCCACGGATGAGGCCAACTACTCTCCGAACGAGGCCGAAGCCGCCGCTGCCGAAGCGGCGGCCGACGCCGAGGCCAATGCAACAGGCGGCGAGGAGGTAGTGGATCCCCTCGACGAGGAGATCAACGAACTGCTCGACGAAGAGGCCGCGCTCGCCGACGCCGAAGCCACCGAGGCTGAGGAAGAGGCAGCGGCCGAGGCTGAGGCCGAGGATCCGGCCGCGGCACAGATCGCGGAGCTCACCGAGGATCTCAAGCGCGTGTCCGCCGAGTACGCCAACTATCGTCGGCGCACCGAGCGGGAACGCGAGGGCGTGATCTCCACCGCCACGGTGAAGGTGCTCAAGGAACTGCTCCCTATCCTCGATGATCTCGACATGGCTGAACAGCATGGCGATCTCGAGCAGGGCCCCTTGAAGCCCTTCGCGGAGAAGCTCCGCAGCACCGTGAGCGGTGTGGGGCTCAAGCGCTTCGGCGAGACCGGCGACGAGTTCAACCCGGAGATCCACGAGGCCATCCAAGATGCCTCGACCGGAGAAGACAAGGCCCTCGGCACCGTGGTGCGCCCCGGCTACCAGTACAAGGACACAGTCGTGCGCGCCGCCATGGTGATCATCGACGACCCAGTAGAGGATCAAGAATAAAAAGCCCACGATATCGTGTAGCGGAAGGAGGGGACTGTACGTCTCATGGCACAGCGTGAATGGGCAGAAAAAGACTATTACGCGGACCTCGGGGTCTCCTCGTCCGCTTCCCAGGCCGACATCAAGCGCGCCTACCGGAAACTGGCACGAGACAACCACCCCGACACCCATCCAGGTGACACCCAGGCGGAAACCCGCTTCAAAAAAGTCGCCGAGGCGTATGACGTCATCGGCGATGAGCAGAAGCGCAAAGAATATGACGAGATGAAGGCCATGCTCTCCTCGGGCATGGGCGGATTCGGTCGAGGTTTCGGCCAGAGAGGAGGCGCCGGATTTCCCGGCGGGTTTCGCTCGACGTCGACGGAGGACTTCGACATCTCGGACCTCTTCGGCCAAACGGGCGGAGGACCCAGTGGAGGCTTTTCTAGTGAAGGCGGTCTGGGGGATATCTTCGGTGGCATTTTCAACCGCGGCGGTGGTGCTCGCCACGCAACTCGGCCGACGCGGGGATCGGACGTAGAAACCCAGATCACTCTGGATTTCCGCGAAGCCACCAAGGGCACCACTATCCCGCTCCGGCTCACCGGCGATGCCCCTTGCAATAAGTGTCATGGCTCGGGCTCCGCCTCGGCGAAGCCCGCCACCTGCGGGGTGTGCAATGGCACCGGCTATGAGTCGGAGAGCAAGGGCACCTTCGGGTTCTCTAAGCCCTGCAGCAACTGCAATGGCTCCGGCACGAAGATCACCGATCCCTGCTCGGCCTGCAGCGGCACCGGCACCGTCAACCGCACCCGCTCGATCACCGTGAAGGTGCCTGCGGGCGTGATCGACGGTCAGCGGGTACGCCTGGCCGGCCAGGGCGAGGCCGGGCCGAATGGATTGCCCTCGGGCGATCTCTTCGTCACCGTCCACGTCCGCCCAGATCCGGTATTCACCCGTTCCGGCGACGATCTCGAGCTGACCGTACCGATCTCCTTCGCGGAGGCGGTCTTGGACAGCACGGTGACAGTGCCCACCCTCGACGGCCCCGTCACGGTGCGTTTGCGGGAAAACACCCCCAATGGCCGCACCCTGCGGGTGCGCGGCAGGGGAGTGCCGAAGCGTGATGGCACCAAGGGCGATCTGCTGGTCACCGTCGAGGTGGTGGTTCCGGATCATCTCGATGCCGGCGCTACCTCGGCGTTGCGCAGCTACGCCCAGGCCGAGAAAGACTCCGGCTTCGACCCGCGGAAGGACTGGGCCGGACAGGACTAAACCCGTTACGCCCACCCGGCCAGCGCTGGGTGGGCCTTCACCCCAGGGGCGCCATCGCAAACGCGCGGCGGCGTGCCAACGACCACCGGATGTAAGTGAGGAGGTGTCTACCTAGCGTCATGACTCAACAGAACGACCACTCTGAGCACACGGAAGTCTATGTGATCTCCGTGGCAGCGGAACTGGCGGGCATGCACGCCCAGACGCTTCGCACGTACGACCGCATCGGGTTGGTGACGCCGCAACGCACCCGCGGCGGTGGGCGACGCTATTCGCCCAGCGACGTCGAATTGCTCCGAAAGATTCAGAAGCTCAGCCAAGAAGACGGCGTGAATCTCGCCGGAATCAAGGCGATCATCGAACTCAGCCATGAGAACGATCGCCTGCGCCAGGCTAATGAGGAGCTCAACGAGGATCTCACGGCGCTCGAGCGAGAGGTGCACGAATTGCGCCGCAGCGCCGGGCGCAAGCGCGGCGAGATCGTGCATGTGCCCCGCTCCACCGCGGTGGTGGCGTGGGAGCCGCGCCGCTCCCGCAGCCGCCCCCAGCACTAACAACCTCCAGCCACCCACGACGCCCCGACCGGGCTCGTGGGTGGTGGTGTATCTACGGCCATAACGCCGGTGATGCGTCGGCATAGGCGGTGCGCAGCAGGAATGCGAGTGCGCTAGTGAAAAACGTTATCGGCAATGATTGAAAATCTGGGTACACTGAAGGGTTGGACAATGACCCCTCTATAACCCTGAAGGAGTGGCACGTTAATGACAGCCACCGTTACTGGAATCATCGCCCGTGAAAAGGGTGCACCCGTAGAAAAAGCGCAGATAATTATCCCCGATCCTGGTCCCACCGATGTGGTGGTGGATATCAAGGCCTGCGGGGTGTGCCATACCGATCTGGCTTATCGCGATGGCGATATCGAGGACGCCTACCCCTTCTTGCTCGGCCACGAGGCGGCCGGCGTGGTCTCCCAGGTGGGCGAGGATGTCACCTTCGTTGCCGAGGGCGACTTCGTGGTGCTCAACTGGCGTGCCGTGTGTGGCGAGTGCCGTGCCTGTAAGCGCGGCGAGCCCAAGTACTGCTTTAGCACCCACAATGCCTCGCAGCCCATGACTCTCGAGGACGGCACCGCGCTCAGTCCCGCACTGGGCATCGGCGCCTTCGCGGAGAAAACTCTGGTGCACGAAAAGCAGTGCACCAAGGTGAATCCGGCGGAGGATCCGGCTGCGGCCGGGTTGCTCGGCTGCGGCGTGATGGCTGGGCTGGGCGCGGCGGTCAATACCGCCGATATCGCCCGCGGCGAGTCCGTGGCCGTGTTTGGCTGCGGCGGCGTCGGCATGGCGGCCATCGCTGGGGCGGTGGTGAACCAGGCCCGCACCGTGATCGCCGTGGATGTGGACCAGCGCAAGCTGGATGCCGCCACCGACTTCGGTGCTACCCACACCATTAATTCCTCCGAGCTATCGGAGGAGCAGGTGATCGAGCGCGTCCGCGAGATCACCGATGGCTTCGGCGCAGATGTGACCATCGACGCCGTGGGGATCATGCCCACCTGGCGCCAAGCCTTCTATTCCCGCGATCATGCAGGCCGCATGGTGATGGTGGGTGTACCGAACCTGAGCGATCATATCGACATCCCAGCCATCGACTTCTACTCCCGCGGCGGCAGCCTGAAGCCGGCGTGGTACGGCGATTGCCTGCCGGAGCGCGATTTCCCCGCCTTCGTGGACCTGCACCTCCAGGGGCGTTTCCCGCTGGACAAGTTCGTCTCCGAGCGCATCGAGCTGGGAGCGGTGGAAGAGGCCTTCGCCACCATGAAGGCCGGAGACGTTCTGCGTAGCGTGGTGGTGATCTAATTATGTTCCGAGTTGATCATGTAGAAACCAGTGGCACCTTCGCCCTTGATGGGGGCGAATGGGATGTGGACAACAATATTTGGATCGTCGGAGACGACTCCGAGGTTTACATCATCGATGCTGCCCACCAGGCCCAGCCGATTATCGACGCCGTCGCAGGTCGTCGTGTCCGCGGCATCCTGTGCACCCACGCCCACAATGACCACATCACCGTGGCCCCAGAGCTGTCCACCCGCCTCGATGCACCGATCTATGTGCACCCCGGTGATGAGATGCTGTGGCAGCAGACCCACCCCGATATCGCCCACGAGGCGCTGCGCGAGGACATGCTTTTCGACGTCGGCGGCGCGGAGATGCGCGTGCTGAACACCCCCGGCCACTCGCCGGGATCGTGCTGCTTCTACGTGCCGGAGGCCGCAGAGCTCTTCAGTGGCGACACCCTCTTCCAAGGCGGGCCGGGCGCCACGGGCCGGAGCTATAGCAGCTTCGACACCATCATTCACTCGCTGCGCACCTCCGTGCTGGAGCTGCCTGCCGAGACGATCGTGCGCACCGGACACGGCGATCACACCACCATTGGTAGCGAGGCGCCCCACTTGGAGGAGTGGATTAAGCGCGGCTACTAGGGCTGATATGGCTGCAGACAGAGCGCGGACGGTTTCAGTGACATGCTGGCACCGTCCGCACAGGTGTGTCGTGGGTCATATGCGCCACGGCGGGAATGTGCGTAGGCTGTGTGGCACGTCACTACCCGCTGGGTGGTGGTGCAGAAAGTCCCCACACACTGCGGTGCCATGGATATGGTCCGACGAGAGATACGGAGAACACAGCATGACTGTCTACGCACATCCCAATTCCGAGGGCTCGATTGTGTCCTTCCGCGAACGCTATGACAACTTCATCAACGGCGAGTGGACCCCACCGGCCAGCGGCGAGTACCTAGACAACATCACGCCGGTCACCGGCGAGGTGTTCTGTCAGTTCGCTCGCGGCAAGGAAGAAGACATCAACCTGGCCCTCGACGCGGCGCACGCCGCCAAGGATGAGTGGGGCCACACCGCCCCGGCAGAGCGCGCGATGGTGCTGAACAAGATCGCTGAGCGCATCGAAGAAAATGTGGAAAAGCTCGCAGTAGCTGAGACCTGGGAGAATGGTAAGCCGGTGCGCGAGGCCCTGGCTGCCGACATCCCGCTGGCTGCCGACCATTTCCGCTACTTTGCTGGTGTCACCCGCACTCTCGAAGGCCATACCTCCCAGATCGATCGCAACACCGTGGCCTATCACTTCAAGGAGCCACTCGGTGTGGTCGGGCAGATCATTCCGTGGAACTTCCCCATCCTCATGGCTGCGTGGAAGCTCGCCCCAGCCCTGGCCGCTGGCAACTGTGTGGTGCTCAAGCCCGCAGAGCAGACCCCGGTATCGGTGCTCTATCTCATGGAGCTCATCGCTGATCTGCTGCCCAAGGGTGTGGTGAACATCGTCAATGGCCTCGGCAAAGAGGCCGGCGCGGCGCTGACCTCCTCCCGTCGTATCGCCAAGGTGGCCTTCACTGGTTCCACCGAGGTGGGCAAGATGATCAACAAGGCAGTGGCCGATCAGGTGATCCCGGTGACCTTGGAGCTCGGCGGCAAGTCTCCCTCGGTGTTCTTCAGCGACATCATGAGCAAGGACGATGAGTTCCTGGACAAGTGCGTCGAGGGCGTGGTCATGTTCGCCCTGAACTCCGGCGAGGTGTGCACCTGTCCCTCGCGCGCCCTCATCCAAGAGGACATCGCCGATGAGTTCATCGCCCGCGTGGTGGAGCGCACCAAGAAGATCAAGGTGGGCAACCCCCTCGATTCCGAGGTGATGCTGGGCGCCCAGGCCTCGCAGGAGCAGCTGGACAAGATTTCCGGCTACCTTACCTCCGGCCCGGCCGAGGGCGCCGAGGTGCTCACCGGCGGCAACGTGGCCAAGCTCGAGGGCAGCCTCGACGGCGGCTTCTATGTGGAGCCCACCATCATGCGGGGCGAAAACTCGATGCAGATCTTCCGCGAGGAGGTCTTCGGCCCCGTGCTGGTGGTCACCACCTTCAAGGACTTTGATGAGGCCATCGAGATCGCCAATGACACCAACTACGGCCTCGGTGCCGGTGTGTGGACCCGCGATCAAAACACCGCCTACCGTGCCTCCCGCGCCATTCACGCTGGTCGCGTGTGGGTGAACCACTACCACAGCTACCCGGCCGGTGCTGCCTTCGGTGGTTTCAAGGAGTCCGGTATTGGCCGCGAGAACCACGCCATGATGCTCGATCACTACACCGAGACCAAGTGCGTGCTCACCTCCTATGACCCCAAGCCCACTGGGCTGTTCTAAACACCCTCCCGCGTGACGATTACGGCGCCGTGGCCCCCAGTACTGGGAGCGCGGCGCCGGTGGCGTTTAGCGGTGGGCGAGCCTGCCCAGGCGGGCAAGGAGCTCGGGATCATCCCAGTAGCTGGTGTGGGTGTGCCTACCGTGCCAGACCTCCGCGCCGAAGCTGGAGGAACTGGGATCCGGACCGTGCACCCCGAAGTGAGGATCGGGGGCGAGAGTGATGACATCCGCGCTGCCGGTCAGAGCTACTACATCCGTCTCCTCGTTATCAAAGACCAGCTCCTCGCGGTGGTGTGCGCCCACCCCGGGCGAGCCGAGCAGCACCAACGCATCGGTGGCCAGCCCCTCCTCGCGGGCGGCCATGCCCGCCACAGTGGAGCCATAGGAATGGCCGAGGGTAAGCAGCCGCGGCTCTGCCACCCGCTCCTCGCCGGGGCTGTCGCCGGCGGTGATGGCGCGGCGGCGCTCGCGTAGCGATTGCTGGAATGTGCGCAATTCCTCGCTGCCGCGCTGGGCACTGTCACGGGAGAGCGCTTGGCCGAGGTTGCTGGGGGCGCTATAGCCCATCCACATCACCGCGGCCCCGCCGGTGGCGCTGGCTATCGAGCGGGTGCGCTCAAGATAGGTGCCCCAGCCGGAAATATCGGAGGATCCCACCCCGGCGACCACGGTGGTGATCGACTCGGCCGCATCAATATCGCCCACCGCCACCACGAGCCGTCCATCCGAGGCCTCCAGCACGGTGACATCGGCGTTGTCCGCCAGCAGCGGCTGAATCTCCTGTGGCGCCTGGGCGCGCTGCAGCACATCGATATCGCGAGCCGGAAGCTCGGCATAGTCCGCCAATCGTGAGGTCGGGGGCGGCAGTTCCGCGCTGCAGACACGGGCAATCTCGGCGCCACAGAGCGCGTCGAGCCCGCGGCCGGTGGCGAGGAGAAACATCCGCATCCGCTGGTGCAGCTGCAACACCGGTGCCCCAGCGGCCGCGGCGAAGGGCGCGGTGGCGCGCAGCCCCTCCCAGAGGGTCTCAAGCTGCCGTTGGAAGGGGAGTGCGGCCTCTAACACCGAGGCAATCTGCTGCATCTGTGCAGCCGAGCGCGCCGCAGGGACCTGCATCTGCTCCTCATGCTGGGCGGCAGCATTGAATGCCGCGCCGCGTACACCTTCGCTCACAGCCTGCTGCCAGCGGCGAATATTGCTGTCGATCTGTCGCGATACCTCCACCGCGAGGGCCACATAGCGTTCGGCGATCGCCGCCATCTCCCCGGAATCAAGGGGAAGCTGCTTGGCGGGAGTGATCAGGCGCGTCATCGCAGCGCTCCTCCGATCCGCTGGGCGAGGTTGTTTGCGAGATGCTCATTGCAGCTGAGACAGCGGTGGACGAACTCCTCGACGCTGCGGGTGTGCTGGGTGAGGGCGGCGTCGACAAGCGACAGCCGGTGGGTGAGACGGCCACTGGCGGCACGCAGGGCGAGGCTGGTGAAGGCCGGCATGGCTGGCTCGGGTGGGCGCACGCTCACCGTGGCGGCGCGAAAGAGTGGGGAGACACTGTGGGGGCTAAAGCTGAGTTCATTCATGGCGCTCACTATGCGCCAGCCGCAGCGCCTGGGCGAGGGCGCGGCGCCGTGGCGTGTGGATAACCCAGGGTTATGCACATACGCTGGTGTTATGAAAGCAGCAGTAGTGCAAATTCTGAGTAGCGATGATAAAGAGGCCAATCTCGAGCAGGTGCTTGGCAAGGCCCGGGAGGCGGCCACCCAGGGCGCGGAGCTGATCGTGTTCCCCGAGGCCAGCTCGCAGGCCTTTGGTACAGGTCGGCTGGATCAGCAGGCGGAGCCGCTCGATGGCCCCTTCGCCACCGCCGTCGCCGAGCTAGCCACCGAGCTCGACGTGGTGCTCGTGGTGGGCATGTTCTGCACCGCCGACACCATTGAGCGCGAGGGGAAAGAAGTCCATCGCGTCGATAATGTGGCGCTGGTGACAGGGCGCGGGCTGCACGCCGGCTATACCAAGATTCACTGCTATGACGCCTTCGGATTCCGCGAATCAGACACCGTTCGCGCCGGGAATGAGCTGCTGGTAGTGGATGTGCCGGGCAGTAGCGGTGAGTCGTGGAGGCTGGGCTGTGCCATCTGCTTCGATGTGCGTTTCCCCGAGCAATTCAAAGATCTCGCGCGACAGAAGGGGGCTGAGGTGATCGCGGTGCCCACCTCTTGGCAGGACGGCGAGGGCAAGCGGGAACAGTGGCGCGCCCTCACTACCGCCCGCGCCCTGGACTCCACCTGCTACATTCTGGCCGCGGCCCAGGCGCGCCCCGGCGGAGTAACGAAAGCCGGGGAGGACGATGGCCCCACCGGCATTGGGCATTCCCGCGTGGTGGGCCCGGCGGGGCAGGTGCTCGCCGAGGCCGGCTATGAGCCGGAGATCCTCTACGTGGAGCTCGAGCGCGAGCAGCTGGATGCGGCACGACGCTCTATTCCTGTCCTGCTCAACGAGGCGGAATACAGCTAGCGCCGCCCGCCTGCTCTCCGTGCTACCCGAGCGGGATGGTGTGAATCCGCGCCGGATCGATTCCGGTATCGAGCAGCCGCGTGCGCGCCGGGAGGATGAAGTTGCCGCCGCCGTGGATGAAGATGTCGTGGTTGCGCCACGCGCGCAGCGCCGAGTGTGACCCAGCGTGCACGGGCGGGGTGGTGCGCATGGCCACCTCGGTGGGGGAGCCGATATTGAGATTCAGCCCTGTCGGCAGCTGGGAGTAGGTGGTGTCGTGGGCCCAGTAGGGGTTGTCGGGGGAGTCCACGCAAGGGTAGACCCGCAGCCATGGCTGGGTGGCGGAGAGCTGCATGAGCGTGGAGAGGTCGTAGAGCTCGGCGGGGAACTCGGCGCCATAGAACAGCGTCACATTAGGTGGGGTGTGCACGGTGGTGGCGGCGGTGCTATCGCCTGCTCTGAGTACAGAGTTGGCGTGCATGCGCATCTGTTTCTCGGCCAGATCGAAGATCATCGAGCGCAGCAGCGCGAGGCCGTGAGTGTGGGCGAGCATGAGCACGTCACGGTCGCCGGGGATGGCGAGGGTGCCGAGGGGGTTGCCGATCCACCACACATCGCCGGGCCGGGCAAGGCCGAACATTGGCGAGCATCGTCCTCGCTGGTTGATGCGTACGTGGAATTCGATGAAGCCTTGGGCGTTGCTGGGGTTGGCGGGGGAGAGGAAGCGCCATTCGCCGGGGATGAGATTGGCATTGCAGGGCACAAACTGCCCGGCGCGGTAGGGGATGGGCCGGTCGGTGACCACGCGCACCACGCTGACGCGCTTGGTGCGGCGCTCCACCTCCACTACTTCCGCCCGATACAGTGCGGGGATGCCGCGATGTTCCTCGGTGATCATCGCCGAGGCCATGATGTCGCAGGCCTTACTCACCGCTTCTTGGGCGCCGAGGACGTGGCCGACGGACATATCGGCGCAGTTTTCTAGAATGCCGCGGTTGATGATGCGGCCGAACTCGGGCAGGACGTGCACCGGCACTCGGAATTTGCGGTGATCGCGCCCAAGCTGGGCGATGATGCGCTGCATGCGCGGGGTGAGCTCGCCGCTGGCGGGGGTGTTGCGCAGCAGCTGCTCGAGCACGGGCACGAGAAAATAGTGGCGTTGCTGCGGCGTGGCGGAGAAGAGGATGGCGACATCGGGGAGAGCGGTGATGAGTCGCTCATAGGTGGTGGTTCGAAACGCCTCTGCACGGGAGACAAGGCGCTCTGCGATATCACTCAGATCCTCTGTGGCCATGGACCTATTCTGCACCATTTCGCAGTGAGCTGGGAACTGAAGCCAGAGTTGAGGGTGGGTTGCTCAACTTTTTCTGAAAATATTTCTGCTTGAGTGGAACAGACTCAAGTTTTGGTGCGTTATAGAGAGTGAATCCCCCACGAGGCAATGGCGCACGGCGCTTATCGACGCCACCTACGGCGCTCCCGCCGCGTGGGAAAGATATAACGACACTGATTAATGAGAGGAAAGAACGACCATGGCAGGGTTTAACCCCACAACAAAGACCTCTGAGGCGCTACAGGAAGCCCTGAAGCTCGCCAGCGCTGAGGGGAATCCTGATATCCGTCCCGCCCACATCTTGGTGGCCATCTTGGAACAAGAGGAGGGCATTGCCTCCCCGGTGCTCAAGGCATCGGGTGCCGATCCGAAGGCTATTGCTGCCAAGGCGCGGGATCTGGTGACGTCCTATCCCAGTGCCGAGGGGCAGGGGATGGCGAATCCGCAATTTAACCGCGATGGGCTCAATGCTCTCACCGCCGCCCAGGAACTGGCCGGCGAGTTGGGCGATGAGTTTGTCTCTACCGAGGTGCTGCTGGCTGCGATTGCTCGCGGCAAGGATGACGCCGCCCAGCTCTTGCAGGGTGCTGGTGCCACCTATGATGTGATTAAAAACGCCTTTCCTTCGGTGCGCGGTGGGCACAAGGTGACCACCGAGGATCCCGAAGGCCAGTTCCAGGCGCTAGAAAAGTACTCCACGGATCTTACGGCCCGCGCCCGCGAGGGCAAGATTGATCCCGTGATCGGCCGTGACGCCGAGATTCGCCGTGTGGTTCAGGTGCTCTCGCGCCGCACGAAGAATAACCCCGTGCTCATTGGTGAACCCGGTGTGGGTAAAACCGCCATTGTGGAGGGGCTTGCGCGACGCATTGTGGCCGGCGATGTGCCGGAGTCGCTGCGCGGCAAGACCCTCATCAGCCTGGATTTGGGCTCGATGGTGGCCGGCGCGAAATATCGCGGCGAGTTCGAGGAGCGGCTCAAGGCGGTGCTCGATGAGATCAAGGGCGCCGAGGGCGAGATTGTCACCTTTATTGATGAGCTCCACACCATTGTCGGCGCGGGTGCCACGGGCGATTCCGCCATGGATGCCGGCAACATGATTAAGCCCATGCTGGCGCGCGGCGAGCTGCGTCTCGTTGGTGCCACCACCTTGGAGGAGTACCGCAAGTACATTGAAAAGGATGCCGCGCTCGAGCGCCGCTTCCAGCAGGTGTATGTGGGCGAGCCCTCGGTGGATGATGCCGTGGGTATTCTGCGCGGGCTGAAGGAGCGCTATGAGGTGCACCATGGTGTGCGCATCCAGGACTCCGCCTTGGTGGCCGCCTCCGAGTTGTCCAACCGCTACATCACCAACCGTTTCTTGCCCGATAAGGCGATCGACTTGGTAGACGAGGCGGCCTCGCGGCTGCGCATGGAGATCGACTCCTCCCCGCAGGAGATTGATGAGCTCGAGCGCATCGTCCGGCGCCTAGAAATCGAAGAGATGGCACTGGCGAAGGAAAGCGATGCGGCCTCGCAGCAGCGTCTGGCGAAGCTGCGCGAGGAGCTGGCCGATGAGCGCGAAAAGCTCGGCGAGCTGAAGGCGCGCTGGTCCAATGAGAAGAGCGCGATCGATGAGATGCGCGATGCCAAGGAAGAGCTCGAGCGGCTGCGTTCTGAGTCCGAGATCGCGGAGCGCGACGGCGACTATGGCAAGGTGGCCGAGCTGCGCTACGGCAAGATCCCAGAGGTGGAGAAGAAGGTTGCCGCCGCCGAGTCGCAGGTGAAGGATGGCCAGAACAACGCCATGGTGGCCGAGGAGGTCACTCCCGATGTGATCGCCGAGGTGGTCAGCTCGTGGACGGGTATTCCCGCCGGCAAGATGATGCAGGGCGAAACCGAGAAGCTCCTGCACATGGAAGATGTGCTGGGCAAGCGAGTGGTCGGCCAGCTGGACGCGGTGCGGGCAGTCTCCGACGCCACGCGCCGGGCCCGCGCCGGGGTGGCCGACCCGAACCGGCCCACGGGTAGCTTCCTCTTCCTCGGTCCCACCGGTGTGGGTAAGACCGAGCTGGCGAAGGCCCTGGCCGAGTTCCTCTTCGACGATGAGCGCGCCATGGTGCGCATCGATATGTCCGAGTATGGGGAGAAGCACTCCGTGGCTCGCCTGGTGGGTGCCCCTCCCGGATACGTCGGCTACGATGCCGGCGGCCAGCTCACCGAGGCTGTGCGCCGCCGCCCCTACACCGTCGTTCTCTTCGACGAGGTAGAAAAGGCGCATCCGGATGTGTTCGACATTCTGCTCCAGGTGCTTGACGACGGCCGCCTCACCGATGGTCAGGGCCGTACGGTGGACTTCCGTAATACCCTGCTGATTCTGACCTCGAACCTGGGCGCTGGTGGTAGCCACGAGCAGATGATGGACGCCGTGAAGCGCACCTTCAAGCCGGAGTTCGTCAACCGCCTCGACGATGTGGTGATCTTCGATAGCCTCACCCAGGAGCAGCTGACCCACATCGTGGAGATCCAGGTGAACCAGCTGGCGGAGCGGCTCGCCGCCCGACAGCTCACCCTGCAGGTCTCCGATGCCGCCAAGCACTGGTTGGCCGATCGCGGCTACGATCCCGCCTATGGTGCCCGGCCGCTGCGCCGACTCATCCAGAAATCCATCGGCGACCAGCTCGCCCGCAAGCTATTGGCGGGAGAGATCCACGATGGCAACACCGTGCACGCGGATGTCGCCGAAGGCGGCGAGGACCTCGAGCTGAGCTCCTAAGAGCCGTGGTTGAGGCAGCTGCCCCCTCGCCGGCTGGCGCGCACCCGCGGTCGCCGGTGGCATAGAATAGCGCGCATGCATCGAATCTTCTCCGGCCCTGTCTACCGCCTCTGCGCCGGTATTGCTCTGGCGCCCCTACTGCTGAGCGTGGCAGCGTGCTCGACGGATGAGCAGGACGGACAGCAGCCGGAGGAGACGACGTCGACAAGCGCAGTGCAGCAGGTGGAACCCGTGGATATCGCTGCCGCCACCCTGCAGGAAGGGGAGATGCTGCCGCATCTGCGCTACGCCAACTATGGACAGGACTATGCCGCGCTCAGCGATGAGGAGCGCACGGAGCTGGCGCGCAGCCAGAAGTACCAAGAGGAACAACTACGCACAGAGCCGGCAGAATGCGCCGAGGTGGCACTAGGCGAGAGCTTCATTACCGCGCTCGTGGCCGAGAAACCCGAGGCCGCGAATGTGGTGATGTGGCAGCCCAAGCCCGAGGACTACACGGATAATGCCGATCTCGAGGCCTATTCGGTGCTGATCGCGGACGCCGAGGCCCTGGGTGAGCACGGTGCCCTTGAGGAGAACTGCCTCGACTACAGCGCCACGCTTCCCGTGGGTGGGGTCGATGTCGGCTATAGCGTGACGCAGCACTTTAAGCACACCGCCATCGACGATGTGACGCTGAGCGGGGCCGAGGATGTGCAGGCCTATTCCACAGTGACGTGGGTCGATGGTTCCTCGGCCGAAGAAGGACACCGAACCTATATTGTGCGGGGGCGCACTGGGAATGTGGTTGTGCTGGCCCGCGGTATCGAGCTCAACAGCGTCAAGACCCTAGCGCAGGCACAGCTCGATCGCATCGCCGCGACCCGCGGCTAGCGCGGGGACCTGCGGGCTCGTGCCCACGAGACTGTGATCTGGAATCCCAGAACAAATTACATTCACACTTTTTAGACGTGGAATGTACCGCATGACGCGCCGATTTCCCCTCCTGATAGGGGGGAGGTCTGACGAGGAGCGCCTGTTGGGGGATACCAGGGGACAGTCCTAACAGCCGCAAAAGTACAAAACTTCTGCCCGTTGATCTTTCTGAAAACCGCCTCAACCTGCATAAAGGCGTGGTGTGGCTTAGGCTGGCAGCTATGAATCTCACCATCACCCCTGATGAGTTGGCAGACCGCATCCGCTTTGGCCGCAAGACCACCCTCCTTGCATCCTTCTGGCGGGCAGGCGAAAAAGAAGGCCTGTACAAATTCAATTCCGAACACATCCCCACCTCCCTCTACTGCGATACCGCGCACGCGCTGGCCGGTGTTCCCTCCCGCGCGGAGGGGCGCAACCCGCTTCCGGACGCCGCTCAGCTGGCTAGGTGGTTCGTGCGGTGGGGCATTAATACCGATCAAAAAGTTGTGGTCTACGACGAAGGTAATGGGCTTTTCGCGGCCCGCGCCTGGTGGGTGCTGACCTGGGCGGGCGTGCAGGATGTGCGCGTGCTCGACGGCGGCATGGCCGCATGGGAAGCAGACGGGCACCAGGTCATCGGCGGCCCGGGCAACCTGCCCATGTTTTCTAATATCCGCCCGCACCTGGGCAACCTGGCCGTCGCCGACTATGAGGACGTGCAGCGCGCCGCCACCACCGGCGACGCAGTGCTCATTGACTGTCGCTCCCGCAACCGCTTCGCGGGCCGCAAGGAATTCCTCGATCTCAAGGCCGGCCATATCCCCGGCTCGGTGAACATTCCCGTTACCGACTTCCTCACCGAGGACAATCGTTATCGCAGCCCCGAGGACATTCGGGAGATCTTTGACAAGGCGGGCATCACGCCGGGCATGAAGACCATCATGATCTCCGGTTCGGGCGTGCACAGCTCCCAAGCGATCTTCGCCATGCACCTCGCCGGACTCGATGGCGCGGCTCTCTATCCCGGTGGCTGGTCTCAGTGGTGCGCCGATGCCAGCAACCCCGTGGAGCGTGGCGACGTCGCCAGTGTGTCGGAGTGTGTGCGAAATTAGTTTCACCGCCGCTCAGCACAGATTAAGCTAGGTGAGCGATGAACCTAGTTATCTTTATCGTTGCGGCACTCCTCTTCCTCGTCGGCCTCTGGCTGCTCGTTGTAGATCGCAAACGCCGCACCCGCACTGCCCCGCGCGAGATATCCCGCACCAGCGACGCCGCCCGTCCCGTCGAGGACGAGCAGGCGCCTGAGCGCCCCGTGGCGGATGACGCTGCCGCCGCGCCGCTGCCGGTCGCTGACACCGCGCCCGCCCCGGCCGAGCACTCGGAGCCGCAGCCCGCAGCGGAGGAGGGGCCACACGAGCCTGCCGAGCCTGTCGAGCCTGCGGCTGCCGAGCCTAGCGAGCCTGCAGCCGCCCCCGACGGCGCCACGGCCATCTACGCCGAGGAAGAAACCGAGGTGGATGTGGACACCGAGGACGCCCTCTACGATCTCCCGCACCCCGACTCGGAGGCGGAGGCAAAGCCAGCGCCGCACGCGTCCATCGCCGAGTCCATAGAGCCCGTGGACCCCGCAGATCCCGACGCTCCCGAGGAGAACGAAGCGAACGAGGAACACGAGGAGCAGTCTGGCGCCGATATGGCACCGGCCGCCGCGGCTTCGAAGCGGCGTTTCTCCCTGCCCGGGTTTATGAACTCCGCGCGCCGTGAGCGGCGCGATTGGGCCAAGGAGCATGACTACTTCTTCGCTAAAAGCGATGAGTTCCTCAGCGATGAGTGGTCGCGTGGCGCGGCCGCCATGGGCGCGGTAGCGCGCAACGTGGTCAGCGGCACCGCCTGCGGTCACGAGATGCACCTGGTGGATCTCGGTGGGGTGTGCGTGATGGCGATGCGTCGCGGCTCGGTCTCTGATGTGGTGATCGATGCCCGTCGCGCCAGCGCGGATGATGCCCCCGGCGCCGGTGAGGATTTGCTGCCCGTCGGCGAGCTACACGAGCTGCGCGTGGTGGCCAGTGAAGTCGATGTGGCCGAGCGCTTCCTCGATGAGCGCGTACACGCCGCCCTCGAGGCCCTGCCGCCGGCCGTTGATGCCGTGTGGTGCGAGGGCAACTGGGTGCTCGCCCAATTCCAGCCCCACTCGCAGTCGCCTGATTGGGATGCGGTGTGCCAGCCGCTCTCTATGCTTGCCGACGCCGCCCGCGCGCTGCCGCCCCGCCGCGGCGCGCTGCTGGATCTGAAATTGGAGGACCGCGATCCTTCCCGGCCGGCGGTGGAACCCATCGAGCTGGATGAGGTGAGTGTGCCGGAGGAATTCTCCGACCCGCGTCCCGCCGTGGTCACCCGCCCCGAAGAGCCGGTGGAGCTGCCGAGCCGCGCCCAGCAGGTATCGCGCGGGGTCGTGAGCTCCCGCGGTGTGGGCACCGATGACATCGCCCCCATCGCCTCCGGCGATAGCCGCGAGCACACCGGCTTCGATGGCACTAAGGTGCTGCGCGATACGGGAATGTCCTCGTCTATCTTTAATGACATCTCCGCAGAGCTGGGCACCAGCTTCACCCCCGAGTTCGCCGCGCGTCTCAATGACTCTGCGGCCCAGGACGAGGCGGATACGCCCGTGCAGGACGAGCGCGACGCGGCCGCGGATGAGGGCGGCGACGCGGATGAGAACACCACCACTAACAACTAGGAAATGAGCGCGAGAATGGACGTTGCGGCTGCAAAGGCAGAACTGGCAGAGCTAGTGAAAGAACTGGCCGTGGTGCACGGGGAGGTCACGCTCTCCTCGGGGAAGAAGGCCAACTATTACGTGGACCTGCGCCGCGCCACGCTGCACCACCGGGCCTCCCGGCTGATTGGGGCCCTGCTGCGGGAAGAGACCAAGGACTTGGACTATGTCAGCGTCGGCGGGCTCACCCTGGGTGCTGACCCGGTGGCGACCGCCGTGATGCACGCCGAGGGCCGTGAGATTAACTCCTTCGTGGTGCGCAAGGAAGCAAAGAAGCACGGTATGCAGCGCCGTATCGAGGGCCCTGATGTGGTGGACAAGAAGGTGCTGGTGGTGGAAGATACCACCACCACCGGCAATTCCCCGCTCACCGCCGTGCAGGCGCTGCGTGAGGCTGGCGCCGAGGTCGTGGCGGTAGCGACGGTGGTGGATCGCGCCACCGGTGCCGCCGATGTGATCGCCGCAGAGGGCCTCGACTACCGCTACCTGCTGGGCTTGGAGGATCTTGGTCTTGCCTAAGCAGCAGACACCGGAACCGGAGGGTTCCTCGGGGCGCGGGCCCACCGAGTGGTTCGAGGCGCCCCGCGGGGTCGGGCCGTGGGCGCAGGAGTATCCCGATACACCGCTGCCCACGGACTCCCGCTATGATCCTCGGCTGCTGGCGGAGGGCGATCGCCGCAATGTGGTGGACGCCTACCGCTATTGGACGATGGAGGCCATCGTCGCCGATATCGATTCCCGGCGGCACCAGCTGCACATCGCTATCGAGAACTTCGAGAATGACTCGAATATCGGCACGGTGGTGCGCACCGCCAATGCTTTTGCCGTGGACACGGTGCATATCGTGGGTCGGCGGCGGTGGAATCGCCGCGGTGCCATGGTGACCGACCGCTACCAGCACCTGCGCCATCACTCCAGCGTGGCCGAGGTGCTAGCCTTTGCCCGCGAGCAGGATCTCAGCGTGGTGGCCATCGATAATGTGCCCGGTTCCGTGCCGCTGGAAACCGCCGAGCTGCCCGAGCGCTGCTTATTGCTCTTCGGACAGGAAGGCCCCGGGGTCAGCCCCCAAGCCCAAGAGGGGGCGATCATGACCTGCTCGATCGCCCAATTTGGGTCGACGCGCTCGATCAACGCCGGGGTAGCAGCCGGCATCGCCATGCATACCTGGATTCGCCAACACGCCGATCTGCGCCATTCTTGGTAGCCGCGCCCAGCGGCGCATACTCACCCGTAGCTTATGTTCCCGAAGAATAGCGTTAGCGCAGGCCACCGCGGGTATGTGTCGTTTCTGTTACCGTTTCAATTAGAGAAAGTGTAGAACGTGAGTTGAAGCCACCGCGCTCTGGCAGTGGCTTGCACACGCTGCGCCCTAGTCCCTGTACGGGCCATGGGCGTATCCACCAGTTTCCGCCCCCGTGGGCGGTCGCTGCTCGTGACCTTGATGGAATGAGGACAACTACCGTGCCCGAGAAGTGGATTCACCGCGCTGACCTAGCCGAGGCAGCGATTGAGGATCGTCATGCCACTGGGCTGTGGGCGTTGCCGCGCACCAACCTGGCCGAAGTGGCCTGGCCTGGGGGTGTGAAGGAAAAGCTCATGCTGCATTGGCACTACTGGTGGCAGGCGCACTATCTGGACTGCCAGATTGATGCGGCGCTGCGTACCTCCACTCGGCCCCGCCGGAAACGCATCCAGCACACGGTGCGCGGCATCAGGGTGCGCAATATCTACAAGCTGAGCCGCAATAAGTACTACGACGATAAAGCGTGGCTGGCCCTTGCCTTGCGCCGCATGGATACAGTGCATTCCCTCTCCGCGCCCGCCTATGCGGCGGAGCTGGAGGAGGACCTGCGCGCCAATGTGGACCTCGGTCTCGGCGTGCTGCCCTGGCGGGAGGGGGAGAACTTCTTCAACGTGCCCACCAACGGCCCCGCCGCGATCATGCTGGCCCGCACCGGCTATGTGGACGAGGCCCGCACCATGACCGATTGGGTCTTTGACAACCTGATGAATGAAAAGGGTTTGATCATGGATGGGGTGCGTATGCGCATGCACGGCCCCGAAATCGTCAAGCCCATTCACCCCTACTGCCAGGGCGTGGTCATGGGCGCCTGCATGGCCATTATCGAACAATTGCGCAACCAAGCAGGGCTGGAGCCCCATGCGCGTATCGAGACTCTCGAGGACGCCGACCGCGCCGAGGACATCATGGATTATGTGGCCCGCGTGCGGCAGCTTGTGCACGCCGTGGCCAAAGAACTGGCTAATGATCGCGGCGCGATCACCACGGTGAACCGCGGCGGCGATGGCGGGCTGTTCAAGGGCATTCTTGCCCGCTACCTCGCCGAGGTGGCCGTGAATCTACCGAATGATGGCGGGCGCAATACCTCCACCAAGAAGATCGCTGCGCGGCTGGTCTTGGCATCCGCCGAGGCCGCCTGGGGATATCGCCTCGAAATCGATGGCCTGCCGGTGTTCCCAGCGGAGTGGACCGAGGATGCCCAGCTGCCACGCAATGCCGGTGTGGTCTCTGCCAAGGTGGGCGGAGCGCTCACCAGTTCCGGCATCCCAGAGCGGGATCTTTCGGTTCAGCTCAGCGGCTGGATGCTCATGGAAGCCGCCGCGCGCGTGAGCACCCAAGTGGGCGCGGAGCTCGACCTCAACGGTTAAAGGCGCGGTATCGAGCGCACACGCAGTATCCTCGCAGCTCGAGGTCGCCCCAAGCCCTACGCGCGAGCATCGCAGCGCGGCAGCCTCACCCTCACCCCTTATATGTTGAGATGCGTTGAGTGGGTGGGGCGCCACTGGCAAAAAGCCTCTATCTGGAGGTCGTAGTGAAGCAGCTGGAGCTGGTGGCCAGCAAGAAATCCCCTCGGCATGGTGGTGGAACCGGTGGCTGCCTCCACGAAGGAGCGCTACACCAAGCACTATGAGCAGCCGCTCTACGTGGAGATGAAGCAGATGGCGCCCACCCCCACCAGCACCCAGGAGGACGCCTATCAGCGGGATCCTTTCATTTTCTCTCTCGGCACGTGGCTCGATAGGGGCGGCGTTGAGCGTCCCAATTATGTGGTGCTTTGCGACGTCGCCGGCGAGGATGTGGAAAACCCTAGCGTGGATCGGGACGCGCTGAGCTTCTTCCGCTATGCCGATTTGGTGATTATGCTCTTTGACCCGCTGCTGGTGCCCTCGGCTCAGGCCTATGTGCAGGGTCTTGTACCGAGCCAAGACGAGCTGGGAGGCAACCCCGAGGATGTGTTCACCAATCTCATGCGCATCCTGGGCGACGCTCGGCCAACGCTGGCGCCCGCGATGTCTAAGTTCGACTCGCTGCAGATTCTGGAGCGCATGCCCGAAGGGGAATGGACGGCCATCATGGGCAACCGTGGCGTGGCCTTCCGCCGCGACAATGGTTGGGACTACAACCCAGAAACCCAGCGGGTACTGAACCTCGAAGTGAAGTCGCTGCTGAGCTACATAAACGCTGGGGTATTGCTGAGCAAGGTGGAAGCAGCCTATGCGGACAGCCTGCACTTCTATTGTGCGGTGTACTCGCTCGGCGATTCCCCGAGCTTCACCGCCACCTCGATGCGCACCGCGCCACTGCCCCTGTGAGGTGCCGCGGCGCTGTATGTGGGGTTGTTGGTGGGCTGGCTGCCCTCAATAGCGCCTAGTGTGGCTATCGCCGCCGCGGATAGTTCACCTGGTAGTCGGCGAAGACCCGACGTTGTACGGCGTCGAGGGTGAGCTGCCCGCCATAGGGGAGGATCCATTGCGGCCGCGTATGCCCAAAAGGCACCCCGAACACGGCAGGCAGCTCGGGGTTATAGTGCGCAAGCTGCTCGAAGATCACATCGCACTGGGCCTGCCAGGCAGCATCCTGCTGCATCTTTGAGGGAATAACCTCCTGCGAGCTCACCGGCGGGGAGGCGACCATGAGCCCCGAGGCGACGTCGAAAAGCCCCCACTCGCCGAGCGCGCGCACCCACCGCATGATCTGATCCGGTGGGGTGAGGTGCTCGCAGGCTTCGAGCAGAATGATGTGACCCCGCAGCTTGTCCAGCGTCGGCATACGCCCCGCCATGGCTAGCTGATCAATCACCTCAATGCAGCCGCCCCAAGTGGCACCGCTGACGCGATCGCGCGCCCCGCGCCACTGCCACGGGCGCGCCGGGCGGCGCTCACCGAAGCTGCGCAATGCCGCAGGCTGGGTCCAGTCCACCCCAACATCTTCCGAGGCGTCCACTGGGGTGATCTCGAGGTGGCCGCCATCGCGCAGAGCGGCGAGGAAGGAGGCGCGGTGCTCGGGATCGATATACGGCCCGGACCCGAGGTGCACATGGGTGGAACCGCCATAGAAGCTCTGAATCCCCAGCTGCCAGAGATGGTTGTGCAGGTTGGTGTTATCGGAGTAGCCGAGGAAGGGCTTGGGGTTGTGCCGAATCACCTCATCATCCAGATGCGGGATCACCTGGAGCTGATCGTCGCCGCCAATGACGGCGAGTATCCCAGCGACCGTGGGGTCGGCGAAGGCCGCGGTGATATCGCGGGCACGATCCTCGGCGGGGGCACCGACGGTGCGGGTGCTGGGAAACTCCACTGGCTCGAATCCGAGCTCCCGCAGGCGCGTAAGCGCTTGAGCATAGACCTCAGGGAAAGCGCCGGCGGCAGCGAAAGAGGGCGAGATAACAGCGAGTTTCATAGCCTCTTACTCTAGCGGCGGCAGCGGCGGCAGACACGGGGACGTCTTAGCGGCCCGTGGTGAAACGTGTTTTCACGCGGTGGGCGTCCTCATCCATTCCCAGCGTGAGGCAAGGAGTGCAGCGTCTTCTTCAACAGCGGCGCTGGGGCTTGCGGGCCGCGCAGCTGATGCAGCAGTGCGGCGTGCAGCTCATAGAGATAAGCGAGCTGCGTGGCCGCTGAAGCCGAAAGCTGGTCGATATCGAAGATCCCGCCTGCTCTTCCGCGCCCTGTGTTACCGTGCGCTCGAGCTCGGTGAGCAGCTGATCCAAGGTGAGGCCCGTGGTAGTGATGATTGAGGAAACAGCTGCGACATTGTCTGCCAAACACTCGGTCATACATTCGGAAGGAGCCACACGATGGCATCCGGATTTTTGTTTAGACACATTCTCTGCCCAGAAAGGCTCCCGCTCATGCCCGAATGTGTGGTTTTTCACGTGGTGTGGGGCGGTTTAGGTACTGCGATAGTGCGCTAAAGCTGGCATAATAAAAACCAAAGCGCACATATCGGATCGGCTATCCGCAGCCTCGCTGCCTCCGTGGTTGGGCTGCGGCAGTCGCCTCGAGAAGATGCGTCGCCAACCACACTCTATGGAGGGATTTTCTTCATGCCAATTGCAACCCCCGAGGTCTACAACGAGATGCTGAACAAGGCCAAGGAGGGCGGCTTCGCCTATCCGGCTATCAACTGCACCTCTTCCGAGACCATCAACGCCGCGCTCAAGGGCTTCGCTGACGCTGAGTCTGATGGCATCATTCAGTTCTCCACTGGCGGCGCTGAGTTCGGTTCCGGTCTCAATGTGAAGAACAAGGTTGCTGGCGCGTGCGCACTGGCCGCTTTCGCGCACGAGGCAGCCAAGCACTACGGCATCAACGTTGCCCTGCACACCGATCACTGCCAGAAGGAAGTTCTGGACGAGTACGTGCGTCCGCTGATCGCGATCTCTCAGGAGCGCGTGGATCGCGGTGAGTTGCCGTTGTTCCAGTCCCACATGTGGGATGGTTCCGCTGTGCCGATCGACGAGAACCTTGAGATCGCCCAGGAACTGCTGGAAAAGGCCCGTAACGCCAATATCGTTCTCGAGGTAGAGATCGGTGTCGTCGGCGGCGAGGAGGACGGCGTGGAGGCCAAGGCTGGCGCTAACCTCTACACCTCTGAGGAAGACTTCGCTAAGACCATTGATGCTCTCGGTACCGGTGAGAACGGCCGCTACCTGCTGGCCGCTACCTTCGGTAATGTTCACGGCGTGTACAAGCCGGGCAACGTCAAGCTGCGCCCCGAGGTTTTGGACATGGGCCAGAAGGTGGCAGAAAAGAAGCTCGGCCTGGATGCCGGTTCTAACCCCTTCGACTTCGTCTTCCACGGTGGTTCCGGCTCCGAGAAGGAAAAGATCGAGGAGTCCCTGCGCTACGGCGTGATCAAGATGAATGTGGACACCGACACCCAGTACGCGTTCACCAACCCGGTCGCCCGCCACATGTTCGCTAACTACGATGGCGTGTTCAAGATCGACGGCGAGGTCGGAAACAAGAAGGTCTACGATCCCCGCTCCTACATGAAAAAGGCCGAGACCGGCATGGCCGAGCGCATCGTGGAGGCCTGCCAGGACCTCCACTCCGCTGGCACCTCCGTATCCAAGTAACACCCCCCTTCACACCCTCCCCACAGCACACCACGCAACGGGGAGGGTGTTCGCATGTCTGGGGGTCTTCCTTCGACGTCCGCTCAGTGCGCTGCTCACTCGCCGCTTCGCTCCCGGGTGCTCGGACGTCCACCCCAGCACCCGAGCTCCCGTCCCCGCGCCGCAGTATCCACCCCGCGCCGCTGCCCACCCTCACACCCCCGCGCGCAGTACTACCGCCCCCAGCCTGGCCACGAGGGCCGCGCTGGGGGCGGTAGGTGCGTGTTATGCGCTTGTTGCGAGCCGGCTAGCGGGCTAGCGGGCTAGCGAACGAGCACGAGCGATCTAGCGATCTAGCGGCGGGTGAGCCACGAGATCAGGCTGCGGCGCTCAGAGCGCTCGTAGTCGGTGGTGTCGGTGGTGATCCGCTCGTAGATCTCGGTCTGCTCGGAGACGATCTCCAGGGTGGAGTTGACTTCCTCCAGCTCGCGCTCGAGCTCGGCACGCTCATTGAGCTTGTCCTCGGAATCGATCTGCTCCTCCGGAGTGGTGTTCTCCAGCTTTTCCTCGATGTCCTTCTTGCGGCCTTCCAGCTCGTTCTTGGCGGTGCGGGCGCGGCGCAGGTCTTCCTCAAGCGTCTCGCCGCGGCGGTGACGCTCCACGCGCTCCCGCTCCTTGGCGTCGCGCTCCCGCTTCTCGTTCATGATGCGATCAGCGTCGGCGGTGCTCGTCACGGGCTGGCTGCGCACTAGGTTGAAGTCCGGCTCATAGCCTTCCACTGGCTGGTGCAGGTTCAGCGGGCGGGCGAGATCGTTGTTGCCGACCTGGCGGAACACGGTGGTGGTGATCTTGCCCTGATCGGAGCGCCAGATCCAGTCGGCGCCGAGCAGCTGGCCGAAGTAGCCCTTGCCCTCGATCCAAGCGGGTCCGCCAGAGTCGCCGTGATCGCTGCCCACGTCAGCGGTGATGGCCACCGGGCCGGTCAGGTACAGGATCGGGGAGCAGGCGATGCGCTGGGTGCGGTTGCCGTAGGTGCACAGCTTGTCGCCAACCTCCGGCTGGGCGATGGTGTCGCCAGAGAAGTAGTTCTGGCCGATGTACTTGGAGTCGTAGAACTCGATGTAGGCCACGTCGGCCATGCGGCTCACCGGCCCCCAGCGGGAGTCGTTGCTGTTTTGTACGGCGGCGAACACGTCGGGGTAGATGTGGTGCAGGCGGCCGATGGGGGTGTAGAAGGCGTCGTAGACCTCGGTGCCGTTGGCGCCGCAGTGGGCGTCGGTCCAGGCGCGGCCATTGGCCTCGTCCACGTAGCCGATGGTGCAGGAGCTGACTTGGCCATTGCCGGCGTCGGTGAGCAGTACGTCACCTTGATCGACCAGCGCGGGGGCGGGTTCGGCGACGGCCACGGGGGCGCTGAGCAGGGGAAGTGTCACTGCTGCAGCAGCGACCGCTATCGAGCGTAGGGCTCGAGTTAGGGACATGTGTCATCCTCTCACGAATGTGGGATAGGGGGTGACGAAATCCTAAGCCGTAAAGTAACGAATCTACAACAGATGAAAAGCGCTGCGAACTGATTATAAAACATCCCACCTGTGAGTAATATGCCTTCTTTTTGCTTATCGACGCCACCCTCAGTCACCCTCATGTGGGGGCGAATCGGCCCCAGCCTCGTCTATGTGTCCTCTCAGGATCGGCTGCAAGGGGCGCGTTTAACTGGGGATATGTCAGCAACTGCCCATCAGGGGCCGGCATATAACCGCCCCTCCCAGCAGGAAGCAAAAAATTCACCTACCCGCATAACGGTGCTACCACCAAGCCACGTGCTCAGCCTTGACTGGGTAGAGAAAAGGGCGCCCGAACCCTATGGTTCGAACGCCCTGAATCTGGCGCTAACTAGGACTGTGCGCGGTGTCCTTCGCGATAGACCTCACGCACCTGCATCTGCTCGTCCCACACCACGAGATTGGCGGGGCCCTCGCTCACGCTGGCGCGGTGGGCGAGGTTCAGCAGCCCGTGGCCGGAGGTGGCGGAGCGCAGTACCTGCGGCAGCGGCAGGCCGACGGAGCTTTGGAGACGCACCTGGTCGCTGACCCGCGAGGTGCCGCCGGCGATGGAGCCTTCGCTGCCATCCTCGGTGCGCAGCCGGGCGACGCCATCGCGGACGGTGACGGCGAGTGCGCCGAGCACATAGTCGCCATCGGCCTTGCCGGCCGCCCCCATCGCATCGGAGACGAAGGTGGCCGCGGGATAGCCCACGGTGTTGAGCACCATCTGCACGGTGTGGTTATCCAGATGCACGCCATCGGCGATGAGCTCCACGGAGACGTCCTCGCGCTGGGAGGCGGCGTCGAGAAGCGCAGCGATGGGCCCGGGATTGCGGTGGTGCAGCGAGGGCATGGCATTGAACAGGTGCGTGGCTGTTACCTGCGCGCCCTGGCCGGTGGCATAGTCCACGATCGCGGCGGTCTCGTCGAAGTTCGCATCCGTGTGCCCCAAGGAGACGATGATGTCATGCTGCACACACAGATCCACCAGCTCTCGGGCGTGATCGGTTTCTGGGGCGAAGGTGATCGAGCGCAGCTGGCCGCGCGCGGCCTCGATCATCTCGCGGAAGAACTCGGGGTCGCCGGGGATGATGGCGGCTGGGTCCTGGGCGCCGCAGCGGCAGGTGTTGACGAAGGGCCCTTCGGCGTGGATGCCATCGAGGCTGCCTTCCTCCACCAGGCTGGCGAGGATGCCGAGCTGGGGCAGTAGCACCTCTCGGGTCTGCGAGACTGTGGAGGCCAAAAGCGTTGTGGTGCCAAATCGCCGGTGGTGCAGCGCGGCCTCGCGGCATTCCTCCAGCGAGGAGGTGGGAAAGGAGAAGCCCGCGCCGCCGTGGTTGTGCAGGTCCGCCAGTCCAGGGGTGATGACAAGCCCGGTGTCCACGGGCTTATCGAGGCGTTCGATGGCGGCGCTGCCGGAGCTATCGATGCTCACTCGGGCTGGATAGCCGGGCTGGCCTGGTTGGATGAGAGTGCCAATGTACTCAGTCATGATCCACTCCTTCGCGAGCGCGAGCTGCCTCGACGAAGCGGGCGGTCACCCACGCGGTATCTGTGATGGCGGTGCCCACGATAATGGCGTCGGCACCGGCCTCCAAGCCGGCGCTGACGGCCTCGGGGCTGTGATAGCGGCCCTCACCGATGAGGAAGACTTCTGGGCCGATGGCGGCGCGAACCTCGCGCACCAGCTCGAGGTCGGGGCCGGTGGTGGCGGCGCGGTGCTCGGTGTAGCCGGCCAGGGTGGTGGAGACAATATCGGCGCCGGCGGCCACCGCCGCAGTGGCCTCGGAGACGGTGGCGATATCGGCCATAGCCAAGGCGCCGGCCTCGTGCACGGCGCGCACCTGCTCGGCGAAGCTCGAGCCATCTTGGCGGGGCCGCTGGGTGGCGTCGATGGCCACCACCTGCGCGCCCGCCTCGGCCACGGCCACGGCGGAGGCCACGGTGGGGGTGATGTAGACGCCCGTATCGCCTTCCTTGGTTAGCCCGATCACTGGCACGGATACGGCTGCGGCCACGGCGCGGATATCGGCCAGCCCGCCATAGCCGCCGCAGCGGATAGCGGTGGAGCCGCCGTGCTCGGCGGCGGCCGCTAACCGAGCGATGGTGTGGGTATCGCGGAGCGGATGCCCATCGGGGGCTTGGGCGGAGACGATGAGGCTACCGCGAACCTGGGTGCTGAAGTCGGTGAGGGATAGAGACAAGGGAATTCTCCTCAAGTGACGAATGCGTAAAAGACGGGGAAGGAAGCTCAGGCAGGAACCAGTGCGGCCGCGCCGATGAGCGGGGCGTCGTGGCCGAGCTGGGCGGGCAGGATGTCAATGGTGTCCAGTGGCTGCAGGGAATAGGTGCGGAATGCCCGCTTGAAGGGGCAGAGCACCACATCGCCAAGATTGCCCACACCGCCGCCGAGGATGATGGCATCGACGTCGATGGCGCTGGCCAGCCCGGCGATGGCTTCTCCCAGGTTGAGCATGCAGCGTTTAATCACGCGCTGGGCGAGTTCGTCCTGCTCATAGCGGGCCATGATGGCGCGCAGATCCAGCGCCTCTGCCTCTTTGTACCCGGCCGCGCGGTTATAGGTGGCGGCCAGTCCCGTCCCGGAGGCGAAATCCTCGATGGGGGCGGCCATGCCCTCGAAGTCGCGGCCGATGATCCGGCGCAGCTCCCCTGCGGTGAAGTGGGGGGATTCGGCGAGTGTGCCGTGGAAGACGAATGCCCCGCCCACCCCGGTGCCGAGGCTGAGAAAGAGCGTGCGCTGATAGCGGGCACCGGCGCCATAGCGGGATTCCCCGAGGCCCAGCACGCGCACGTCATTGGCTACGTGCACCTCTAGGCCGGTGGCGGCGCTGAGATCTGTGCGGATATCGGTGCCGGCCCAGCCAGGCATGGTGGGCCCGGCGGAGACCACCACCCCGCGGGCGGGGTCGATCACGCCCGGGGCGCCGATGCCGAGGGCGTGTGGCGGCTGCGGGGCGGCGTCGATAAGCGGACGGATGAGCTCGGCGATGCTGGGGATGATCTGGCTGGCCGCGGGGGTGGCAGTGCGTACCTGCTGGATCACCTCGGTGGGGCGTTCGGTGTCGATGAGGCCGGCGGCGATTTTTGTGCCGCCGAGGTCGATGCCGATGACATACCGGCTCACTGCTCGCACCCCTCGGCGGCCAATTGCTCGGAGATGACGCGCCGCAGCGGCCGATAGTGCTGCTCGATGACGTCCTTATAGGCCTGCATATCGCCGGCTTCGAGGGCGTCGATCATCAGCTCGTGGGCGTTGATGGTGTCTTCCATGTCCTTCGGGGTGGTCACGCCGATGATGGGAATGGCGCGGGTGTGGACCTCCCACATGGCCATGGTGAGCTCACGCAGCAGGGGATTGGATTGCTGGTCGATGAGCTCCTGGTGAAAGGCGCGATCGTGCTCGGCGAAGGACTGCCCCTTATCCCAGGCGGCGCGCATATCGGCCACATGCTGGCGCAGGGTGGCGGTGGAGGTGGCGCGATAATGTGCCATGAGGTCCTCGGCGGCGGCGAGATCGAAGGCGATGCGGGTATCCACCACGTGCTTGAGCTGTTGGAGTGCGACCTTCTCATTGAGGCTCATGCGCAGCACCATGCCGTTAATCAATGGTGCCAGCGACATCTGCCCCACATAGGTGCCGTAGCCGTGGCGAACCTCCACCACATCCAATGTGGAGAGGGTGCGCATTGCTTCGCGCACGGAGGAGCGAGAGACGTTGAGGAGTTCACAGAGCGCGGCCTCGGAGGGCAGCACGTCCCCGGGGGTGAGCTTATGTTCGCGGATATAGTCCTCGATCGCCGTGGCAGTGGGACTAATGCCGTGGGAGTTCTTGCGGACGGGCATGACATTTTCAGCTTTCTTGGGTGGTGGGGGTGGCCACTGGGCGGCAGGTGGCTATCGACGCTTATCGACGTTGCCCGCCTGGTGTGCTGCCACCGTCGTGTGCACCTATATGGGGGTAGGGGCGGGCCGTTTTCGGGCTCTACGGCGGGGAAGTGGCCGGATGTAGTTGTCTTTAGGGGCAAGTTTAACAGAAGCGCTTTACCTCATCAGATGTCTGACGTACTATTGAGGTAGGCAGTGATCTGGACCTCTTTCTTTCTAAGCCTTATGGTTCAATCACATCCTCACTGACACAATGAATACATAGGGTCTACGCCCCGCGCCAGCGTGGCCGGTGCAATGTCCCGCTCTCAATTTCATATTCCGCATCAGGCACCTCCCGTCGAGACGCCACGCGTCGCTCCACCGCCGGGACCGAGTAGGAACAAAGGAAGCAGCCATTATGACTGATTCAATGCACCGCCCATTTAGCCGTCGTGATTTTTTCCGCATCACCGGCGCTCTCGGTGCCGCCGCTGGCCTCACCGCCACTCTGGCGGCCTGTGGGTCCGGTAATGGCGACGGCGGGGTGCAGCAAGAGCCCGCCAAGGCCGAGGATGCCAAGGACGATGGCACCATCAACGCCGCCATCTCCTATGAGCTGGGCACCAACGGCTATGACCCGATGACCACCACCTCCGCGCTCACCTTGGCCGCCAACTGGCACACCCTCGAGGGCCTCACGGAAATGGACCCCGTCACCGGCGAGTCCTATGCGGCCCTGGCCAAGGAGATGCCGGAACTCGACGGCACCACCTCCGAAATTCAGCTGCGCGATGGCGCCGTCTTCCATGACGGCACCCCCGTCACCGCCGATGACGTCGTGTTCTCCTATGAGCGCGTGATGGACGATGCCAATAAGTCCCTCTACGCCTCCTTCGTCCCCTTCATCGACAAGGTGGAAAAGAAGGATGACTCCACCGTCATCATCACCACCAAGCACGAGACCGGCGTGTTCGCTGATCGCCTCTCGGTCATCAAGATCGTGCCCAAGGCCCTAGTGGAGTCCGATCCCGAGGGCTTCGACGCCAACCCCACCGGCACCGGCGCCTACCGCATGACCGATAACGGCGGCACCTCCAAGAAGGTGCAGTTCGAGCGCTTCGATGACTACACCGGCCCCAAGCCGGCCCGCGCCGCCGCCATGACCTGGCAGATCATCCCCGATGCCTCCACCCGCACGAACGCCATGCAGTCCGCCGAGGTGCAGGCCATCGACTCGGTGCCCTACCTCTCCGTGGAGCAGCTCAAGGCCGTGTCCACCGTGGAGTCCGTGCAGGGCTTCGGATTGCTCTTTGCCATGTTCAACAACACCAAGGACAATCCCTTCTCGGATGTGAAGAACCGCCAGGCCTTCCTCTACGGCATTGATATGGAGAAGATTATCTCTACCGCAATGCTCGACCAGGCTGCCCCGGCCACCTCCTTCCTGCAGAAGGAGCACCCGAACTACCACGAAGCCTCCACCGTCTACAGCTATGAGCCGGACAAGGCCAAGAGCCTGTTCAAGGAGACCGGCCTGACCAAGCTGCGGATGCTGTGCACCGACCACGACTGGGTGAAGAAATGCACCCCGCTCATCGAGCAGTCCATCTCCGGTCTGGGCATCGAGGTGGAGTTCATCGAGAAGAAGTCCTCCGATGTCTACAACACCATCGACGGCAAGCCCGATGCCTATGACGTGGTGATCGCCCCCGGCGACCCGAGCGTCTTCGGCAATGACCCCGATCTGCTCATGCGCTGGTGGTACGCCGGCGACACCTGGACCGATTCCCGCATGCACTGGAAGGGCACCGAGTCCTATGACAAGGTGCAGGAGTTGCTGGATAAGGGCCAGCGCGCCACCGATCCCACCGACCAGCAAAACGCTTGGAATGAGCTCTATGACGTTCTGTCTGAGAATGTTCCTCTCTATCCGCTCTTCCACCGCAAGGCACCCACAGCCTATGACGCCACCACCTTGGTGGACTTCCAGCCAATTTCTCTCACTGGCTTGAGCTTCGTGGGTGTGGGCACCACCCAATAAAACGGGGCCGATCCGCGGGGCGCCGCGCAGCCTGCTGCGCGCCCGTGGACGCCGGCACCCCTGACCGCCGCGGCCCACATCGCCGCATCACTCCTAGGCCGCCGTGGGGCGGATTGCACCCCCACCTGCCCGACGGCGGCCTTGTGTATGCACGAAATGAGAAGAAGAATCTATGTCTAACCTGATCCGACTGATCGGCCGGCGCCTGGTGGCGCTGCCCATCATGGTCCTTGGTGTGACGTTCTTGGTGTTCTTCATCATGTCCTTTAGCCCTGCCGATCCTGCCCGCCTCGCGCTGGGCGAAGCGGCCTCGCTAGAAGCGCTGGAGAACTACCGCGAAACGCACGGCCTCAATGATCCGCTCCTCGTCCGCTATGGCAGCTTCCTCGTGAACATGGTGCAGGGCGATCTGGGCACCACCACCGGTAATACTCCCGTGGTGGACGTGATCGCTCAAGCCTTCCCCATCACCCTGCAGCTCACCTTCCTCGGCCTCATCATCGCCGCTGTCCTCTCGCTCATCTTCGGCGTGGTGGCAGCCCTCTACCGCGACCGCTGGCCGGACCAGGTCATCCGCGTGTTCTCCATCGCGGCGCTGGCCACCCCCTCCTTCTGGTTGGCCATCCTGCTGATCCAGTGGCTGGGCACTATCCCCGGCGGCGCCGGAGTATTCCCCGCGCTCATCACCAGCTGGGTGCCCTTCTCCGAGGATCCCGCGACCTATGTGAATAACATGTTCCTGCCCGCAGTGGCCTTGGCGCTGCCCGTCGCCGGCTCGCTCACCCGCGTGGTTCGTACCGCGATGGTGGAGGAGCTGGATAAGGATTATGTGCGCACCGCCATCGGCTCCGGTATTCCGAAGCGGGAAGTGATTTCCCGCAATGTGCTGCGCAATGCACTGATCACCCCGATCACTGTGCTGGGCCTGCGCGTCGGCTATCTCATGGGTGGCGCAGTGATCATCGAGATCATCTTCAATATCCAAGCCATGGGCCAGCTCATTCTGGACGGCGTGACCCGCAACGATGTGTACCTGGTGCAAGGCGTGACGCTCACCGTGGCCATCGCCTTCATCATCATCAACATCATCGTGGACATGTTGTACGTTCTCGTTAACCCGCGGATCAGGAGCATCTAATGCGTAAAAAACTGACTGCTCAACTCGAATCCAACGCCGGTGCGCGCTTCCAAGGTCTGCGTGCATTGCCCCTGATCTCCAAAGTCGCACTCGGCTTTGTGCTGCTCGTGGCACTCATGGCGATTCTCGCGCCGCTGATTGCCCCCTATGATCGTCTCGCCACCACCGGCGCCCCGATCGAACCGCCCAGCAGTGCCCACTGGTTTGGTACTGATTCCATCGGCCGCGACATCTTCTCCCGCGTGGCCTATGGTGCCCAGTCCTCCCTGATTATCGGCCTCTGCGCCACCGCCGCTGCCCTCGCCGTGGCCGCCGTGCTCGGCTCCATCGCCGCGACCGCCGGCAAGGTGGTCTCCGAGGTGCTCATGCGCGTGCTGGACATCATCATGTCCTTTCCCGGTATCGCGCTGGCCGCCGTATTCGTGGCCGTATTCGGCAACTCCATCCCCGTGCTGGTCTTTGCCATTGGCTTCCTCTACGTGCCGCAGCTCTCCCGCGTGGTGCGCGCTAATGTGCTCGCCGAGTTCGGCGAGGACTATGTCTCCGCCGCCAAGGTGATGGGCTCTGGGGTGCCGCATATCCTGTTCAAGCACGTGGCTCGCAATACCATCGCCCCCATCGCGGTGTTCGCCACCGTGCTCGTGGCCGATGCCATCGTTTTCGAGGCCTCGCTGTCCTTCATTAACGCCGGCGTGAATCCGCCCGAGCCCTCCTGGGGCAATATCCTGGCCGATGGCAAGCAGGTACTGCTCAACGGCGCGTGGTGGCCCACCTTTTTCCCCGGCCTGATGATTCTGCTCACCGTGCTGGCGCTGAATATTCTCTCCGAGGGGCTTACCGACGCCATGGCCTCCCCGCGGATCAAGCCCACCGCCGCTACGACGGACGAGGGCGAGACCGTGCAGGGCCGCGACACCCTCGGTGTGGTCTCCGCTGAAGAGGCCCGCGCCTCCCTGCAGACCTCGCTGGCTACCCTCCGCGAGGCCGAGTCCAAGGAAAATCGTCGCCTCGACTACACCTTGGGCAAGGAGCCGCTGATCGAGGTCAAGAACCTCTCCATCGCCTTCCCCGCCGCGCACGGCGATGTGAACATTGTGGATAACATCAGCTTCACCGTCGCTCCAGGCCAAACCATGGGGCTGGTGGGCGAGTCCGGCTGCGGTAAATCCATCGTGTCCATGGCGATCATGGGGCTGCTTCCGAGTACCGCCCGCATCACCGGCGAGATCCTCTTCGATGGCAAGAATGTTCTCGAGCTCTCGCCCGAGGAGCACAATGCCCTGCGTGGCCACGATATGGCCATGATCTACCAGGATGCGCTCAGCTCGCTGAACCCCTCCATGCTGATTAAGTCCCAGCTGCATCAGCTGATTCGCCGCGGTGGCAAGCGCTCCGCGGAGGAGCTGCTGGAGCTGGTGGGACTCGACCCCGAGCGCACCCTCAAGTCCTATCCGCACGAGCTCTCGGGTGGTCAGCGCCAGCGCGTGCTGATCGCCATGGCCCTGACGCGCAACCCGCGACTGCTCATCGCCGATGAGCCCACCACGGCCCTGGACGTCACCGTCCAACACCAAGTGGTGGACCTGCTCAATGAGCTGCGCGACAAGCTCGGCTTCTCCATGATCTTCGTCAGCCACGACCTCGCGCTTGTGGCCAAGCTGGCCCACAAGATCACCGTGATGTACGCCGGCCAGGTGGTGGAGCAGGGCAATACCCGCGAACTGCTCGCCGATCCGCGACACGAGTACACCCGCGGCCTGCTCGGCGCCGTGCTGTCCATCGAAGCCGGTGCTGACCGGCTCTACCAGGTGCCCGGTACCGTGCCCAGTCCGCGCGAGTTCGTGGAGGGCGACCGCTTTGCCCCCCGTTCCTCCTATCCGGAGATCGGCTTGAACGAAAAGCCCGAGCTGCGCCCAGTGGATGGTTCCCCCAGCCACTCCTACGCTGCCACCGACCAGCTACTGAATAGCTTGAAGGGAGCCTAGATCACGATGGCTAAGAAGAAAGCTGCAGCTGCCGCAGAGCCGCTGATTCAGCTCAATGACATCAACGTTATTCACAAGACCCGCACGGGTAAGCTCTTCCGCCCCGATAAGGTGCACGCCAATAAGGACGTGAATCTGAGCATTCGCCGCGGCGAGGTCGTGGGTATCGTGGGCGAGTCCGGCTGCGGTAAGTCCACGCTCGCCAGGGTGATGGTGGGGCTGCAAAAGCCCACCTCCGGGGATGTGTTCTTCAAGGGGCGACCGATGAAGAACAACGCCAAGATGCGCAAGGAGCTCGGCCGCTCAGTATCGGTGGTGTTCCAGGACCCGGCGACCGCACTCAATCCGCGCATGAGTGTGCGCGATCAGCTGCTGGACCCGCTGCGCGTGCACAAGATTGGTAGCGAAAACGCCCGTCTGAAGCGGGTGAAGAAGCTGCTGGATCTCGTGGGCCTGCCGCAATCGGCCCTCGAAGTGCTGCCGCGCCAGATCTCCGGCGGACAGCGCCAGCGCGTGGCGATCGCCCGCGCCCTGGCCCTCGAACCCGATCTGATCATCGCCGATGAGCCCACCTCCGCGCTCGACGTCTCGGTGCGCGCCCAGGTGCTCAACCTGCTCACCGATCTCCGCAATGAGCTAGGCCTCGGCTTGGTGTTTATCTCCCACGACATCAACACTGTCCGCTATGTCTCTGATCGTATGTGCGTGATGTACAAGGGCGAGATTATCGAGGAGCAGCCTACCGACGATCTTTTCGACTCCCCGAAGCAGGACTACACCCGGACTCTGCTCGCCGCAACCCCCTCGCTGCTCTAATTCTGTAGCGTCTAGAAAGGTAATAATGACTGCTATGTCGCGAATTTCCCACGGCATTATTCCGCCGCTGTTGACTCCGCTGAGTGCAACGGGCGACATTGATATTCCGGCGCTGAAAAAGCTGATCGATCGGCTCATCGAGGCGGGCGTGGATGCCATCTTCGCTCTCGGTTCCTCCGGTGAGGTGGCTTTTCTTAGCGACGCCGACCGCACTCATATGCTCCGCACGGCCGTCGAGCACGTCGCTGGCCGGGTTCCCGTGTACGCCGGTTGCATTGATACTCAAACTAATCGCGTGATCGAGCACGTGCGCCAGGCCGAGTCCTGCGGCGTGGACGCCGTGGTGGTCACCGCCCCCTTCTACGCCATTACTGGCCCGGAGGAGATCACCCAGCACTTCCGCTTAGTGGCGCAGTCCACCGAGCTGCCGGTGGTCGCCTATGACATCCCGGTGTGCGTGCACACCAAGCTCGCCCCGGAGCTGCTCGTGGCCCTTGGCACGGAAGGCGTGCTTGCGGGAGTGAAGGATTCTTCCGGCGACGATGTGTCCTTCCGCCGTCTCGTCCAGCTCAACGAGGCCGCTGGCCACCCGCTGGTGGTGCTCACCGGCCACGAGGCCGTGGTGGATGGCGCCTTCGCCGCGGGCGCCGATGGCTGCGTGCCGGGCTTGGGCAATGTGGACCCCGCCGGCTATGTGCGGATGTGGCAGGCCTACCAGGCCGGCGATTTCCCCACGGTGATTGCCGAGCAGAATCGCTTGGCCGCGCTCTTCGAAATCGTATTCCAGCCGGTGGGCAAGGTAGGCCCAGCTGCGGGAGTGGGAGCATTTAAAACCGCCCTCGAGCTGATGGGCGTGTTCTCCTCCAACCTCATGTCCCCGCCGCTGCCGCAGATCACGGATGAGCCCTCGCGCGAGGCAATCCGCTCCATCGTGGAACGCGCCGGTCTGCTGTAGCAGCACACCGCTTGTCGACGCACCCCCTCCCGTTGCTCATGCTCGGGAGGGGGTGTGCAGGGTATGCGGGGCCGACCTAAAATAATGAGCCATGCCCCAGCCACCCCGCACGTCATCCACCACCGGCCGGGTTCTCCGCCGGCTCCGCGTCCCCAGCAGCCTCTCCGGCCGGGTGAAACGCGCCATCACTCACGGCACCCACCGCCTGAACGATTCCTGGCTGAGTATCGTTCAATCCGCGCTCGGTGCCGGTCTCGCGTTCTTCATCGCGCTGCACATCACCCACCACAACGTTCCCTTCTTTGCCCCTATGGCGGCCGTAATCGTCACCGGTATCTCCGGGGTAGGGCGCATGCGCCGCGCCATCGAGCTAATGGTGGGCGTGGTCATCGGCGTCGGTATCGGAGATCTTCTCATCGTGCAAGTGGGCTCGGGTCCCGTGCAGATCGCGGCCGCGGTGATCATCACCCAGGCGGTGGCCCGCTTTATGGACAAATCCCCGCTGGTCTCTAACCAGGCGGCGATTGGTGCGGTCCTGGTGGCCACCCTGCTCCCGCCGGGCGACGCCGGTGGCTTCGACCGCATGATTGACGCGGTGATCGGTGGGCTGGTCGCTATCCTCATGATGGCGCTGATCCCTGCCTCCCCGCTCAAAGCGGGGCGGCGGGAAATTGCCAAAGTACTCGGTATTGCCTCCGATGTCCTGGCCGATGTGGCGGCGGCCTTGCGCAGCAATGATGCCCACGCCATCGCGGAAGCGTTGGACGAGGTGCGTGGCACCCAAGGATATATCAACACCATGATCGCCGCCGCCAAGGAAGGCAAGGCCTCGGTCGAAGTATCGCCCTTCCTCTGGGGCGACGCTTCCCGCCGCGTCAATACTCTGCTAACCACTTTGGAACAGGTAGATAACGCGGTGCGCACCACCCGCGTGCTGGCGCGCCGCGCCCAAGTGCTCATTGAAGATGGGGATACGGTCAGCGATGAACAGCTTGCCCTCATTGATGAGCTCTCGGATATTACCCTGCAGCTCTCCGAGCTTTTCGACCGCGGCGAGAAAAACGTTCGGTCTCAGCAAATCCCACAGGTGGTACGACGGCTTCGTCGCCTCGGTGCTCGCATGGGCCTCGCTGTGGCCGAGGGGCGTGTGCTCTCGGCGCATATGATGCTCGGGCAGTCCCGTTCGCTGGTGGTCGATCTGCTGCAAGTATGCGGCTTGTCGCGTGATTCGGCGCAGGCGGTACTCAAGCCCACCTCCGATACCCCGCATGTGCCGCCCGAGCTCTGGGAAGACTAGGCCGCCTAAGCGCCCGCGGCCACGCTAGAGGCGAATAATCTGCGCATCGCGTAAGTGCCGGTAGAAAGTCACAGCCTCCACCGGCTTCGGGCGGGCCACCCCATCAATACTCACCCGCAGCTGCGGCCCACCGGCCTGCACGGCGCGACCCGTGAGTAGAGAGGAGGCATCGCGTTCACAGGCAGTGCTGCGGCGGAACCACCAGCGCCCTCGTGCGGGAGCAAGGGAAGTACTCAGCCGTACCGCCGCAATCCCAGGCGCATCCACCATGGGAACCACGCGGGCACCAAAAAGCCCGCGACGGGCGGGGGAGTGGTTCTCGTTATGGTGCAGGCGAGCATCATCCACGATGATCTCTCCCACGAGTTGTAGATCCTCAGGGTCGCTGATCGTCGCGTGCCCGGCCACCACGGCGCCTTTATCGTCGCGGATGAGACAGCTCGGCCGCGACGAGCCATAGCACGCCAGCCGCCAAGCAGCCGTTGGCTCGGTGGGAATCCCGAAATTCCGGGCCGCTACTGAGCCCGGATCCGTGGGCACAAAACCGATCTCAGCCCACAGCGCATCGATCTTCATCAACCGGCTGAGCACCGCCGACAGGGCGGCATCGCTGCCTACCACGATGATCCGCCACGGCTCCGCTGGCTGCTGCGGGGCAGGTTGGGGCTGGCCAAGGTGCTCCACATCGGGGCGTGCCTGGATCTCGGCCAGGCTCGGGGTGGGATCCTCGGGCAGAATATCCCGCGCCCGCGCGCCGAGAAACATCAGGTCACGCCGTTGCGGCAGCGCCGGAAGCTGCATGAGCTCGCCGGCGTCGAGGGGGCAAGAGTGAGCACCACAATTAAGCACAAGGGTGGACATGACTGCCATAGTATCTGGCTACACTGGGGGATTATGATTTTGGTGTGGTACCGCGATGACCTGCGCACAATCGATCACGCCCCGCTGGAATGGGCAAGAGAGCAGGACGAGGACATCTGCGCGGTCTACATCTGGGAAACCCCGCCACTGGGGCTGCGGCCGCTCGGGGAGGCGAGCCGCTGGTGGCTAGCCTATTCGCTGCAGGCACATCGCCGCCGCCTCGCAGATCTCGGCATTCCTTTACATATTGTGTCTGGCGATCCCGCCCAGCTGCTACCGCAGCTCGCGGCAGAGTGCGGTGCGCACACGGTTGTATGGCAGCGCCGCTACATGCCACAACTCGCGGAGCGCGATAGAGCCATCAAATCCGAGCTCTCCACCACTTATACTGTGCGCAGTTTTCCCGGCTATCTGCTGTCTGAGCCCTGGGAAGTAAAAACTAATAAGGGCACCGCCTATGCGGTCTATTCCCCCTATGCTCGTAAAGCGGGGGAGCTGCTCGAGGACCAGGGCGGTGTCGCTGACGTGCAGCCGCCAGCGCCGCAGGAGCCGTCGTGGGAGCTTGATGAGGATATTCGTGCGCTCGGCTTGGTGAGTGAGATCGATTGGGCGGCGGAGTTTCGCGAGCAGTGGCAGCCCGGCGAGGTGGGTGCGTGGGCGGCGCTGCACCGCTTTGCGCAGCGCTGTGAATCCTATGGCGACTACGCAGACAAGCGCGACTTCCCGGCCGTGCCCGCCACCTCGCGGCTCTCACCCCATTTGCGTTTCGGCGAGATCAGCCCCGCAATCCTGTGGCAGCGCGTGTCCGATCCGACGTTCCGTTCCGAGTTATTATGGCGCGAGTTCGCTTGGACTCGCCTGTGGGCGCATCCGGACCTCGCCACAACGAATGTGCGGCGACAATTCGATTCCTTCCCGTGGGCGTGGAACGGCGACGCCAGCGCCTTCCCGCTGACCCCGCCCCACGAGGAGTATGCGGAGGAGCTCACCCAGTGGCAGCGTGGCACCACCGGCGTTCCGCTCGTCGATGCCGGCATGCGCGAGCTCTGGGCCGCCGGCACAATGCATAATCGCGTGCGGATGGTGGTGGGATCGTGGCTGACAAAAAACTTGGGGATTCATTGGCGTCATGGCGAGGAGTGGTTCTGGAATTGCCTTGTCGACGCCGACTATGCCGCCAACCCTTTCAATTGGCAGTGGGTAGCGGGCTGCGGGGATGACGCTGCCCCGTACTTCCGTATTTTCAACCCCCTCACTCAGGAAAAGAAGTTCGATGCCGAGCACCGCTATATCCAACATTGGGTGCCGGAGTGGGGAACACCGCTGTATCCCGAGCCACATGTGGATGTGAAGGAGTCACGCGCCCGCGCCCTGGCCGCCTACAAAGACACCACACAACGCTGAGATAGTGGTGATGTAGACTGATTCCGGCTCTTCAGGGGGCTAGGACACTCCATACCTCTCAATAGACATAAAGGGAAGTGACACACCATGGCGGTTGTGGTCATCGTCGGCGCCCAATGGGGCGATGAAGGCAAGGGAAAAGCCACCGATATCCTCGGCGGACAAGTAGATTATGTGGTCAAGCCCAATGGCGGAAATAACGCTGGGCACACCGTGGTGGTGGGCGGTGACAAGTACGAGCTCAAGTTGCTTCCGGCGGGCGTACTGTCAGAGAACGCCACCCCTGTGTTGGGTAACGGCGTGGTTATCAACCTTGAGGCGCTTTTCGACGAGATTGATGGCCTTGAGGCCCGCGGCGCCAATGCCTCGCGGCTGCGTATCTCCGCGAACGCCCATGTGGTGGCTCCCTACCACCAGATCATTGATCGAGTGGGAGAGCGCTTCCTCGGTAAACGGGCCATTGGTACGACCGGCCGCGGCATTGGCCCCACCTATGCGGACAAGGTCTCCCGCGTGGGCGTGCGCGTGCAGGACATCTTTGATGAGTCCATCCTGCGTCAGAAGGTGGAGTCTGCCCTCGACCAGAAGAATCAAATTCTGGTGAAGATGTACAACCGTAAAGCCGTGGATCCGGAAGAGGTTGTGCAGTACTTCCTCTCCTATGCCGAACGCTTGAAGCCGATGGTGATCGAGTCCGAGTTGGAACTCAATCGCGCTATCGACGAAGGCAAGCATGTGCTCATGGAGGGTGGCCAGGCCACCATGCTGGACGTGGATCACGGCACCTATCCCTTCGTTACCTCATCGAATCCTTCAGCGGGCGGCGCCTGTGTGGGATCCGGAATCGGCCCCACCAAGGTCACCTCCTCGCTGGGCATCATTAAGGCCTATACCACGCGCGTGGGCGCCGGACCGTTCCCCACCGAGCTTTTCGATAAATGGGGCGAATTCCTGCAGACCACCGGTGGGGAAGTGGGAGTGAATACCGGCCGGAAGCGGCGCTGTGGTTGGTACGACTCCGTGGTGGCCCGCTACGCCTCCCGCGTGAATGGCTTCACTGATCTCTTCCTCACCAAACTCGATGTGCTTACGGGCATAGGAGAGATCCCCATTTGCGTTGCCTATGACGTAGACGGCACGCGCTTCGACGAGATGCCGATGACGCAATCTGACTTCCATCACGCCACGCCTATTTACGAGACCATGCCGGCGTGGGAGGAAGATATCACCGGCTGCCGTAGCTTTGAGGATCTCCCTCCCAAGGCCCAGGACTATGTGCGCCGACTGGAGGAACTGTCCGGGTGCCGTATTTCCTATATCGGTGTGGGCCCTGGGCGCGACCAAACCATCACGCGCCATCATGTGATAGAGCAAGCATAAAATTAGCCTAACCAGCCTCCTCCCGTCCCCAAACGGGGGGAGGCTTTGTGCTGCCTAAAGTGGGACGAGGGGAGTGGATCGAATATGATTCGAAAGCTCCTATGGTTGAGAAGACGCAGGTGATAGCCCTATGTGTAGTGTTTTGTTAGCAGACTCTTAAGAAACTTGTCAGCAACATGAAACGAAACCGCACGCCTGCACGATCTACCCAGTAGATACGCCGTCGCTGTACCTTAAGGAAAGATAAATTTTCTATCTTGTGGCTTCGTGTTGGGTGCTATAGCATGAGTGCCAACGCTGATTATTACAGCTACGAACTGCAGGAACGCTTAGTTCACCCAAGAATGTTTCATTCTTGGTGCTTTTTCGTGTTAATCCTCTAGCTTTCCGAGGTCAATAAATTGAATCCTTCACAACCCTCCAGGCAGCGGCTCATGAGCGCCATGGCGGTACTCATGGTGCTCATGCTTGTGGTCGGCGTAGTTACGTATGGTGCCGGTACTGCAGCTTATGCTGAGGATATTGAAGATACCTCCATAGCAACGGCCTCGGAGACCGAGAGTGACAACTCTGAGGCGGCTCAAGAAACAAAGCCCAGTAGCTCACCTGCGCCCGCTCCTTCCGTGACTAAGGCGCCCTCCACTACCTCCCAAGCTCCTCAAACTAAGCCCAAGGAGACGCGAGTAGAAGAGGGATCCACAAGCGACGAGGAAACTGTAGAGACCACGTCGAAAGAAACGGACGCCGTCGAGGATGAAGCTGACTCTGAGGATGAGCCCGTTGACATGCCACCCCTGAGGACCCTGAACCGCAAGCCGCGTGCGGCAGGTGATCCCTACCAGAAGCTGTGTGGCCAGAGAGTCGGCATTCTTGTCGATGTCTCCGGTTCGACACGCGACCATGTGAGCGAGTATCAGGAGGCACTTAGGGCTGTGCGAGACAATCTCGCAGGTACCGGCACGGAAGTGGGTGTGCGTCCCTTCGCTACCAAATCACCCGCCATATCTGGAAGAGGGTTCGCGCCGCGGGAGCTGAATGACGCTGGTGTAGCCGAATTCAATTCGTTTATCGATAACCTTGGCAGTGAATGGCCGCTGCAAGAGGTTGACAGTGCCTCAAACTACGATCTAGCCCTTAAGAGTGCCCTCGGTACGGGCTATGACCAAATCATTCTCATTGGTGATGGAGCCATCGAAAGCGGTAGTACTACTGGCAAACGGGCAGGAGTCTACAGCCATCGCGTCTACGACTCCTTCACCTATGCTGACCAGCTACGCGCTCAGGGGACCCGCCTCGTGGCCCTGAAAATGGGTAACGCCGTCACCGACGGAAACGCCGTATACTGGTCTGAAAGCCCTTTTGAACTGAACACCTACTTCCGCGACTCGGAGACTCCCCCGCCCGGTTTTGAACGTGGAACCCAAGGCGCGGTCAGAGGTGGAAATGTAAATCGACCTGAGCTTAAGAAGCTTGGAGATGCCCAGTGGAAAAAGATTGAAGGCGCAGTTGGTAGCCGAACTTACGATGGTAAAGAGCTCTTCGTCACGTGGGTATTTAAGAGTACGGCCAAATATCTCGAGCGCTTGACTGACCGTGTGGTGGAGAGCGATTATCGCGAGTTGACTGAGGATCTAGACGAACTCACTTCCGGTTGTGTCGGAACTATCAACGTGCACAAGAAGATCGTTGATGCCAATGGCAAGGTTGATAATCAAGCCGATACCGGCGGTTTCACCTTCCGCGCGGACCGTGCCCTTGTTAACGACAGGGAACAGCGCAACGTGCAGCAGTCTACCGGTAATGACGGTATGACCGAGTTCAAATACCCAGTCGCCAAAAATGGAACGGCCACCATCACGATCCAAGAGATCCTAGGTGAAGGCTCTTCCTATAAGCTGCGCCCCCAGGATGTCTCCGGTAACAAGAAAGCTGTTGCTACCTGCAAAGTGATCAACGCCGGAGCCAACGTCCCCGTCAGCTATGGCAGTGGCTCCGGTCGCGTGGTGACGTCCGATGTGTCCAACAATAGCTTTAGCATTAGCGGGCTGAAGGAAAAGGATATCGTCGACTGTACAGTCCATAACACTCACGGGGACCCTGAGCTGAGCATTGCTAAGTCGGCAAGCAGTGAACCTCGAGTGATCACCGGTGACGGCCAAGAATTTAAAGCCGAATACCAAGTAGATGTGAAGAATGACGGCACCGCGGAGGGAACGCCCGACAGCATTCGGGAAGTCCCCACCGCACCGCAGGGGCTTCGCATCCTTAAGGTAGAGGTGGATCATCCCGACAATGCGGATAGCTCCTTGATCAAGAAGCCTATTGAGCTCAATAAAGACGGAGCTGCGTGGGTTCTGCCGAAGAGCGCCATGAAGAACGTCCCCGCGAAGCAGACGCGCTCGACCAAGGTCAATGTGACCTACCGGGTGGACAATGTCAATGACCTGAAGGGAAATTTGGAATGCCCGGCTGGTGGACTGACTAACCGAGTGGAGTTGGACCGCGACAATAACGCCGAAGCCTGCGTTGGTCTCTCCATTCCCAGCGTCGCGATAGGGAAGTTCCTCAACGGTGAAGATGCAGACACCCGCGAAGACGCAGCCACCACGACTGGCGGCGGCGACACAACTATTCGCTACGACATCCGTAATGACGGAACTGCTCCGCTGGAAAAGTTCACCATTGCTGATGCGCAATTGGACCCGGATACAACAACGCCCAACGGAAAAATTGTGCCTGAAGGGCTCGAATGTAATCGCGGCGCACAAGTAGAAAAACAAGAGAATACGGTCCGCATTGTGCCCAACCGGCCTTTGGCTCCGAACGATGTCCTCACCTGTACGTGGACATCTCAGTCACTTGCCGCAGAACCGGGGCAGTATCACGCTAACCGTGCGACAGTGATGGCTAGCTTTAATGTGCCAAAGGGGCAAATGGTAAATGGAGACCCCATTAGTTCGGTCACCGATACCAATGATGCGTGGATGTTCACCCTGCCTATCTTGACGGGAAACATGCCACTTACCGGTGGCAAAGGAGTGTGGCTGTTGCTTCTTGCAGGCGTAGCTCTCACTCTCGGTGGAAGCCTAGCTCTTCGCCGTACAACCTAGAACGCAGCTGCTAATCGCGGTGGCAACACTGTTAGCTTGATTAATTGAGGAGTGACAATGGGAATCGACCGTCCTCGGTGCAATAGCGAATGATAAGGGGCACCGCCTTGCCTGTATCCCTACATTCACCTCGTGGCCGTGGGGAACAGCTGGAACCATCCCGTCGGGATTCTTCGGCGGGGCCACCCATCGCCAAATTACTAGGTGTTTACAACCGGTAGCGCCTAGTACTATCTCCAACTTTCGAAGGAATATTTATGAATAAGTTTGCACGCAGCGCCTTCGCTGTCGCAGCCTCCGGTGTGCTCGTTTTGGGCTCCGCTGGGATCGCCGCCGCACAAGGGGCCCCAGGACCCGGAGGTCCTGGAACAGGCTTCGGACCGACTCCGCCTGCTGACGAGTGTAACGGCGTCATCTGTGACACCATGGAAGCAGCTCAGACCGAGGGCATGCAGCTCCACGTCCACAAGTACGACAACGCCACCCCCGGCGAGGCCGGTAACGGTACCAAGATTGGTGATACCTCCAACCTCGGCCAGCCGCTCGATGGCGCAACCTTCAAGGTAGAGAAGGTCACCGGCGTTGATCTGACCACCAACGAGGGCCAGAAGAAGGCCGAGAAGATCGCTAAGGGCACCGAAGAGGCCCCAGGTTTCTCCGACGCTGTCAGCAAGACCACTGCTGATGGTCAGGCTGTGTTCGAAATTGCAGAGATCGGCCTCTATCGCGTCACTGAGACCGCTGCACCGGCCGGCTACGAGGCCACCCAAGCCGAGCCCTTCTACGTGGCTATGCCGCTGACCGATCCGGATAACCGTCAGGGCTTCCTGCGCGAGGTACACGTCTACCCGAAGAACAAGAAGCAGGAAGACGTCGTCACCAAGTCCGTGACCGACGCCAACGCTATCAAGGAAGGCGGCATCATCACCTATGATGTCGCTGCCAAGGTTCCTTCCGGTTCCGAGTTCGCCAAGATCACCCTGACCGATAAGTACCCCTCCGCCCGTTTGGAGAATCCTGATGTTAAGCAGGTCTCCCTCGGTGACGGCACCGTACTTGATAAGGGTACCCACTACACCGTCAACGCCGACACCGACGGTGAGGTTGTTATCGACCTGACTTCGGAAGGCATCAGCCAAGTCGTAGCCAAGACTGGCGACAACCGCAAGGTGCAGGCACAGATTGACTTCACGGTCAAAGCTAACGGCGATAACGAGACCGCTCCGATCAAGAACAACGCCTCGATCACTACCTCTACCGGTGACGATGATCCGGGCACCGAGGTTGAGATTCCGGACGAGGATCAGCCGGAGACCTACTTCGGCAATGTGAAGATCAACAAGACCAACACCGCTGGTGATGGTATTGCTGCAACCTTTGACCTCTACACCTGCAACTCTGCCGATGCTATCGAGGAGAGTAACAAGGTTACCGAGGGTATCGAGGTGGAAGCCGCAGGCACCACCATCAAGGGCCTGCACGTGAACGACTACGTGAACGGCGAGGTTAAGGAAACCACCCCGACCGGCTACTGCCTCGTTGAGACTGAGTCTGCCGACGGCTACGAGCTGCTCCCTGAGCCGGTGTACTTCACCGTCGAGAAGGGCCAAGACGAGACCATCGACCTCACCACCGTCAACATCGAGAACGTCGAGTCCAACGCTGGCTTCGACCTTCCGCTCACCGGTGGTCGCGGTGTCACCATGCTGCTGGTTCTCGGTGGCGTGCTGATCGTGGGTGGTGGCGCTTACGCCTTCTACTCCAACCGTCGCCAGAACGCTGCTTCCTAATAGGAGCTAGCCACAACGGCTGACATCTCTTTCGGGGTCAGAGACTAAACAGACCCCACCTAAACCTAGAAATTCCTAATTTCATAGCCCAGTACCAATAACTAGTTAAGTATTAAGGAGGCGCCGTGACTACTACCGTTAATTCGGACGCGCCGAGGCCGACACAGGCACGTGCGGGGTCGCTCCGGCGCCGCCTCGTTCCTCTGATCATTATTCTTCTTGGGCTGGCAATCCTCAGCTACCCCGTGGTGGCCACGTATCTGGCGAACTCGCAGCAGAGCTCAGCAGCACAGGCATACTCTCGGTCGATTGTGGATAACACCACCCAAGAAGAACGGGACGACGCCATTCGTCGAGCACACGAGTGGAACGAGCAGCACGCAAACGGCCCAGTGCTCGATCCGTGGCTCGCGCGAGTCGACAAGTCGAATTCTCAATACCAGGAGTATTTGAAGCAGCTCGACCTCGCCGAAGTCATGGGGCGTATCGTCATCCCGAAGATTGAATCCGACCTCCCGATCTACCACGGAACCGATGAGGAAACACTCAATCGTGGTATCGGGCACCTCTATGGCAGTTCCCTCCCCGTAGGCGGAGAATCCACGCACACCGTACTCACCGGTCACACCGGCCTTTCCCACGCAACACTGTGGGATAACCTCACCGACGTGGAAAAGGGCGACGGTATTTATCTCAGCGTCTCCGGCCAGAAAATGAAGTATGTGGTGAGCGATATTAACGTCGTTCTTCCGGACGAAACCGATCTCCTCAAGCCAGAAATTGGCGCAGACAAGATCACCCTCATCACCTGCACACCCTACGGTGTGAACTCCCATAGGTTGCTGGTAACCGGTCAACGGGCACCGTTGGACGATGAAGAAGCCAGCCAAACATTGGACAAGACCTACACACCGTGGCAATGGTGGATGTCGCTGGTCGTGGCAATCATCGTGGCCGTGCTCATCGCAATGTTTGTGTGGATCATGAAACAGCGCCGGCGCGCCGCCGGACAAGGAGAGTAAGAGTATGCCCACCACTGCTCAACACCGCCTGCACAGTATCTGCGGCTGGATCATCGGAGCACTGCTTCTCGTAGTCATGTGCGCACCACAAGCGTGGGCCGCCGACACACCGCGACCCTCCTCTGTCGATCCCTACGCCCGTGGCGAACTCACCATCCACAAGGCGCTCGGCGATCCGCTCACCCAATTCGGCGATCCCACCAACCCCGATGCGGACCTCAGCAGGGAACCGATCCCAGGCCTGCAATTCCAGATCCAACGGGTCATGGATATAGACGAGGTGGATATAGACCTCACGACGAACGCCGGTTGGTACAAACTCAGAAAAAGCAACATTGCTGATTACTTCGAAGGCAGCGGGAGAGACGTAAGCTTGGGCCAAGTTTACACCGCAGTCACCGATGACAACGGTGTGGCACATTTCAGCGAACTGCCCATCGGTGCCTACCTCGTCCAGGAAGAGCCGAGCGCTGCACAAAAGGACTCCCTCTCTTTGGTGAGCCCCTTTATCGTCACCATCCCGACGACGAATCCCGACAATCGCAGCGAATGGACCTATAGCGTCGAAGTTAACGCCAAGGACCAGCGCATCAAGGCGAATAAGAGTGTTTCCGCAACGTGTATCGAAGCTGGAGACACCATCACCTATGGTATTTCCTCCACCACTCCGGCTCCCGATCACAACGGTGTGATCCACCGCTTCGAGATCGCCGACCCGATCTCCCCAGAACTGGAGTTCATCAAGCTGAAGTCGAAGGTAAGCATTCAGCAGCCCGGCCCGGATGGCAAGAACATCGCCTTACACACCGATGAAGACTTCTCGGTCGTGCTCACCGGCGGTGTGGCAGTGCTGAAACTCCAGGACAAGGGTCTGGAGAAGCTGGCCAAGCTCCGCAGCGGCAATCCTGAAACCACTGTCTCGTGGACCTTCGAAGCTACGGGCCCCGCCGAGGCCACGGGCCAGAAGATTCACAACCGGGGCTATGTCCTCGTCGAGGGATACCCGCAGTTCGATCCCCTCACCACTCCGGGTGTACGCACCAACCGCGTCACCACCCAAGTGGGGAACTGCACGCCCACCACCTCGGATGTACAGACCCCAGTCACCGACCCCGAGATGCCCGGTGACACGGACGAGACCACCACCCCGGCCCAGACCGGTGAACCTGGCTCGGATTCCCCCGGTAGTAGCGGCGGCGGATCCTCCCAAAGCAGCGGCGGCAGCTCCGGCCCGCTCGCCAGCACGGGTGCTAGCGTGATCGGCCTCGTGATCGCTGGTGCACTCCTCGTGGCCATCGGTACCTGGCTCACCACCCGCCGCGGACGCTCTGAATAAGAGCGAATAAACGGATACTCGCACTGCGGCCGCTTCCCCTCAGAAGGAAGCGGCCGCAGTCTTATGTTCAGCGTTCCTCCCGCAACGGCGAGAGCCGAACCCCGCCCGAGAGGCGGTGTTTAGGCATCATCGGTAATAGGTGTGACGGCCTTGGCGGCCCGGCGTGCATGGGTGCGAGCCTCCTCCACCGTTTCAGCGGTGGCCAGCGCGACTCCAAGGCGACGCCCAGGATAGCTATCCGCCTTACCAAAAAGACGAAGATCCACCTCAGGGATACTCATGGCCTCAGAAATGCCGGTATAGCGCACGGCATGGCCATCCTCAGCACCATTAATCACCGCGGCGGCACCAGGCGAGGTGAGCGTGACATCGACGAAAAAGCCCATCACGGCCCGAGCATGCAATTCGAATTCCGAGAAACGCTGCGTGGCCATGGTGACCATTCCGGTATCGTGCGGCCGCGGCGCCACCTCTGAGAAGTACACATCGTCGCCTTTAACGAAGAGCTCGACACCAAATACCCCGCGCCCCGACAGCGCATTGGTAATGCGGGCGGCGATAGAGCGCGCCAGATCACGGGTGGATTCCGACATCGGGGCCGGCTGCCAACTCTCCAGGAAATCACCGCTCGATTCGGCGTTATCGCTCGCGCGTCCAGCACTCATGCCACCTAATTCTGCGACTTCTCCCAGCCGGGTATGGCCGATGGGTTCACAGAACCACGTGGCCTCAGAATCCGAGTAGGGGTCCTTGGAACGCACGGTGAGGATCGTCACCTCGTAGTCGAAATCCACGAATTCCTCGGCGATCACCTGCGCTGGGCCGCCATCGATGGCATCCAGCGCGTTCTCCCACGCCTGCTCCACATCCGCCATGTCCCGTACCAGAGTCTGGCCGCGGGCGGCAGTGCCCTGATTGGGCTTCACCACACAGGGCAGTCCTACGTTGAGTACCGCCTGTTTCAGCTCTTCTAGAGAAGTAGCAAAGGCGAAACGACAGGTAGGCACCCCCAGCTCATAGGCGGCGAGCTGTTTGAGTGTTTCCCGCGAATTCGTCATCTTCGTGGCGTGAGTAGACGGCACCACAGTCGAGAGACCCTCGGCCTCAATACGCTCGAGAGTGGTGGAATCCACCTGCTCGGTTTCGGGCACGAGATAGTCGGGGCGCACCCTATTCACGAGCTCGTAGAGCGCCTCGCCATCGCGCACATCGAGCACATAGGCGGCGTGGGCCACTTGGTGGGCGGGGGCGTTTTCATAGCGGTCCACGGCGTGTACTTCTACTCCGAGCCTTTGGAAGGCGATGGCCACCTCCTTGCACAGTTCGCCGGCTCCGAGCAGCATCACTTTCGTGGCGGTATCGGAAAGGGCGGTACCGATCCAGTCTTGGGAATACACGCAGTGCCTCTTTTCCACACGGGTCGTAGGAATTAATGAGCTCTATTCTAGTGGGCGGTGAAGCAATAGGAAGAAGGCACCGACACATAACGTAGGCAGAAATTGGTCGGCGCGGTAGAGTTTAAACATGGCTTATCACGCAGATTCAGCGGATCTACCCGAGAAAGAAATCCTCACCTGGGACGGTTTCGGCCGCGCTTCCCGCGAGCTCGCCCAGACGGTTGTCAATGACGGTTTCACACCAGACATCATTGTGGCCGTCGCCCGCGGCGGCCTCGTGCCGGCTGGAGCGCTGTCCTATTCCATGGGCGTCAAGCTGTCTGACGCCATCAACGTGGAATTCTATACCGATGTGCACGAGACCTTGCCGGATCCGGTGCTGCTGGAGCCGCTGCTGGATATCGAGGCGATTAGCGATAAGAAGCTGCTCGTAGTCGATGATGTCGCTGATTCCGGCCGTACTCTTTCCTTGGTGCTCAAGCTTTTGGCCACCCACGGCGCCGATGTGCGCTCCGCGGTGCTCTACGCCAAGCCGACCAGCGAAGTAGATCCCACCTATGTGTGGAAACGCACAGCCGAGTGGATCGTGTTCCCCTGGTCCGCGGAACCGCCGGTGGAAGCCGAGTAAACGGCCGCGTCACTCTTGTCCCGATTGCGCCCTGCACCCTTATACTGCGGTGCGGGGCGCGCTGCGTTGCACCTCTGAGGCGCGAACGGGCGGATAAGAGTGCCCCGCATCTTCCACGAGGGGGATACGTGGATTGGTGCTTGCGCGAGCGCTCTCTACTAGGCGCTAGCGGCGGCCTAGGCCGGCGAGGGAAAAGAGCTTCGCTACGGCGTATACCAGCGCGGCCGTCAATCCGATACAGCCGCCGGCGGAGAGCTCGAACATCACAGCTACCGCCAGACCACTCAAGCCCATGACTATGCCCATCACTGGCGCAATGAGCAGCAAGGTACTGGGCCGGGTGGCAAATATGGCTACCGTGGCAGCGGGTGCGGCCAGCAAGGCGATGGACAAAATGGTGCCCACTGCCGGAATCAGCGCCACCAAGGTGAGCACGATGAGAGCGCTGATCAGCGCTTGGGTGAGGCTGCGTCGATGCGCCACTCCAAAACCGGCTGGGTCGAAAGCAAAGAACACCAGCCGCCGCCATCCTCCAGCGAGCACGAGGAGAACGCTGGCGAGCAGGATCAGCGCGAGCGTCACATCGGTTCGGGTCACGGTGAGCACGCTGCCCACGAGGAAGCTCTCCACTTTAATCGGTAGCGGCGCGAAGAGCTTATTGAGGAAATAACCTAGGGCGAAACCGGTGGTAAGTACTATTCCCGCCGCAGACTGGGACGTGCCCACCCGCGAGAGCGAAAAGAGGGCACCAATGGGCCAACACATCACCAGCGCGCCGATAAAGAGCGCGAGTGACAGCTGAGATTGGTTCAAGCCTAGGGCGGCACCGATAATCACGCCCACGACCGCACCGGGAAAGGTGGCGTGGGTGATGGCCTCTGCAAAAAAGATTTGCTTATTCAATAGGGCGAGGCTGCCGACCAGACCAGCGAGCGCACCTACGACAATGAGCTCCACAATGGGAAGCATGAGAATACCGAGCATGAGTGGCTCACCTCCTTGTCGCGGTGCGGCTGCGACGATCCTGCAGCAAACGAATGAGCAGAAACACAAAGTACATCGCCACCACAGACAGTGCTACGACTGCCTGGGGCGAGATTGGTCCTAGCGGAACCAGGCTCAACCCGACGACGCCGGAGACCACCGAGATGCCGATGGCAAGGGGAATCATGTGCTGGACGCGGTGCACCACCAGCCGCGCTGCGGCGCCGGGAACGATGATGAAGCCGATCACCAGCAGCACGCCGATGGCGGCGGCGGAGGCCACTACCACGGCAGCGATTGCAGCGTTGATCGTGAGGTCCACGATTAACAGATTCACCCCAGCGGCTTGGGCGCCATCGCGGTCAAAGGCGGTAAATACCTGGGTGGACCAGGTGGCAATCAGCAACACGAGGGCCACAGCGAATACTGCGAGCGCCGTGGTGAGCCGACTATCGGTGATTTCGAGGAGACGGCCGAACATCAGTGCCTCTAACTGCCCAGAGCGATCTCCCTTGTAGAGGGAGATGATCACGCCGAGCGAAAAGAAACCGGTAAGCACAATGGCCACTCCGGATTCCCCGACCTGGGCGCGGGACACAAGGGCGAGCACAATGGCTACCACCACCGCCACGGCCGAGGCGGCGGGCATGATCATATCGATCCCACCAAACACCGCCCCAGCCACCACTCCGGGGAAGATGGCGTGCACGCTGGCCTCGGCATTGAACTCGAGGCTGCGGAGGTTCACAATAACCCCCAGCACGCCACTCACTACGCCGAGGGCGAGCAACAAAATGAGGGGGCGGAACATGAAAGGGGTCATGCCCACTTGGTGAGCCAGCTCAGTCCACATAGGCCGCAACCACCTCACTCACCGGTCCGAACTGCGGGGGATTCAACAGCGCCAGAACGCTATCGCACGCCCCCTCCGCCAGTTCATAGTCATGGGTGGAGGCGATCAGGGCCGTTCCCTTGCTCTTGAGATCGTTGAGCAGATCCAACAGGATCTCACGATTGGCCGTATCAAGGCCATTGAAGGGCTCATCGAGTAGCACCAGATCGGGTTGGGTCACGATGGCCCGTGCGAGAAGCACGCGCTGTTGCTGGCCTCCCGAGAGGCTGCCGAAGTGGGAGCCGGCGCGGTCGCCGAGGCCCACCTTCTCTAAAGCCTCCCGCACCCGGCGCTTATGTTTACCCAGAGGCTGGAAGAAGCGCAGCTGGGCGAGCACTCCCATGGCCACTACGTCGAAAGCAGTGACGGGGAAGGTGCGATCAATATCAGCCACCTGTGGCACATAGGAGATGCGGGGGGCGTGTACCTCTACCTCGCCAGAGCACAGCCGAGCAGTGCCCACGATACCGCGCAGTACCGTGGTTTTACCGCAGCCATTGGGGCCGATAAGCGCCAAGCCCTCGCCGGTGTTGACATGGGCGGTGACAGAATCGACAACGGTAGGGCCGCCATAGCTGAAGGAGGCGTCGCGAAGCGACACTATCATCGCAGCTGCTCCGGTAGCTCGGCGACCTGACCATCCCATGCATTCACCACGGTGTTCACGTTGTGTTTGATGGAGCCGATGTAGGTCTCGCCCTCAGTGCCAGCCGGGCCGAGCGAATCGCCATAGAGGGCGTCATCGCCCACCACCGCCTTCACGCCAGCGGCCTTGGCGACAGCCTCGATGGACTTAGAGTTATTGGAGTTCTCCGCGAACAGTACGGTGGCGCCCGACTCCCTCACCGTCTCTGCGGCTTCGTTGATGTGGCTGGCAGTGGCGTCTTGCTGATCGGAGAAGTCGCTCAGCGCGGCGCCAATGAAGTCCACGCCGTACTCCTTGGAGAAGTAGCCAAAGGCATCGTGGCTGGTGAAGAGCACTGGGTTGTGTACGGTGCTGATGGACTCGCGGGTCCACTGATCCAGCTGCTTGAGCTTGGCGGTGTAGTCCTCCACCTTCTGGTGGATTTCGTCCTTCAGCTCAGTGTTGCCGCGCTCATCAGCTTCTTTTTCGAGAGCGTAGCCGATGTTTTCCACCTGAATCTGGGCGTTCTTTGGTGAGGTCCACACGTGTGGATCGTAGGTGAAATCTGCCACCTCGCCGGGATCTGGGGCGAAGGGCCATGGGGCGACGTCCACTTGAGCAATGCCGCGGTCAATGTCATAACGGCCGCTTTCAGACTTCTCCAGCTCCGACTTCTTGTCGGTGGGTGCCTCATCCACATCGCTGGCGGTGAGCACACCGGTGGTAACCAGCATGGTTCCGGAGAACCCGCTGGAATCGAAGGCCGAATCAAGGAAGTGCTCGAGGTCAACACCGTTGACCATGACCAGATCGGCCTCGGAGGTCTTGACGAGCTGCTCGTGGGTCATCTCCAACTGATGTGCGGTGGCATTGGGTGCCAGCAGGCAGGTGAGATCCACCTGGGCGAGATCGAGCTGTTTCACGTAGTCACAAATTTGGGTGGTGGAGGCCACCACCTTGATGTCGTCATCTGAAGATTCAGAGTCGGAGCTGCAGGCGGCCAGGCCGCTGCCAAGAAGGGCAGTGGAGGCCACAGCTGCGAGTACGCGCCTAGAGTAGATGTTCATTGTTGTCCCATCGAGTGGAAGAAATCAGTCAAATTCGTGCCGATGTCGCCCTGAGAGACAACAAGGCGGATCTATCATCGACCTTTAAAGTTTTGCATATTGATAGCCTAAGTTCAATGCGTTGAATATTTGTGTGCAGGTGTGTTTGCTCACGTGGAAAAACCCCGTCCCTCCGAGTGGAGGAACGGGGTCACACGCGGTGAGTGTATTAGGAGTCGAGCGGCTGCGGCTCGATCTTCCATACCTCTTCTGCGTAGTCGCGAATGGTGCGGTCAGAGGAGAAACGGCCGGAGGAGGTGATGTTGATCCATGCCTTCTCGGACCACGCCTGCTGATCGGCATAGTCGGCGGCCATGCGGTCGCGGGTGGCGCGGTAATCGGCGAAATCGCCCAGCAGGTAGTAGACATCCGCCGGTTCCCAGTTGTTGGAGTTCAACAGGGACCAGTGGAGATCGTGGAACCAGCCGGAGCCGGAATCGTCCAGAGTGCCGTCGACAAGCGCATCGAGTACCCGCTTCAGCCCAGGAACAGTTTCATACTCGTGCCGCGGGTCATAGCTCTTGCGTAGTTCGGGAAGCTCCTCTTCCGTTGCGCCAAAGATATAGGCATTCTCATCACCCACCGAGTCGAGGATCTCCACATTGGCGCCGTCGAGGGTGCCCAAGGTGAGCGCGCCGTTCATCATGAACTTCATGTTGGAGGTACCCGAGGCCTCCTTACCGGCGGTGGAGATCTGCTCGGACACATCGGCGGCAGGAATGATCTTCTCGGCGGGGGAGACGTTGTAGTTCTCCACGAACACCACCTTGATGGTGTCATTCACCGCGGGATCATTGTTCACCATACGGCCCACCTCGTTGATGAGCTTGATGATGGCCTTGGCGCGAACATAGCCAGGGGCGGCCTTCGCACCGAAGATGAAGACGCGCTTCGGCACCTCCAGCGCTGGGTTGTCCTTGATGCGGAAGTACAGATCCAGCACATAGAAGATATTGAGCAGCTGGCGCTTGTACTCGTGGAGGCGCTTGATCTGCACATCGAAAATGGCGTCCGGGTCGATCTCCATGCCGCTGCGGTTGCGGATCCACTCCGCAAACTCCACCTTGTTGGCGTGCTTGATCTCACTCAGGCGCTGGTAGATCTCCGGGGTGCCCTTCTCGCGATAGTCGGCGAGAACATCCAGCTGTCGCACCCACTCATCAGAGCCGGTGACCTCGGTGAGCAGCTCCGCCAGGCGCGGGTTGCACTGGTTGAGCCAGCGGCGCGGGGTGACACCATTGGTCTTATTGTTGAACTTCTCCGGCCAGATGTCGTGCCACTCGCCCAGGGTTTCGCGCTTGATGATCTCGGTGTGCAGTGCGGCCACGCCGTTGATGGAGTAGGCGGCATAGCAGGCGATCCACGCCATGTGCACCGAGTTATTGGATACCGGCGCCATGTAGTCGATGGTGTCCTGGGGCAGACCGCGCTCCGCCATGTCGATGCGGAAGCGGCGATCGATCTCGCGCACGATCTCCATGATGCGCGGGAAGAGACGATCAAAGATCGAGCACTCCCACGTCTCCAGGGCTTCGGCCAGCACCGTGTGGTTGGTGTAGGCGAAAGTCTCGGACACGATATCCCAGGCCTTCTCCCAGCCCATGCCGTGCACGTCCATGAGCAGGCGCATGAGCTCCGGGATGCCGAGCACCGGGTGGGTGTCATTGAGCTGCACCGAGTTGTACTTAGCGAAGGTGGAAAGATCGCCGTGTTGGGCCAGGTGGTTCTCCACGATCTCCTGCAGGGAGGCGGAGACAAAGAAGTACTGTTGGCGCACGCGCAGCACCTTGCCCTCGAAGGTGGTGTCGTTGGGGTAGAGCACGCGCGAGATGTCCATCACGGCTTCGCGGCCCACGATGGCGTCGGTGAAGCGCTGGGAGTTGAAGGCATCGTAGTCGAACTCCTGCATCGGCTCGGCTTTCCACAGCCGCAGGGTGCCCACATTGTCGGTGCCATAGCCGGTGATCGGCATGTCATAGGGCACGGCCCGTACCTGCATGTCGTTGTAGCTAATGATGCGCTGTTCGTGGATGCGGCGAATGATGAAGGGGTAGCGCTCCTCCATCCAGGAATCGGGGTGCTCGGTCTGGAATCCATTATCGAACTCCTGCTTGAACAAGCCATAGCGGTAGAGGATGCCATAGCCCACCACGGGCAGGTCTTGGGTGGCGCAGGAATCCAAGAAACATGCGGCAAGACGCCCCAAGCCGCCATTGCCCAGTGCGGCGTCCGGCTCCTCTTCCAGCACCTCAGAGAGGTTCAAGCCATAGTTCTTGGCGGTGGCGGCGGCCTCATCGAACAACCCCAGGTTAAGCAGGTTATTCAGCAGGGCGCGGCCCATGAGGAACTCGGCAGACAGGTAGTGCTGCCGGCGGCCCTTCTTATACAGCTCGGTGGTGGCCGCCCAGTTTTCGGCCAGGGCGTCCATTGCCGTGGCGGACAGCCCCTGCCAGAACTCCATGGTGGTGGAATCCGTGGGGGTGCGGCCAGATACCGAGCGGATATGCCCGCCGGCTGCCTCGTGGAATGTCTGCGTCATCTCTATAAACCTTCTCTCACACTATGGGTAAATCAACGCAGACCACCTTAGCTGAGAGCCAGCAACTTGTAGAGTTGTCCCGAGCCGCAGGCACATGGATATTACCCAGCTCACAACCTGCGACGCCGCATACACGAAAGCAGCGCCCGCCGCGGCCCCGTATGGGCGGCGACGGGCGTGAATCCGGTCGTGGCTTATGACTAGATTTCGTATTCGGGGTGGGCATGGCGCACCATGTCATCCCACTCCACAATCTTCTTGCGTTCGCGGCCCTCGGCCTCACCGGCAGCGCGCTCGGCGGCATCAAGGTTATGCCAGCCCGCCCAGGTGGTATAGGGCACCTTGCGCTCCTCGAGCAGCTCAATAATGGCATTCTCGTCCGGGTGGGCGGGGGCCTCGAGGGTGCCGGCCTCATAGTCCTTAAGCAGCATAGCGGTAGTTTCCTTGGCGTCGGACTTGGTATTGCCGATCAGCCCCACGGGACCGCGCTTGATCCAGCCGGTGGTGTACAGCTTCGGCAGGGGCTCGCCGGTCTCGGAGTCCAGTACGTGGCCGCCATCGTTGGGGATCACCGCGCGCTGGGAGTCGAAGGGCACATCCTTCACCTCATCGGAGCGATAGCCGATGGCGTGGTACACGGCCTGGGCCGGCCACACGGTGTACTCGCCGGTGCCGGTGACCCCACCATTGCCGTCGAGCTGCATGCGCTCGGTCTTGAGGCCGCTCACGTGCCCATCCTCGCCGAGGATTTCTACGGGGGACTCGAAGAAGTGGATGTAGAGCTTGTGTGGCGCATCTTGGGGATCACGGATGGCGTATTGCTCCAAGGTGGAGCACACGAGATCCTGCGACTTGGAGGTGCGGCGGGCATCGATGGAGGCTTCGTCGTAGTCAATATCCTCCGGGTTCACCACGACCTCGATGGTGGGGGAGTGATCCAGCTCCTTCAGCTCCAGCGGGGTGAACTTGGCCTGGGCGGGGCCGCGACGGCCAAAAATGTGCACCTCGCGAGCCCGGTTGGCCTTGAGGTTGTCATAGACATTGTCTGGAATCTCGGTCACGTGCAGCTCATCGCCGGTCTTTGCCAAGATGCGGGCGATATCGAGGGCCACATTGCCCACACCGATCACGGCTACCTGCTCGGCGTCGAGGTTCCAATTGCGCTCGAAGTCCGGGTTGCCGTCATAAAAGCCCACGAACTCGCCGGCGCCATAGGCCTCGGGCAGATCCGCCCCGGGCACCTCGAGGGCGCGGTCGCCGGTAGCGCCGGTGGAGAAAATGATGGCGTCATAGAAATCGCGGAGCTCATCGACGGTGATGGTGCTGCCCACCTCGATATTGCCGAGCAGGCGCAGCTGCGGCTTATCCAGCACGCGGTGCAGCGATTGGACGATGCCCTTAATACGGGGATGGTCTGGAGCCACGCCATAGCGGATCAGGCCGAAGGGGGCGGGCATCCGCTCGAAGAGGTCGATGGAGACCTCGTGACCGGACTTCATGAGCAGGTCAGAGGCGTAAATGCCGGCGGGGCCGGCGCCAACTACGGCGACGCGAATCGGGCGAGACATCGTATCCTTCACTTGTGCTGGTTGGGGGCATTATCTGCAGCGTCGCCGGCGCAGGAGGATGATGCGGCGGCGACGCTAATCCGAATTTACCTTACGCTGGGCAAACACAAACTGCCAGTGGCCTGCGTCGGGGCGTGTCAGGCAAGCCTCACTCTCCCGAGGTGTGTGTTTTGCCACAAATATAGTGTGGGTAGGTGTGCCTACTCGGCTGATATGTCCAGCGCGCACCGGTATTCTGTGTCCCAGTAAGGTTTAGTGGCCATATCGATAGATGTACTACGTTACCGCTACACTTATGCGGTGAATCACATACAACGAATCAGTAGCGATGTGCCAGAAGGAAAGGTTCGATTATGACCGCCGTACTGTTGAGTGCTCTTGGTGTCAATCTCGCCACCTATGATCCCACTCTTCTTGCCCAGCATCTCAACCTTAAGCCCCAATCGCTTATCGACGGCGCCCCGCAGCTGTCCACCGTGCTCGGTAGCAGCTATCCCGAGGACGCCCTGCTGTGCGGCACCGGCGATCTCGATTTTGATGCCCGCGCCGCCGCCGGCCTCGGCGTACCGCTGGTGTTGCTCGCCGACGCCTCCGCCGCCACCATCGAGCTGGCCACCCAGAAAGCAGCCGACCATCACGCGCCTGCCGCCGCGGTGTTCGCGCCGGGCGAGGAGGCCTCTATTAATAAGGAGGAGTTGGTTGCCACGGAGCCGGTGATGAGCCCCGAGCTCTTCGAGCACTCCCTGCTGCAGCAGGCCCGCGCCATCGGCGCGCGGATCGTGCTGCCCGAGGGCGATGATGATCGCGTGTTGCAGGCCGCCGCGCAGCTGCTCGCCGCCGAGGTGTGCGAGCTGACCATTCTGGGCGATCCGGAAGATATTTCTTCCCGCGCCGCCGCGGCAGGACTGGATCTCTCCCGTGCCGAGCTGGTGAATCCTCTCACCACCTCCCGCGCCGAGGACTATGCCGCCGAGTTCGCACGGCTGCGGGAAAAGAAGGGCGTAACTATCGAGCGGGCCCGCGAGCAGATGAAGGACGTCTCCTATTTCGCCACCATGATGGTGCACTGCGGCGACGCCGATGGCATGGTCTCGGGGGCGGCCCACACCACTGCCGAGACCATCCGCCCCGCCCTGCAGATCATTAAAACCACCCCAGATGCCTCCGTGGTGTCCTCCGTGTTTTTCATGGTGCTGCCCGGACGGATCTGGGCGGTGGGCGATTGCGCGGTGAACCTGAACCCCACCGCCGAGCAGCTGGGTGAGATCGCCGCGATTTCTGCTCGCACCGCCCGCCAGTTCGGCCTCGATCCCAAGGTGGCCGTGCTGTCCTATTCCACCGGCTCCTCCGGCGCCGGCCCCGATGTAGATCGCGCCGTTGCTGCCGTGGAGGCCGCCCGGGGTATCGACCCAGAGCTGCGCATCGATGGTCCGCTGCAGTTCGACGCCGCCGTTACCGCCTCCGTCGCTGCCAAGAAGGCCCCAGATTCCCCGGTGGCCGGCGCGGCGAATGTGTTGATATTCCCTGATCTTGAGGCGGGCAATATCAGCTACAAGGCTATCCAACGCACCGCTGGCGCCCTGGCCGTGGGGCCGGTGCTCCAGGGGCTGAACGCGCCCGTCAATGATCTTTCCCGCGGCGCGACGGTGCCCGATATCGTCAATACCGTGGCCATTACCGCCATCCAGACCGGAGGACACCGCTAACTATGAGCTACTCTCTCGTTCTTAACTCTGGCTCCTCCTCCATCAAGTTCCAGCTGGTGGATCCCGCCTCCCACGCCCAGGATGAGCCTTTTGCCTCTGGGCTGGTGGAGCAGATCGGGGAGGACTCCGGCCGCGTCACCCTCAAACATCAGGGGAACAAGCACGTGGTGGAGGCACCGATTCCCGATCACTCGGTGGGGCTGAAGCTGGCCTTTGACCTCATGCGCGAGCATGGGTGCGGCATCGAAGATGTGGACATCTCCGCGGTGGGGCACCGCGTGGTACACGGCGGGCTGGTGTTCTCCCAGCCGGTGATCCTCACCGATGAGGTCATCAACATGGTGCGCGATCTCATCCCGCTCGCTCCGCTGCATAACCCGGCCAATATCGACGGCATCGAGGTGGCGCAGTCGCTGCTGCCGGACATCCCGCACGTGGGCGTGTTCGACACCGGTTTCTTCCATTCGCTGCCGCCCGCAGCTGCCCTCTATGCCATCAACAACGAGGTGGCTGGCGAGTACGGGGTGCGCCGCTATGGCTTCCACGGCACCAGTCACGAATACGTGTCGCAGCATGTGCCGGCGTTGCTCGATAAGCCCGCCGATATGGTCAATCAGATCACCCTGCACCTGGGCAATGGTGCCTCCTGTGCGGCTATTCGTGGCGGGCTGGCCATCGACACCTCCATGGGGCTGACCCCGCTGGCCGGTCTGGTGATGGGTACCCGCTCCGGCGATATTGATCCCGGCATCGTCTTCCACCTGGCCCGCCAGGCGAATATGAGCATCGATGAGATCGATGAGCTGCTCAACCGCAAGTCCGGTGTGAAGGGCATCGCCGGGGTAAATGATTTCCGCGTGCTGCGCGAGCGCATCGAAGAAGGCGATGATGACGCCTGGCTGGCCTACAACATCTACATCCACCAGCTGCGCCGCTATATCGGCTCCTACATGGTGGCCTTGGGCCGCGTGGACGCCATTACCTTCACTGCCGGTGTGGGAGAAAACGACAAATTCGTCCGCGCCGATGCGCTGGAGAACCTTGAGTGGTTCGGCATCAAGATCGATCCCGAGCGCAATGAGCTGCCGAATGACGGCCCGCGTGAGATCTCTGCCGATGATTCTCAGGTGAAGGTTTTTGTGGTTCCCACTAACGAGGAACTCGCCATCGCCCGCTACGCAGATCAATTGGCGCAGAACAGCTAGCACAAAGAAAAGCACTGTGGCGGTACCGAAAGGGTGCCGCCACAGTCGTGTATTTAGCTGTGCTCCGTGGTGTGTAGCGTGAATAGTCCATTGGCTCAGAACGTGCAGGAGAGGGCAAGCATGATGCCCAGTACTCCCACCATGTTGAAGAGATCAGTGACCACGATAAACCACACGGAGCAGACCACCGCCCACAGTGCAGAATATCTCACTGCCATACGCACTGCCCACAAGAACCGCGTAGTAGACCACCACGGTGTGCCTAGAGCCAAGTGGTGGGGCGCACTTTGTTGGCCATGTCGATGAGCTCGTAGCGGTGCAGGGTGTGGTGGGCGCTGCGGGCCAGGCCACGGAGCCAGCGAGCAAGGCCGTAGCGCAGACCGGTTTGGGTGAAGGGGTCGTCGAAAAGCTCATTGGGCGAGCATGCCTCACTGAGGTCATTGCTGCGCAGCCAGTAGAGCCCGGCGGCCGTGACTGCGGCCTGGAGCTGTAGGTAACGGGGCTCGTTGGTGGGGATCTGTTCCAAGCGGCGGGCGGCGCGGCGGATGGCGGATTCGGTGGACTCCCCAGAAATGAGCATCATGATGGTGCTCAGCTGCGCCATACGCTGATGCCGTGAGGCCTGCGGTACCCGATCGAGCGCCGCCACCGCCAAGTTGGTCTGGCCCTCGGCATAGAGCTGCCTGGCCAGGCCGAAGGCCGAACTCACCGTGGTGGGGTTGGTGGCCCACACCAGCTGATAGAGCTGAATAGTGTGAAAGCGCAGCTTCGCCGGCACGCTCGTGACATAGTTCCAGTCATCGCTGATGGAGCTCATCTGCTCCGGTGTCACCTCCGCCGCATCGGGACCGAGGAGCGCGGCCTTCAGCGCGGTGTCGCCGAGCAGGGCCACATGGTCGTGGGAGCTTTCCTGCAGCAGCATGTCATTGACCGCCGCCAGCGCCAGCTTCGGCGCCGGCTCCCCGGGCAGGATGTGCAGCACCTGATTGAAATGCCGTTGGGCGGCCAAGAGATCCCCGGTGAGCATGGTGGTCACCCCAGAAAACCACTGGTGGCGCCAATCGTTGCCGAGTCGTTCTTCCAGCGACTCCAGCCAGGATTTCGCCTCGTCCCGGAAACCCAAGTCCAAAAGCGCGCGCACCACGCCGAGGGGGATCTCGGTGGAGTGTTCATACTCGCTGGACTGCATGGCTTGGTGCAGGGTCTCCAGGGTCTCTGTGGGCTCGGAATAGGAGCTACCCGAGAGCAGGGCGGCCCCAGGATCGGAGCTATCAATCAGCGGCACCGGTAGCGCCGAGATCACTTCGTCTGGGGTGATGCGCACTGTACGGTCCACGCCATCAATGAGCTGATCGGTTTGGAACACTAGGTGCTTGGTGCCGAAGGTTGTACGCTGTGGTGAAAAGGCCGAATGGTGCGAGGGGTATTGGATGTCATCGCGAATGGCGAGGATTTCCCGCAGCACACCAAAGAGCTGGATTTCCAACTGGGACACATCCGTGAAGCGCTGGGCAGGGTCCTCGTGGGTGCAGCGCAGCAGCAGACGGTAGAAGCTCAAGTAGCGGCGCAGCAAGGGCTCAGAGGTAGGGGAGGGGATCCCTGGCTCGTACACGCCCTCGCTCATTGGCAGAGGCAGTGTGAGCGCGGCGAGGGTGCGCCCGATGGTGTAGATGTCCGAGGCCACCGATGGCCCCTCGGTGGCGACCTCGGGGGCCTGGAAGCCCTTGGTGCCATAGATATAGCCGAAGGCCCCGATGCCGGAGACCGCGCCGAGATCAATGAGCTTGACTTGGTCCTCGGTGACGATAATGTTGTCCGGCTTGAGATCGTTGTACACCACGCCGCGGGAGTGCAGATAGGCCAGCGCCGGCAGCACTTCGAGGATATAGCCGATGGCCACGTCGATATCGATGGTGCCGCCGGAGCGCTTCGCCCGGTCCCGCAGCGAGGGCCCGCCCACGAACTCCATCACGATGAAGCCGCCATCCACCCGGGGATCGTCAATGAAATTGAAGATCTTCACGATCGCCGGGTGGGTGATATCCGCAAGGAATTCACGCTCGGCCTCGGCCACGCCTTGGGAGGGGTGTGAGGTCTCCGCCATCATGCCCTTGAGCACCACCCAGCGGCCCGAGACGTTGCTGTCCTCGGCGAGATACACCCAGCCCATGCCGCCGTGGGCGATCACGCCCAGCACAGTGTACTGGTTGGCCACCACATCGCCGGGGCTGAGCGCGGGAGGCTCGGTGCCGGCGGCGATGTCCTCGCTGGGGTCAATGAGGGCCCGTTCGGGATCGTGCAGGGGCACGAAGGGAAGCTGCACCATGCCCTCGGCCACCAGCCGGCCCACGCGGGTATGCGTGCGCCGCTCGCGGAAGGTGGACAGCGCCTCGCGGCGACTGCGCTCGGAGGGATCGTCCTGCACCTTGGTGGGGGCGGTGGGCTGATTCGGCCCATCGCGCAGCGCTCCGAGGTCCGCGAGCAGCGCCTGGATGGAGCTATCGGAATCGAGCTCCTGCTCCTCGTCGCCATCCTCCGCGAAGGGGTCAAAGGGCACGGCCTCGGTGCCCATGACGGGATGTTCCTCATCGCTCATCAGTGTTCTCCCTCCTCATCCACATAGTGGGGCTTGGGTGGAGACACCGAGGTTTGGTAGGGGCCGAGGGTCTGCGCATACATGTCTTGCCACGTGCCATCGCTGATAATGCGCTCGATTGTGGAATTGACTTGCCGCACCAGCCCCGTGGTGTCGTGGCCCCTCTCAGCCGGCGGGATACCCACCCCATAGCTTTCCTTATCAATGGGCCGGCCCACGATCTCCGTGGTGGGGTCTTGGGCGGCGATGCCGGCGAGAATCGAATCATCACCCACCACGGCATCCACCTGGTCCTGTTGTAGGGCCACGAGGCAATCCGCCCAGTTCCGCACGCGCAGAATATCAGCATTGGGCGCATAGGTGCGGGTATGCTGCAGCGCCGTGGACTGATCCACCACGCAGACGCTGCGTCCGTGGAGTGAGTTCACCCCAGTGGTGCCGGAGCCCTTGTGCGCCAGCACCCGGGTTTGGGAGGTGAAATAGGGCGCCGAGAACTCCACCTGCCCCTGGCGTTCGGGGGTGATCGTCATGGTACGGATCACCATGTCCACGGTGCCGCTATCCAGCGCCGAGACCCGGTCAGAGGCGTCGATGAAGCGAAAATCTACGGCATCGGGGTCGTCGAAGATATCTCGGGCGATTTCCCGCGCGAGCTCGATCTCGAAGCCGGAGAGTTCACCTGTGGCGGGATCGCGGTAGGAGAGCAGATTCTGGGATTGGTCCACGCCCACGATCAGGTAGCCGCGCTGCACAATGTCCGGAATACGCTCCTCGGGGGTTCGCTTATCGGGGCGCAGGGAGGCAGAGTTCTCGGACTCGTCCACCTGCACCGGCGGCTGGCTACCTGCCTTCTCCCACTGCGCGCCGGCGGGAAAGGAGCGCTGTTGATGCGCTAGCTCCTGCACCCACGTGGGGGCTGGGTCGCGCTCGGGTTCCACCTCGGAGCACCCAGCGATCCCAGTGCTCAGGGCAAGACCTAGTGCCACAAGGCAGCGGTGCGGTGTGGGCGGGCGCATCAGAGGAACTCCAAGAGTCGAGGGCGAATACCTATCCACACCAGTACCACAGAGAACACGGAGCAGATACTCACCATGATGGCGAGCAGGCGGGTGGCGCGCAGGCCATCGGCAATATAGTCGCGCATGGTGGCGCGGGCATCGCTGATGAGCGTGGAGAGGTTCGCATCGAGCTCATCGAAGGCAGTGGCCGCAGAGCGGGGATGATTACCGAGGGTCACATCGAGGGCGGTGTCATAGTTGCCGGAGGACTGGGCGTCGCGCAGCCGCTCGTGATACACCCGCCACTGCTCCACGGACTGCTCGGCGCGGTTGGTGGCCATCTGATCTTGCGCGGAGTCCAGCAGGGGAGAGGAGCGATAGCTGTCGATCGCGTTATCGATGCGGTCCATGCTGGCATAGAACAGAGTGGCATTATCGGCCACGGATTGGCGCCGCACCAATGCCAAGGTTTCTTTGGTGCGGGCCTGCTGCGCGGCGATACGCGCATTGGTTAATTCACTCATCGGCCCGGCCGCTTTACTAAAGCCCTGCTGCCCGGCATTCCACGTGGCCCAATTGGCCGATCCCACCCATAGCAGTGCGGCGAGCATGACTACGGTGGCGGCGGCGAAACCTCGGTTGAGGATGCGGCGGGTCCGGTTATAAAGCCACGCCTGCGCCAGCACCAGCAGCACAAACGCAGCCACCAGCCCAGAGATCGGCACCCACTGGGGGCGGGTGAGGTCCTGCTGCTGCTCGGCTACCGTGGCCGAGGTGAGCTCGTAGAGCCGCGAGGCATTGGGCAGGATCTCGCTGCGCATGAGGCTCGAGGCCTCGGCCAGATAGGCCGTGCCCACCGGGTTGCCCATGTTGTAGTTCGCCCGGGCGGTCTCGATCAGCCCGGTGTAGACCGGCAGTTTTTGATTGATGGAGGCCAGCAGCCGCATTTCCTCGCTATTGCTATCGCGGACCTCCCCCATGGTCTGCGCCGCGGCGATACTGGCCCGCGAAATCGCATCATTGTAGCGCTCCCGCACCCGCGGCGAGCCGGCGCGATTTTCCACAAAGCCGGTGGTGGCGGAGGTATCGGCGATGGAGAGCGAGGTATAGAGATTCAGCGCCGAATAGCTCATGGGCTCTACATGGTCGAGCAGCTGATTCAGATCGCGCTCTTGATCCTCGGAGGAGCGTGCGATCGACAGCCCCGCCGCCAGCAGCGCCACGCTGAGGATGACGCACATCAGTGTCATAAGCCCAGGCGGGGTGCCCACGAAGCGAATAAAGCGCCGCAGGTGCAGCAGGGGCACATCCACCAATTCGCGGGTGACGTCGGCGAATCGCCGTTCGGCGGGTTCTGGCTGATCGAGCCAGGCATCGCCTTCGCTTGTCGACGCCGCCCTCAACTCCGTGACAGCCTCTGCCACGCTGTCACCCGTGGGGCCGGCTTTCTGGCCCGTACCGGAAAGAGTCATGTCCACAAGTCTAGCGAGGATATCTCGCCATACCCAGTACTCGAACTACACTCGCGAACATGGATGGAGACGGAAACGGTTGGAGCCTTGCCCCCGATGGCTCGCGGCGCTGGGGCCTCTTTGGCGCGGCGGGGCTTTTTCTCATCGCCTCGCCCCACACCGCGCCCCGGGTATTGCTGCAGCACCGCGCTCAGTGGACGGCCGAGGGCGGAACCTGGGCCCTGCCGGGCGGGGCGCGGGATTCCCACGAAACCGCGGTGGCGGCCGCGTTGCGTGAGGCGCGCGAGGAAACCAGTATCGACACCGCGCAGGTGCAGGTGGTCGACGCCATCACCACGGCGGGACCGTATGTGTCTGGCTGGAGCTACACCCAGGTGCTGGCCACCTGCCTGCAGCCGCTGCCCACCGCCGGCAATGAGGAATCCGTGGAGCTGCGCTGGGTGCCCTTGGCCGCGCTGGAGTCCTATCCGCTCATGTCGGCTTTCGCGGAGTCGCTTCCGCTGATGCGTTCGGTGATCGCTGCCGGCGGGGTGGCGTCGACAAGCTAAGAGTAGCCCTAGCACTGCGGGCGGGGCTGTGCCACACTGTGCTACATGATTGAAGTTACTGGGCTGAGCAAACGCTATGGCTCCACGCTGGCGGTGGATAATCTCACGTTCAGCGTGAAGCCTGGCGTCGTTACCGGATTCCTAGGGCCAAATGGTGCCGGCAAATCCACCACCCTGCGCATGATTCTGGGGCTGGATAGCCCCAGCTCTGGGCAGGCCACGATCAATGGGCGCACCTACGCCGAGCTGGAGAATCCGCTGCACACGGTGGGCTCGCTGCTGGATGCGAAGGCGGTGCATCCCAAGCGCAGCGCGGCCAATCACCTGCGCTGGATGGCGGCCTCCAATGGCATCGATACCCGCCGCGTCGACGAGGTATTGGGGCTCGTGGGGCTGAGCGATGTTGCGGGCCGCAAGGCGGGGGGCTTTTCCCTCGGTATGGCTCAGCGCCTGGGTCTCGCCGGCGCGCTGCTGGGCGATCCGGAGTATCTCCTGCTCGATGAGCCGGTCAATGGCTTGGATCCGGAAGGTATCCGCTGGGTGCGCACCTTCCTGCGCTCCCTAGCCGAGGAGGGCCGTACCATCCTCGTCAGCTCCCACCTGCTCTCCGAGATGTCCCAGACCGCCGATCACCTGCTGGTGATCGGTCGCGGCCGGCTCGTCTCGGATTCCCCCACCGAGGACTTCATCCGCCAATCCGCGCAGTCGACGGTGCTGGTGCGCACCGATCACCCGCAGGAATTGGCCGCCGCGCTGCAGGAGGAGAACTTCCACGCCGAGCGCTCCCACGACCCCCACGGCCGAGAGATCCTAGTGGTGCAGGAGACCACCACCGATGTGGTGGGCGGGCTGGCCTACTCCATTGGGGTGGCCGTGCACGAACTCACCGAGCAGCGAGGCTCCCTCGAGGATGCCTTCATGCGCAGCACCGGCGACTCCGTGCAATACCAATCCCACACCACCACCGCTGCGCTGCAGCGTCCGGAAGGGGAGATCTAAACCATGTGGAATGCCATTCGTGCAGAGTTCATCAAGCTCACCACCACTAAGTCCTTCTACATCACCTCGCTGCTCTATGTGCTCATCGCCGTCGGTTTGGCCGGTATGTCGGCCTATGGCACACGGCAACTAGCGCAGAATCCCGAATTTGCTGGATCCGAGGTCGAGTTCATCGTCGAGCCCCGCGGCTTGATCTTCACTCTCGATGTCGTTGCCGCCATCGTGATGGTCCAAGCGGTACTCATGGTGACCTCCGAGTACAGCCGCAATCAGTCCACTGCCACCTTCACCGCCATGCCGCGCCGCTGGAGGGTGGCCGCAGCCAAATGTGTGCTCTACGCCGTGGTGGTGGCGATCCTCTCTTTCCTCACCCTGATCCTCGTCCTCTACGTGGGCAAAATAATGGGCGGCGAGGCCGCCAGCTCCATGCAGATCTGGGGCGATGACTATGTCCAGCACGCCCTCTGGGCCAAGCCGGTGGCGCTCGTGTTGAGCATCGTTTTTGCCATGGGTTTCGCCTGGTTGCTGCGCAACACCGCCGGCGCCCTGTTGGTGGTGCTGGTGTGGAGCCTCGGACTCGAGCTCATCCTCGGAAATATGCTGCCGCGGGTGGGTACCTATATCAGCGGCTACGGTCCCTTCAACCATCTCACCGCCTTCCAGACCACCCAGCCCGTCGTTGAGGGCCCAGACTGGGATCCGATTCTCAGCGGCCTCTACTTCGCTGTCTGGGCCGCCGTGATCTTCGCGGCAGGGCTGCTGGCAATGAAGAAGCGCGACGCCTAGTTCAGCAGCACATACAGCGCCACCACCGCGCCGGGCAGCGCCAGATAATAGGCCAGCACCGCCGCGGTGCTCAGCGCCGGGTGCGGCTGGGTCACCCCGGCCAGCCAGATGGCGAGACGAATGATGCCGTCCGTGGCCGGCGGGATGAGCATCACCAGCAGCACCCCGACGAGGTTGAAGAGCACATGCACCAAGGCCACCTCGAGGCCCGTGGCCCCCGCCGGTCCCTGTACCGCGAGCGTGGCCATGAGCGTGGTGAGCGTGGTGCCGATATTCGCCCCGAGGGTCAGCGATAGCGCCTCCCGGGTGGTGATCGAGCGCACTGCGGCGAAGGGCACAATCGAGCTGGTCACCGTGGACGAGGAATGAATCAGCGCCGTCAGCGCCGCCCCGGCCGCTACCCCGGTGGCTTGGGAATCGCCCAAGGCTCGTTCCATGAGTGTGCGGGTGGCCTGGGCCATCAGCACATGCAGCTGCCGCGTAATCAAATAGACGGCGCTGAGCAGCAGCGCCGCCCCCAGCACAAGCACCACCCACGGGGCGGCCTGCGCGCCGACAAGCGCCCCAGCGGCACCGCGGGTGCCCACCAATTCCACGAGGGGATCGCTGAGCCGGCGCACAAACTCCGCGGTGGGGATTTCCTGGTGGGAGCTCTCGTGGAGGATCTGGGTGCTCAGCCAGTGGCTGCTGCGCTCTAAGGGATGAAAGAGCAGCTCGAGGGGGAAGAGCACCGCCACACTGGCGCTATTAAAAATGCCCTGCACAGTGGCGGCGGCGAAGGCGCTGCGAAACTCCACCGGCGAGCGCACAAAACTCAAAGCCACGATCGCGGAGGTCATCGAGGTGCCGATATTGGCGCCCATGGTGATCGCGATCGCCAAAGGCAAAGGCACTGCCCCAGTGGCCACCGCGGCCACGGTCACCGTGGTGATGGTGGTGGAGGATTGCACGACCGCCGTGGCAGCGATACCCAGGCACAGCCCCACCACGGGGTGTGCGGCCGCCGCGACCAGGGTAGCGATGGTGTCGCGGGAGAGCATCGAGGTGGCGTCGCCAAGCAAGGCGAGCGCAAAAAGGAGCAACACCACAGCCCCCGCCACGCCCGACCAGCGCACCGCCATGCCCAAGAGGGAGGGCGCGAGAACATCGGAATCGGAGGTGGTGATCCGCGGATTGCGGGGATGAGTGGTGCCCGGCAGCCGGGTGGGTGAGTCAGCTGCCACCTCGTGAATCCTCCTCCTGCGCTGCCGGTTGCTGTGACCTCAACATTAATGGGGGCTGGTGGGAAGCCCTAATTTCCTCCCCCTATGCCAAACCTGAGGTGAGCTTGCAGGCATTATCCAGATACTTGCGCCAGAAACCGCGGGTAGACCACTCCTCGAGCTCAATCTGCGAGGAACTGGCGATGTAGCTATCGGCCAGCTCGCTGAGCCGGGTTGTGAGCGAGCCGCGCGCCACCATCAGCGAGATCTCGTAGTTGAGGTTGAAGCTGCGCATATCCATATTGGACGAGCCCATCACCCCGATGGCATCGCGGTTGGAGGAGGCGGGATCGGCCACCATGAACTTCGAGTGCAGTACATAGGGCTTGGGATAGGTGTGGATGTGCACCCCAGCCTCCAGCAGAGCCTGGTAGTAGCTGGACTGGGCGTGGTGGACGATGAAGTTATCGGCGCGCTCGCTGACCAACAGATCCACCTGCACGCCGCGGTAGCAGGCGCTGGTAATGGACTCAAAGAGGGACTCGTCGGGGATGAAATAGGGCGAACACAGGATCAGCCGCTGCTTAGCGTGGTGGGCGATAGAGTTAAAGAGGCGCAGATTCGGCGAGGTGGGAATACCTGGGCCGGAGGGCACCAGCTGCAAAATATTGATATCCGAATCCGGTTCCTCCGGTAGCTCCGGGCTGGGTTTTTCCTCTAGCACGTTCAGCGCCTCGCCGGTTTCGAAGTACCAGTCCATGGCGAACACAGCGCGCAGCGAGTTCACCACCGGCCCTTCGAGCTCCACCATGAGATCGATCCAATGGCGATCGGCCTCAATATTGGCGTTCAGCAGATAGCTGGTATCGATGAGGTTTTGCGAGCCCATGAAGGCCACCTCGGAATCCACGATCACCATCTTGCGGTGATTGCGCAGATCCGGGCGACGCCAGCGACCAAACCAGGGTCGCAGCGGAAGCATCACGTGCCACTCCACCCCGATGGAATCCAGCCGTTTGCCCAGCCGCATATAGCTGGGGTACTTCCACGAGCCCACGTGATCAAAGAGCAGCCGTACCTTCACCCCGCGCTGGACGGCGCGTTCGCAGGCGCGGAAGAACGGATCGGTGGTGTCATCCCAGGCAATGATGTAGATCTCGATATGCACATACTCGCTGGCATTATCGATGGCTTCGGCCATGCGGCGCAGGCTGTTGTAATAATCCGGCAGCAGCCCCTTGGTGGTGCCGGTGACAGCGGGGATATTGGTGAGCCGGCGATTGAGCTTGACTATGGATTCCAGCTCCGGGCTGAGCGTGGTGTGCTGCGGATAGTCGGGGGCCTCGGACTGCACGGCCTCAATCGATTGATTGGCCTCCTGCTGCAGCCGGTGGCGGCGGCGGTTGATATAGGCCGAGCCCATGAGCAGAAACAGCGGCAGGCCCACGATGGGCAGCACCAGAATGATCAGCAGCCACGCTGTCGATGCGGCGGGACGACGCCCTTCCGGCACGATGCCGATGGCCAAGATACGGATGGAGTAGTCGATGATCAGGCCCACCGTCTGCCACCACTCCAAGTGCACGCTAATCACACTCTGCGCCCCCGCTAGTCATAATCCACCACCACGGGCACATGGTCCGAGGCGCCTTTACCAGCGCGCTCCTCGCGATCAACAAAACCGCTGCGGGCGCGGGCCGCCAGCGCGGCGGTGGCCACCTGAAAGTCAATGCGCATGCCCTCGTTCTTGGGGAAACGCATGGCCGTATAGTCCCAGTAGCTATAGTTGCCCTCGCTAAAACGGCGGGAGGTTTCTTCCACCCCCTCGCTGCACAGGAACTCGAAGGCGTGGCGCTCTGGTTCGGTGAGATGGGTTTTGCCCGCGAAGAAGGAAGGATCCCACACATCGCTATCGCGGGGAGCGATATTGTAATCGCCCACGAATACCGCCGGGGTGTCCAGACTGTGGGCATAGGCGCCGAGGGTATAGAGGAAGCGCAGCTTGTAGTCATAGTGCGGGTGGGCGATCTCGCGCCCATTGGGCACATAGAGGCTCCACACCTCCACACCGCCGCAGCTGGCGCCGATCGCGCGGGCCTCGATGTCCTGCGGCTGCGCGGGATCATTGTGATAGCCGGGCTGCTGCGGGAAGTGGGTGCGCACATCCGCAATGCCCACGCGGGAGATCAGTGCCACGCCGTTCCACTGATTGAGCCCATAGTGCGCCACCTCGTAGCCGGCCTCGGTGAAGGGGTCGGTGGGGAAGGCCTCGTCTTTGACCTTCGTCTCTTGCAGCGCGAGCACGTCCACGTCGTGGCGCTGCAGAAAATCCACGGCACGCTCAATGCGCGTGCGCACGGAGTTAATGTTCCACGTGGCAATTCGCATGCCCACTACAGTAGTCGTTGGAACAACTGGGGGTAATCCGACGTTTCAAGGGATAAGAACGGAGATTCGTGCCGTCTTCGGCGGCGCCTCAACCAAGGAGTGATGTGGTGTTCATGGAGGATGAGTACCTGCGTATTCAGCAGCTGCAGCAGCCGCGGCGGGGCTTTCCTTTCGCGGGGGTTCTCGATGCCATGAGCCCGCCGGTGGCCTATTCCGAGATGGAGCGCTACCAGGCCTTCGGCCCGGGCCGGAATCGCGGCCGCCGCGATACCTACTGCGCCCCGGTGCTGCGGCGCATGGCCGCGCACGCACTCGATGCCGCCGGTGTCACCCTGGCGCTGCTGGCCATGCTCCTTGTCGTCTCCACCGGCAGTGTCAGCACCGTCGCCCTCCTGAGCGTCCTGCTCGGCTGGCCGGCCGCCTATTACCTCTATCAGGTAGCCGGCGATGTCTGCGGCGGCAGCGTGGGCAAGCGGCTACTCGGCCTGCGGGTGGTGGCCCCGGCCGCCCTGCCGGTGAGTATCACTTCCGCTTCTCGACGCAACCTGTGGATCTTGCTCAACTACATCCCCATCGCCGGCCCAGTGGCGGCGCTCGGCGTGGCGGGATGGCTCGGCGCCGATGCCGCCACCGATGCCTTCGGCATGGGCCCGCACGATCGCAGCGCCGAGCTGCGCGTCATCCGCCCCGACTAGCCCCTAGCCTCCTAGCTCTGTGGCATAGCGGTGGCGGTGATGTTCGATGAAACCGAGCCGCTCATAGAGCCCGATACCGGCGGTATTGGAGGCGATCACCTGCAAATAGGCGTCTGTGGCCCCGTTCTCCGCGCCCCAGTGCAGCACCGCCTGCCCGAGCTGGGTGCCTAGCCCGCGGCGGCGCCACGCATCCTTGACCTCCACGGCGGAATAGCCGAGCCAGCGCCGCCCATCCGGGGACTCGGTGATGGTGGCGCGGGTAATTGCCACCGTCTGCTCGCCCACGCGGATCCGGGCGAATCCCATGCGCCCCTCGATCTCGCGCATGAGCAGCTCCAGGGCGTGCACCGGCAGCGCCTGGCCGCGGAAGTGATATTGCTTCAGCCACGCCGCATCGGGCTGCTCCTCCACGCTCACCGTCATACCCTCTGGCAGTGTCGGCGGCGTGTCGTCATCGCTGAGCGAGCGGCTCATCACAATAATGTCCGGCCCCAGCTCCCAGCTGGGCGGCCGGCAGAGCCTTTCGGCATTGCGGGCGATACGCTCCGGCAGGTGCACCCGCACCGGCAGCTCGTGGCGGGCATAAAACTCGCGCATCTCCGCCAGCGGCGGCAGGCTAAACCCGGCCGACGGGCCCAGCGGGGTGGCGGAATTAGAGCGCTCGGTAATGCCATCGCCGGCGCGCATCAGCCACTGCCCGTCCTCGCTCCAGGCGTGCTCGATGCCTGGGAAAGCGAGGGCGGTGGCGTGCTCGATGGCGCGGATATCGGAGTTCATCACCCGGCGCGGGCTGAGCACTTTCAGGATTTTCACCAGGGAAGCGTCGATAAGCACTGTCGGCGCAGAAGAAGGCAGCCCGCCCACTGACTGGGGCCGCAGGATCAGCGGCTCTAGGCTCACCACGTGCCCGATCACATCCGTCAGATGCCCGGGTGTGTTGGGGATGCGGCGGCGCACAATCACCCGATCGCCCACTGTGGGGGCGCGGCCACTAAAGGGGAAACTCAGCATTAGTTGTCGAAACCGAAGGGGTCGGGGTCGGTGCCGGGCAGCCAGGTGCGGCCGGCTTCCGTCCAGCCATTGCGCTTCACCATCTTCTTCGCGGCGCGCTTATTCCGGCCGATGAGCATATCGGTATAGACATAGCCATCGAGATGGCCCACCTCGTGCTGCAGCAGGCGGGCGAAGAAGCCATAGCCTTCTACCGCGATCTCCTCGCCATTCTCATCGAGGCCGGTGACCCGCGCCCAATCGGCGCGGCCGGTGGGGAAACCCTCGCCCGGCAGGGAGAGACAGCCCTCATCCTCGGAGCCATCCTCGGCGGGCATGGTCTCCGGGATATCGGAGGTTTCCAATACCGGGTTGATCACGCAGCCCACCCGAATCCGGCCGCCATCGCGGGCAATATCCGCCGCGGACTTATCGCTGCCCTCAGGACCGTCGATATCGGGGCAGCGGTAGACAAAAAGTCGCTTGTTCACGCCCACCTGATTCGCCGCCAAGCCCACCCCATTGGAGGCCACGAGGGTCTCGTGCATGTCGGCAATGAGCTCGGCGAGCTCGCTCGCCGGCTCGGTCACGGGCTCAGTGGGGGTGTGCAGGACGGGGTCTCCGTAAATCACAATCGGGCGAATCGTCATGCAATAGAGTGTAGACCCATGAGTCAGTTGAGTGAGCACGACAAAGCGATCCTGGAGCTGGAAAAGAAGCGCTTCGTGCAGGCCGGGCGAAAAGAGGAGGCCATTCGCTCGCTCGGCACCACCCCAGTGCGCTATTACCAGCGCCTGAATGAACTGATCGATCTGCCGCTTGCAGCCGAGCGCGAGCCACTGCTCATCGCCCGCCTGCGGCGGCTGCGGGAGCGGCGATCTTAAAACACTTTCAGCTTCACCAACTAGTTCACGTTAAGATGGCAAGCGTGTCTGAGATGAACTACTCCCCCCACGAGTCCACTGAGCACGATTCCGTACTTGACGAGCGTGCCGCCGCCTCCGCCGCAGCCGGTTCTTCGCGCGGTTCCGAGGCACCCATCCGCGGTTTAGCGATGATCCTCATCAGCGTGGCAGTATTGCTGGCGCTATGGGGAGTATTTACCCTCATCGATTCCGATGATCCCAATGACACCGTGGTGGCCGATCCCGGCTCCTCCAGCTCCGCCGCGCCATCCCCCGCGCCGAGCAGCGCCGCCGAGCGTCCCGAGGGCGCCGAGCAGGCCCCGCCCGCTCGCCCCGAGGGTGAGAAGCCGGCCCGCCCGGCAGAGCAGGGTGCCGCGGTGGATCCGAAGACCGTGCCGGTGACCACCCTGAATAACTCCACCATCACCGGCCTGGCCGATAGCGTGGCCACCAAGCTGCGCGATACGGGCTGGAATGTGCGCGAGGTGGGCAACTTTGCCGATACCCCGCTGCCGGAAACCACCGTGTTCTTCACCCCCGATAATGCCGATGAGGAGCGCGCCGCCCGCGCGCTCGCCGAGGAGCTGGGCGTGCAGGCCCAGCCGCGCTCGGAGGCTGTCGCCACCGCCCCGCAGGGCGTCGTCCTCATTCTCACCAAGGACCTCCGCACTCCTTAAAGTCGGCGATCTTTTCACCCTGTGGGCGCGCCCGCCTGCTGGAATCGAGTAGTACTTCACCATGACTCAGTCTTCGTCAACCTCGCTGTCTGCCGGTGAGAAGCGCCGTTCTGTCTCCCACCACCAGAGCTTTAAACGCGGCGGCCCCCACACTCTCGGGGTGGAATGGGAGATCGGCTTGATTGATCCCGTGACCCGCGATCTGGTGCCCCGCGCCCATGAGGTGGTGGACTATATCCACGAGCACTATCCAGAGGTGCACGTGGAGCGGGAGTTTTTGGCCAATACCGTGGAGCTGATTACCGGGGTCGGTTCCACCGTGCCCGAGGTAGTAGAGGAGCTGCGCCACGGGCTGGCCGCCTTGCAGGAGGCCGCCGAGCACCTGGGCGTGAAGCTCTGGTCGGCCGGCTCCCACCCCTTCGCAGACTGGCGGGAACAGCCCGTGTCGGAGAAGGGGCCCTATTCGGAGATCATCGAGCGCACCCAGTACTGGGGGCGGCAGATGCTCATCTGGGGCCTGCACGTGCACGTCTCCGTGGAACACGAGGACAAGGTCTGGCCGCTGATTAACGCGCTCATGACCACCTTCCCGCATCTTCTGGCCCTCTCGGCCTCCTCCCCAGGTTGGAATGGGCTCGACACCGGCTATGCCTCCAATCGCACGATGCTCTATCAGCAGCTGCCCACCGCGGGGCTGCCCTTCGTCTTTGACACCTGGGAGCAGTGGTCGGAGTACATGGAGGATCAAGACACCTCCGGGGTGATTAGCCACACCGGCTCGATGCATCTCGATATCCGCCCCGCCGGCAAGTGGGGCACCATCGAGGTGCGCGCCTGCGATGCCCCCTCCACGATCACCGAGCTCGCCGCCCTCGTGGCGCTCACGCACACCCTAGTGGTCTACTTCGACCGCCAGCTCGATGCGGGCGCGGAGCTGCCGCAGCTGCCGCTCTGGCACAACGCGGAAAATAAGTGGCGGGCCGCCCGCTATGGCATGGATGCGCTGGTGATCACCGGCCGCAACACCGAAGAGGAATGGGTGCGCGACTCGCTGCGCGGAATTATCGCCACCCTCCGCCCGCTGGCCGCGGAGCTGGGCTGTGCTGAGGAGTTCACCGAGCTCGAGCGCATGGTGGATCGCCCGGCCGCCTATGCCCGGCAGCGGGCCGTCTTTGAAGCCAGCGGCGATTGGAAGGACGTGGTGGACCTCAGCATCGAGGAGCTCTACCGCGGCCGCCCCTAGTCTTCTAGCTGCTCCTAGTCTTCTGGCCGCCCCCGCTGCTCTTTGCGGCGGCGCTGCTCTTCCTTCTGCCGCTGCTGTTCCTTCTCCCGCTCCTTGCGCTGCTTCTCGACGGGCTCGTCGCTGGTCAAGAGCTCGGCGTCGTAAAGCTTTTCCTGCCTTGCGATCCTGCCGAAGCGCTGCGCCACCACTGGTGCGGTGAGCAGGGCGAAGAAGATCACCAGCACCATGGCGGTGATATCGCCGCGCTCTGCGGAGCCGAAATCCTCAATAGCGATCACCCGCAGAATCGCTCCGAGCATCACCAGGATCAACCCGAGGGTTTGGGGTTTGGTGATGGCGTGCAGCCGCTGCATGGTGTCGCGGAAGCGGGCAAGCCCGAGGCTCGCCGAGAGCGAGAGCAGGGCGCCGAAGGTGAGGCACACAAAAGAGGCGATCAACAAAGCGGAGGTCATCGGCGGGCGTCTCGCTTCCGGAATCGGGTGACGGCCACGGTGGAGATGAAGCCGAGCAGCGCCAGCACCATCATGGCGTTCGACACGGTGGTATCGAGGGTATAGCAGATATACAGCGCCAGGGCCGCCTGGGACATGGCCACGATCGCATCGAAGCTGAGCAGCCGGTCCAGAGAGTTCGGCCCCACGAGGATCCGCCCCAGCGCGATGAGCGCCGAGACCGAGAGCATGATTGAGGGGATGATGAGCAGGGCGGTGTAGAGATCATTATCCACGAGGGCTCACCTTCTCTTTGTGTGTCCCGTTTTTCTGCATATCGCTTTCGAAGATGGCGATCAACCGCTTCTCCAAGGCACGCACGCTTTCTTTGGCGGCGGCGATAGCGGCGGGGGAGCGGCCATCGAGCACGTGATAGATCATGCGGCGATTGGCCACATCGAGATCACAGACCGAGCCACCCGGGGTGAGGTTCAAGACGGTGGCGGCGAGGGCAAAAACGAACTCGTCTTGGACGCGCATGGGCACATAGACGATGGCGGAGCGCGGCGGCTGCCCAGGGCGCAGTGCGATCCACGCCACCCGGGCGGAGGAGACCACCAGATCCCCCACGAAGGCCCCGGCCAGCCGGAGGAGCTGCCACCAGGCGATGCGGGACCACGTCATGGGCACGCTCGGTAGCGGCAGCAGCACCGTCACTGCCACGCCGATGCCGAGGCCGGCGAGAATATTGCCGGGGGTGATCTCGCCATAGAGCATCACCCAGATGATGGCTAGCAGCACCACGGAGAGCGGCCGGAAGCGGCGTTTGAATCCTTCAATCATCACTGGTCTCCTCGGAGTGCGGGCTGGCGGCCCGGCTCATCGTTGCCTCTGTCATGGCCGAGCACGGCGCTGCGATAGTTCGCCAGATCCTGGGTGGACTCCGCGGCGCGGGTGGTCACCTCGGACAGCGGCCCGGCGAGCACCGTGATGGCCAGTGAGGCGGCCACCAGCAGGGAGGTGGAGGCCACCATGCCGCTGGGCATCCGGCCCACATCGGAGCGCTCGGTGATCTCGATGGTGTCCGTGCTTTCGATCAGCGTGGTGGGGCGGGCAAAAGCCTGGTTGCCCTCGGGGGCATCGGAGCGGTCGCGCCAGAAGGCCTTGGACCACACCACGGCCATGGTGTAGAGCGTGAGCAGGCTGGTGAGCACCGTGCCGCCGATGAGCAGCCACACCAGCGCCCCAGAGCGGGTGGCGCCGGCCTCGATGAGCAGCACCTTGCCCAAGAATCCGGAGAAAGGCGGGATGCCACCCAAGTTGAGGGCGGGGATGAGAAAGAGCGTGGCGAGTACCGGCGAGGTCCAGGCCAGCGAGCCGAGCCGCCGCAGCGAGGAGGAACCCGCCTGGCGCTCGATCAGCCCCACCACCAAAAACAGGGCGGTTTGCACCAAAATGTGGTGCACGGCGTAGAAGATCGCGCCGCTCAAGCCCTCCGCGGTGCCGAGGGCGATGCCGAAGATCATGAAGCCGATGTGGCTGACCAGGGTGAAGGAGAGCAAACGCTTGATGTCGTTTTGGGCCATCGCGCCGAGGATGCCGAAGAGCATGGTCAATAGCGCCGCCCACATCAGCACGGTATCGAGGCTGCCGTCGGGAAACACCACGGAGCGCATCCGAATAATGGAGTACACGCCCACCTTGGTCAGCAGCCCCGCGAACACCGCGGTCACCAAGGCTGGGGCGGTGGGGTAGGAGTCCGGCAGCCAGGAGTAGAGGGGAAAGACTGCGGCTTTGACTCCGAAGGCCACGAGCAGCACCGCGAAAATGGCGGTGCGCACCCCGGAGGGCACCTCCTCCATGCGGATGGAGATATGCGCCAGGTTCAACGTGCCCACGGCGGCATAGGTGAGGGCGATGCCGATGAGGAAGATCACCGAGGAGAGCATATTCACCATCACATAGGCGATACCGGCGCGGATACGCTCCCGCGCCGCGCCGAGGGTGAGCAGCACATAGGAGGCCACGAGCAGTACCTCGAAGCCCACATAGAGATTGAAGAGATCCCCGGCGAGGAAGGCGATATTCACGCCCATGCTCAACAGCAGATAGGCGGGTAGGAACACGCTCACGGGGTCTTTCTCCGAGCCATCGCGCATGCCCTGGGCAATGGCAAACCACATCACCGCCAGCAGCACCAGCGAGGAGACGGTGAGCATCAGCGTGGAGATGCGATCGGCCACGAGGGTGATACCGATGGGTGCATCCCAGCCGCCGATTTGCAGGCTCTGCACCCCGGCCTGGTCCACGTAGACCACCATGAGGGTGCACAGCGCCAGCAGCAGAATGAAGGTGCCCATGGCCACCACGTGCTGCACCCGCCGGCTGGAGAGCAGGTGGATGAGCGCGGTGGCGATCACCGGTAGCAGAATCGGGCCTGGGATTAGATAAGGAAACAGCGGCGCGAGGGTATCCATCACTGCTCGTCTCCTTCTTTTTTGCCTTGGCCGTGCACCGGTGCCTCGAAGCTGGAGGGTCCGAAGAGATCGCCGCGCTCCGTCGGCTCGCCGGTGAGCGGATCATCGGAGGCGTCGTGGTCCGGCGCGGCCGAGGCGGCCAGCGGCCGGGTGGCCACGGCGGTGTCCTCGGTGTCATCCTCCACCAGGTCGGCGGTGCCATAGCGATACTGCCGGTAGGCGAGGCCGAGAATGAAGGCGGTCATCGCCATGGAAATCACGATGGCGGTGAGGATCATCCCTTGGGCGAGGGGATCGGAGTCGGCGTCGTCAAGCGCCGAGCTGCGCCCCATAATCGGCGGCGCTCCCGCGGGGCCGCCGGCGAGCAAAATCAGCAGATTCACGCCATTGCCCATGAGAATCAGGCCCATGAGCATTTTGGTCATGGCGCGCTCGAGCAGCAGGAAGGTGCCCGCCGCCACCAACACCCCAGCGGCGAGGACGAGTGAGAGATTAACTACCATGGCGCGCCATCTCCTTCCTAGCGGTCTCCTTCTTCACGGCCTTGCGGCGGCGGCTGCGCTCATCGCGATCCAGCTGCCCGCCCAGCGATTGCAGAATGTAGAGCACCAGCCCCACCACGATGAGATACACCCCGAGATCAAAGATCAGCGGGCTCACCAGGTGCATCTCGCCGATCAGCGGCACATGCAGATCCAGCACATAGCTGCGCAGCGGGGCATCGCCGAGCAGCAGCGGGGCCACGGCGCTTATCGACGCCAACCCCAAGCCACTACCGATGATCTTGCCCGGATCCACCGGCATGGTCTGCTCCAGCTCCTCCGGGCCGCCGGCCAGGTAGCGCAAGGCAAAGGCCAGCCCCGCCACCAGGCCGCCGGCGAAACCGCCGCCCGGGGCATTATGCCCGGCGAAGAAAAAGAACACGCTGAGCACAATCATCGCCGGGAAACTCAGCCGGGTCGCCGCCTCCACCACTAGGGCGCGGTTGCGTTCGCGCTCATGCGCGCCGGGGGCGGACAGCCACTGCCCGCCGAAGGTGCTCTCGTGGAGCACCGGCCGCCGCGAGACGCGAGAGAAGCTGCGGGTGCGATAGACCAGCGAGGCCACGCCGGTGGCCACAATCACGATCACGGAGATCTCGCCCAGGGTATCCCAGGCGCGAATATCCACCAGCAGTACGTTCACCGCATTGGCGCCGTGGGCGATGTCCTTGGCTAGGGCGGGGATCGCCTCGGAAATCGGGGCCACGCTGCGGGCGTTCATGGCGAAGACCCCCAGGACCACAGTGGTCATGCCCACCGCGGCGGCCAGCCACGCCCGGCCGCGCAGATAGCCGGTGCGGGTGCGCGCCGAGGTTTCCGCCGGCAGCTTCCGCAGCACCAGCATGAACACCACCATGGACACGGTTTCTACGAGCAGCTGGGTGAGCGCGAGGTCCGGGGCGCCATAGGTGGCGAAGATCAGCGCCAGCCCATAGCCGGTCACCCCCAGCAGCACCACCGCGGAGAGGCGGTTGTCCATCCGGGTGGTGGCGATGGCCACCACAATGATGATCAGCGCCAGCACTCCCTGCACCGGGGTGTCCCAGAGCGTCATGCGCACATTGGTGCGTTCGCCCAGCAGGATCGCCACCATGGGCAGCACACAGAAGGTCAAAAGAATCACGGCCTCGTTGATGGGCAGCGAGCCGCGCTGCGTATTCGCGGTGATGCGCAGCGACAGCCGCCGCAGCGTATCCAGGGTGGAATCATAGGCGGCATCCGCCGAGCCCAGCGCGGGTTTGTCGAAGTGGAAGCGCTCGAGGGTTTTGCGCTGCCAGTGCATGATCGCACCGGCGGCGATAATCACTGCGGTGAGCAGCAGCGGGATGCCGAAGCCATGCCACAGCGCCAGCTCGCCGGAGGGGGCGACGGCGCGCATCTCGGCGTCATCGTAGACGGTGCCCGCGTGAATGCTGATCGCCTGATCCAGCAGCTCGGGGCGCAGCCCGAAAAACAGTCCCGCCAAAGCCAGCACCAGGGGCGGGGCCCATTGGGTGAAGCTCAGCGTATCCATGGTGGCCACCGCCGGGGAGATGCCGCCACCGCTGGGATGATCGGGGCGTTTGCGAAAGAAAGCGGCGTGGAAGAAATACAGGGTATAGGCCACAGTGAGCACCGAGCCCACCACCAAGCCCAGCAGGGTGGCCTGGCCGGGTAGCCCCACCAAGAGTGGTTCGTGCAGCAGGGTCTCAAATACCGCCTCTTTGGCCACGAAGCCGAAGAAGGGCGGGAGCCCGGCCATGGAGGCCCCGGCGAGGGCGGCGATCAGCGCCAGCCCGGGCTTCTTCCGGCCCAGCCCGGAGAGCTTATTTTTATTGCGGGTGCCGGTGCAGTGGTCGATGGCGCCCACCACCATAAACAGGGTGGCCTTGAACATCGAGTGCGCCAGCATCAGTGCTAGGCCGGCGATGAGCGCTGCTTTCGCGCCCACGCCCATCACGGTGATGATGAAGCCCAGCTGGGAGACGGTGCCATAGGCCAGAATCAGTTTCAGATCCTTTTGCCGCAGCGCCATCCAGCCGCCGAGCAGCATGGTGAAAATGCCGAGCGGCAGCACAATCAGATGCCAGGCGGTGATGCCATTGAGCGTGGGCGAGAGCCGCGCCACTAGGTAGATGCCGGCCTTCACCATCGCCGCCGAGTGCAGATAGGCCGATACTGGGGTGGGGGCGGCCATGGCACCGGGCAGCCAGAAATGGGCGGGGGCGATCGCGGATTTACTGAGCGCCCCAGCGAGAACGAGGGCCACGGCCGCACCCATCCACGCCGCATCCGGCCCGATACCGTGACTAACCAGACCAGAGAGCGTCCATTGCCCCGAGCGGGTGCCGAAGACCACGATGCCCACCAGCATCGCCAGGCCGCCGAGGGAGGTGACCATCAGCGCCTGCCCGGCGGAGCGGCGGGAGGAGGCGCGCTCGCCGTAGTAGCCCACCAAAAGGAAGGACAGCACGGAGGTGATCTCCCAGAACACGTACATGAGCAGCAGGTTGTCGGAGATCACCAGCCCGTACATGGCCATACAAAAGGCCACCATGCAGCCGCCGAAGGTGGCGAGCCGGCGCGGGTTGGCGTTGAAATAGCCCCAGCAATAGAGCAGCACGAGGGCGCCGACGCCCAAGATGATGAGCGCAAAGAGCGCGGAGAGGCTATCGAGGCGGAAATCGAGGTCCAGGTGCGCGCCGCTCATCCACGGAATCTCGGCGGTGCGGGTGGTGGGTTCCGGGGTGGTGAAGTAGGTGGTGAGCACCCACCAGAACCCGGCGGCGGGAACCAGTGCGACCACACCGAATGCCGCGCGCCCTATCACCCGCAGGAGTACGGGTGCGAGCAGCGACGCGGCAATTAAGCAGAGGAGCAGAAGAAGCACACATCCACCTCATCTAGTAGAGGAAGCAACGTGTCTCATTCTAAACGAGGCCTCGGGCACCAACCGCAGCCTTAGGGGGCGTTGAAGAACAGCACAAACATCAGCAGCACCATGAGTGGCCACAGTATGGCCACCACCACGCCCCACGCGAGCGCGGTATTTCGCAGCCATGCCGCACACCCCACCGCCGCGGAAATGAAGATCCACGGCCACGCCTGCCCCAGCATGGATATCGAACCGATCGTCTGGATCGCAATTGAGATCACGATGGCAGCCCAGCCGAGGATGAGAATCAGCTTGTCCATTGCGCCGGCATTCATTAGTGCCACGTACAACTCTTGTGGTCAAGCCAGAAAATAATCACTTCGGCTGCGATCTGACCTTTTTTACCTACCCCTAGGGCGTAGTGGTCACGGTCCACTTCGTTCCGGAGATTCCGGTCGTAACCGCAGTCCCCGAATCCATGCCTTGCATAGCGCCAATCATGCCGCTGGCATGCTGCATCGATAGCATCAATCGGCGCCCCTGGGCCGCGATGTCCCTTGCCACACCAGTTGCCGTACCGCGGCCACGTGGATGGATCGAACCAGCTCCGATAGCCTATGTCTCTCTCCCGGTAGAGCTCGTTGAGTGCTTCTGCCACGTCCAAAGCTTCATCAGATACCCCCGCACTACGCGCCCTAGAAGTATCTATATGGATACTGTCACTAGGTCCGGGTTCGACAAATGGTTGCAATTCCTGCTCAATCTTGGTGGGCGTCACGCCCGGATTGATGTCCACCGAGCAGCTTTTTTAGTAAAGCTGTTCACCATAGTAGCCCTCCTCGGTAGCCAAGCTCCTAGTTCTAGTGTAATTTCTCAACTGATTCCACGCAGCCATTGGGGGATTTTTGCCTTGTGCATTTCAGGCATGTGACGGCTTGGCTACCTAGCCGGCGGTGTGGAGTAGAGACGCGGCAGGAAGCCTTCGAGGGCCGCAAGAGGGAAGCCGCCAATCAACCCATGTGACACCCTCGGCTCCCGGGGAGGATTGTGACAGTGCCGTGCCTCTGGACAGTGAGAAAGTAATCGGCGGCAAGTTCGATCTGCTGCGGAGAGCACGTGTGGCTTCGCAGAACAAGATAAACACACCCTCAAACAAGAGGAACCGCGTGCCGAATGCTTTTAGCCGTGCAGGCGAGCAGCAGCTGTGCTCAGTGCTGCGGCAACGGAAGCCTCCGAGGTCGGGCCGAACCCCATGGCCCATGCCCGCTTGTTGTTCTCGCAGGTGTAGATGAAGGTGACGGTGGCTTCGAAGATGTCGAACTGGTGAAAGCTGAGGATTTCCACGCGGCGGCCCATATCGGCCAGCAGGTTGGTGACAGCAGAGCAGGGGCCGGTGGCGATGATTTCCCGAGTGGATTCGTGGCGTGTGCCCGTGGTGGTGTCGGTGATGTGGGCGGTGTAGCGGTAGCGGCCGCCGCGCAGGTTCTCACTCTCCAGGTGAGTGATGCGCATATCGCCCAGAGGGGCGTAGGTGGCGGCGAAGGTGCGCCATTCCATGCCGCGTGCTTCCTCCCGCAGGCCGCGGGGCAGGCGGTGGCCGAAGCGGGCGCGGAAGGGGTCCTCGGCAAAAGTGCGGGAGGTGGTGCGCTCGGCGGGGATCGGAGTGTGCGTGCTCGCCGGGGTAGGACGGCGGTGGTACTCGATGATGGTGGAGCGCTGAGACTGGGGAGCGTAGGTGGTGGTGGGCATGATGCCGGATCACATTCCTTTACAACGGAGCGAAAAACAACGGTGTGAAGGACTGAAAATTTCTTCGCCTGCGATGAGGCGGTTCTGGGGGTCTAACGACTACTGCCTTGTGCGGAGGTTTCAGTCCTCGCTGTGCGCTCCTCCGCCAAGGTACGTAGCCTTCAGTACTCGTACGCCCTTGAGTCCGGCGGCTCGAAGGGCCACGCTCTCATGGGGTGCGCGTGCGTTCGCGGCTAGGGCGCGAAGGCTGTGTGCTTGGCGGGTGATCATGTGGGGCATAGTAAGCCGTGTCACATGGCGGTGGCAAATGTTAGTCAGACGTAGAATGGGATGGGGGTACCCACAGGGTGGGATGGCAAGTGGGGTGAGGTGCATCAGTCGTTGGGTGCGGCTCGCAACGACGCCGCTGGGAATGCGTGTCTATAGGCGCAGGGGAGGGCGAGCCAGCCCTGCTACGGCTTCACCGCCATAGCGTGCGGCCTGTAAGTCCCACATGATTATTCATGGCAGTAACTCCTAAGGAGGAACCCCCATGGCCACCGATACAGGCGCCATCAGTGAAGAGGTAGAAGAGGTGGTATCCAAGGCGGGCTATGAGCCCCATGGATACTTCATTGAAGGCCTTGCCTCTTTCCTTCTTGCCTCGAACGGCCAAGCCCCTGAGGAGTTGAGCTTTGATAGCGAGGCCGGCATGTTCAGCGTCATCGGCAGTGAGGACGTCTTGGAGCCGTTGAAGCAACAGCTGAGCGAGCTATTCGCTAATCCTTCCGAACTGAAGAAGACCATTGACCGGGCCGTCGCTGCGGGCGTGGAGCTCGAAGACTAGCGCTTCAACAGCGAGCGCGCCGGCACTCATCGGCGTCGTGCAGTGAGCTGACGCTGCTCCCAGGGTGGGCATGAGGAGACGAAGCCATGCCTTTATGGAAAAGCCTGCGAAAGCAATATACGCCCTCCTAGCTGGCTGGGAGGGCGTATGTGTGAACAGGCGTCCCTACTTTGCGTAGTTCTGTAGGAAGATCGTCTCTGCAACGGCGATGGAGAGGATCTCTTCCGGATCGACCGACTCATTGGGGGAGTGGATGGTGCAGGAGGGTTCCTCTACGCCGAAGAGGGCGATCTCGGCCTCGGGGAACTTCTCCTGCAGCTTCGAGGTGAGCGGAATCGATCCGCCGGAGCCGATGACCACGGTCTCCTTGCCCTCATAGGCTGCAGAGAGGGCCTCGCCGAGCACGCTGAGCGTGGTGCTTTCCGGGGCGGTGGAGAAGGGTGAATTCACGTCAAAGACGCTGATGTCCACGTGCGCGCCCCAGGGGGTGTGGTTGATCAGGTGCTGCTTCAGTGCCTCGGCAACCTCCGCGGAGTCCAGTCCGGCCGGCACACGCAGGTTCAGCTGCGCCTCGGCGGTGGCGGGCACGGCATTGACGGCCTCGCTCACCGGGGTGGAGGTGAAGCCGATGATGCTCACGGCGGGACGCGCCCACAGCATATCTGCGGGGCTATCCTCCTCGGTGCCCATGATGTGGGTGCCCTCAAGCATGCCGGCGTCGGTGCGGAAGGTCTCGCGGTCATAGTCCATGCCCTGCCACTTCGCGGTGCAGTCCACGCCCTCGATCACGGTGCGGCCATGCTCATCGCGGAGCGAGTCCAGCATGCGCATGAGCGCGGCCACCGCATCCGGTGCGGCGCCGCCGAAGGAGCCGGAGTGCACGGCCGTGGCGAGGGTGTCGACCTTCACGTTCAGCAGTGCCCCGCCGCGCAGCGAGGTGGTGAGGGTGGGCACGCCCACGCCGGCGTTACCCGAGTCCGCGATGAGAATAGCATCGGCGGCGAAAAGCTCGGGGCGTTCGTCGATAAGCGCATCAAGGCCGGCGCCACCGCGCTCCTCGGATCCTTCAATAACCACCTTGATATTGCAGGACAGTCCGCCAATTTCCGCGAGGGTGCGCAGCACGGCGAGGTGCATCACGAGGTTGCCCTTACAGTCCGCGGCGCCGCGGGCGTACCAGCGGCCATCGCGCTCGGTGAGGGTGAACGCATTCGAGGTCCAGGCGCTCGGGTCGCCGGCGGGCACCACATCATAATGGGAATAGAGCAGCACCGTGGGCGCGGAATCATCGATCACCTTGGTGCCGATGAAGGTGCGGGTGCCGTCGATGGTGTCATAGGCGGTCACGTCCAGCCCGTGCTCGCGCAGGGCGGCCAGCACCCAGTCGCCGGCAGCGGTGTGCTCCTCCTTGAGCTCCTCCACGCTGTGTACAGAGTTAAAGGAGCAGAGCTCGGAGAGATCGGAAAAAATACGGCTTTTTTGCTTCTCGACGCTTGCTCGCGCCGCAGTAGGTGTAGTCATGGTGACCAGCGTACGCGGCACCCCGGTGCTCTTGCACTCAATAGGGTAGAGTGCTAGAACAGGTCTTAGCACTTGGACATTTCGAGTGCCAGCCTAGAACAAAGAGACAACGATAAACGCGGGTGAAGTTGGCATAATCAACACTCACCAACTGCAGCCGTCGCGGGCGCCCGCCGATATCGACGCTTGAGTGTCGTCCCTTAACTTGTATATAAGGAGCACTAAAACAACATGGCAAAGATCATCGCTTTTGATGAGGAAGCACGCCGTGGCCTAGAAAAGGGCCTGAACACCTTGGCTGACGCCGTGAAGGTGACCCTCGGCCCCAAGGGTCGCAACGTGGTTCTGGAGAAGAGCTGGGGTGCGCCGACCATCACCAATGACGGCGTGTCCATCGCGCGCGAGATCGAGCTCGAAGAGCCTTATGAGAAGATCGGCGCCGAGCTGGTCAAGGAAGTTGCGAAGAAGACTGACGATGTCGCCGGTGACGGTACCACCACCGCTACCGTGCTGGCCCAGGCTCTCGTCTCCGAGGGTCTGCGTAACGTCGCCGCTGGTTCCAACCCCATGGGCATCAAGCGCGGTATTGAGAGCGCCGTGAAGGCCGTGACCGAGAAGCTGCTCGAGGGTGCGAAGGAAGTCGAAACCCAGGAGCAGATCGCCGCGACCGCCGGCATCTCCGCTGCGGACCCCGCTATTGGCGCCAAGATCGCCGAGGCTATGTACGCCGTGGGCGGCGGCAAGCTGAACAAGGAATCCGTCATCACCGTCGAGGAGTCCAACACCTTCGGTGTGGATCTCGACGTCACCGAGGGTATGCGCTTTGATAAGGGCTACATCTCCGGCTACTTCGCTACCGACATGGAGCGTCAGGAAGCCGTCCTCGAGGATCCCTACATCTTGCTGGTTTCCGGCAAGATCTCCAATATCAAGGATCTGCTGCCGCTGCTGGAGAAGGTCATGCAGTCCGGCAAGCCGCTGCTCATCATCTCCGAGGATGTCGAGGGCGAGGCCCTGTCCACCCTCGTGGTGAACAAGATCCGCGGCACTTTCAAGTCCGTCGCCGTGAAGGCCCCGGGCTTCGGCGATCGCCGCAAGGCCATGCTGCAGGATATGGCTATCCTCACCGGCGGCCAGGTCATCTCCGAGGAGGTCGGCCTCTCCCTCGAGACCGCCGACATCCCGCTGCTGGGTACCGCCCGCAAGGTTGTGGTGACCAAGGACGAGACCACCATCGTTGAGGGTGCCGGTTCCGCCGAGCAGATCGAGGGTCGCGTCAACCAGATTCGCGCCGAGATCGAGAACTCCGACTCCGAGTACGACCGCGAGAAGCTGCAGGAGCGCCTGGCTAAGCTGGCCGGTGGCGTGGCAGTGATCAAGGTCGGCGCCGCCACCGAGGTGGAGCTGAAGGAGCGCAAGCACCGCATCGAGGATGCCGTGCGCAACGCCAAAGCTGCCGTGGAAGAGGGCATCGTTGCCGGCGGTGGCGTGGCCCTGCTGCAGGCCGCCCACGTGCTGGACTCCGATCTGGACCTCACCGGCGACGAGGCTATCGGCGTGAAGATCGTGCGCGCCGCACTCTCCTCTCCGCTGAAGCAGATCGCCGAGAACGCCGGCCTGGAGCCGGGCGTGGTGGCCGATAAGGTCTCCAACCTGCCCGTCGGCGAGGGCCTGAACGCCGCTACCGGCGAGTACCAGAACCTCATGGAGGCCGGCATCAATGACCCGGTGAAGGTCACCCGCTCTGCGCTGCAGAACGCTGCCTCCATCGCGGCTCTGTTCCTCACCACCGAGGCCGTCGTGGCCGACAAGCCGCAGCCCGCTGGCTCCGGTATGCCGGACGCCGACGCCATGGGTGGCATGGGCGGCATGATGTAAGCATCACCGCTCACACGCACTAACAAGCCTCAGATCCCGCACGGGTCTGAGGCTTGTGTGCTGTGCGCTAGCATCGGCAATCATGAACGCACCACGCATGAGGGTATCCATCGTGTCCGCGGGAGCAGTGGGCACAGCCATCGGGGAGAAGCTCGCCGCCGTCGGCCACCGCATCGATTACACGGACGCACCCGCCACGGCGGCGCCAGACACTGCCCAGCTGCTGGTGCTCGACGTTGCCGATAGCGACCTAGAGGCGGCGGTGGCCGAGCTCCTGCCACACGTGCAGCCGCGACAGATCGTTCTGCACACCGCCGCCAGCCACGGGGTAGGGGTGCTGCAGCCGCTGGCCGAGCGCGGGGCGCTCACTATCGCCGCCCATCCCGCCATGATCGCCGCCGATGCGGCGCGCCTCGATGGCTGCGGCTGGGGCGTGACTACGCGCGATGAGCTCGCCGCCACCGTTGCGGAACTGCTCATCACCGAGATGAACGGCCATGCCATCGCCATCGCCGAGCAGCAGCGGGATCTCTACGCCGCCGCCATGGCCCACGGCTCCCACCATGCGGCGGCGATCGCTGCCCAGACCGCCGAGCTGGTCGAGCAGTGTATGGATGCCCCCTCGATGCGGGGCGCGCAGCTGCTCAGCGAGCCGCTTGTGCAACAGAGCATGAGCCTCGCGCTCACCGGAGAGTTCACCCCCGCCGCCCCGGCCGATGCCGCCACCGTAGAGCGCCAGTTGGCTGCCATCGGCGCTGGTCCAGCCCGTGACAGCTATGTGGCCTTAACCCGGGCGCTCGCGGCGCACAGCGGTGAGGCAACGGTGTGGGAGGTGCTCGAGGCGGCGTCGACAAGCGAAGAAAAGGATTTCCGCTTTTGTCCAACGCAGCCGCGATCTCGGGACTAGACTGATTGGTATGGCTGACAAGAAAAAGAAGGATGAAGAGCTGCCCGTCATCGACCTTGCGGCAACCGAGGGTTATTACGTTGATGACTCGGATGAGGATGATCCGGTACTCGTTAAGCCCGATGGCAGCCCGGTGGATACGTGGTTTGAGAACTATCCCTATGACGACCGGATGAGCCGCGATGAGTACGAGCACGTCAAGCGCGCCCTCCAGATCGAGCTCTTGAAGTGGCAGAACTGGACCAAGGACACCGGCCAGGCGCACATCATTCTTTTCGAAGGCCGCGACGCCGCCGGTAAGGGCGGCACGATTAAGCGTTTTAATGAGCACCTCAACCCCCGCGGTGCCCGCACCGTGGCCTTAGAGAAGCCCTCGCCGCGCGAGTCCACCTCCTGGTATTTCCAGCGCTATATCGAGCACTTCCCGTGCGCCGGCGAGATCGTGTTCTTCGACCGCTCTTGGTACAACCGCTCCGGCGTGGAGCGCGTGATGGGCTTCTGCACCGAGGCGCAGCACGCCGAGTTCCTCCGCGAGGTGCCCATGCTGGAGAACATGATCATGGGCTCCGGTATTTCGCTGACCAAGCTGTGGTTCTCCGTGACGCAGAAGGAGCAGCGCACCCGCTTCGCGATTCGCCAGGTCGATCCCGTGCGCCAGTGGAAGCTCTCGCCGATGGACCTCGCATCCTTGGATAAGTGGGATGATTACACCCGCGCCAAGGAGGAGCAATTCCGCTATACGGACACCGATGAGTCGCCGTGGATCACCATTAAGTCCAATGACAAAAAGCGCGCCCGCATCAACGCCATGCGCTATGTGCTGAGCAAGTTCGAATACACCGGCAAGGATCACGAGCTGGTGGGCGAGCCCGATCCGCTGATTGTGCGTCGCGGCCGCGACCAGATCGGGGACTAGCCCTCTTCACGACACCAGGCGCCACCTATCGGTGGCGCCTGTGGCGTTTCTCGAGTGTTTCTCGCGGGCCGGCTCAGCGGGTCTGCGGTTCGATCGGGTTGCCCTGCCAGCGAGAATGGGGCGGTACCTGATCGCCGCGCATCACCAGCGAGGCCGGGCCCACGGTGGTGCCTTCGCCAATGGTGCTGGCGGGCAGCGCCACGGAGTGCGCCCCCAAGGTGGCCCCATCGCCAATGCTGACGGTATCGAGGCTCATCACACGGTCTTGGAAGAGGTGGGTCTGCACCACGGTGCCCGGGCCCACAGTGGCCCCGGCCCCTACATGGCAGAGATCCGCCTCGGGGAACCAATAGGACTCGATCCACGCGCCGCGGCCAATATCCGCGCCGAGGCTGCGCAGGCACATAGAGAGCGTTCCCGTGCCGAGAACGTGGGTGAGAATCCACGGCGCCGCCACTGTTTCCACGAAGGCGTCTTGCAGCTCGTTGAGCCACACAAAGCGGCTCCACAGGGGATGATCCTCGGCGCGGATGGCGCGCACGCACAGCCACTTCATCGCCGCGGTTACCGCCATGGCCACCGCCCCGGCGGCCATGAGTAGCAGCCCGCCGCAGAGAACCAGCACCACCGCAGCGCCTGGGCCCAGCGCGAGCAGCAGGGCCTGCAGCGCCGCCGCCACTGCCACCGCGAGTGTCGCCGAGGTCATCGGCGCTAAGAGTCGCAGGGTTTCCACGATGCCGCGGCGCGCTTTGAGTGAGGTGGGCGGATCATAGGTCACGGTCGTGCCCCCTCCGGCGCAGGCCTCGACGCGGCGCATGCGCTCGGGCGGGGAGCCCCACCAATTGGATCCCGCCTTCGGCTTCTTCGGCGTCGAGGACAGCACCGCCACTAGGGAGTTCTTGCTCAGCTTCCGGCCGGGCCCGGTCACACTGGAGTTGCCGAGGAAGCTCCTCTTGCCCACTTTGCAGCGATCCACATACAGCCAGCCGCGGCCGAGTTCATAGCTGGCGATGGAGGTGTCATCGGCGAGGAAGGCACCAGCGCGCACCTCGGTGAGGGCGGGGATCATTACGGCGGTGGATACCTCGGCATCGGCGCCGATGCGGGCTCCCAGGCTGCGCAGCCACACCGGGGTGAGCTGCGCGGCATAGAGCGGGAAGAGATAGTGCCGGGCATCGTCCATGAGCCGGTGGATGGTCCACGCCCGCCAGCCGCCCACCGAGCGCACCGGCACCACCCCGGGTGTTAAGCCGAGCTGGAGGGCGCGCACCAGCACCCAGATCTCCACGGTCAGGACGCCAAAGGCCACGAGGGCGCCCAGCGGGGCGGCGGCGAGGGCCACCAGCACAGTGGAGACAGAGCTAGGCGCGAGCTGGGTGGTGGCTGCCACCACGGTCGCACCAGCGGCCAGGGCCAGGATGGGCACGAGCCCCAGCAGCAGGGAGGTGAGATAGTACACCGGCACCCAGCGGGCATTGCGCGGCGGCGGCGAATCCGGGAAGTCATCCTTCGGCTTGCCCACCTTGCGGGCCGGCGAGCCCGCCCAGCGGGACCACTTCTTCACCTTCTTATCCCCAGTCACGCACGAGCCCGGCTCCACCTGGGCGCCTTCGGCGATGCGGCTGCCCGGCAGCAGCACCGAGCGGGCCCCCACCCGGGCATAGGCGTCGATGCGCACTGGGCCCACGTGCAGGGTATCGCCATCGAGCCAATAGCCGGAGAGCTCCACCTCCGGCTCCACACAGCAAAAATCGCCGAGGCGCAGCAGCCCCGTGACGGGGGCGGGGGTGTGCAGGTTCACGCCCTTGCCCACGCGGGCGCCCAGCATGCGGGCGAAGCTCACCGTGAACGCCGCCGAGGAGATCGACCGGGCGCCACAGACATCCGCTACTCGTTCTGCCGCCCAGATGCGCAGGTGCACACTCCCGCCGCGCGGATAGTCCCCGGCCGTGATGCCGCGGGTGAGCAGCCGAATGATGCCGGCCGCCAGCGGCAGCCGCCCCAGCGGGGTGAGAAAGACCAGCGCGCACAGCAGCGATAGCTGCCAGGGCACCGGCACCGCCCAGTCCACCAGCGGCATCCCGCTCGGCAGGGAGAGAAGAGTATTGATAATGAAGAGCCAGCTCACCCACTGGGCGGCCCGCAGCGCCATCACCGGGATCTGAATGAGCTCCTGGGCTAGGCGGCTGCGGCGAGACACCGGGGCGCAGGCGCGCCGGGAGCTGGTGTCCTCCGGCACCGGGGTGCCGAGGCTGTCGAGATAATCGGCGAGCGCCCCGAGGCGCGGCCGGTCATAGAGATCCCGCACAGACATGGTGGGGATGCGTTCACGGATCCGACCCACCAGGGTGGCGGCGGCAAGCGAGGTGCCGCCGAGGGAGAAGAAGTCCGCCTGCGGGCCGTCCACGGCCACGCCGAGCACGTCTACCCACACGGTGGCGAGCCAGCGCTCGGTTTCGCTCATGCCCTCGCTACGCACGGTGGCGCTCGGCAGCGGCCAGGGCAGGGCGCGCTTGTCTACCTTGCCGGCGGTGGTGACGGGCAGCTCCTCCATCACATGCATTCTGGGCACCAGCGCGGCGGGCATGAGCTCGGCGAGCCGTTGCTGCGCCCGCGCCATATCGAATCCGGTGGCCGGGTCGTCGAGGGAGACATAGCCCACCAGCACGGAATCGCCGCCACCGGTTTTTTGCACCACCACCGTGGAGGAGCGCACATTCTCCACGCTGGATAGCCCCGCATCCACTTCGCCGAGTTCGATGCGGCGGCCGCCAATTTTTACCTGATCGTCTATGCGGCCCACGAAATAGAGGCCGTCTTCTTCTAGGCGCACGTGATCGCCGGAGGCATAGCCCCGCTCCCAGCCGAGGGCGGGCAGCGGGGCGTATTTTTCGGCGTCCTTGTCCGGGTCGAGATACCGGGCCAGCCCCACGCCGCCGATGATGAGCTCGCCCACCTCGCCCACAGCCACCGGCTCGCCCGCGCTATCGACCACCGCCAGATCCCAGCCATCCAGCGGCAGCCCGATACTCACGGGCCGGCCGGGCTGGAGCTGGGTGCCGCAGGCCACCACCGTCGCTTCGGTGGGGCCATAGGTATTCCACATTTCGCGCTGCGGGGTGGCGAGCCGCTCGATGAGCTCCTGGGAGCAGGCCTCGCCGCCGACGATGAGCAGGCGCACATTATCTAAAGCCTCATCCGGCCACAGCCCGGCGAGGGTCGGCACGGTGGAGACCACAGTGATACCGCGGCGAATCAGCCACGGCCCGAGGTCCATTCCGGAACGCACCAGCGAGCGCGGGGCCGGCACGAGGCACGCGCCGTGCCCGAAGGCCAGCCACATTTCCTCGCAGGAGGCGTCGAAGGCCACCGAGAGCCCGGCGAGCACGCGATCCTCGGGGCCGAGCGGGCCGCCTGGGGAGTCCACGAGGAACCAGCGCCCCTCGGCGTCCACGAAGGCGGCGGCGCTGCGATGCGTCACGGCCACCCCCTTCGGGGTGCCGGTGGAGCCGGAGGTAAAAATAATCCAGGCATCATCGTCCACGGTGGGCGGGCCGGGCGGATAGGCCTGTGGCAGCGGCGCGACGAGTCGCGGGCCGGCGGCGTCGATAAGCGCATCGATATGCGCCTCGCCAAAGACCAGCGCGGCGCGCTCGGCGGGATCATCGGCATCCACCGGCACATAGGCCGCGCCGGCCAGTAGCGTGCCCAGAATGGCCACATAGAGCTGGGCGCTTCCCGACGCTATCTGGATGCCCACCCTGGCGCCGCGGCCAATACCGAGAGCCTGTAGCTGCTCGGCGGTGGCGCGCACCTCGGTCATGAGCTCGGCATAGGTGAGCACGGTGCCGTCGTCGATAGCGGCGGCGTGCGGATGGGTGGCGGCGGTGGCGCTGAGGATATCAATAAGTGTGCGCGCCTCGGGGGCGCGCACACGGGCACTATATTGGGGCAGCAGCACGCCGATTAGTCCTCGTCGAAGGCCTCGGTGGCCATGATGGCCTTGGCCAGCTTGCGGAGGTGCTTGAGCTGCTTATTCGTGGATTCGTCCAAGGCATGATCCTCGGCCGCAGCCATAATCTCGGCGAGGTGATCGCGGGCCTTGGTGCCCTTCTTGGTGGTGGTGACGATCTGGCGGCGGCGATCCTGCTTATCGCGCTCGCGCTTCACCCACTTCTTTTCTTCGAGGGCGTCGATGAGCCGCACCATATCGGAGGCGTCCATGGAGAGGATGTCGCAGAGCTTGGACTGGCTGGAGGCGCTCGACGTGGCGAGACAGCACAATACCCAGTACTCCCGCAGGTTGGTGTTTTCTTCCTGCAGCGCGGCCTCGACCTCGTCGCGGATGCGTCTGCGGAGCCGTTCTAATTGAAAGGAGGGGGATTCAAGCAACATCTGGGGGAGATCAGGATGTATGGCCATAGCCACAAGTGTAGCCAACCGAACCTAAAAAAGAGCGCATAGCAGCAAAAAGGAGCCGGCCCACCCCCTTCGATCTCCACTTCGAAGGGAGGAACCGACTCCTCATACCTGATCCTAGACAGATCACATCTGTCATACAAGAATGCTCTACTTGCCGTAGCGCTCCACGGAGTCCTGCAGGATCTTCTCGGCCTCGGCCTTGGTGCCCCAGCCGGAGCCTTGAACTTCCTTATTGGGCTCGAGATCCTTGTAGTGCACGAAGAAGTGCTCGATCTCATCGCGCAGGGACTGCGGCACATCCTCGATATCTTGGATGTCGTCCCAGCGGACATCGTCGATCACGCAGAGCAGCTTGTCATCGCCGCCGGCCTCATCGGTCATCTTGAATACGCCGACGGGGCGGGCTTCTACGATCACGCCGGGGAATACGGGCTCGGGCAGGATCACTAGCGCGTCCATGGGGTCGCCATCCTCGCCCAGGGTGTGGTCAATGAACCCATAGTCCAAGGGGTAGGCCATCGGGGTGAACAGGTAGCGGTCCAGGTACACCTTGCCGGACTCGTGGTCCACCTCGTACTTATTGCGGGAGCCCTTGGGAATCTCGATGGTTACTTCAACAGACATGGTGTGAGCTGCAGCCCCTTTCGGCTGGGAAACGTTCGGGTTGTTCATACTGCGACCCTCTGGAGGGTCTGCTCCTATCGTAGCGTGGCCTATAATCGCTCGGGTACGTGCGGCGCAGAAGAGTTCGCATAGGAGTTAAAGGGAAGAGATGTCTGCGAAGGCGAAGAGTTCTAAGACGTGGTGGGTCACCTCTATCGTTGTGGCCGGTGCCGCGGTCGGCTCCATCGCTGGGGTGGGCATCGATGCCTATGTGACCGAGCGTGGTCTCAGCCACCCCGAGGTGGTGAGCGCCCACGCCGTGACCGGTAGCTTCAGCCCCGCCGAGCCGAGCGCCGAGGTAGACAATGGGCAGCTGGGCGCCCAGGTGGCCGAGCTGGCCAGCGATTCGCGCCTGGGTTCTTTCGCCGGGGTGCTCATCGATACCACCACGGGCGAGCAGGTGTGGTCGCTCAACCCCGATGAACAGATGCGCCCGGCCTCCGCCACCAAGCTGCTCACCGCCGCGGCCGCGCTCATCGCGCTGGGCGAGGACGATCGGCTCACCACCACCGTCCACGACGCCGACGAGGGCACCGTGGTGCTCAAGGCCGCGGGCGATGTGATGCTCAATGACGCCATGCTCGACCAACTCGCCGCGCAGCTCTCCGGGGTTCCGGTGGAGGCCGTGGCCATGGACATCTCCGTGTGGCCGGAGGAGGAGTTCAGTTCGAAGTGGAATAAGAGCGATATTGGCGGCGGCTATATCGCGCCCATGCAGCCGATGATGCTCAATGGCGCCCGCATGGGTGCCGACTCTGGCGATGTGCCGCGCTCCACCACCTCGGCGGAGGATGTGGCCCACGCCCTGGCGGAGAAGCTGGGAGTGGAGTTTATCGGCACCGCGGAGGCCACCGGCCCGACCTTGGCGAGCGTCACCTCCGAGCCGCTGACGGTGCGCCTGCACACCATGATGGTGCATTCGGACAATGTGATGGCCGAAGCCTTTGGCCGGGAGGTGGCGGTGCACACCGGCTATCCCGCTACCCAGGATGGCTCCCGAGACGCCACTCTGGCGGTGCTGGCGGAGCACGGTATCGACACCAGCGGCATGGACATGGTGGACAATTCCGGCTTGTCCCAGCAGAACGCCATCTCCACGGCCGCCTTCGCCCGGGTACTCAGCGCCGTGACCAGCGACCCCGTGCTGCGGCCATTGCTGGATACTTTGCCGGTGGCCGGCGGCGAGGGAAGTCTCAGTTCCCGTTTCAGCGGCAGCCCCGGCGAGGGCTGGGTGCGCGCCAAGACGGGCACGCTCACCGATACCGCGGCGCTCGCGGGGCTGATCCCCGCCGAGAATGGCCATAGCTATGCTTTCGCGTTCATCTGCAATGACGCCTCCATCCTGCCGGCGCGCGCCGCGATGGATGAGATTGCCTCCTCGATCCGTTCCTTCTAGCCCATGCCCACCCACATCGGCGAGATTCCCCTGCCGCGGCGCAGCCCGCACTTTCTTGCTTGTCGACGCCACGTCCGCGCCTTCACCACCCCCGTGGCGGCCATTGGTCTCTCGGGCGGGCCGGACTCGCTTGCCCTGGTGGCGGCCGCCATCGCCGAGGGGGTGCAGGTGCGTGCGATCTGCGTGGACCATCAGCTACAGCCCGGCTCCCGCGAGGTAGCGGAACGCGCCGCAGCCACCGCCCGCCGCATGGGCGCGAGTGCCGTGGTGGTACCCGTGACGGTGGATGCCCGTTCCGGTGGGATGGAGGCGGCGGCTCGGCGGGCCCGCTATGCCGCCCTGCAGCAGCACGCGGATTCCTGGCCGCTGTGGGTGGCCCACACCCTCGACGATCAGGCCGAGACGCTGCTGCTGTCTGCGCTGCGCGGCCGGGTGACGGGCATGGCGGCGCGGGATCGCCACGTACAGCGGCCTTTTCTTGGCCTGCGCCGCGCGGATACCGAGGGAGCCTGCGCGGAGCTGGGCTTATCCCCGTGGCAGGATCCGCAGAATGCGGATACGGGGCTGCGTCGAGTAGCGATCCGCTCTGCGGTCTTGCCGCTTTTGTCCGAGATCAGCGGCGCGGATGTGGCGCCTGCCCTCGCCCAGGCCGCCGCCACCGTGCGCGAGGATGCGGACTTTCTTTCCACCCAGGTGCCCGAGATCGACGCCGAGGGGGTGAGCGTGGCGCTGGCTGCCGAGCCGCGGCCGCTGCGGGTGCGGGCCATTATTGCATTCTTGCGCCAACACGACGCAGCCGTGTCAGCGGCGATCATTGACGCCGTCGATGCGCTCTTGGTGGATTGGCATGGCCAAGGTGGGGTAGCGGTGGGGAAAACATCGGAGGGGCTACGATTGGTCGTGCGCCGAAAAAGTGGCACACTCGTCATGGACGAATCCCCCTAATTAGCAGCTAGGAACCATCATGGAATCTGCCAAGGACATCGCCGTTCCCGCGGGCAAGTATCACGACGACATCGAAGACGTGATCATCGACGAAAACACCCTGCACGCACGCATCCGCGAGCTCGCCGACACGGTGAGCAAGGAGTATGCCGACATTGAGGATGACCTCGTGCTGGTGTGCGTGCTCAAGGGCGCGGTGTATTTCATCACCGATTTCTCCCGCGAGCTCTCCATTCCCGCGCAGATGGAGTTCATGGCGGTCTCCTCCTATGGCAACTCTGTGTCCTCCTCCGGCGTGGTGCGCATCCTCAAGGATCTGGACCGCGATATCGCCGGTAAGCACGTGCTCATCGTGGAGGACATCATCGACTCCGGTCTCACCCTCTCGTGGTTGATGAAGAACCTCAGCAACCGCCAGCCCGCCTCCCTCAAGGTGGTCACGCTCTTGCGCAAGCCGGAAGCTGTGTCCGCCAAGGTGGAGCTTCTCGACGTTGGCTTTGACATCATCAATGCGTTCGTTGTTGGCTATGGCCTCGACTATGCCGAGCGCTATCGCGATCTGCCGTATATCGGTTTGCTCAAAGAACGCGTGTATAAGGACTAAACTCAAAGACCTCATATGAAGAACAAAAAGATCCTCAATATCGGGCTCATCGCGGCTGTTGTGCTGGTGGGGCTGTTCCTCATCGTGCAGCTCACGGACGATACCCGCTCCTACCGCGAGGTAGACACCTCGGTGGCGCTCACCCAGCTCACTGACAAGAACGCCAAAGAGGTGCGTATCGATGACCGCGAACAGCGGGTACTCATCGAGCTGAAAGAACCCATCTCCGTGGACAAAACCGAGGGCGTGGAGAAGGTCCAAACCCAGTACCCGGCCCGCACCGCCCCGGAGATCTTCGACCGCGTCACCCAGGCCGATCCGGAGAAATTCACCACCAAGGTCACGCGGGATTCCTTCATCGGCTCGATGCTGACGATGATGCTGCCTCTGCTGCTCATCTTCGCCCTCATCATGTTCTTCTTCAGCCGCATGCAGGGTGGCGGCATGGGCCCCTTCGGTTTCGGTGGCTCCAAGGCCAAGGAACTCACCAAGGACATGCCCACCAACACCTTCGAGGATGTGGCCGGCGCGGATGAGGCTGTGGATGAGCTCCACGAAATCAAGGATTTTCTGCAGGATCCCAGTATCTACGAGAAGCTGGGGGCAAAGATTCCCCGCGGCGTGCTGCTGTACGGCCCTCCCGGTACCGGTAAAACCCTGCTGGCTCGCGCCGTCGCCGGCGAGGCTGGGGTTCCTTTCTACTCCATCTCGGGCTCCGACTTCGTGGAGATGTTCGTGGGCGTGGGCGCCTCGCGCGTTCGTGACCTGTTCAAGCAGGCCAAGGAGAATAGCCCCTGCATCATCTTCGTCGATGAGATCGACGCCGTCGGCCGCCAGCGCGGCGCCGGCATGGGCGGCGGCCACGATGAGCGTGAGCAGACCCTCAACCAGTTGTTGGTGGAGATGGACGGCTTCGGCGACCGCCAAGGCGTAATCCTCATGGCCGCCACCAACCGCCCCGATATCTTGGACCCGGCACTGCTGCGTCCGGGGCGCTTCGACCGCCAGATCCCGGTGACCAATCCAGACTTGAAGGGCCGCGAGAAGATTCTCGAGGTCCACGCCAAGGGCAAGCCCTTCGCCGCCGATGCCGATCTCAAGGCGCTGGCCAAGCGCACCGCCGGCATGTCCGGCGCGGACCTGGCCAATGTGCTCAACGAGGCCGCCCTACTCACCGCGCGTGTGGGCGGCAGCGTGATCACCGCCGATGCGCTCGAGGAGGCCACCGATCGCGTGATCGGCGGCCCGCGACGCTCCTCCAAGGTGATCTCCGAGCAGGAGAAGAAGGTCACCGCCTATCACGAGGGCGGCCACACTCTCTCCGCGTGGGCGCTGAAGGATATTGAGCGCGTGTACAAGGTGACCATCCTGGCTCGCGGCCGCACCGGCGGTCATGCCATGACGGCCCAAGAAGACGATAAGGGCATGTACAACCGCAAGGAGCTATTCGCCCGGCTCGTCTTTGCCATGGGTGGGCGCTCCGCCGAGGAACTCGTCTTTGGTGCCCCCACCACGGGCGCGTCCTCCGATATTGAGCAGGCCACCAAGATCGCCCGGGCCATGGTGACCGAGTACGGTATGTCCCCCGAGCTTGGCCTCGTGAAATACGGGGAGGAACAGGGCGATCCCTTCGCCGGCATGGGCCGCGGCGGCTCGATCGAATACTCCGAGAAGGTGGCCGCCACCATCGACGACGAGGTGCGCTATCTGCTGCGCAAGGCGCACGAGACGAGCTACCGCATTCTGCGCGAGCACCGCGATACCCTCGATGCCCTGGCCTATAAGCTGCTGCAGAAGGAAACCCTGCGCCGCCCCGATCTGGAGGCCTTGTTCACCGATATCGAGCCTCGCGGCGTGGAAGAGGTCTTCCCCTCCGAGGACATCGACTTCCCGGCTCAGCTCGACCGCGAACCGGTCAAGACCCCCGTGGAGGAGGCCATCGAGCGCGGTGAGGAACCGCCGCGGCCCTTCTCTCTGCTCGAGGCATCGAAGGCAGCGAGGGCGCGTCGTGAAGCGGAGATGGCCAAGCGCCAGCAGGAGCTGTCTCCCGTCGCCCCCGAACAGGGCCCGTGGACTCCGAAATCCGGCTCCACCCCCAACTACGGCACCCCGCCGCCGAAGGGCTGGACCGTGCCGGGCTGGCCGCAGCAACAGCAGCCGCAGCAGCAGCCGCAGCCAGAGCAGCAGCCGGACCCGCAGAAGCAGCACCCGGGCGTGGAAAACTACGGCGAGAACACCGAGGTTATCGGCTTCCGTCTGCCGGAGCGGGAGCGCCCCGACGAGGACGAGCACTATAACGGCAGCCACCGGGCGCAGGAGTAAGAAGCGATGAGCGAGCACGAGTTTGACGCCGACCGCATTGAGCGTGCGGTGCGCGAGATCCTGATCGCTATCGGTGAAGACCCAGACCGTGAGGGCCTCGCCGCCACCCCAGGCCGGGTGGCGCGCGCCTATGAGGAGATCTTCGCCGGGCTGCGCGAGGATCCCGCCGACGTGCTAAACACCACCTTCGATGAGGGGCACCGCGAGCTGGTGCTGGTGCGCGATATTCCTATCTATTCGGTGTGCGAGCATCACCTCGTGCCCTTCTATGGGCGCGCCCATATCGGCTATATCCCGGGCAGCAATGGCACCGTCACCGGCCTATCCAAGTTGGCTCGGCTGGTGGATCTTTATGCCAAGCGCCCGCAGGTGCAGGAGCGGCTGACCACCCAGGTGGCCGATGCCCTCGTGCAGAAGCTGGGCGCGCACTCGGTGATCGTGGTGATCGAGTGCGAGCACATGTGCATGGGGATGCGCGGTATCCGTAAGCCCGGTGCCATGACCACTACCTCGGCGGTGCGTGGTGGTTTCCAACGCTCCGCTGCCTCGCGTGCCGAAGTCCTCAGCCTGATCCGCGGATGCTAGGAATACTGTCATGACCACCCTCGCTTCCCTTCGTCATCCGCACCGTGCCACGGTGATGGGCATCGTGAACGTCACCGAGGATTCCTTCTCGGATGGCGGCAAGTATCTCGACCCCGAGGTGGCGGTGCAGCACGCCCGCCGGCTCGTGGCCGAGGGCGCGGACATCATCGACGTCGGCGGGGAATCCACCCGCCCCGGCGCCACGCGGGTGGATCCCGTGCTGGAACGTGAGCGGGTGGTGCCGGTGATCGCGGCCCTGCACGCTGCGGGGATTAAGATCTCCGTGGATACTATGCGCGCCAGCGTGGCCGCGGCCGCCGCAGCGGCAGGGGTGGATTTGATCAATGATGTCTCCGGCGGTCTCGCCGATCCGGAGATGCGCGCCGTGATGGCCGAGACGAACCTGCCGGTGTGCCTGATGCACTGGAAGGCCGCGACCTTCGGCAATGCCTCCGGCGCCGCGCATACCCCGGGCAGCGTGGTGGAGGATGTGCGCCGCGCGCTCGCCGAGCTCACCACCGCCGCCATCGACGCCGGGGTGCGGCCGGAGAATATCACCGTGGATCCGGGGCTGGGCTTCGCGAAAACCGCCTTGGATAACTGGCAGCTGTTGCACAACCTGGATGTGTTTACCTCCGGTGAGTTCCCGGTGCTGGTGGGGGCGTCCCGGAAGCGCTTCCTCACGGCTATTCGCGTGGGGCGCGGTCTCGATTCCGCGCCGGATCCGGCCACGGCCGCCGTCACAGCGATCGCCGCGCAGCAGGGCGCGTGGTGTATTCGCGTGCACGATGTGGCGGTATCCCGCGATGCCGTGGATGTGGCCCAGCTGTGGAATCACCCCGGCGATGTGGAGGAGAGCTAGTGGCTGATCGCATTGAACTTACCGGCTTGGAGGCCACCGGTTATCACGGGGTCTTCGACTTCGAGAAGCGCGAGGGCCAGCGCTTCATTGCGGATATCACGTGTTGGTTGAACTTTCCCCGCGAGGATAATCTCGCCGGCACCGTGCACTATGGCGAGCTCGCCGAGCTGGCCCACGCCGTGCTCACCGGCCCGCCCGCCGATCTCATCGAGACGGTGGCCTCCACTATTGCCGAGCGCGCCATGGAGACCTTCCCGCAGTTGCATGCCATCGAGGTGCGCATCCACAAACCCGAGGCCCCCATCGAGCTGCCCTTCCGCGATGTGGCCGTGGTGGCTCGTCGCTCCCGGAGGACGTAGGTGGCTATGCGCGCGGTGATATCGATCGGCTCTAACACGGGCGCTTCCCGACAGCATCTGGCCAGCGTCCTCCACGAGTTCGATGAGGAGCTGGTGGCCTGCTCCTCTCTCTACGCCACCCCGCCCTGGGGTGTGGAGGATCAGCCGGACTTCCTCAATGCCGTGCTCATCGTGGACACCGATTCCTCCCCGCGGGAGTTGCTCGCCCGTGGCCAGGCCCTTGAAACCCGCGCCGAGCGGGTGCGTCTGCGCCGGTGGGGCCCGCGCACCTTGGACGTAGACATCGTGGACATCGACGGCTTCAGCAGCACGGATCCCGTACTGACGGTCCCGCACCCTTATGCCCATCAGCGCGGCTTTGTGCTCATTCCATGGCACGAGATCGCTCCCGACGCCGTCCTCGGTGGTAGCTCCGTGAGCGCGCTTATCGACGCTCTCCCGGCCGCCGACCGCGCCGCCATTACTCCGATCGATAAGGTGATCGCATGAAACGCACCCGCATTTCTTTGCTGCTGGCTGCCGGCGGCTTCACCGCGCTCGCTGGGGCGATCCTGACTTGGGGCCGTTATGGCTCCTTGGTGACCGTCTCGGCGACGGCCTCGGTGACGCTCTGGGCGATGGCGCTGATCTGCGTGGTCTTGGGCAGAAGGGTGCGCGAGAACGTCGATCACAGCAATATCGGCATGGACCGCTCCCAGCTCAACCCCACCACCGCGGCGCTGTGGCTGGTGGTGGCGAAGGCCTCGGCGTGGACCGGCGCGATTGTGGGCGGCTGGTATGTGGGCATGGCCACGTTCGTGGTTCCCAAGGCCGCCACGCTCACCGCCGCCCAGAATGATCTGCCCGGGGTCGTGACCTCCGCCGCGGCGGGCGTGGCTTTGGCCGCCGCCGGAATATATCTCGAGCGTGGATGCAGCGTGCCGCCCTCAGCAGATGGAGAACCCGCCTGACGTGCCGCGCGGGCTCAGCCCACGAGAAGGTAGTTTTAGGTAGATTAAGGACTCATGAGCTCCCCCACCCCTCCTGAAGAACAGCAGCACGCCGAACAAAGTGACAAAGGCCAGATCGCGCTGATCGTGTTGGTGGTGCTGGCACTTGCCGCCAGTTTGCTCATGTTGTTCATGAACAATGACGCGATGATGAAGCTCGCCGTGCTCGCCGCCCTCTGGGCCGCGGTGCTGGGCTTTTTCCTTGTGTTCCGCTATCGCAACCAGGTTGAGGAGGCGACTGCGGCGCTGAACGTGCAGCGGGATCTTTATGAGGAGAAGTTGGAGCGCGAGCGCGCCGATCACCGCGCCGAGCAGCTGGAGATCGAACAGGATTATCTCGAGGCCCTCCGCGAGGAGCGCGAGGAGAACATCGCCATTATGCGGGAGCAGCTCGATATCGTGCGCGAGCAGCTGGAGCGGCTAACTGGTCAGGTCTACTACGAGCCGACCACGCTCAGCGCCGCCGCCGAGCGCATTCACGAGATCGAGGAGGCTTCCAGTATCCGCTGGGATCCGCAGCCGGAGCAGCCCCGCAGCTCTTCGCCCTTTGATGCGGAGACCACCGTGTTCGATCGCGTCGAGGAGACCCCGGAGCCCGAGCCTGCACCGGAACCGGAACCGGAACCGGAGCCGGAGCCCGAGCCGCTGTGGGAGCCCGAACCAGAACCGGAACCCAAACCTGAGCCCGCACCGGAGCCTGAGCCCGTGTGGGCCCCTGCCCCCGAGCCGGAGCCGGAGCCCTCGCACCATGGCCGCCGCCGCGCCGATGAGCGCAGCGGGTCGGTGTCTGTGGCTGATCTGCTGAAGAATTTCAAAAAATAATGGCTTTTGAACCTGGTGCAGCACGGGTGATCGATTCCCCCGAGATGCTGCGCACCTTCGCTTCCGCTATGCGTAAAACGGGCCGCCCCGTCGTGCTCGTGCCGCTGAGTGAGTCTTGGGCGCCACAGCATGTGGCCTTGGTGCGTGCCGCGCGCACGGTGCCGCGTGCCGTTGTGGTGGTAGTGGGGGACTGCCCCGAAGAGCATGCCCGCGAGCTGGGCGTGGATGCCCTCGCCGCCGAGCTGGCCCCGCCGGCGCTGAGCGTGCGCCTCGATGCCCCGAGTCTTGAGCCGCTGGAAGCCCGCCTGTCTGCGATGCTTCGCCTGCTGGTGCTGGTGAATCCGCATCAGGTGGTGCTCAGCGAACGCGATTTTGAGTTCATGCTGCTCACCCAACGCCTGATCTCCGAGTATGGTTTCGCCACCGCGGTGCGCGGGGTGCCGCCGACTCGTTCCGCTGCGGGTGTGGCTCTGCAGCCCGCCCTGGCCGAGCTGTCTGCGGAGCAGGTTGATCGGGCCACGGTGCTGTCTGCGGCCCTGCTGGCTGCCACGCACCGCGCCGAGGAGGGCGCCGCAGCGGTGCTCGCCACCGCCCGCGAGATTCTCTCGGGGATGGACGCGGAGTATGTGGAGCTGCGCGATGCCCGCACCTTCGGCCCAGCCCCCGAGCGCGGCGAGGCCCGCCTGCTCGTGGCCGCCACTATTGACGGGGTGCGGCTCATCGATAATGTCGGCGTGCCCGTCGGCATCGGGTTCAAGAACCTCAGCGAGGACTAAACACGGAAAAATCGGTGTAAAATATATAAGGGTATATTCACCTTCCTCTTTCTAGGAGTTACCCATGGATTCCTCCACCGTCGCCCTTGGCGTGCTGAGCGATCTTCCCATCGCCCGCGAAGCCACCACCTCCCGCGTCCTCGTCAATAACGAGCACCTGCGCACTGTCGTCTTCAGCTTCGACGCCGGCCAGGTCCTCACCGAGCACGCCTCTCCCCGCGCCGTCGTCGTGCAGCTTCTCGACGGCCGCCTGAGCTTCACCGTTGCCGGCGAGAAGCACGAGATGCACCCCGGCGACGTGATCTATCTCGCCCCCAATGAGCGCCACGCCCTCGAGGCCCTCGAACCCTCCCATATGAGCCTCGTGATGGTGGATGTCAATGCCGCGTAAAGGGCCCGCCGAAAAATACCTGCAAGGGCACTGGCTGCTGGCCAGCATGGGCAAGCGCGTGCTGCGCCCCGGAGGTATCGAGCTGACCACCCGCCTCATCGAGGCCGCGCAGCCCACCTCCTCTGACCGCATTGTGGAGCTCGGGCCCGGAGTGGGGCGCACCGCCGAGATACTGCTGGCGGCACATCCTCGCAGTTACCGCGGCGTGGACCCTAATCCCGAGGGCAGCGCCCAGCTGGCCGAGGTGCTGCGCGGCCACCCCGAGGCCGAGCAGGTGGTGGCAGATGCCCGCTCCCACGAGCTGCCCGATGGCTCCGCCGATCTGGTGGTGGGGGAGGCCATGCTCACCATGCTCAGCACCGAGGATAAAAAGGCAGTCATGGAGCGAACCTATCGTCTCCTTGCCCCCGGTGGCCGCTATGCGATCCACGAGCTCGCCGTCTCGGGCGACAATGCCACCGAGGTGTCGCGGGAGATTTCGCGCAGCATCAAGGTGGGTGCGCGCCCACTACCGGCTGAGGAATGGCAGCAGCTGCTGGAGGAGGCCGGCTTCGAGGTAGTTGCTACCGACACCAGCCCCATGCGGCTCTTGGAGCCCTCCCGCATCATCGCCGATGAAGGACTTGGTGGGGCGCTACGCTTCTTCTACCGCGTCCTCCGTAACCCCACTGCGCGGCGCCGTATTATGCAGATGCGCTCGGTATTTCGACGACACCGTGAGCAGCTCTCGGCGGTGGCTTTCGTGGCACGCAAAGGCTGCTAGGCTAAGCATTTGTGACGCAAGCGAATTCTCATCCTGTTGTGGTCGTCGATTTCGGCGCCCAGTATGCACAGTTAATCGCGCGCCGCGTGCGCGAGGCGAATATTTATTCCGAGGTGGTGCCCCACACAGCCACGGCTGAAGAGATCAAGGCCAAGAACCCGGCCGCATTGATTCTCTCCGGTGGGCCCTCCTCGGTGTACGCCGAAGGAGCACCGCGGCTCGATTCCGACATCTTTGAGCTCGGCCTGCCGATCTTCGGCATCTGCTATGGCTTCCAGTACATGACCGCCAGCCTGGGCGGCACCGTGGCAGCCACTGGCGCCCGCGAGTATGGCCGCACCGACCTCACCGCCACCGAGGGCGTGCTTCACGCCGGGCTCGAACCCACCCACAAGGTGTGGATGAGCCACGGCGATGCCGTGACCGAGGCCCCTGCGGGTTTCGCCGTCACCGCCACCACCGCCGGTGCGCCGGTTGCCGCATTTGAGAACGTCGACAAGCGCATGGCCGGCGTGCAATATCACCCCGAGGTGATGCACTCGCCGCATGGCCAGGAAGTGCTCGAACGCTTCCTCACGGAGATCGCCGGGCTGGAGCAGAACTGGACCGCCGAGAACATCGCCACCGAGCTCATCGACGCCGTCCGCGAGCAAGTGGGCGAGCAGGGCCGCGCGATTTGCGGCCTCTCCGGAGGCGTGGACTCCGCCGTCGCCGCCGCGCTCGTGCAGCGCGCCATTGGCGATCGCCTCACCTGCGTGTTCGTGGACCACGGGCTCTTGCGCGCTGGGGAGCGTGAGCAGGTGGAGCAGGACTTCGTGGCTGCTACCGGCGCCAAGCTGGTGACTGCGCACGAGGCCGATGCCTTCCTGGGCAAGCTCAAGGGGCTCACCGATCCGGAGGATAAGCGCAAGGCCATCGGCCACGAGTTCATCCGTTCTTTCGAGCGCGCCGTCGCCGGTGTGCTGGAGGATGCCCCCGAGGGCGCCAGCGTGGACTTCCTCGTGCAGGGCACCCTGTACCCGGATGTGGTGGAGTCTGGCGGAGGTTCCGGCACCGCCAATATTAAGAGCCACCACAACGTGGGCGGTTTGCCTGATGACGTGGAGTTCCAGCTCGTCGAGCCGCTGCGCCTGCTGTTCAAGGACGAGGTGCGCGCGGTGGGCCGCGAGCTGGGCCTGCCCGAGGAGATCGTGGGCCGCCAGCCCTTCCCCGGACCCGGCTTGGGCATCCGCATTATCGGTGAGGTCACCGAGGATCGCCTCGAGACTCTCCGCAAGGCGGATCTCATTGCCCGCACCGAGCTCACCGCAGCCGGTCTTGACGCTGAGATCTGGCAGTGCCCCGTGGTGCTGCTGGCCGATGTTCGCTCGGTGGGCGTGCAGGGCGATGGCCGCACCTATGGCCACCCGATCGTGTTGCGACCGGTCAGCTCCGAGGACGCTATGACCGCGGACTGGACCCGCCTGCCCTTTGATGTGCTGGAGAAGATCTCCACCCGCATCACCAACGAGGTGGAGGACGTCAACCGCGTGGTCTTGGACGTCACCTCCAAGCCCCCAGGAACTATCGAGTGGGAGTAACGGGCTCATCGTCCTTCGGGACGATCACGCCTGTGCTCAGCGCCACGAGCCGCTTCCTTCCGCAGTGAAGGGGGCGGTTTTCGTGTTCTCTATTCAGTTTTTAGGGTGTGTCAGGCATTAGAAGGGGGCGGGTTCGTTCCGGTCGAAGGGAACGGTGCCGGTGGCGGCCATGACGCGCTCATTCTTGTCGCGCTTGGCCTTTTTGCGATTCGTCATTCGGTCGTCCAGGCTGACGCGGCGCATCTTGGCGGAGACGCCCTCTGCGACGGAGCAGGAGATCTCGCCACTCTTGGAGCGCCAGGTGGTGGTGCCCTGCGGATCGACCGTGACGGTGTATTCGCCGAGGGTCTTCATGTTGTGGTGGCGCTTGCACAGCGGCTGCAGGTTCCATGTGGCCGTCATGTCACCCTCCTGCCATTCGGCGATGTGGTCGATCTCGCAGCGATTCGCGGGGACGGCACAGCCGGGGTGGTTGCAGCACCCATAGCGGGCGATGACTTCATGCCGCTGCGCCTCGGTGGGCTGGTAGCCGGGTTTCTCCGAATCGGAGAGCAGCTGGAGGTGTGTGATCCAGTTGAGGATCTCCTCCGTGGCGAGATCCCCCAGCCAGCCGGTGGTGGGGGTCCAGGCGCCCTTGTTGAACCAATCCCCGTAGACGTGCATGACCACGTCGAGGTCGATGGTGTTGAGGATGAGCCCGAGCAGCCCATCGGCGCGGGTGCGCCCCTGCGTCGCCGCCTTAGTGATGGCTTCGGCGACGAGGGTGCCGCGATGGGCATCCAGGTTGGCGGTGATGGTCACTGTGTTGCTCAGCGGGTTGTGGTTGATGTCTACCCACTCGCGCTCCTCTCGCTGGGGGTCAGGCTCATCTGTTTCTGCGGCCGGCGGGTCGATCATGCGCAGTATCTCCGCGATGCGCGAGCTCAGCCAGTAGGGGCCTTTGAGGGCCTGGTGGTCGACGCGGGGGAGTATCCGGTCCAGAAAGCGCACCTCGAATTCGGCGATGAACTCATCCTCTATGGCCTCGACTCCGTAGGTAAAGGCCCACAGATGGGCGTCGTTGAATACTGGCCGGGAGTTGAGAAAGGCGGCGACTAAGGGGAATCGTCTTAGCGTCCGCGCGAGGTCGAGGTGTTTGAGAATATAGCCGTCGGTGCAGCTAAAGCGTTTCGCCATGTGGGAGCAGAAGGCGTCGTAGTGCTCCTCATCGGCTTCGTACTGTCGCAGTAAATGCAGGGCTAAGCGGATGCGGCGAGCATTCTCGGCCAGGGGGTCGAACTCGCTCAGCCCCAGTTCGGTGCTCAGCGGGGAATCAGCCTCCCAGTGGCGTTCGTGGCAGAAGCGCCGGGACCCATCGGCCATCCGTTGTCTCACTGAGCTATAGCCAAAGATGCTTCGGTAGTGCTGATCGTCGGGGAGGGGAAACGCTGTGGGATCTATCATGTGCTGTCCTTGTGTCGGGTGGTGGTTTTGGTGGCCTTAGTATGTCATCCACACTGGACACTTCATTGCACTTATTCGAACACGCGTTCTAGTCAAAAAACGGAAAACAACGCCCTAAAACAGGGCGCACACAGCACAAACGCACACACCACCCTATTCGAACAGTAACCGCTATTGTGCACACTTTCCGTCGCTGCCCAACACCGGCCGCTGCGGCTCGAAAGGGGAGAGGAATTCCTGATCCGCGGCGTCGGGAAGCGGGTGTCACATCACGCTCAGATCCATTCCCACGGCAGTCGCGGCAGCAAGCTTGTCGACGCTACCCTGCACAATCTCATAGTGCAGGGCAGAAAAGCGGGTGGGAGGTGTAGCTGTCGCGCTGGGCGGCCGGCAGCTGCTGAATACTGAGGGCGGAGTCCACGAGGCTGGCGCGCGCTCCGATTAGCGCAGCACCTTACATACAGCCTCGACCTGGTCGGGAAGCCGTGCATGGTGCACCGCAGGTAGTTCGATCACGCGCCCGAGCCGCGAGGAATACTCCGGCACGGTTGTGTCACGAGTGCTGATTATGGACACCACCTCTACCCCAGAGGGGATCACGGGCGAGAAGGGCTGCATGATGTCCACGAAGCTGCGTCCGAGGAGGCGGGCGATGATGGCTTGGCTCCACCGCGGCTGCGGCGGCACTCCGCGCCAGCAGGCCCCGAGGCCAATGATTTGGCCAATGCGTCCCCGCAGCTCGGGGCAATCGGCGGCGAGGAGCCCCACCAGCCCGCCGAGGGAATGCCCGATGATGTCGAGCTGCGAGTGGGCGTCGATAAGCGTGCTGCGCACCTCGTCGACGCACTCCATGAGCGATGTGGTGCCACGGCGACCATACTCGGGGACGATCACGCGGCGGCCGCGGGCATCGAGCGCGGCGGCGAGGTCGGCGAAGTTGCCGGGCGAGCTGAGCGTGCCGTGCAGAAGCACCACGGGACGGCCCGTGCTGTGCAGCTCAGGGAGGCGCCCGCGCCGCGGAATCAGATGTCGAAGCATGCCTCAAGCATGTGCTCTCACCCCCGCTGCGGGCAAATGAAATGGGAATGTCCTGTGGAGGGGTTAAGCTGAGTGGGCCTAGAATCCACGCTTTATATAGGGAGCAAAAACTAATGGCTCGTGTAGTTGTGAACGTGATGCCCAAGACGGAAATTCTCGACCCCCAAGGACAGGCCGTGGTGCGCGCACTCGGGCGCCTCGGTGTTGAGGGAGTGAAGGATGTGCGTCAGGGCAAGCGCTTCGTGCTAGACGTTGAAGACACCGTGACCCCTGAAGATCTGGAAAAGGTGGCTGAAAAGCTGCTGGCCAACACCGTGATCGAGGACTTCGAGGTCCTCGGCGTTGAGGTGGTGTAAGTGAGCGCGAAGATTGGTGTCATTACTTTTCCTGGCACGCTCGATGATGTCGATGCGGCCCGCGCGGTGCGTCTTGCCGGCGCTGAGGCCGTGAGCCTGTGGCATAAGGATGCGGACCTGCGCGGCGTGGATGCCGTGGTTGTGCCCGGCGGATTTTCCTATGGCGACTATCTCCGCTCTGGGGCGATTTCCGCGCTGGCGCCGGTGATGGAATCCGTGATCGAGGCGGCCACAAAGGGCATGCCCGTGCTGGGAATCTGTAACGGTTTCCAGATTCTTACAGAAGCAGGTCTGCTTCCTGGTGCACTCACTAGGAACCAGGGCCTGCATTTTCATTGTGTCGATACCTACCTTGAGGTAGCGAACGCCGATACGGCCTGGACCTCCACGCTGCGCGAGGGGCAGAAGATCCTCATCCCCGCAAAGCACGGTGAGGGCCGCTTCCAGGCCAGCGCGGAAACCATCGCGCAGCTGGAAGATACCGGCCGCGTGGTGTTCCGCTACACCGATAATTTCAACGGATCCATGAACCGCATTGCGGGAGTGTGCTCGGAGAATGGTCGCGTGGTGGGCTTGATGCCGCACCCAGAGCACGCCGTGGAAGAACTCACCGGCCCCTCGCTCGACGGGCTGGAGCTGTTCCTTTCCGCTATCGGACGAGTCGCTGCCTAGGAATAAGGGGAAGTACTACTCATGACGTTCAATGACACAGTGGCCGCCGCCACCAAGGATCCCCACGCCCCGCAGCCTTATGCGGAACTTGGCCTGAAGGATGACGAGTACCAGCGCATCACCGAGATCTTGGGCCGCCGGCCCACCGACGCCGAGCTGGCGATGTACTCGGTGATGTGGTCCGAGCACTGCTCCTATAAGTCCTCCAAGGTGCATCTGCGCTACTTCGGCGAGACCACCACCGAGGATATGGCCTCCAAAATTCTCGCTGGTATCGGTGAGAACGCCGGCGTGGTGGACATCGGCGATGGCAATGCCGTGACCTTCCGCGTGGAATCCCACAACCACCCTTCCTATGTGGAGCCGCACCAGGGCGCCGCTACCGGCGTGGGCGGTATTGTCCGCGACATTATGGCCATGGGCGCCCGCCCGATCGCCGTGATGGATCAGCTTCGTTTCGGCCCCGCCGATGCTCCGGACACCCAGCGCGTCCTGCCCGGCGTGGTGGATGGTATCTCCCACTACGGCAACTGCTTGGGCCTGCCCAACATTGGCGGCGAGACCGTATTTGATCCCTCCTATGCTGGCAATCCCCTGGTGAATGCGCTGTGCGTGGGCACCCTCAAGGTGGATGACCTCAAGCTTGCCTTCGCCTCCGGCAAGGGCAATAAGGTGATGCTCTTCGGCTCCCGCACCGGCCTCGACGGCATCGGCGGCGTCTCCGTGCTGGCCTCCGACACCTTCGAAGAGGGCGCCGAGCGCAAGCTCCCTGCGGTGCAGGTGGGCGACCCCTTCGCAGAAAAGGTGCTCATCGAGTGCTGCCTCGATCTCTACAAGGCGGGCGTGGTCGTGGGCATCCAGGATCTCGGTGGCGCCGGCCTCGCCTGCGCGACCTCCGAACTGGCCGCCTCCGGCGACGGCGGCATGACCATCAACCTCGATGCCGTGCCGCTGCGCGCCGAGAACATGACGGCCGCGGAGATCCTGTCCTCCGAGTCGCAGGAGCGCATGTGCGCCGTGGTCCGCCCCGAGGACGTGGAGCGTTTCCGCGCCATCTGCGAGCACTGGGATGTCACCTGCGCCGAGATCGGCGAGGTCTCCGACGGCGAGCATCTCGTGATCGAGCACCGCGGCGAGGTCGAGGTGGACGCCCCGGCGCACACCATCGCCAATGAGGGGCCCGTGTACGAGCGCCCCTTCGCCCGCCCAGACTGGCAGGATGAGCTGCAGCAGCAGCGGGAGATTCCGCAGGCCGATAACGCCGCCGTGGCCCGCGAGGTGTGGCTGCGCATGGTCGGCTCCCCGGCGCTGTGCTCCCGCGCCTTCATCACCGAGCAATATGACCGCTATGTGCGCGGCAATACCGTCCAAGCCCGCAACGCCAACTCCGGTGTGCTGCGCATCGACGAGGAAACCGGCCGCGGCGTGGCCGTCTCCGCCGACGCCTCGGGTCGGTACACCAAGCTCGATCCGAATACCGGCGCTCGGCTGGCGCTCGCGGAGGCCTACCGCAACGTGGCGGTCACCGGCGCCCGGCCCATCGCCGTCACCAACTGCCTCAACTTCGGCTCCCCCGAGGATCCGGCTGTGATGTGGCAATTCCGCGAGGCCGTGCGCGGGCTTGCCGATGGCTCCCGCGAACTGGGCATTCCCGTCTCCGGCGGCAATGTCTCCTTCTACAACCAGACCGGCACTGAAGCCATTTTGCCCACCCCGGTGGTCGGTGTGCTGGGCGTGATCGACGATGTCGCCCAGTCCATCCCGGCGCACATCCCCGCCGACGCGGCCCCCGGCACCCGCCTGCTGCTGCTCGGCGAGACCAAGGAAGAGCTGGGCGGATCCATCTACCAGCAGGTCGTAGCCGAGGATCTCTCCGGCATGCCGCCGAGCGTTGATCTCGCCCGCGAGCAGGCCCTCGCCGAGTTCTTCCACGGCTCCACCGATATCCTCGCCGCCCACGATCTCTCCGAGGGCGGGCTTGCCCAGGCCATCGCGGAGCTGGCCATTCACTCGGGTCGCGGCATGCAGCTCTCGCTTGTCGACGTCGCCCCGCAGCCCACCACCGCACTCTTCTCGGAATCGGCCTCCCGAGCAGTGATCGCCGTGCGCGAGGAGGACTGCGCCGCCGTGACGGCCCGCGCCGCCGAGTGCGGAGTGCCGGTGACGGAACTCGGCGCCACGGCAGACACGGACACCGTGGACCTCGAGCTTCCCAGCGGAGAGCACCTCCAGGTAGCGGTGGCCGAGCTGGAGCAGGCGTGGACCTCCACGCTGCCCGATCTGTTCGGTCACGCCGCTGGCGCTAACTCCGTGGTTTAAGAGCGCCCCTTGAACCTGGTATCAACCATATGGTTGATACCAGGTTCATTCTTGTGCACGATGTGCGCTCACCTGCGTCGATGCTGAACTTGAGGGCATGGATGTCACTCGTAGTTTTCGCAGCGCCCGCAATAGCTGGATCAGCCTTGCCCTCATCGCGGGGCTGATCGGCGTGTTTTTTGCGGTATTCGGCGGCGCCGAGGCCTCGCATGCCCGGCAGGCCGCCCCCACCGATTCCGAATCCACCCAGGTGGCCCGGATCATGGAGACCTTCCCTGGGGCCGATGAGGACACCGTGCTGGCGGTGGTGCAGCAGCGGGATGGTTCCCCGCTCAGCGAGGCGGATCTGCTGGCCGCCGCGCGCGCCATCCCCGGCGCCGAGCAGGCCCACCCCCTGCTCAGCGATGATGCCCGCGCGGGGCTTATCACGCTGCCGGTGCCCGCCGCCGAGAGCGGCACGGAGATGAGCACCTATCTCGCTGGGCTGCGGGCCGAAATCGCTGCCGCGGCCCCGCAGCAGCTCGATATCGCCATCACCGGCGGTGCCGCCTTCGGCGCCGATGTGGCCGCCGCATTCCAAGGGGCGAATATCACCCTGTTGGCCGTGACCGTGGTCATCGTCGCCCTGCTTCTCATCCTCACCTATCGCAGCCCGGTGCTGTGGCTCATACCGCTGTCCGTGGTGGCCCTCGCCGATCGTGTGGCCGCGGTGCTTACGGCCTGGATCGGCGCGGAGTTCGGACTGGAATTCGATGCCGGTATCGTCTCGGTGCTGGTATTCGGCGCCGGTACGAACTACGCCCTGCTGCTCATCTCCCGGTATCGCGAGGAGCTGGTGCGCCACGAGGATCACCGCGCGGCGCTTGCCGCGGCGTGGACGCAGTCCTTCCCAGCGATCGCGGCCTCTAATCTCACCGTCGTGCTCTCCCTGCTCAGCCTCGGCCTGGCCGTCATTCCCGGCACCCGCGGGCTGGGGATTGTCGCCGCAGTGGGCATTCTTCTCGCTCTCGTGGCCGTGCTCCTCGTGCTGCCTCCGGCACTTTCGCTGGCCGGCCGAAAGGCACTGTGGCCGAGAATCCCGCAGCCGGGTGATCCCGCCGCCGAGCCTCGAATTTATCGCCGCGTGGCCACCGCCGTCATGCGCCGCCCCTTGGCGGTGCTGCTGAGCGGAGTGGTGCTGCTCGGCGGGCTCTCCGCCGGACTGGCGTCGATCACGGTGGGGCTGAATCAGATGGAGAAATTCCGCACGGAGACCGAGTCCGCCGCCGGTTTCGCCACCCTCGCGGAGCACTTCCCTGCAGGCGAGGCCCAGCCCAGCTCTGTGCTCACCCGCGTCTCCCACCAAGACGAGGTGCTGGCCACCATCAACCGCCTCGACGATGTCGTGCGCGCCATGCCGGCCGGTGTCTCCACCGACGGACAGTGGGCACGAATCATGGTGACCACCGACGCCGCCCCCGGCACCGCGGAGTCCCTAGATTTTGTGCGGTCGCTGCGCACGGCCGTGCACGCGGTACCCGGCGCTGAGGCGAAGGTCGGCGGCGAACAAGCCACCGAGGTGGATGCCCGCGCCGGCACCATCCGCGACCTGAGGCTGCTGGTGCCGGTGATCCTCGGCATCAACCTGCTGGTGCTCACCCTGCTGCTGCGCTCGTTGGCGGCGCCGATCTTCTTGGCCCTCAACGTGCTCAGCGCCGGCGCCGCGATCGCCGTGGGCAGCTGGATCTCCAGCCTCGTGTTCGGCGTCGGTGCCCTCGACCTCTCGGTGCCGCTGCTCTCCTTCCTCTTCCTCGTGGCCATGGGCATCGACTACACCATCTTCCTCGCCCATCGTGCCGCCACGGAGCGCGCCCTCTATGGCAGCCGCGAGGGCATGGTGGAAGCCATCAGCCACACCGGCGTGGTCATCACCTCTGCGGGTGTGGTGCTGGCGGGCGTATTCGCGGCCCTCGGGGTGCTGCCACTGGTGACCCTGGGCCAGCTGGGCATTATCGTGGGCTTCGGGGTGCTGCTGGATACTATTCTCACCCGCACCATCATCGTGCCGGCCGCGGTCGGTGTGTTGGGCGATGCCATCTGGTGGCCTCGCCGCGCCCCCGCAGCAGAGGAAGCAGCAGAGGAAGGAGACCCCGAGTATGTCTGTGCCGCTAGCGCCAGCTAAGCACCCCTTTGGGGCGCGGAGTTCCTCGCCCGCCGCCATTCTGGTGGTGGGGGAGACGATCACCGCCGGCATCTTGGTGATCGTCGGCGCCCTCGGGGCGCTGCGCGAGGTATCTCCGCTGCTCGTTCTTCCAGCCGTTATCGCCTTCTGCGCCGCCTTCGTGCTGCTGCACCGCCCCCGTCTGCGGCTGGGCGTGTTGCTGCTGCTCTGGGCGGGACTGGTGTGTCTCAGTTTCTCCTTTACCTGGGTCGCCTTCGTGCTCTTCCTGCTCGCCGGGCACTATCTGCGCTTTCCGCTGCTGCCGATCTATGCCCTGCTGGTGCTGGCCGGGGTGTGGGGCGCGACGTGGGCCGATAAGGATCAGGTGGGCGTGCCGCAGTTGCTCGGCCCGGCGATCGGGGCCGTGGTGGCCATTGGCATGAGCCGCGGCTATGTGGAATTGCTGCGCATCCTCAATGACCTCGAGCGCGCCCATAGCGAGATGGCCTATTTGCAAGATGAGCTGGCCGCCACGCAGCGCGAGGCCGGGGCCATGGATGAGCGCACCCGCATCTCCCAGGACATCCACGACACGATCGCCCAAGCTCTGAGCTCCATTCGGCTGCTGGCCCAGCCCTCTCATCCCACTCCGGACGCGGAGAAGCTGCGGCTCATCGAGGAGGTGGCCACGGAGAATCTGGCGGAGGTGCGCCGCATCGTCGCCGATCTGGCCCCGCATGGCTTGGAGAGCACCCCGCTGGCCGTGGCCCTGCAGACCATGGTGGATGGGCTGGCCGCCGGCAGTGGCATCGACGCCGAGCTCGAGGTGCACAGCGCCGCGCGCTTCAGCGACCCGATTGATATCGCGCTGCTGCGGGTGGCCCAATCCGCGCTGGCCAATGTGCGCCTCCACGCCGCCGCCTCCCGGGTGCGGGTCAGCCTCGATAGCGATCAGGAGCAGGTGCGCATGGACATTGTGGATGATGGCATCGGCTTCGATGTCGCCGCATGGGAGCGCAACCGCGCCACCACCAGCTTCGGTCTGAGTTTTATGCGCTCGCGCCTGCAGAAGCTGGGCGGCGGGCTGGATATCGAGTCCACCCTGGGCGAGGGCACGGCCATCTCCGCCTGGGTGCCGCTCTAAACTACACAGCATGACCATTGCCGTTGCGCTTATCGACGATCACCCCGTGGTGCGCTCAGGACTCACGGCGATTCTCAACGCCCAGCCGGAGATCCACGTCGCCGCCGCGGCCGGAAGCGTGGCCGCGGCGCTCGCCGCCATCGACGCCGCCCAGCCCGATGTGGTGCTCTGCGATCTCCGCCTCGGGGCCAGCGATAGCGATGGGGTGGAGGTGATCCGCGGCTGCACCCAGCCCGTGGTCATCCTGTCCACCTATGACCGCGAGCGCGATATTCGCGCCTGCCTCGACGCCGGCGCCGCAGGCTATCTGGTAAAAGACGCCCCCGTGGACACCATCGTGGAGGCCATTCGCGCGGTGGCCCGCGGCGAGGTGTACGTCCAAGCCTCCCTCGCCGGGGCGCTGCTGAAGGCCCCCGCCCCCGCCCAGCTCACCGAGCGGGAACGCGAAGTGCTGCAGCTGGTGGCCACCGGCGCGAGCAATAAGGAGATCTCCACGCGGCTCTTTATCTCCCAGGCCACCACCAAGACGCATCTGGTGCATATCTTCAACAAGCTGGGGGTGGATTCCCGCACCCGCGCCGTGCACGTGGCCACGGAGCGCGGCCTGCTCTAGGCGCTGCTAGTCCACAAAAGCGCGACCCTCGCGCAGCACCAGCGGATGCGGGCTGTACTTGGCGCGGAGCTCGCGCAGGGTGGTGGCGTGCTCGGCGAGTCGCACATCGTCCTCGGTGCGTGGCTCGAATTGCCGGGCGGGCAGCACATTATTGTCGAGGTCGCTGGCCACATAGGTGAAGGTGGCGTGAATGGCCTGCTGCAATTGTTCCCGGCCGCCGCGGGGGTCGCCGCTGCGCACGTGCACGGACATCTGCATGCTGCGGGTATCGGTGCGCATCAGCCGCGCATCCACCTCGATGAGATCACCGATCGAGATCGGCCGGTAGAAGCGAATCCCGCCGGCGTAGACGGCGATGGTGCGTCGCCCCGACCACTCCATGGTGCAGGCCGTGCCCGCTTCGTCGATCCATTCCATCGCGGTGCCGCCGTGCACATTGCCGCCCCAGTTCACGTCGGTGGGCTTGGCCAAGAAGCGGGTAATCACCCGCGGCGCATCGCTGGGGCCGTCATAGTTCTGTTTCTCCATCTCCGCCTCGATGGCGTGGCGCAGCTCGATGCGCGAGATGGCGGCCTGTTCCACCCGCTGCTCGTCCTCGGTGGCGGCATGGAACTTCGGCACCGGGGTGGCGGCGCCGGTCTTGGGGTCTTTGGCCACGAAGATCACCAGGCAATCGCAGGCCCGGGAGAAGTAGCCATCGCGCGGATCCGCGGAGAGCACCTCGTTCACAATGTGCATCGAGGAACGGCCCGTCATCGCGATCCGGGAGCGCACCTCCACCACGTGACCGGAGGGGATGGGGCGGTTGAAGTGAATATGGCCCACATAGGCGGTCACACAATAGGTGCCCGACCAGCCCACCGCGCAGGCGTAGGCGGCCTTATCGATCCACTCCAAGACACGGCCGCCGGAGACACCCCAGTTGCCGGCCATCACCACATCGCTGGGTGCGGCCATAAACCGTAGTGTGACCTCGGGCGAGGGGGCTCGATTGGCTGCGGATTGATCTCGTTCAGACATAGGTGTGTTCTCCGGGGGACGGGGCTGGTAGCTCACAGGCTACCAACAGTTAAGCTGGGTCACACTATGCCGAAAAAGATTGATCCCGCCGAGCTGCGCGCCGCCCTGCGCGAGTATGAACAGCGGATGGATAGCCCGAATGTCCCGCGCGCGCTGGTTGCCCGCGCCGTGCGGCTCAGCGCCCGCACCGTGGAGAACTGCGCCCCGGGACATAGCGTGGAACTGCGGGTGCCGCCCTTCGTCGCGGTGCAGTGTATCGAGGGGCCGCGCCATACCCGCGGCACCCCGCCCAATGTGGTGGAAATGCGCCCCGAGGTGTGGCTGCGTCTCGCGATCGGGCGCAGCACCTGGGAGCAGGAGCTGGCCGCGGGAAATCTCAGTGTCTCCGGCACCCGCGCCGGGGAATTGGCCCATTGGGTGCCGCTGATCTAGCGCCCGACCAACAGCCCTGAAACAAACATTGGGCGCGCGGGCCGGGTGCTGCTCTGCGCCCCCGCGTGGGGCTAAATATTCGCCATGCCGTCGGTGAAACAACTACGATTAACCCACGTGGCTATTAGAAACCAGCCCCTATCCGCTTTCGATGATCTCGGAGAACACGAGCCGCGCGAAGAGTGCGGTGTCTTCGGTGTTTTCGCTCCTGGGGAAGAAGTCGCCAAGCTCACCTACTACGGCCTGTACGCGCTGCAGCACCGTGGCCAAGAAGCCGCCGGCATCGCGGTGGGTGACGGCGATAACGTGGTGGTGTACAAGGACCTCGGGCTCGTTTCCCAGGTCTTTGACGAGGGCGCTCTCGACGCCCTGCGCGGCAATCTGGCCATCGGCCATACCCGCTATTCCACCGCCGGCGGCGCCTGCTGGGAGAACGCCCAGCCGATGTTCCGCGTCGCCCCGAATGGCACCGACGTGGCCCTCGGACACAATGGCAACTTGGTGAACTATCTCGAGTTGCTCGAAGAGGCCACCGAAAAGGGCTTGGTGGATCCTGCGACACAGCCCTCCGACTCGGACATCATGTGCGCCCTGCTCGCCGATGGCATCTCCGAAGAGGTGTCGCTTGTCGACGCAGCCCTCAATCTTCTGCCGCGCATCACCGGCGCCTACTGCCTGACATTTACGGACGGCCACAAGCTCTATGCCGCCCGCGACCCGCATGGTGTGCGACCGCTCTCGATCGGTCGCCTCGAGCGGGGCTGGGTGGTGGCCTCCGAAACCGCGGCCCTCGATATCGTCGGCGCGTCTTTTGTGCGCGAGGTCGAGCCGGGAGAGTTCATCTCCATCGACGATTCCGGTATCCGTTCCCATCAATTCGCGCCCACCAAGCACAAGGGCTGCGTCTTTGAATACGTGTATTTGGCCCGCCCGGATTCCCTGATCCGCGGCCAGTCGGTGAACGATACCCGCGTGGGTATCGGTGCCGCGCTGGCGACGGAGCACCCAGTGGACGGTGATCTGGTGATCCCGGTGCCGGAGTCCGGCACCCCGGCGGCGGTGGGCTATTCCTATGGTTCGGGCATTCCCTTCGCCCAAGGGCTGGTGAAAAATGCCTATGTGGGCCGCACCTTCATCCAACCCACCCAGACCATTCGCCAGCTTGGCATCCGGCTCAAGCTCAACCCCTTGAAGCATGTGCTGGCCGGCAAGCGGCTGGTGGTGGTGGATGATTCCATCGTTCGCGGTAATACCCAGCGCGCGCTCATCCGAATGCTGCGCGAGGCCGGCGCCGCCGAGGTGCATGTGCGGATCGCCTCGCCGCCGGTGAAGTGGCCGTGCTTCTACGGCATTGACTTCGCCTCCCCCGGCGAGTTGATCGCCAATGGCACCGGCGCCCGCACCATGGAGGAAGCCGTGGACGTGATCTGCACCGCGATTGGTGCGGATTCGCTCGGCTTCGTCTCTATCGATCACATGGTGGAGGCCTCGAAGCAGAAGCGCGAGGATCTCTGCTGTGCCTGCTTCGACGGCGAGTACCCGCTGGGTATGCCCGCCGGAAACCCGAACACCGCGCTCGTGGAGGACATGCAGCGCAATCTGAAGAAAGTGACCACGACATGACCGATCACGCTCCCTCTGATGGCGCATCCTATGCAGCAGCTGGGGTGGATATCGCCGCCGGCGACCGCGCGGTAGAACTTATTGCCCCCTTGGCCAAGAAGGCCACCCGCCCCGAGGTGCGCGGCGGCATCGGCGGTTTCGCCGGGCTCTTCGCTCTCGGTAAGTACGAGAAGCCGCTTCTTGCCGCCGGCTCCGACGGCGTGGGCACCAAGCTGGCCGTGGCCCAGGCCATGGACAAGCACGACACCATCGGCATCGATTTGGTGGCCATGTGCGTCGATGACCTGGTGGTCTGCGGCGCCGAGCCGCTCTTCCTCCAGGACTATATCTCCGTGGGCAAGGTTGTACCGGAGCATATCGCCGCCATCGTCAGCGGCATCGCCGAAGGCTGCGAGCAGGCCGGCTGCGCCCTGCTCGGCGGCGAAACCGCAGAGCACCCTGGGGTGATGGACGAAAAGGAATACGATGTGTCTGCCACCGCCATCGGCGTGGTGGAAGAGGAGGAGCTGCTCGGGCCGGAGCGGGTCCGCGATGGCGATGTGATCATCGGCATGGCCTCCTCGGGCCTGCACTCCAATGGCTACTCCCTGGCCCGCTATGTGCTGCTGGAATCCGCTGGGCTGCCGCTGGACCAGGAGATCGACGAGCTCGAGCGCACCCTCGGCGAGGAGCTGCTAGAGCCCACTCGGATCTACACCAAGGACTGCCTGGCGCTTGCCGCCGAGTGCGATGTGCGCACCTTCTGCCACGTCACCGGCGGCGGACTGGCCGGCAACCTAGTGCGGGTGCTGCCGGAGAACATGGTGGCAGAGATCTCCCGCTCGGCATGGAAGCCGCAGCCGATCTTCAAACTCATCTCCGAGCTGGGCAAGGTCAGCCGCGAGGAAATGGAGAAAACCTTCAACATGGGCGTCGGCATGGTGGCCGTGGTGTCTGCGGCGGACCGCGACCGCGCCCTCGCCATGCTCACCGCCCGCCACGTGGATGCCTGGGAAATCGGCACGGTGCGCAGCGCCGCCGCCGATACCGAGAAGCGGGTGCTGCTCAGCGGCGAACACCCCCAGTACTAGCCATGAAGAAACCTCCCTGCTCACTGAGCAAGGAGGTTTCTTGAAATAGTGTGCTACTTCTCGTATTCATCCTTGAAGTAGTCGGCCCACTCGGAGTAGGGATCGTCCTCCCGGACATCCTGCTCCGAACGGGAGCTATTGCTGGCGAGTTCACGCTGCAACTGCTCTAAGTCCATCTCAGGAGTTTGGTACTTCAGTTGACGAGCTACCTTAGCCTGCTTAGCCTTCGCGCGGCCGCGACCCATGGCTAGACCCCCTTGGAGTGTGCCTGAAGTGCCTCGGGCGTAGGGCACCCCATTATCGGTTTCTGCAATCTTGTATTCCTGTGAATCCACAATAGCTAATGTGACGAAAAAAGTCGCACCTGGGTCCGTGGCGTGCCGCAAAACCGATCGCGCCCGTACCCCTTTAGAGGGTACGAGAGCGGAAGCGCTGCACCGCCTCCCGGCCGGCCTTCGTGCCATTGTCCTGCGGAATTGTCTCCGGGTCCACGGCCACGGAGCAGTCGCCCACGCGCAGATCCTGGGACTGTAGCGCGGATCTTTTCACCACGGCCAGCGCGATCGGGCCGAAATCGCAGTCTTGCACCACAGTGCCCACCCGGCCCACGGCGCGCGGCCGAGTGCCCTTGGTGATGCTATCGCCGGGCACCGGCAGGCTGGGGGCGGAGCCATCGAGGTGCAGCCGCACCAGCACCCGCGGCGAGGATCCCAAATTCTCCACGCGAGCCACCGTCTCTTGGCCGCGGTAGCAGCCCTTGTGCAGATGCACCGCCGTGCCGCCCACCCAGTGCGCCACCTCGTGCGGGATCGACTTATCGTCCAGATCCACCTCCGGCAGCGGCAGGAGATGACGCACCCGCTCTGCGGTCCACGCCATCAGGCCTACACAGTGCACGCCGTTGCTCTCCAGCTCCGTGAGGGTGGCGTCGATAAGCGTCGTGGGAATATAGAGATCGGTGTGGGCGAGGGGAGTGCTGATGCTACGGCTAAGCCCGGTCGGCGCGCTCGTGCCGAGGAGGGTGAGCAGGCCGAGATCGGTGTGGGAGATCTCCACGGCGGACCAAAAGACCATGCGGCGCAGGAACTCCTCCAGGCTGGCGGCGCTGGGGCGGGGGATATCCAGCAGGAATCCCTCCTCGGTGCGCAGCACCCCCAGCGCGTGCAGGATATGGCCCTGGGCATCCAAATCCAAGGCCTCGGTGCCGGCGCCCACGGGAAGATCATCGAGCTTCTGCGAGAGCAGATTATTCAGAAACTCCGGGGCATCCGCGCCGCTGACCTGCAGTACCACCCGGTTGGAGCGGTCAATCACCACCGGTTGCTCGGCGATCGCCCGCTGCTCTCCTAAAGGATCGCCATAATGCCACGCCACGCCCTCATAGGCAGGGTGGGCGTCGGCGTCTTGCGCGGGGCAGGCGCCGGGACGCGACAGGCCAGGGGAACGATAGGATGTCTCACTCATCCCGCCCATCCTAGAGGAGCGCGGCGAGAGCCTGCGTGGAGGGGCACACGTACCAGCCGCCCGAGAGCGGCGTGGTGAACTCGGTGAGACGATCCGCCGGGCCGCCATCCACCCCGGCCATGCGGCGCAGCATCTCCTCCATGCGCCACTGATCGAAGCTGAAGCCCACGAACACGGTGCCGTGGGTAGACATGTCCCCATAAGAGACATTGCGGCGGAAGATCTCCAGCTCATCCTCGCCGACCTCCACCACGGTGCGGTTGACGTGGGAGGACTCTGGGTTGGCATCCTCGTCCAGCTCCACCGAATCGGTTTTGGTGCGGCCGATGATCTGCTCCTGGATATGGGCCTGCAGCGCCTCCCACTCCACGGCCTTGTGTTCCCACAGCTGGTAGAGCAGCACCGAGCTGCCCGCGCCGGGGCGCCCTTCCGGCACCGCCACCACGCTCGGGGCCTCTAAGGCAGGCGGGTTTTCGGTACCGTCCTCAAAGCCGGTGAGATCGCGATTGTGCTGGTAGACCCAGCCGGTGGTTTCCTCCACGAGGGTGGCGCTGTCGCGCACCGTGCTTGCGATCGTGCGGGAAATGTCGAATACCTGGGACCGGGAAGATCCCGCCACCCATACCCATGCATCGTGCTGGGTAGCGGGCATGGACATCGTCGAGCCGCTAATCGGCTCGGAAAAGTCGTGCACCTCGGCCGGCACATGTTCTGCGTCGGCTACCTCGGTCCACAGGCTGGGGCGTACGCCCAGCACCACGTTGACGCCGTGCGTGGTGGGCAGATTGATGGCCTCGGCCAGGTGGCGCAGCATCGCGCATCCATCCGCGCCCGGGGCAAGATCGAACTCGAGAAAAATATGGTCGGTAGTGCCTAGACCAGTGATTCCGCTTTGATGACTCATACTTTGATTCTGCACCAAAGTTCGGTCCGACGTGAATAATGAGAGGCATGAATCCTCGCCCCATTATCGTTCGCCTCGACATAGGCAGCGGAGAGATCGTCGATCACGACCCCGATACGCCTCTGGTTTACTGGGATGATTATGCCGTGACCCGAGGGGACGGGGTGTTTGAGACGGTGCTCGTGCGCGAGGGGCACGCCTGTAACCTGCAGCGACACGTGGAGCGATTCCGTAGCTCGGCCGAGCTTTTACATTTGCCGTCGCCGCAGCAGCAGCTGTGGGACGCCGCCATCCGCCGCGCCGCCGACCGCTGGGAGCAGGAGAATCACTGCGATGGCGCCATGGTGTGGACCTACACCCGCGGCCGGGCCAGTACCGGGCAGCCCTCGGCGTGGATTAGCGTCAAGGCGGTGAGCGCCGAGCAGCTCGCCCAGCGCCAGCACGGGGTGGCAGTGCTGACCCTGCCGCGCTGCGCAGATGATTCCAGTTCCCGCGCCGCAAAGACACTCAGCTATGCCCCGGCCATGGCGGCGCTACGCCAGGCCGCCGCACAGGGCATGGACGATGTGATCTACGTGGCGGGGGAGCGGGTACTCGAGGGTGCGACTTCCACGGTGGTGGCGGTAACGGGATCGACGATCCGCACCCCCGAGGCCAAGGGCGATATCTTGCCCGGCACCACCCAGGCCGCGCTGTTTAGCTACGCCGCCGCCCAAGGCTATACCTGCGAGGCTGGGGATATCACGGTGAGCGAGCTAGAGGCAGCCGACTCGGTGTGGCTCGTCAGCTCGGTGCGTATCGCCGCCCGCGTCACCAGCATCGATGGCCGGCCCACCCGTGGCCACGGAACAGCAGACGCCGCCGCAATCCAGACAATGATCACGGCGGCGTTGGGGTAGATAAGGTTTAGCCCGCGTAGCGCTGCAGCTGCGCGGAGCGGCGGGGCTTGAGTTCTTGGTCAACCAGACGCTCGTCCACCCAGCCGAGATCGCCATTGGGCAGCAGGCCGTAGAGGCGCTTGCCGGGGCCGAGCGTGGTGAGTCCCGAGGCGGTGGCCATGGTGGAGGCAGAGCTCAGCTCCCAGGCGCGCTCGTTGAGGGGCTCGCCGTACATGATCTCCACCGCGCCGCCGGAATGACAGAGAATGAACTCGATTTCGTCCTTGTCATTGATGCGCAAGAATCCGGTCTCGCGGGACTCGAGGGACTCCGGGGCATCCTTCTTCCAGCACTTGGACTCCACGTTGATGTAATTGCCGCCATCGTGGGAGAAGATCAGCTGGTTGCCGAAGGTGAACTCGCCGTCCTCGGGAGTATCGGCTTGGCCCTCGCCGCGCCAGACACCCACCAGCGGCAGCAGCGCCAACAACCCATCGTGCAGGCTGGGGCCCTCGCGCAGGTTCGCGGTATCGGCGGGAATCGGCAGCTCGCCGAGGCTGGGAATATTCCGGCCGCCGGTGGTCTTAGCTACCTCCGCGGCGCGATTGACGGCCTCGTTGCCATCGAGGCGCGGGCTCAGGTTTTCGGGATGGTTCGTCGATGAATCAGTCACACCGTCCCATAGTAACGAAGCTAGGAACCAAGCTCGGCGATCTCCGCCTCATTACGGCGCTTCCCCTCGGAGGTAATCTCCTGAACCTGGGGCCCAAGCGGCGATAGATCCCGGATATCCAGGCGCACATTGCGCTGCTCAGACTCGAAAACTACCGAACCGCCGCGCACAAACACCTGCGAGGCCTGCGAGGGCAAGGGCAGCTCGCGCGAATCAATCTGGAAGAAGAACTGCTGCTTAATCTCTTCTTGGCGGGCCGGATCCTCCGGGCCATCGCGCAGCTCGGTGGGGGTCATGGTGATGGTGGTGCCGCTAATGCGCAGCCGCGCCAGCACCGTCACCGGCTCCTCGAGCCCAGCCGGGGTGCCGGTGAGCAGCACTTCAGCCGCAGTGCCGCCGGAGGGGGAGATGTCATAGGGGTGACTGATCTGCAGATCCGTCATCTGCAGATGCTCACCCAAGGCCACTCCATCGAGGCTCACCGAGCGGGAGATTACCCGCGCCACCACACCATCGAGATCTCCCGAGAGCACCTGCTCGCGGGTCATGGTGAGGTTAAACACAACGGTGGTGGCGTTGACCACGCCGAAATTGGGCACGTCTACATCCATCACGTTTGTGGAGATCTTCGGCACATTGCCGCTGAGCAGTGCGGCAGTATAGGGGGCGCCGCCCACATAGACCCGCGGCGGCACCGGCAGGTGGGTGGCGTCCTCCACCGAGCGGGAGATCGTGCGCTCCACATTGATGGCCACGGCGGCATCGGCGAGCCAACCGCTCACCCCGAGCGCTGCCACAACGGCGGCGGTACGCAGTAGTCTCCGCTTGCCTTTCACGATCACTACCCTAGTGGATATGCGTTATGAGAAGTTACATCTGCCCACCCACGCCGCGTTAGGTTCCGCCACACTGAGCATGCTCGATGCCGTGCAGCGCGAGGACCGAGTGGCAGCCCTGTCGGAGCAGTTCCTGCGGGGCATTGACGACGCCTCCCTCGCCCACACCCACTGGCTGGCCCTCGACGAGGACGCGGTGGCGGGGGTACTGGCCGTAGCCCAAGACTCGGCAGAGCTCGCGGTGCACCCTGCTTATCGACGCCGCTATGTGGCCACCCAACTCCTCGATCAGGCAGCGGTCACGGACGTGTGGGCGCATGGCGATCTACCGGCGGCACAAGCGCTAGCGCAGCGTCGTCACGCGCGCATTACCCGCGAGCTGCTGGTGATGGGCATCGACGGCGATGCCCTGAGAGAGTATGTGCGCCGCAGCGCCACCACCCCGCCCGATCCGGAGCTGGAGCTGGTGGACTATGCCTCTGCCTGCACCCGCTGGGGTGAGGAGCAGGTTCAGCGCGCCTGGCTGGAAGCCAATAACTCGGCTTTTTCCTGGCACCCAGAGCAGGGCGGCTGGGATCTGGCGCAGCTGCGTTCGGGTATGGATACCGACTGGTTCGACCCAGCGGGAGTGCTGTTATATATGCACCGTGAGAGCGGCCAGGTGGCGGGATTCCACTGGACCAAATCCCACGATCCCGAGCAAGGCGAGATCTATGTGGTGGGGGTGGCCGATGCGTTTCGAGGCCGTGGTCTCGGCGCCCCGCTCATTGCCGCTGGAGTGGCGCACCTCGTGGAGCAGGGGCACAGCTCCGTCATCCTGTACGTCGAGGCGGACAACACTCCGGCAGTCAAGGCCTATGAGCAGGCAGGATTCAGCACCATCGAAAGGCATGTGGTGTATTCCAGCAGGCGCTAAGGACAGTTCGAGCAACTTTTGCTGTCTTTTCACCTTCCGTTAACCGCACTGCGGCGTGGTGGCCATATCGCTGCCTTAAGTTGTCTCCTTGGGCACAGACGGCCCACCCCATCACCCACATGGAAGGACACCCACTGTGACTTATACCTTCAAACGTTCAGCCGCCCTCCTCGGTCTTGTCGCCAGCAGCTCCCTAGTGCTTGCCGCTTGCTCCGAAACCGGAAACAGCAGCTCGGAGGGGGCCGAGTCCCCAGACAACCTTTCTGGTGCCTCCGGCCAGCTGGTAGCAGAGGGCGCCTCCTCGCAGCAGAAGGCCATGGACCTCTTCGGCATCAAGTTCAATGAGTCCACGGGAAATAACCTTTCCTACACCGCCACCGGTTCCGGCTCCGGCCAGAAGCAGTTCATCGCCGGCCAGGTGGCCTTTGGTGGCTCCGACTCCCCGCTGGATGAGGAGCAGGTAGCCGCGGCCGCCAAGCGCTGTGAGGGCAATGACGCCTGGCACCTGCCGATGGTGATCGGTCCAGTGGCCGTTGCCTACAACCTCGACGGTGTCGATGGTCTGAACCTCTCCGTGGAGAACGTCGCCAAGATCTTCAAGGGCGAAATCACCAAGTGGAATGATGAGGCCATCGCCGCCGAGAATGAGGGCGTGGACCTGCCCGACTCCGAGATCGAGGTGGTGTATCGCTCCGAGGAGTCCGGCACCTCCGATAACTTCCAAAAGTTCCTCAAGGCCGCTGTTCCGGATCTGTGGGACACCACCGGCAAGTCCTTCCCCTCCACCACCGGCGCTGGCGCTAATGGCTCCACCGGTGTGGTGGGACAGGTCTCCGCCACCCCGGGTGCAATCACCTATGTGGAGGCAGGCTTCGCCACCGAGGCCGGCTTGGGCGTCGCTAATATCGACTTCGGCCACGGCCCCGTGGAATTGAATAACGAGACCGTGGGCAAGGCTCTGGACAATCTCGAGTACGCCGGCGAGGGGCACGACATGGTGGTGGACGCCAACAAGCTCTTCTCCATGGACGTTGAGGGCGCCTACCCGGTGGTGCTCACCACCTACGAGATCGTCTGCTCCGCTGGCTATGACGAGAACACCGCCGGCTTGGTGAAGGACTTCCTCAAGGTTGTCCTTGCCAACCAAGACCAGGATCTCGAGGCACAGGGCTACATCCCCGTGTCCGGAGAGTTCAAGAAGAAGCTGGAAGACGCCGTCGACGCACTCCAGTAATAGCCCCTTCTCAGTCAAAGGACGTTTCCTCTCATGTCCAGTACCTCCGTAGTGACTACGCGCGAGCCGGATGTGCGTACTGCACCGCCGAGCGCGCCCGAGCCGGCAGCTAAGCCGGTCTCCCGCCCCGGCGACCGCATTTTCAAGACGCTCTCCACGGCCTCGGCGGCCCTGATCACCGTGCTTATCGCGGCCATCGGTCTCTTCCTGCTATGGCGCGCGGGGCCCGCACTGCTCAACAACGCCGAGGGAATCTCGGGATTCTTCACCTACGCGGGCGATTGGAACACCGCAGACACCTCCGCGATGTACTTCGGTATTCCCAATCTCTTTGCGGTCACCGTGACCGTCTCCCTCGTGGCGCTCCTGCTGGCTATGCCGGTGGCGCTGGGCATTGCGATCTTCCTCTCCAACTATGCGCCGACGCGATGGGTGAAGCCGCTGGGATTCCTGGTGGACTTGCTGGCCGCAGTGCCCTCCATCGTCTACGGCCTGTGGGGTGTGAAAGTCCTCGGGCCGCTGCTCAGCGGAGTCTTTGAATGGGTCAATAGCTGGGCGGGAGGCTTCTTCCTCTTCGCGCACTACGACAATTCGCCGTCCTTTGCCACCTCCCGCATGATCCTCACCGGTGGCATCGTATTGGCAATCATGATCTTGCCGATCATCGCTGCCACTGCGCGCGAGGTGTTCGTCCAAACCCCCAAGGGGCACATCGAGGCCGCCCTAGCGCTCGGCGCCACCCGCTGGGAAGTCGTCCGGATGACGGTGCTGCCATTCGGCATGTCCGGCTATATCTCTGGGGCCATGCTCGGATTGGGCCGCGCCCTGGGTGAGACCATGGCGCTCTACCTGGTGATCTCGCCCTCCTCGGCCTTCCGCGCCTCGCTTTTCGACGGCGGCACGACTTTCGCCACCGCGATCGCCAACGCGGCTCCCGAGTTCAACAATGACCTCAAGGCTGGCGCCTATATCGCCGCCGGCCTCGTGCTGTTCTTCCTTACCTTCGTGGTGAATGCGGCAGCACGTGGCGTCGTGAAGCGAAAGAAGTAGCATGACACAGATTCAGACATCCAGTTCTTTCCAGCACATCTCCTCCTCCCGCCGCACGAAAAATAGCATCGCCACGGTGGTGATCTATAGCGCCATGGTGCTTGCAATGGTGCCGCTGGTGTGGGTGCTGTGGGAGGTTGTGTCCCGCGGTATCGGTGCGGTGCTACAGCCGGAGTGGTGGACCGCCTCGCAGATAGGCATCCTCTACAACGTCGAGGGTGGTGGTGCACTGCACGCCATCGTCGGCACCCTGGTACAGGTGGGGATCGCCTCTATCCTGTCCATCCCCATCGGCATCTTCACCGCTATCTACTTGGTGGAGTACAACAACGGCGGGCGGCTCGCGAAGGTCACCACCTTCATGGTGGATATCCTCACCGGTGTGCCCTCGATCGTGGCGGCGCTGTTTATCTACTCGGTGTGGGTGGTGCTGTTCGGCTTCGAGCGCTCCGGTATGGCGGTGGCGCTGTCGCTGGTGCTGCTCATGATCCCAGTGGTCGTGCGCAATACCGAGGAGATGCTCCGGGTAGTGCCGCACGATCTGCGTGAGGCCTCCTATGCACTTGGCGTGCCCAAGTGGAAGACCATCGCCAGGATTGTGTTGCCCACCGCGCTGTCGGGCATCGTCACTGGCATCATGCTGGCCATTGCGCGCGTGATGGGCGAATCCGCCCCCGTGCTCATCTTGGTGGGCTCCTTCCAAGGCATCAACTGGGACCCCGCGAGCGGCCCACAGTCCTCGCTGCCGCTGATGATGCTCGACATGTACAAGGCCGGCTCCTCCGATGCGGTGCTGGCCAAGATGTGGGGTGCGGCCCTGACCCTCGTGCTCCTCATCGCCCTGCTCAATATCGCGGCACGGATCGTTTCCGCGAAATTCTCTGTGAAAAACTAGCCCCACCGCTCAGGAGAACTCACTCACATGGCCAAGCGTCTCGACCTTAACGACGTCAATATTTACTATGGCGATTTCCACGCCGTGCAGAATGTGAACCTGCACGTGCCGCCGGAATCTGTCACCGCCTTCATCGGCCCCTCTGGCTGCGGTAAATCCACCGTGCTGCGCACCCTCAACCGAATGCACGAAGTGATTCCGGGGGCGCGCGTAGAAGGCAGCATCACACTCGATGGTGAGGACATCTACGGCCCCAAGGTGGACCCCGTATCCGTCCGCAACACCATCGGCATGGTGTTCCAAAAAGCTAATCCTTTCCCCACCATGTCCATCGCCGACAATGTGACGGCGGGGCTGCGGCTGTCCGGTATGAAGGACAAGAAGAAGCTCGCAGAAGTCTGCGAGAAGTCGCTGCGCAGCGCCAACCTGTGGGAGGAAGTCAAGGACCGCCTGGATAAGCCGGGTGGTGGACTCTCCGGTGGCCAGCAGCAGCGTCTGTGTATCGCCCGCGCGATTGCGGTGGAGCCAGGCGTGTTGCTCATGGATGAGCCCTGCTCCGCGCTTGATCCGATCTCCACCCTCGCTGTGGAGGATCTGATTCACGAGCTGAAAAAGGACTTCACCATCGTGATCGTCACCCACAACATGCAGCAGGCCGCCCGTGTATCGGATCAGACGGCATTCTTCTCCCTCGAAGCCACCGGCAAGCCCGGGCGACTGGTTGAGGTGGGGCCCACTAAGAAGATCTTCGAAAACCCCGACGAGAAGGAAACCGAAGACTACATCTCGGGCCGCTTCGGCTAAACAACCCGCTACCCTTCCCGCCTAGCCGCGGGAAAAGCGCCGCTCCAGATCTGCGATGCGGCGCGCAAAATCTTCTTCGCTGCGCTCGTCTTCCAGCTTCAGGCGGTACTCCTCCGGTTGCATTCCGGAGGTGAGGTACACAATGCGCGCAGCGACATCCACCGTGTGGTCGGCGAAACGCTCATAGTAGCGGGACAACAGAGTGACGTCCACGGCCTCCAGGGTGGAATATTTCCATTCACGCTGGGTGAGCACGTGCATGATATGGGCGTGCAGATCATCCATAGCGTCATCATCATCACTGAGTACCAGCGCTACATCCGCATCCGGATTGAGAAGAAGCTCGTGAATCTTGTCCGACATCTGCAAAGCGATGCGCGACATTTCCTCGAAATAGCCCACTAAAATGGCTGGCACGGCATTATTCGGATGGCGGCGCCGCGCGACCCGAGCGATATGCATGCCCAGTGCGCCCATGCGATCAAAATGCTCCACAATATAGATGGAAGAAATGATCTGGCGCAGATCCCGCGCCATGGGTCCTTCCAAGAGCAGCAGAGCAATGGCACGCTCCTCGCAGCGCTGTCGCGTCTCCTCCATGGCGGTAGCAGCTGAGAGCGCCTCCTCGGCAGGAGTGAGCTCATTATTAATCAACGCCTTGCTAGCTAATCTCATCGTCTCGCGGACGTGATCACTTAAGACCAGAAGATCGTAGGAAAAGCCGTCTAGGTGCTCGCGAAAGGCAGTGCGCATACGCTGCACTATAGCTGTTTCTATGCAGCTCTGCTGAGTGTGAAGGGCGCCTAGCCGCCAGAATGCATGATTTCGGCTCCCTCGGGAACGCTGGCGTCCTCAGGGTCGTCCAGCCACCCATCCGGCAGCAGCACCTTAGCCGGCGAGCCTTGGCGGCCGCGCGGCCCCTCGGCATCTGCGGCTAGGTCGTTGCTCTCGGCATAGGGGGCGAGCAGCTCATCCAGATGCGCCAGGGATGTCACCCGTGAAAGCTGGCTTCGAGCTTCGCCGCCCACGGGGAAACCACGCAGATACCAGCCCATGTGTTTACGCAAGTCACGGCAGCCCTTCTCCTCGCCTTCGTGGCGCGCCATCAACTCGGCGTGGCGCCGGATGATCCGAGTGACCTCGCCCAAGGTCGGCTGCGGCGGTAGCGGCTGGCCCCGCAGCACCGCCGCCAGCTCCGCGAAGAGCCACGGCCGACCGAGACAGCCGCGGCCAATCACCACGCCATCGCAGCCGGTGCGCTGCATCATGGTCACCGCATCCTGGGCGGCAAAGATATCGCCATTGCCCAGGACAGGAATATCGGCGAACCCAGAGTCCACCATGTGCTGCTTTAATGCCGCGATCTCCTCCAGCCGGGCCGTGCCGGAATAGCGCTGGGCGGCGGTGCGGGCGTGGCAGGCCACCGCGGCCGCCCCATGCTCCGCCGCGATCCGGCCTGCATCGAGGTGGGTGTGGTGCTCATCATCAATCCCGACGCGGAACTTCACCGTCACCGGAATACCGGTGCTCTCAGTCGCGCGCACCGCGGCGTCCACGATATTGCCAAAGAGCCGGCGCTTATAGGGCAATGCCGAGCCGCCGCCGCGCCGGGTGACCTTTGGCACCGGGCAGCCGAAGTTCATATCAATATGATCGGCCAAGTCGTTATCCACGATCATCCGCGCCGCCTCATAGGTATAGTGCGGATCTACCGTGTAGAGCTGCATGCTCCGCGGATTCTCTTCTTCATCGAAGGCGATCATGTGCATCGTCTTCTCATTGCGTTCCACGAGAGCGCGGGCGGTGATCATCTCACACACATAGAGCCCCGAGACGCTCCCCATCTTCTCCAACTCTTGTTCGCGGCATAGTGTGCGAAACGCGACATTGGTTACCCCCGCCATAGGGGCGAGTACGACGGGTGATTCGAGGGTGAGCGAACCGATCCGCAGCGGCTGATGATTGCGCAATGTAGTCACCCGCCTAGTGTCGCCTATCCGCAGTGTTCACCGCAATTTCACGGTGTCGTTCCCAGCTCTTCGCGGCGAGCGCCAGCAGTCGATCCCCGGCGAGGTCGGGGGGTAGTGGAAAAGAACCTGAGACACGAACCCAAAGTTCGTCTATTGTGGGGTTCGTAACCTAGTTCACAGCGGGTGCGCTGACGCGTGCAAGATCGCACGGTGTTATCAGCCGGCACATTCAACCGCGGGGCTAGGGCAAGTACCGCACTCACGGCCTGCGGTGGTGACCCAATAAGGAGTCCGCCCCGCACCCGGAATGCACACAGAAATAAGGAGAACTAAGAGTTCATGTCGGATCGTATTGCCAACGCCAAGCTTCGCGGAAAAGTTATGTCTGCGGAGGAAGCTGCCCAGTTTGTTAACCACGGTGACAAGGTAGGTGTATCGGGCTTCACCGGCGCCGGTTACCCGAAGGTGCTTCCCACCGCTATCGCGGAGCGCGCCAAGGAGGCTCATGCCAAGGGTGAGGAGTACATGATTGACCTCTTCACCGGCGCCTCCACCGCTCCCGAGTGTGACGGTGTACTCGCCGAGGCGGATGCCCTCCGCTTCCGTACCCCGTACCAGTCGGATCCGATCCTGCGTGGCAAGATCAACGACGGCACCACCTACTACGCCGACTACCACCTGTCCGAATCGGGTATGTACGTCTCCCAAGGCTTCTTCGGCAACATGAACGTTGCCATCGTCGAGGTCACCCGCATCACCGAGGAAGGCCACCTTGTGCCCTCCTCCTCCGTGGGTAACAACGTGGAGTACTTGGACGCCGCCGACAAGATCATCATCGAGGTCAATGAGTGGCAGTCCCTGAACCTCGAGGGCATGGCCGATATTTACCGCATCGAGCCGCTGCCGAACCGTCAGCCCATCCCGATCACCAAGCCCGGCGATCGTATCGGTACCACCTACATCGACATCGATGTGGACAAGGTGGTGGCTGTGGTCGAGACTAACAACGAGGACCGCAACGCCCCCTTCAAGCCGCTGGACGAGACCTCCAAGCAGATCGCCGGTAACTTCCTCGACTTCCTCGAGGGCGAGGTGGCCGCTGGTCGCCTGACCTATGACGGCTACATCATGCAATCCGGCGTGGGTAACGTGCCGAATGCCGTGATGTCCGGTTTGCTGGACTCCAAGTTCGAGAACATTAAGGCCTACACCGAGGTCATCCAGGACGGCATGGTGGACCTCATCGATGCCGGCAAGATGACCATGGCATCCGCCACCTCCTTCTCGCTCTCCCCCGAGTACGCCGAGAAGATGAACGCCGAGGCCGACCGCTACGCCAAGTCCATCGTGCTGCGCCCGCAGCAGATCTCCAACCACCCCGAGGTCGTGCGCCGCCTCGGCCTGATCGCCACCAATGGTCTGATCGAGGCCGACATCTACGGCAACGTGAACTCCACCAACGTCACCGGCTCCCGGATGATGAACGGTGTGGGTGGCTCCGCGGACTTCACCCGTAACGGCTTCATCAGCTCCTTCATCACCCCCTCCGAGGCGAAGAACGGCGATATCTCCGCCATCGTGCCCTTCGTCTCTCACGTGGACCACACCGAGCAGGACGTCAAGGTCCTCATCACCGAGTACGGCTACGCCGATCTCCGTGGCCTGGCACCGCGCCAGCGTGTGGAGAAGATCATCGCCATCGCGCACCCGGATTACCGTCCGGTGCTGGAGGAGTACTACTCCCGCGCACTCGAGGCAGCCAAGAAGAACAAGACCCTCCAGACCCCGCACGATCTGGAGACCGCACTGTCCTTCCACCAGCGCTTCGTCACTCACGGCTCCATGAAGCCGCAGAGCTAAGAGCTCAGTGAATCTCGCTGCCACCTCGCCCGCACACGCGGGCGGGGTGGTCTTTTTTCCAAACACCGCACCGCATTGATAAACTACATTTCTCGTACGGGCCTTTAGCTCAGTTGGTAGAGCTACGGACTTTTAATCCGCAGGTCGTGGGTTCGAGCCCCACAGGGCCCACTACAGCAGCACTCCCCAGCCATATGGTTGGGGAGTGCTGCTTTTATTCTTGGGGGTAGCGCTGCTGTGCCGGCCACCAGATCCGGTTGCCCGCCCAGAGGGTGAAGGCGGGGACGAGGAAGGAGCGGATGAGGAGGGCGTCGATAAGCACTCCGAGGGCCACAATCACCGCCAGCTGTACGAGGAACTGGATGGGGATCACGGCCAGGGCGGAGAAGGTGGCGGCCAGCACGACGCCGGCGCTAGTAATTACCCCGCCGGTGGTGATCAAGCCGCGGCGTACGCCGCGGTGGGTGCCGTGCTCGAGTGCTTCCTCGCGGACTCGCGTCATGAGGAAGATGTTGTAGTCGATACCGAGGGCCACGAGGAAAACGAAGCCGTAGAGCGGCACGGTGGGATCAGCGCCGCTGAAGCCCAAGAGGTGGAAGATGAGCGCGGCCACGCCGAGGGCGGTGCCGAAGGAGAGAATCGTGGTGGCCAGGAGCATGACGGGCGCCAGCAGGGAGCGCAGCAATACCGCCAGCATGACGGTGATCACCAGCAGCACCACGGGGATGATCACCTGGCGGTCGCGGATGGAGGTGTCATTGGTGTCGATGTCCACGGCCGTCGTGCCGCCCACGGCCGCATCGGGAAGCGCGGCGCGCAGCTGGCGCACGGTGTCTTTCGCCGCGGCGGAATCGGCGGGGGCGTCGAGGGTGGCCTGGATCATCACTCGGCCATCCACCACGGTGGCGGCGCCGCGCCCCGGAATCGGGGACTCGAGCGATAGTGCGGCGGGCTGCTCCACCCCAGGGGTCTTAGTGATGGTGGCGATGGTGGTATCTGCAGCGGACTCGTCGGCGAGTACGTACACCGGAGAGCCGGAGCCGCCAGGGAAGTGACGATCCAATACCTCCTGGCCATCGCGGGCATCGCTCTGGCCGAGCACGAAATCGGATTGGGGAACGCCATCGGCGTCGAAGCCGATCAGCCCGAACCAGCCGCAGGCCAAGAGCGCGGACATGCCGAGGGCAAGGGCGCGAGGATGGCGCTCCGTCGCATCAGCCACCCGCGTCCACGTGGGCGATTCCTGGCTTTCCTGGCTGGGGCGGGGGCGACGCGGCCAGAAGGCCACGCGGCCGAGAAGCAGCAGCAGGGCGGGGAGGAAGGTGAGGGAGGAGGCCACCGCGGCGGCGATGCCGATCGAGGCCACCGGCCCGAGCGCGGTCGTTGACGCCAGATCGGAGAGCATGAGGCAGAGCAGGCCCGCCACGACGGTGCCAGCCGAGGCCGCAATCGGCTCCCAGGTGCCCGTGATCGCCCGAAGAGTGGCCGTCCAAGGCTGGGTATGCTTCGTGAGTTCCTCGCGATAGCGGGCGGTATAGAGCAGCCCATAGTCGGTGGCGGCGCCGATCACCAAGATGAAGAGGATGCCTTGGACCTGGCCGTTGATGGTGACGATGCCGGCCCGCGCCAGGGCCACGTTGATCGCTACGGCCAGACACAGCGCGGTGAGCGCGGAGAGCAGCACCAGCAGCGGCAAGATGGGGGAGCGGTAGACCACAACCAAAACCAGTAGCACGGCGATGACGGTGACGAGCAGGAGCTGGGAGTCGATACCGGCGAAGGCGGCGGAGAGATCGGCAGTAAAGCCGGCGGGGCCGGTAATCCACATCTCATCCGCGGCAGGGAGGCGTTGCTCGATCGCGCTGTCGAGCTCGGCCACCACCTCGGTGATGGCGGCGTCGCTGGGAATGGCAGCCACCAGCTGCACCGCCTCGCCGTCTTCGGAAGGCAGGAGGGGGCTGAAGCTGAGTTCGGGGAACTCAGGCGCGAGTTCCTCGGGGAGCGAGCCGAGGGCCTCCGGGGTGGCAGAGTCGCCGCTGATCACCACGACGGCGGGGATGGAGTCGCCGTTGCGGAAATCGCTGAGCGCTTTCTGCACGGTCGTGGACTCCGCGGTTTCGGGGAGGAAGGAGGCGGGGTCAGTGGAGGAGACCTCGCTGATGGCGCCAAACTGGGGGCCGCCGAGGCCCATAATGGCGATCCACAGTGCCACCAGTACTAAGGGCAGTCCTGTGCGCAACCAACGGGAAGGAGCAGAGGTGGTCATGGGAAATGAGTGTAGTCTGAAGCCCTGCTAAGAAAGGGCGTAGGAGCTGAGGTTTTGTGCGATCTCATGGTTCATGTATGATTCATCTCAGTCCGCACGCGGACTACGCCCCCATCGTCTAGCGGCCTAGGACACCGCCCTTTCACGGCGGCGGCACGGGTTCGAATCCCGTTGGGGGTACTTTCCACTCATTGTGGAAAGGCACAACAAAATATGGCCCTGTGGCGCAGTTGGTTAGCGCGCCGCCCTGTCACGGCGGAGGTCGCGGGTTCGAGTCCCGTCAGGGTCGCCATGGATAGGCGGTTATCGATGCTTCTGGGAAGCACTCGGTAGCCGCTTTTTCTGTGCCTCAGTACAACCCCGTAAAATGGGCTGTGAACAGCAGATTTGCGGGTATGTAAGGGTGTTATGTAGAGTATCCACTCGTGCACAGCGCACTGGTTAGCCAGTAGCTGGTACACAATAAAATATGGCCCTGTGGCGCAGTTGGTTAGCGCGCCGCCCTGTCACGGCGGAGGTCGCGGGTTCGAGTCCCGTCAGGGTCGCAGATCGTTGCTTAGGCAAAGATCGTGGCCAGATAGCTCAGTCGGTAGAGCGTCCGCCTGAAAAGTGGAAGGTCAGCAGTTCGATCCTGCTTCTGGCCACAACATGAAAAGCAGTCTCCTCGCAATAGCGAGGGGGCTGCTTTTCGCATCTGCGCTATCCTCGGCTCCACAGAGATACATATCCCTATGAAGAAAGGACGTCACCGCCCATGAGCGCTGCACAGCACGTACACCTCGACGAGGGATCGCAGACCTACGTGATTGAGGTCGATGGCCAGATGGCCGGCTACGCCGAGTTTCAGGCGGTGGATGAGACGGTGCGCGACTTCAACCACACCGTGGTGCTCAACGAGTATCGCGGCCAGGGCCTATCCTCGCCGCTGATTCGCTACGCTCTCGATGATTCGATCCGAGAGGGCATGAAGATTGTGCCCAGCTGCTCTGCGGTGGAGCACTTCATCTCCAGGAATCTCGAGTATCGGGAGCACCTCGCCCGCTAGCCACAGCGCGAGCCAGCTGGGGCACGCGCCGCAGCCGAGGCACAGAAAAACTCCCAACGGGTAGCACCGTTGGGAGTGTGTGCGCCTTTAAATCGTGTAATCGTTGCCCGGCACGTAGCGGTCGGGGTCCACCAGCTTCACGCACTCGGAGGACTCGCGGGGCCGCATCTTCGCGGGCACGCCCACGGCGATGTGCTCGCAGGGCACATCCTTGGTGACCACCGCGTTGGCGCCGATCGCCGAGCCCTTGCCGATGGTAATTGGGCCCAGAACCTTCGCCCCGGCGCCCACCACCACATCGTCTTCGAGGGTGGGGTGGCGCTTGGTTTGGGTGAGCACCTGCCCGCCCAGGGTGACGCCGTGATAGAGCATGACGCCATCGCCGATCTCCGCGGTTTCGCCGATGACGATGCCCATGCCGTGATCGATGAAGAAACGACGGCCAATGGTGGCGCCTGGGTGAATCTCCACCCCGGTAAGGAAGCGGGCGCATTGCGCGAGCACGCGGGCGGGACCGCGATAATTACGCACCCACAGGGCGTGCGCGACGCGGTGCGCCCAGATGGCGTGGAGCCCCGAATAGACGATGGCGTTTTCCACGTCCCCGCGGGCAGCGGGGTCGTGCTCGCGGGCATTGCGGAGATCTTCGCGCATGCGGGAGATGGCGGTGGAGATGACAGCGATCATGAGGGTCGATCCTACCTCAGAGTGTGCTAGTTGAACTCTGCGCGCACATCCTCGAAGAGGACGGTGGAGGCGTAGCGCTCGCCGTAGTCGCACACGACGGTGACGATGGTCTTGCCCTTGTTTTCCGGCTTCTTGGCCTCGCGCAGTGCGGCGAAGACATTGGCGCCGGAGGAGATGCCGCCGAGGATGCCCTCCTGCTCGGCCAGGGCGCGGGCGGTGGCGATGGCATCCTCGTTGGTGACGGTGACGATCTCATCGATCACCTTGCGATCCAGCACCTCGGGGATGAAGTTCGCACCCAGACCCTGAATCTTGTGGGAGGAGGCCTTGCCCTCGGTGAGCAGCGGGGAATCAGCGGGCTCCATGCCGATGATCTCCACCTCCGGCTTGCGCTCCTTGAGTACGGTGCCCACGCCGGTGATGGTGCCGCCGGTACCGAAGCCAGCGAGGAAGATGTCTACCTCGCCATCGGTGTCGTTCCAGATCTCTTCCGCGGTGGTCTCGCGGTGGATCTTCGGGTTGGCGGCATTGGAGAACTGGCGCGCCAGGATAGCTCCCTCGCGCTGCTCCACTACCTCGTGCGCCTTATCGACGGCGCCCTGCATGCCGGCAGAACCCGGGGTCAGCACAATTTCCGCGCCATAGGCACGCAACATGATGCGGCGCTCCATGGACATTGTCTCGGGCATGGTGAGCACCACGTTATAGCCGCGGGCGGCGCCGATCAGGGCCAGGGCGATACCGGTGTTGCCGGAGGTGGCCTCCACGATGGTGCCGCCTGCCTGGAGCTCACCGGACTGCTCGGCGGCGTCGATAATGGCCTTACCAATGCGGTCCTTAACGCTATTGGCCGGGTTATAGAACTCGAGCTTGACCAGTACCTCGACGTCGAGGCCCTCGGTGAGGCGATTGAGGCGAACCAGCGGGGTGCCGCCGACGAGCTCGGTGACGTTGTTGTAGATGCGCGACATGAGTCATGCACTCCTTTGAAAGTCGATAATGAGTTACCGCGCTCCATCATAATGCCCCGCCCGCACAATTACCAGACAGGATAGTATGACACAGCTAGACTAAGTAGTCTATAGGTTCACCCCTATATGGGGAGTAAAACCCCGCGTTGCAGCGTACGGCGTTATGGTGAGTACGTCGCGGAGAACGGGAATGCGGTTCAGCATCGTGCCACGCCGCAGCGGACCTCGCCACTGTAGGGCTCGCCTCAGCACTTAATGAGACGCAGGCCCTCGGAGAACACTCGCCGGAGACATACCCCGGCCCACCACTGCAGCAGCCGCTGCGGGAAGGTGCATCCGAGATGCCTAGAGCCAAGCCAGGAGACCGGCCGCGACACGATAGCCGAACACATATCGTCAGCCCAGTTCGGCGCAAACCGGTTCTGGTGCGAGGACTCACCCGGACATGAGTCAAAGAAACGAGCGTTTCTTCCACCATGCATATTGCAGAAGGATTCCTGCCTATTGAGCAGGCCGTGGGATGGGGTGTGGCTGCCGCGCCCTTCGTGATCCACGGAGCTATCCGCGTCAACAAGCAACTCAAAGAACGGCCCGAAACCGGGCTTCTTCTCGGCGCCGCCGGCGCCTTCACCTTCGTGCTCTCAGCGCTGAAGATCCCCTCCGTGACCGGCTCCTCCTCCCATGCCACCGGCACCGGGCTCGGAGCGGTCCTTTTCAAACCTCCCGTCATGGCGTTTTTGGGCAGTATCGTGCTGCTCTTCCAAGCGCTCCTGCTCGCCCATGGCGGCATCACCACCCTGGGCGCCAATATCTTCTCCATGGCCATCGTCGGCCCGTGGATCGGCTATGGCGCGTGGGTAGCAGTCCGCAAGGCCGGCGGTAGTGCCACCATCGGCATCGCCCTGGCCGCGTTCTTCGCCGATCTCTCCACCTATGTGGTCACCGCCTTCCAACTGGCCGGCGCCCACCACGCCAATGGCTTCTTCAACTCGGCCATGACCTTCCTCGCGCTATACGCGCCCACGCAGCTGCCGCTCGCAGTCGTGGAATCCATCATCACGGTGCTGATCTTCCGTTCGCTGCGCACCATCGCGGCCCGCGAGCTCTCCCTGCTGGGAGTGCTGGGCGGCCGCGAGGAGGCCAGTGTGCAGCAGGAGAGCGTCGATAAGCCAAAGGCAGGGCAGAAGGCATGAAAAAGAACAACACCGGCGTCACCATTGCGCTGATCCTCGCGGCCATTTTTATCGCCGCATTTCCCATGTTCTTCAACCTCGGCGACAAGGACGCGGAGGAGCATTTCGTTGGCACCGACTCCAGCGCAGAAACCATCGTGGAGGAAGTCGATCCCGGCTATGAGCCGTGGTTCGAGCCGCTCGTCGGCGAGCTGCCCGGCGAGGTGGAGTCCGGACTCTTCGCCCTCCAAGCTGCCCTCGGCGCCGGCCTACTCGGCTATGTGATCGGGTTGTACCGTGGACGCACGAAGTGGGCGCAGGAGCAGGCGCAGAGTTCCACGCCACGATGAATCCACTCGACATCGCTGCCGCCCGCTCTCCCTGGGCACAGCACAGCGTGTCAGAAAAGGTGCTTGCCTTCGGCGGCGCACTAGTCTTAGCCCTCGCGCTGCCGCCGCTTCCCGTATTGCCAGTGCTACTGGTGATCGTTCTGCTCGCGGCGGCGCGTGCGCAAGTGAACTGGCGGCTCTATATCGGGCTCGTACTCGCCCCCTTCGGGTTTATCGTGCTCGGTATCTGGCCGCTAATGATCAACCTGACCCCCAGCGGTCTCGTGCTGGTCGAGGGCGGCGTCGCCCACGCCGCGGTTGTCGCAGGCCGCAGCTTGGTGGGCATGAGTATCACCATGCTTTATGCCCTCAGCACCCCCATTGCCGCCCAGCTCACTTGGGCGCGGCGGATCGGGATCCCCGAGGCTCTCGTCGTGGTGAGCATGCACATCTACCGCTTTTCCTCGCTCCTCTACACCCAGTCGCAGGCGATGTGGCACGCGCAGGCACAGCGGTTGGGGCATAGCTCCTGGCGGCGCTTTCTGCGTTCGGTCGCCGATCAGGCAGCCAATCTTTTCCTGGCGGCCTTCCAGCGGGCCCAGCGCCTGCAGGAGGGCCTCGAGCTGCGCGCCGATAACGCCGCGGCAGCCGTCTACGGCACCTTTACTCCCGCCCGGCCCGCGCGCCTGGCGATCATCCTTGTCTGCTTGGCCGCGGTCTGTGCCGTGGGCCTAATCCCCGTTGTGTGGTGAGACCTTTGACAACCCCCCATCCTCTCCTCGGCCTCGACGCCGTCAGCTTCGCCTACCCGCACGGGCCCGCGGTGCTGCATGATGTGCAGCTGCGTATCGAGCGCGGCGACGCCGTGGCCCTGCTCGGGGCCAATGGTTCCGGAAAATCCACGCTGATGAAGCTCATGGCGGGGGCATTGCAGCCGCAGCGTGGGCAGGTGCTTATCGACGCCGCCCCCGCGGCCTATGATCGCGCCGGCCGCAACCGCGCCCGTTCGGTGATTCAGCTGGTGCTCCAAGAGCCGGATGATCAGATCTTCGGCGTCTCCGTGCGTGCCGATGTCTCCTATGGCCCCACCAACCAGGGGCTCTCCGAGGAGGAGATCGCGGCGCGCGTGGAATGGGCCATGGAGCGCGCCGAGATCACCGACCTTGCTGAGCGCGTGCCGCAGCAATTGTCCTATGGGCAGCGCAAGCGGGTGAGCCTGGCCGGCGCTTTGGCCATGCGGCCGCGGGTGCTCCTGCTGGACGAGCCCACCGCGGGGCTCGATCCGGCCGGCTCTGCCCAGCTGCTGCGCACCCTCGCGCTGCTGCGGGAGGAGGGTACCGCCATTGTGCTCTCGACCCATGACGTGAACCTCGCCTATGCCTTCGCCGATACTGCGGCGGTGCTCACGGGCGGGGTGGTGCGCAGCGGGGCCTGCGCGGAGATCATGACGGATACCGAGCTCATCGAGCAGGCGCGCCTGGAGCTTCCGTGGGCGCCGCTGGTCTCGCGGGCACTGGGTCGTGACGTACTTACGGCCGCCGATGTCCTCGCTCAGCCCGATCGTTAAGAGTGATATATGTCACTCTAAACGGCGCTAAACCCACGTGCGTGTTTGGTCTGACTTGTTTCGCAATTGGGTGCTCTTAGCCCCCTGATCTCACTGCGCGGGACGCACTAGCGGATCTGCTGCAGTGGGGTAGAGAGGGTGTACTGACGGGGGTATATGACCTGTCTGAGTTTCCAGAAGGGCTTTTACCTGCAGGTTTAGCGGCGGGGAGGGGGTGCGAGATTTGTGGCGTAAAGCTGAGAGGGGGATAAATATTTACCGAGAAAAAGGTGCAGCGGGGGAGGCGGGATGACTAATAGCGGGGGCACCTATAAAGGGGGATAAAGGGGGAGAATGTGAACTTTTCATCTCAGGCGATGCGGAAAACGTCCCCTAAGTACTTATGACTACCCCCGTTTCTTGTTTATAATCCTGTCCTACGAGCAACCTAAGCGAGGCGGGTGTGAACAGGGGCACCCACTACCTCCCCGTAGCTACATGCCATGGGAGGTGCCGATCCCCCGGATCGGCATTAGGTGAACAACGCAGGAAGAAGAGTATGGATCCGCAGCGTCTCAAGGATGACGAAGAAGCGATTCGCGCAGCACTCACCACACTGAAGACCGCCACCGGTATTCCGGTCACCATGTATGCCACGGTGCTACCCGATAGCAGGCTCCAAATCAGTGCTTGGGTAGGGCTGCGCACCCCGGCTCTGCAGAATCTCGTGATTGAGCCCGGTGCCGGCGTCGGCGGCCGCGTTGTCTCCTCCCGCCGACCGGTGGGTGTCTCTGACTACACCCGTGCTTCCATCATTTCTCATGAGCACGACAAGCCCATCCAGGACGAGGGCCTGCACTCCATCGTGGCTGTGCCCGTGATCGTGCAACGCGATGTGCGCGGCGTGCTCTACGTGGGCGTGCACTCTCCCGTGCGTCTGGGCGACAAGGTGATCGAGGAAGTCACCATGACCGCCCGCACTCTCGAACAAGACCTGGCCGTCAATAGCGCGCTCCGCCGCGGCGATGCCGGCGGCAGCGGGGTCAAACCCGGGCGCGTGATGAACGGCGCCGAATGGGAGCAGGTGCGCTCCACTCACTCCAAGCTGCGCATGCTGGCCAATCGCGTGGGGGATGAAGACCTCCGCAAGGAGATCGAAAGCCTCTGTGACCAGCTGGTCTCCCCGGTGCGCGTGAAGCAGACCACCAAGCTCTCCGCCCGCGAGCTCGACGTGCTGGCCTGCGTGGCCCTCGGCCACACCAATGTCGAGGCCGCCGAGGAAATGGGCATCGGCGCCGAAACCGTGAAAAGCTACCTGCGCTCGGTCATGCGCAAGCTCGGCGCTCACACCCGGTATGAGGCCGTCAACGCCGCTCGCCGCATCGGCGCGCTGCCCTAAAGCCGCGCGCTGCTTTTAGCGCTCGCCGCCAGGAACCCAGCGCACATCCTGGCCCTGGTTTTCCATCCGGCCCAAAATGAAGAGCGCGTCACTGAGGCGATTGAGATATTTCGCCGGCAGTACCGACATCGATTCGCCGTGCTCGGCGATGGCCGCCCACGCGGCCCGCTCGGCGCGGCGAGCCTTTACCCGCGCGGTGTGCAACAGCGCCGAGGCGGGCGTGCCGCCGGGAAGAATGAAGGAATCGAGAGTCGGCAGCTCCTTATTGAAACGATCGCAGTCCTGCTCGAGGCGCTCAATATAATCCGGCTCCACGCGCAGCGGGGGATACTTCGGATTCTCCACGACGGGGGTGGCGAGGTCCGCGCCGCAATCGAAGAGCTCATTTTGTATCCGGCGCAGCACCGCACTCACCTCCTCGCTCGGGGAGGCCAGCGCCAGCACCTCGCCGATGGCGCAATTGGTTTCCTCGCAGTCGGCATAGGCCTGGAGACGAGAATCATTTTTGGGTACGCGGGAAAAATCCGACAGACCCGTGGTGCCGTCGTCTCCGGTGCGGGTATAGATCTTGGTCAAATGAACACTCATAGTTCTCGAGTCTAGGGAAAAGTCGCCACCAAGCAGGTAGCGCACAACCGCCCCCAAGGCACTAGGCTGGTGCACTGTGAAAGAACATTTCTTGGTAGAAGGTGGCGCCCGGCTGCAGGGCGCTGTGAAAGTCCACGGCGCGAAGAACAGCGTGCTCAAGCTCATGGCCGCCGCATTGCTGGCAGAGGGCACGACGACGCTCACCAACTGTCCCGAGATCCTCGACGTCCCGCTCATGCGCGATGTTCTAGAAGGCCTGGGCTGCACCGTGGAGATTGATGGACCCACCGTGCGTATTAGCACCCCGGCGCAGCCGCAAAGCAATGCCGACTTCGAGGCCGTGCGCCAATTCCGTGCCTCCGTGTGTGTGCTCGGCCCACTCACTGCGCGCTGCGGCCATGCCGTGGTGGCACTACCCGGTGGCGATGCCATTGGTTCACGCCCGCTCGATATGCACCAATCCGGGCTGGAGAAGCTCGGGGCGCGCACCTATATCAAGCACGGCTGTGTGGTTACCGAAGCCGAGTCGCTGCGCGGCTCCTATGTGCAGCTGGACTTCCCCTCGGTGGGGGCCACCGAAAATATCCTCACCGCTTCAGTGCTGGCTGAGGGCCGCACCGTCCTAGACAATGCGGCGCGGGAGCCGGAGATCGTCGATCTCTGCGTGCTGCTCAAGGAGATGGGTGCCCAGATCACTGGCGAAGGTACCTCTACTATCACCATCGATGGCGTGGATAAGCTGCATCCCGCCGAGCACGAAGTGATCGGCGATCGCATCGTCGCCGGCACCTGGGCCTATGCGGCTGCGATGACGCGCGGCGATATTACTGTCGGCGGTATTAACCCGCAGGCGCTGCACATCGCGCTGGAAAAGCTCAAGATCGTTGGTGCCGAAGTGGAAACCTATGACACCGGTTTCCGCGTCCGCATGGATTCTCGCCCCTCGGCCGTGGATTACCAGACCCTGCCTTTCCCAGGATTCCCCACCGACCTGCAGCCGATGTCGATCGGGCTTGCCGCGGTGTCGGAAGGCATGAGCGTGATTACAGAGAACGTCTTTGAATCCCGCTTCCGCTTCGTGGACGAGATGCAGCGCCTCGGCGCGGACACCTCCGTGGATGGGCATCACGTGGTGGTCCGCGGGGTCGAGCAGCTCAGCTCCACCCCGGTGTGGTCCTCCGATATCCGCGCGGGCGCCGGGCTGGTGCTCGCGGCCCTGTGTGCCGATGGGGTGACGGAAGTGCATGACGTCTTCCATATCGATCGCGGCTATCCGCAGTTCGTGGAGACTCTCAACCAGCTGGGCGCTCGGATCACTCGCGTCTCGGCATCGCGCCACGGCAAGGATTAAGACGGTTATAGATCCTCAAAAATCCCCTCCTAGCAGGGGATTTGCGTGTATCTAGCGATCTATGTAGATTTATCTCCTGTCAGCGCGACCGACAGCGCCCCACGTTGCGAGAGAGCAACGAAGAGTGGCGGAAAGAAAACAGCGTTGATACCAAGCCTTCCGAAACAGTCAGGATTCTGACTCGATTGGTTGTGCCTGTGTTGTTTGAGAACTCGATAGTGTGCCAGCTTTGTTTTGTTGATGTGTGCTGCTTTTGTTGTGGTGTGCGTGTTTGGTTGTGTGTGGATCGGGTGCCCTTGTGATTGGGGTTTGTTTGGTCGCATGT
>NZ_PQMK01000002.1:0-324528 GCF_008930785.1 Corynebacterium sp. 51B | reverse complement strand
ACATGCGACCAAACAAACCCCAATCACAAGGGCACCCGATCCACACACAACCAAACACGCACACCACAACAAAAGCAGCACACATCAACAAAACAAAGCTGGCACACTATCGAGTTCTCAAACAACATCCGCACACCATCAAACACCACACACAAGCAGCGCCATCAAGCAGCGTGTCGAAAGCTTAATACACAAGCACCGTAACAGTCAAACCAACAACCGAACAACACCCGGTAAAACCTTCACCACCAACAAAACAACCAACACAACCGCGCCGGCCGCCTCGCTGACTCCGAAAACACTACACACAACCCCCACCCAACACCAAAACCCCAGCACAACACCCAAATAAAGGCGCCAGTACGGCTACGTTGTACACGTTTATAGCCGCCCCTCTAAGGGCCGGTCGGTGCTGAGTACTCACGGCCAGAAAGCACCTACCCCACCAATACCCCTGCCTCCTACATCGGGACATGGAGGTGAGGTGCTCAGTTGTACCGCTATTGGCGACAGCGCACCTCTCTCCCCCATACACACAAAAAGGCGAGGACCGCGCGGGGTGTTCCCACGTGGTCCTCGCCGTGCAGCGCTACAGATGCGACTATGTCAGCAGGCGCACGCCTGCGAAGTTCTTCTTGCCGCGGCGCAGTACCAACCAGCTGCCGTGCAGCAGGTCCTCGGCGCTGGGCTCCCACTCCGCGTCGGATACCCGCTCATTATTGGCGTAGGCGCCGCCTTCCTTAACGGTGCGTCGAGCAGCACCCTTTGACTCGGCCAAGCCGGAGGCCACGAGCAGATCGACGATGGTGTGCGGCTCATCGGCCGCGATATCCACGACCTCACCATTGGAGGTTTCGGTGACCGCAGCAGCCAAGGTCTTCTCGTCGAGATCGGTGAGTTCACCGCGGCCGAACAGGGCCTGCGCAGCAAGTTCCACGGCCTTGCGGGCCTCCACGCCGTGCACCAAGTCAGTCATTTCCTGGGCGAGACGCTTCTGGGCCTCACGCTTGTAGGCGCGCTCGGCTACTTCCTGCTCGTACTCGGCGATTTCTTCCTTGCTGAGGAAGGTAAACCAGCGCATGTAGTCGATGACCACGGAGTCGCCGGCGTTGATGAAGTACTGGTACCAAGCGTAGGCGCTGGTGAGCTTCGCGTCCAGCCAGAGCTTGCCGCCACCGGTGGATTTGCCGAACTTCTGGCCATCGGCGTCGGTGACCAGCGGCACGGTGAGTCCGTGCACCTTCTTCTGATCGAGGCGGCGGTTGAGATCCACACCGGAGACGATATTGCCCCACTGATCGGAGCCGCCGATCTGCAGCGCACAATCGTAGTTGCGCTGCAAATGCACGAAGTCATTGGCCTGCAGGAGCATGTAGGAAAACTCGGTGTAGGACATGCCATCGCTGTCCAGGCGACGCTTCACGGTGTCGCGATCGAGCATGGTGTTGAGCGAGAAGTTCTTGCCCAAATCGCGCAGGAATGCGATCACGCTCAGCTGGCCGGTCCAGTCGGCATTGTTGAGCATCAAGGCGGTGCCGTTGTTGCCATCGCCAAAGTCCACGAAGCGCTCCAGCTGGGCCTTAATGGATTCCACGTTCTCCGCGATGGTCTCCTCGGAGAGCATGGACCGCTCCCCCACGTCGCGCGGGTCGCCGATCATGCCGGTGGCGCCGCCGGCGATAGCGATCGGGCGGTGGCCGAACTGCTGGAAGCGCTTGAGCATGATGAGCGGAACGAGGTGGCCGGCATGCAGCGAGGAGCCCGTGGGATCGAAACCGCAATACAGGGTGATCGGGTTCTCGCAGGCCTCGCGCAAGGCATCGAGGTCGGTGAACTGGTTAATCAGGCCGCGCCAGTGCAGCTCATCAATGATGTTGTCAGACATGAAGTCCTCAGGGCTAGAAGATGGATTATTTTTCGGGGAAGTCGCGTGCCTCATCGGCGAGCAACACAGGGATGCCATCGTCGATGCGATAGGCAATGTGCAAGCGGGGGTTCACCAGCACATCCGCGTCGGCGTCATAGCTCAGCGGTCCCTTGTCTTGGGGGCAGGCAAGCACCTCGAGCAAATCGGGATCAATACTCATGGCATATCATCCTATCGCCCGATGACGGGTGTGGTGGCCCATTGACGATACTCGGCCGCGAGCGTGTCGACGCGCTCGCGTTGCTCATCGACGCGCACCCCGGCAGTACCACCGCGGGTGGTGCGGGAGGCGACGGCGCCATCGATGGTGAGGACCTCGCGCACCTTCGGGGTCAGCCGCCTATCCACACTGGCCAGCTCCTCATCACTGAGATCAACGAGGTCCACTCCTCGGGACTCGGCGAGGCGCACGCAGGCGCCGGAGGCCTCGTGGGCTTCTCGGAAGGGCACGCCCTCGCGCACCATCCACTCCGCGAGATCGGTAGCAAGGGTGAATCCGGCGGGGGCGAGCTCGCGCATGCGCTGCTCGTTGAAGGTGAGAGTGCCCACCAGCCCAGTCATGGCGGGCAGCAACAACTGCAGCTGCTGCACGGAGTCCACGATGGGTTCCTTATCTTCCTGCAGGTCGCGGTTATAGGCCAAGGGCATGGCTTTGAGGGTGGCGAGCAGACCGGAGAGATTACCGATCACACGGCCGGACTTACCGCGCACCAGCTCGGCGACATCCGGGTTTTTCTTCTGCGGCATGATCGAACTGCCGGTCGACCACGCATCGGCCAGGGTGACATAGTTGAACTCCGGTGTGGACCACGCAATGATCTCCTCGGCGAAGCGGGACATATCCACCGCGATCTGGGCCAGCACGAAGGCCGTCTCCGAGGCGAAATCGCGGGAGGCGGTGGCATCCAATGAGTTATCGGCGGCGGAATCAAAGCCGAGCTCTTCGGCGATGGCCTCGGGGTCCAATTGCAGCGAGGAGCCGGCGAGGGCGCCGGAGCCATAGGGCGAGACTGCGAGGCGCTTATCTAGGTCCTGCAGGCGCTGGACATCGCGCAGCAGCGGATGGGCGTGCGCGAGCAGCTGGTGTGCGAGCAGCACCGGCTGCGCAGCCTGGAAGTGGGTTTTACCCGGCATGATGGCGCGGGGGTGCGCGGCTGCTTGGCGCGAGATGGCGTCGACAAGCTCGAGCACGCCGAGGCTGATCTCACGGATAGCGTCGCGGACCCACATGCGAAAGAGCGTGGCCACCTGATCGTTGCGGGAACGGCCGGCGCGCAGCCGCCCGCCCACCTGCGGACCGACGCGATCGATGAGGCCGCGCTCCATAGCGCCGTGCACATCCTCGTCGCTGGGGTCCGGGGTGAAACTGCCATCGGCCACGTCGGCGCCGAGCTGTTCGAGGCCGGCGAGCATGGTTGTATAGTCCTCATCGCTGAGCAGACCCGCCTTGTGCAGCACCCGCGCGTGGGCCTGCGAGGCGAGCACGTCATAGGGGGCGAGTACCCAGTCGAAGTGGGTGGACACGCTCAGCGCAAACATCGCCTCGGAGGGCCCGCCGGAAAAGCGCCCGCCCCACAGCGCACCCTGGTTGGTTCCGTGCTTATCCATGTGAGTTCCTTTAATTGGTTGGTGGTACACAGCCGAGACGCCGACCCGAGGCCGCACAGGCTTCGAATCGGCGCACAGGCTCTCTAGTTTAGGCCTCGCGGTCGCGCTTGCAGGCGATCTGGGAGGACAGGCCGTGGAGGTGGACGAAGCCCTTGGCCATGGACTGGTCGAAGGTGTCGCCGGTGTCATAGGTGGCCAGGTTGAAGTCATAGAGCGAGCTCTCGGAGCGACGACCATTGACCACGATGCTGCCGGCGTGAAGCACGAGGCGGATATCGCCGGTGATGTTCTGCTGGGTGGAGTCGATGAAGGCATCGAGGGAACGCTTCAGCGGGGCGAACCACAGGCCGTCATAGACTTCCTCGGACCAGCGGGCGTCCACGCCACGCTTGTAGCGGGCGAGCTCGCGCTCCAAGCAGACGTCCTCGAGGGCCTCATGGGCCTTGATGAGGATCATGGCCGCGGGTGCCTCGTAGACCTCGCGGGACTTGATGCCCACCAGTCGGTCCTCCACCATGTCCAGCCGGCCCACGCCCTGGGCGCCGCCGCGACGGTTGAGCTCCTCGATGGCCTCGAGCACGCTCACCTTGCGGCCATCGATGGCCACGGGTACGCCGTTCTCGAAGGAGATGATGACCTCGTCGGGGGCGTTGCCGAGGGTGGGTTCTTCGGTGTAGGCGTAGAGATCCTTTGTCGGCGGGTTCCACAGATCCTCGAGGAAGCCCGTCTCCACGGCACGACCCCATGCGTTCTGGTCGATGGAGAAGGGAGACTTCTTGGACTGCTCGATCGGCAGGTTGATCTCCTCCGCGAAAGCAATGGCCTTATCTCGGGTCCATGCGTAGTCGCGGGCCGGGGCGATCACCTTCAGGTCTGGGTTGAGGTCGGCGAAGCCCACCTCGAAACGCACCTGGTCATTGCCCTTACCGGTGCAGCCGTGGGCGACGTGGGTGCCGCCGTGCTCCTCAGCAGCCCGCACCAGGTGCTGCACGATCAGCGGCCGAGAGATAGCAGACACCAGCGGGTACTGCTTCATGTACATGCCATTGGCCTTGATGGTGGGCAGGCAGTAGTCCTCGGCGAACTCGTCCTTGGCGTCAATCACGATGGATTCCACGGCGCCGCAGTCCAGGGCGCGCTGCCGCACGGATTCCATATCCTCGCCGCCCTGACCCAGGTCGATCGATACGGCGATCACTTCCCCGCCGGTCATCTTGGCCAGGTACGGAATAGCAACAGAGGTATCGAGGCCGCCGGAATAGGCAAGCACAACGCGGTTAGTCATAATCAGTCATTCTCCTTGGTGGTAGTCACCACAATGGTGTGTTTTCAGTGTAAGTATCTAGTTCTCGCTGCTGCGGAACATTCACAGTGTAGTCTGCTGCTCCGCGATGATGAGGGTGCACGCGCGCACTCCCATCATCGTGGGAGGCTTAGCTGTTCTCGCGGCTGGTTTTGCGGAAGCGTTCGGCCAATTCCACCCCGGTGAGTGGCTCCCTGGCCAGAACGAAGACCGTGTCATCGCCGGCGATCGTGCCTACTACCTCGTGCATCCCTACGCGGTCGATGAAACTCGCCAGGTATTGGGCGGCCCCGGGCGGGGTGCGCAGCACGGTGATATTGGCGCTGTGATCGACAGAGACGAGCAATTCTTCCAGCATGCGACGCAGTTTCTCTCGGGGCCCTCGCAGCTCATTGCTGGCGGCGGGTTCTTGGTATCCCACGGCGTAGAAGGCACGGCCACCGTCGGGGCGCACCTTCTTCGCTCCCAGCTCATCGAGGTCGCGGGACAAGGTGGCTTGGGTGATATCGATGCCCTCGTCGAGCAAAAGCTCGGAGAGTTGCACCTGGCTGGAGACGCGGCTGTCGTTGAGGATCTCGAGGATCCGCGCCTGCCGGGCGGTTCTCGATACGGGCTGGCTCACGCGCTACCGCCTTCCTGGTGTTCCATCAGCCACACCATCAGTGCCTTTTGGGCGTGAAGTCGATTTTCCGCCTCATCAAAGACCACCGACTGCGGGCCATCAATCACCTCGGCGGTGACCTCACTGCCGCGATAGGCCGGCAAACAGTGCAGGAAGATGGCGTCGTCCTTAGCCTGCGCCATGACCTCGGCATTGACTTGATAGGGCTGGAAGGGGGTGGTGCGGTCGATACCGTCTTCTTCCATGCCCATCGATACCCAGGTATCGGTGATCACCACGTCGGCGCCGGCGACATCGGCCACATCGGCGCTGACGGCGACGGTGGCTCCCGTGCGCTGGCCGATAGCGCGGCCACGCTCGACGAAACGCTGCTCCGGTTGGAAACCCTCCGGGGCGATGATGGTGATGTCCATGCCCGCGGTGGCGCAGCCGAGAATATAGGAGTTGGCCATGTTATTCGCGCCATCGCCGAGATACACCGCTTTCCTTCCGTGCAGTCCCTCCGGCCCCGCTTCGGGGCAGAGATGCTCCACGCAGGTAAGGAGATCGGCGAGGATCTGACAGGGGTGCAGATCATCGCTTAAGGCGTTGATGATCGGCACCGTGGCCGTGGTCGCCATCTGCTCAAGGTTCTCGTGGGCATAGGTGCGCCAGGCGATGAGCGAGACGAAACGCGATAGCACCGCGCCGGTGTCTTCGAAGGTCTCTCCCTTGCCCATCTGGCTGCTGCCGGTGTTCACCACAATGGGGCTGCCCTGGAGCTCGGCGATGCCGGCGTGGAAGGAAAAACGGGTGCGCGTCGAGGTCTTGTCCAGCAGCAGCGCTACGGTCTGCGGACCAGCGAAGGTGCTTTTCGCATAGCGATCCTTCTTGAGCTCTAGGGCCAGTTGCAGCACCTCCGCCTGTTCGGCGGGGCTGAGGTCATCATCGGCGAGGAAATGTCGCACTGTGGTCATTGCTGTTCTACCTCTTTACAAGTCTCGGCGAGACGGACGATCGCGTCGTCAATATCGGATTCGGTGATCACCAGCGGCGGGGTCAGACGCAGCACGTCATCGCCGCAGGCGTTAAGGATCAGGCCGTGGCGATAGCCGGCCTCTACCACCTTCTTCGCTAGCGGCTTGTGCAGCACCAGTCCCAGCATGAGGCCGCGGCCTCGCACGTGATCCACCAGCTCTAGCTTGTCGACGCCGTCCGCGAGGCGCTCTCCCTTCTGCCGCACGCTCGCGAGGAAGGCGGGATCAGCAACAGTGTCCACCACGACGCGGCCAGCGGCGCAGACGATGGGATTACCGCCGAAGGTCGTGCCATGGGAGCCGGGACCAAAGAGTTCAGCGGCACGCCCAGTGGCCATGCATGCCCCGAGCGGCAGCCCGCCGCCCAGGCCCTTGGCCATGGTGATCACATCGGGAATTACTCCCGCTTCGTGCTCGAAGGCCCAGAAGTCGCCGGCGCGGCCAATGCCGGTCTGTACCTCGTCGACGATCATGAGGATCCCGTGGCGATCGCATAGCTCGCGCACGGCCCGCAGAAATCCCTTAGGTGCGGGCACCACGCCGGTTTCGCCCTGGATGGGTTCGAGCATGATGGCCGCCACGTCCTCAGGCGCGCGAGCGACCATCTCGTTCAGCGCGTCGATATCGCCATAGGGGTAGTACTCCACTCCCGCCGGCAAAGGCTCAAAGGCGGCGCGTTTATCGGGCTGGCCGGTGAGCGCCAGCGAGCCCATGGTGCGGCCATGAAAACCATGCACTGCGGTGAGCACACGCGACCGCTTGGTCAAGCGAGCAAGCTTGAATGCGGCCTCATTGGCTTCTCCTCCGGAATTGCAGAAGAACACCCGAGCGCTCTCGCCGGCCACCGCATCGAGACGGGATAGCTGGGCCTTGAGCTGCTGTGCCAAGTCCACGGTGGGGGCCGAAGCAAAGAGGTTCGAGACATGGCCGAGGGTCTGGGTTTGCTGCGAGACGGCGTCGACAAGCGCTGGATGTGCATGTCCCAGCGCATTGACGGCGATGCCGGCGAGCATATCGATGTAGGTGTTGCCAGCGGCATCGCGCACGTGGGCGCCCTCACCGGAGGTCAGTTCCACCGCGGGCGTGCCGTAGGTGTTCATCAGCGCGCCGGACCATGATTCAAGAGCAGTCATGACTGGTTTAGGCGTCCTTTCTAAAAATAGTGGACTCGGGATAGTCCTCGGTGTCATAGGAATCCGGCAGCACCATGGTGCCGATGCCACCCTCGGTGAGCAGCTCCAGCAGCACGGAGTGGGCGATGCGGCCATCCACTACGTGGGCGGCATTGATGCCCTGATCGACTGCCCGCAGGCAGGATTCCATCTTCGGGATCATGCCCTCGTGCAGCTGCGGCAGGATCTTGGACAATTCCGAGGAGGTGATCTTCGATACCAGCGAGGACTTATCGGGCCAGTCGGTATAGAGACCCTCGACATTGGTGAGGATGAGCAGACGTTCCGCGCCAATAGCGCTGGCCAGAGCGCCGGCGGCGGTATCCGCGTTGATGTTGTAGACCTCGCCGTCAAGCCCTGGGGCGATGGTAGAGACCACGGGGATACGGCCGGCATCGATAATGTCCATCAAGGCTTCAGGATTGACATCGACGATGTCTCCCACGAGTCCGATATCGAGATGCTCGCCACCGACATCGACATAGCGCTTGGTAGCGGTGAACAATCCGGCATCCTCGCCGGAGGTTCCCACCGCATAGGGGCCATGAGAGTTAATCAATCCCACGAGATCGCGGCCGACCTGGCCAAAGAGCACCATGCGGACGATCTCCATCACCTCAGAAGTGGTGACACGGAAACCTCCCTTGAACTCCCCCTCCAGGCCCACGCGGCTGAGCATCTTCGAAATCTGCGGGCCGCCGCCGTGCACCACGACGGGCTTGGCGCCCACGGTGCGCAAAAAGACCATGTCTGCGGCGAAGGCAGCCTTGAGCTCCTCGTCCACCATGGCATTGCCGCCGTACTTGACCACCACGATCTTGTCGCGGAAGTGCTGCAGCCAGGGCAGCGCCTCAGCAAGCACATTGGCCCGGACTTCGTTGTCCAGATTCCTCGTTAGGTCGTTCGTCATCTCTTCTTCTCTCGCAGCGATACCGCCGTGCGGCGGGGGTCGCTAGATTATGTGCCCGGATGGAACACGCTGCACGTCGTGGGCGGCTATTTAGCTGGAGTAGGCGCTATTGATTTCGACATAGGCATGGGACAGATCGGTGGTACGCACCATGGCGTAGCCCTTACCGTCCATGCCCAGATCCACGCGGACATCGATATCCGCGCCGGACAGATCCACCTCGCGGGCATCCGGGGTGCCGCCGGTATCAATGCACACGGGGTGGTCATTGAAGTACACGGAGATGTGCTCCGGATCCATGTCCGCATCGGCCATGCCGACCGCGGCGAGCACCCGGCCCCAGTTGGGATCAGAGCCAAACATCGCGCACTTGAAGAGGTTATCGCGGCCCAAGGTGCGGGCGGCGTTGAGCGCCTGAGCATCCGAGGTGGCGCCGGTGACCTCGATCTTGACCCGCTTGGTCACGCCCTCGGCATCGGCCTGCATGGCATCGGCCAGATCAGCGCATACCGCGAGCACCGCGGCATCCAGCTCCTCCTGGGTGGGCTCGATGCCCGAGGCGCCCGAGGCCAAGAGGAATACGGTGTCATTCGTAGAGGTCGAGCCATCAATATCGAGGGTGTCGAAGGTGACGGCGGTGGCCTTGTGGATCGCCTCATCGGCCATGGCGGCGGTGATCTTCGCATCGGTGGTCAGACACGCCAGCATGGTGGCCAGCGAGGGCGCGATCATGCCCACGCCCTTGCCCATGCCGGCCATGCACCAGCCCTCGCCGCTGAAGAAGCTCTGCTTATCGGTGGTGTCCGTGGTCAGAATGGCCTGGGCAGCAGCGGCGCCGTGATCTCCGAGATCACTCACCAAGGCGCGCACGCCAGCGCGGGCTTTATCCATGGGCAAAGGCTCACCGATCAGCCCGGTCGAACACGCCGCCACGTCCGTGGGACTGCACTCCAGAGCTGCGGCGACCTGCGCGGTGAGCTCCGCCGCGTCCTTGTCGCCCTGGACACCATTGCAGGCATTGGCGTTACCGGAGTTATACAGCACCGCGGTGAGCTGGCCATCAGCCACGGCCGTGCGCGATAGCTTCACCGGAGAGGCCACAATGCGATTGCGGGTAAACGCGCCGGCGGCCACGAATTCCGGGCCTTGATTAACCACAAGTGCCATATCCGACTTGCCCGAGGGCTTAATGCCTGCAGTCGTTGCTGCAGCCACAAAGCCGGCGGGAGTGGTGATGCTCTGAGTGCTCATGGGCGAAAATCCTTGACGTTATATGAGGGAATAAGAACAACAGTGGAAAGGCGAACGCTGAACGGAGGAGATAATCCCCTAGCCCTTAAGGGGCCACACCCACCAAGGGTAGACCCAGTGTTTCCTCCCAGCCGAGAGCCAGGTTCATGCACTGGACCGCGGCACCGGCGGTGCCCTTGGTGAGGTTATCGATCGCGGAGGTCACCAGTAGTCGGCCGGAGAGTTCATCCAGCTCGACCTGCACCTGGCAGCTATTCGCCCCCACCACATTTTGGGTCTGGGGCTGCTGGCCGGCGGGCAGCAGCTGCACGAAGGGCTCCTCGGCGTAGAACTGCTCATAGGCGGCGCGGGCGAAGGCGGCGCTCACCCCAGGACGAGCCGGGGCGGTCGCGGTGGTGAGGATGCCGCGCGGCAGCGGGGCCAGCACCGGGGTGAAGCTAAGCGTGATCTCGCTGTCGGTGAACTCCGCGAGGTTCTGAATCATCTCGGGGGTGTGACGGTGCTTACCGGCGGTGTTATAGGCCTTGAGTGAACCCATGGTTTCCGATCCCAGCAGCGGCACCGACGCCTTCTTGCCGGCGCCAGAGACACCCGTGATGGAAGTGATCGCAATATCGGGCTCAATGAGTCCTGCCGCTACCGCGGGCATCAGCGCCAAGGTGGCGCCGGTGGGAAAGCAGCCCGGCACTGCGATGCGGGTGGCACCGCGCAGCTGCTCGCGGTGACCAGGCATCTCTGGAATGCCATAGGGCCAGCTGCCTGCGTGCTCTGATGCGTAGTAGCGCGTCCACGCCTCTGGGTCGCGGAGGCGGAAATCGGCCGCACAGTCGATCACGATGGCCTCTTCCCCGACCTGGCGGGCGATCTCTGCGGAAAAACCATGCGGCAATCCAAGGAAAACCACATCATGGCCGGCCAGGTTCTCGGCGGTGGTCTCCTCGATGACGCGCTCGTGCAGCGGCAGCAGCTGGGGCATCAAATCTGCCACGCTCTGCCCGGCCGAGGAGTTCGCCGTGAGGGCGCCAATGCGCAGCTCTCCGCTGAGATAGGCGGGATGAGCGAGCAGCAGGCGCAGGATCTCGGATCCGGCATAACCTGTGGCTCCAGCGACGGCAACAGAAATAGTCATAGAAGCTAAGTATAGCTTTTATGCAGCAGTTTGCAAACTATGCATTGCCGTGGCGTGGCGGAGGGAGGCCGCTGGTCGCGCCGGGGCGGACATAGCCCGCACCGCCTGCGGGGGATGCGGAGAACGAGGCGGCGGCGGGGTGCACGACACACAAAAGCGGAGAACCCCTCTTGGGGTCCTCCGCTACTACGCATCAGAGCGTATCGAGGTGTGCAGGGCGTGAGCCCCGCAGGTGCGCTGCTAGGCGCGGATGGTTGCGTCGAGCTTTTCCTTGGCTAGGTCCACGGCCGCCATGCGTGCGGCGTTGCACTCCTCGTCGGTGAGGGTGCGATCCGCGGCACGGAAACGCAGCGCGAAGGCGAGGGACTTCTTGTTCTCGCCGAGGGCCTCGGAGCGGTAGATATCGAAGAGTTCGACATGCTCGAGCAGCTCTCCCGCGCCCTGGGCCACCACGGTGCGCACGGTCTCTGCGGGGATATCCTCATCCACCACGAGTGCCACATCCTGCAGCAGCGCCGGGTAGGCAGAGAGGACGGGCGCGGGGAAATTCTCCTCCAGCGGCAAGGCGGTGACATCCAGCTCCATGGCGCAGGTACGCGGCGGCAGCTCGGTGTCCTTGCACACCTGCGGGTGCAGCTCGCCGGCATAGCCGACGACGGTATTGTCCACGCGCAGCTCGGCGCAGCGGCCGGGGTGCCAAGGCAGCTGTTCGGCATTCGCCAATTCCAGCTCCACGCCCGCGGCAGCGGCGACGATGCGCGCGGATTCGATGGCATCCGCATAGGTGTAGGCACGGCCGACACCCCACGGCCCCTCGGCCACCTTGTTGCCACAGGCCACCGTGGCCACGTGCAGTGGCTGGTAGGGCAAGGAGGTGAGCAACTGCTCGATCTCTTCTGCGCTGGGTCGCTGGGCCGTAGAAGGCATGGGAGAGCTGTCGGCGCGGTGGAAGGACACCTGCTCTTGGCCGAACAACGCCACGCTGGCGTGGCCCCGAGCAACATTGCGCTTTACGGCATCGAGCATCGCCGGCAGCAGGGTGGTACCGAGTACGGAGTGATCCGATTCGAGCGGGTTTTGCACGTGCACGACGTTGCGGCGCTCATCCTCGGAGTCCAATCCCCACTGATCGAGGATTGCAGTTTCCATGAAGGGGGTGGGCAGAATCTCCGCGTAGCCGGAATAGGCCAAGGCGTGGCCGATGGCGCGGCGGCGTCGCTGCGCGGGGCTCAAACCCCTACCGGCAGGAGCGGTGGGCACGATCGAGGGAATCGATTCCAGGCCCTCGAGGCGCAGAATCTCCTCCACTAGGTCCACGTCCATGGTGATATCGGGGCGCCAGCTCGGCGGGGTGATGGCCAGGGTGATGTTTTGTCGCGCCACCTGGCAGCCCACCTCCTCCAAGCGTGCCACCACCACGGACTCCTCGTAGTGCACACCGGCATAGCGGGAGGGGAAATCCACCTCCATCATCACGGTCACGGGCTCATGCTCAGCGACCTCCACGAGGGTGCGCTCTTCAGCGACCTCTCCCCCACCCAGACGGGCGAGCAGGCTTGCGGCGACATCAAGGGCCACCTCCACCACCTGCGGATCGACGCCGCGCTCGAAGCGTCGAGAAGCCTCAGAGCTCAGCCTATGTCGGCGAGAGGTGCGCGCCACCGTGATCTGGTCCCAGATGGCGGCTTCGAGATAGATATCCGTCGAGTTCTCGTTCACCTCGGAGGAGCTTCCGCCCATCACGCCGGCCAGAGACTGCACGCCGTTGTCATCACAGATGACCACATCCTCGGGGTGCAGCTCGCGCTCCACGTGATCGAGCGTGGTCAGCGTCTCACCCTCGGTGGCGCGGCGGACCACGAGGTCGCCGCTAATCAGCGAGGCATCGAAGGCATGCATTGGGGTGCCGAGCAGCAGCATCACATAGTTCGTCACATCGGTGGCGAGGTTTACCGGGCGCTGACCGCACAGCATCAGCTCGCGCTGCATCCAGAAGGGCGTGGGCACGGCAGGGTCGATGCCCGTGACCTTACGCAGACCGAAGCGCCGTGCCTTGGTGTCCTCGTGCACATCCACGTCGAGCAGCGAGCCGGCAACCTCGGGAACGGCGACCTCAATATCGGCCACCGCGGGAGTGTGCGCGGGATCCACAAAGGGCATGTTCAGGCTCGAGGCGATCTCCCGCGACAGGCCACGGGCAGAAAGCGCATAGCCGCGATCTGGGGTGATATTCACTTCGAAGACGGTGTCATCTAAGCCGAGGACCGGGCGGGCATCCGCACCCGGCTCTGCCACGCCCTCCGGCAGGGTGATGATGCCTGGGTTCTGCTTATCGGTCAGCCCCAGCTCCATAGCGGAGCAGATCATGCCGGCGGAGGTGTGGTCATAGGTGGTGCGTGCGGAGATCTCGAACCCACCGGGCAGCACGGTACCCGGCAGGGAGACCACCACATAGGAGCCCTCGGAGAAATTCCGGGCACCGCAAACAATCTCTTGGAGCTCGCCGGTGCCATTGGCCTCGCCAACATTGACATGGCAGAAGCGGATGGGCTTTTTAAAGCCGGTGAGTTCTTCGATGCTGTCCACCCGGCCGATCACGAGCGGGCCGGTGATCTCCGGCAGCGGCGCATAGCCCTCGGTTTCGAAGCCGACCCGCACGAAGGCGGCGTCGAGCTGCTCGGAGTCGATGCTGAAATCGGGCTGCTCGGCATAGGCGCGGAGGAGTCGGGTGATCCAGTTCTGAGAAATGAACATTGTGTCTTAGCTCTTTTTCCTTCTTAACTCTGCTGCGTACATCACAGTGCGGCACAGCGCTGCGCCGCTCGCGTGATTTCTATGCCTGCACTCCGAAGGGCAAGGTGAAGCGCACATCGCCCTCGACCATATCGCGCATATCGGAGAGTCCATTGCGGAATTGCAGGGTGCGCTCCAGCCCCATGCCGAAAGCGAATCCGGTGTATTCCTTCGGATCAATACCGGCGGCGATCAGCACATTCGGGTTCACCATGCCGCAACCGCCCCACTCGATCCAGCCGGCGCCGCCCTTCTTATTCGGGAACCACACGTCTACCTCTGCCGAGGGCTCGGTGAAGGGGAAGTAATTGGTGCGCATACGAGTGCGGGTCTCAGGGCCGAAAAGGGTCTTGGCCAAATGATCAAGCGTGCCGCGCAGGTGCGCCATGGTCAGGCCCTTATCCACGGCCAGCCCCTCCACTTGGTGGAATACCGGGGTGTGGGTGGCGTCGAGCTCATCAGTGCGGAACACCCGCCCTGGGCAGGCGATATACAGCGGCAGATCGCGCGACAAAAGGGTGCGCACCTGCACCGGCGAGGTATGGGTGCGCAGCACCTGGCGGGAGCCTTCGGGAGCAATATGGAAGGTGTCCTGCAAGGTGCGCGCTGGGTGGTCTGGGAGGAAGTTCAGGGCATCGAAGTTGAAGTACTCGGCCTCCACCTCGGGGCCCTCGGCGATTTCCCAGCCCATGCCGATGAAAATATCGGCGATATTCTCGCTCAGCGTGGTGATCGGGTGCAGCGCTCCCTTTTGACTGCGGGTGGTGGGCACCGTGACATCGACGCGCTCGGATTCCAGCACCTCGCGGTTGTGCTTCTCCTCCAACACGGTATGCGTCTGCGCATAGTGCTTTTCGACGCGACCACGCGCCATATTCACCAGTCGCCCCAGCTCTTTGCGCTGCTCCTTAGGCACCTGGCCGAGGCTGCGGCGGGCCTGGGGAATGGGGGCTTGATCCCCTAGGTGTGCCTTGCGGGCCGCCTGCAGCTCCTCCAGCGAGGAGGCGGTATCAAAAGCGTCGATGGCCTCGGTGGCGGCCTTGTTTAAGCTCTCTTCGGTCAGTTGAATCTCAGACACCGTCTCTTCGTCCGAACCTTTCTGCGCGGCAGTACACATTCTGTGGGCATTGTAGTGGGTAGCAGTTTACTGCTCTGCCTGTTGCCTGCACAGCACAGGGGGTGGAACTACGCCAGCTGTATCGACTCTTGTGGCCGCGCCGAGGCGTGTTGGCTCTTCGGCGCTGCCCGCCGACTGGGGAGCATGAGCTCGCTAGGAGTTCAGTGCCTTCGAGGATTCATACATGCAGATCGCTGCGGCGGTGGCGAGGTTCAAGGACTCTGCGCGGCCCCGCAGCGGAATGCGGATACGCACATCGGCCTGCTCGATCAGCTTCTCGTGCAAGCCATGCGCCTCATTTCCGAAGAGCCAGGCGGTGGGCTGTGCGAGAACCTCCTGGGCATCATCCAGACTGGTCTCGCCTTCGGCGGTGGTGGCCACGATCTGTAGCCCCTTCTCCCGGACGGCGTCGAGGACCTTCGGGATATTGGGTTCGCGGGTCACGGGCACGTTAAACAGCGAGCCGGCCGAGGAGCGCACCACCTTTGGGTTGAGCGGGTCCACGGTGTCCCCAGCGAAGAGCACGTGATCGGCGCCGGTCGCATCGGCGACACGGATCAGCGTTCCCGCATTACCCGGCTCTGATGTGTCCACGGGAATACTCACCAACGTAGGCGCGGGCGCCTCGGAAAAGGCATCGACGCGGGTGACGATCGGGGTGCAAACAGCAATGATCCCCGTGCCCGACACGGTGTCTGCCAGCTTTTTGGCAGCACGGTCGGTCACGGGGTGGACGTATACGCCCGAGGATGCGGCGGTATTGACGATGCCGGCGTGGCGGGCGTTCGCGGATTCCGTCACGAAAATATCGGTGGCTACTCCGCGGCGTACTGCCGCTTCCACCGCGTTTTCGCCTTCCGCGAGGAATCGCTGGGCCTTTTTGCGCCCAGCTGGGCGGAGCAGTTTGGCGGCGGCCACCACGCGCGGGGTGCGTTCGGTAAAGGCATCGCTGAAGTCTAGGTGCATGGCCCTAGGCTAGCAGCATCGCCGCGGTTGCTCACTGGCGCTAGCTCAGCGGCACTCCATTAGCGTCGCGGTCATAGCCGCCCATGCCTGCCAGGATCATGATGAACTCGACAAAAGCCCAGATTCCCACGGCGATAAGGACGAATGCGCCGATGATGAACAGCAGACCCAGGTAGCCGAAGATGGTGCACACCAGCTGGGCTGCGCCGCGGCCATTCCGGCCGAGATAGAAGTTGTGCACGCCGAAGGTTCCGAGGAAGAACGCGAGCACAGCGGCGAGCACCTTGGACTTTTGCTGCACCGGTGCCATGTTCTGGGGATAGTTCCCAGCCATGCCGTACTGCTGTGCCGGCACCTGCTGGCCATAGCCTTGGGGGGTCTGGCCGTAGCCCTGGGGGTTCTGCGCGTGGTTCGGAAAATCATAAGCGGGGCGGTTCTTCTCCACGGGCAAACCGTCCTTGTCGTACTCGATTTCAGCCATGGCCTTCGTTAAGCCACCTTTCTCTTACCTTTAGTTCTATTCACCGGCACCTGGCTCGAGGCGCCCACTGGGTGGTGCGCACCGGCTCGGTCCATGCCGATGATTCGTTCAATCTAACCATGTCGCCTCGGCCTTCGCAGCTATGACCACGAAAGTGAGGGTAATCTGGACAACCGGCGTCGATAAGCAATGCCAACACTCAAAACGATCGCGCCGGATACTATGCCTATATGCGTTGTTATCCTGCACAATCAACGCGTAACTCACACTAGACAACGCCCCGGACACCTGCCGGCGTGGCATCGCTTATGTGTTCGACACGTGGTGCGGAGATAGTGGCCTTGGTGCGCGGTCGAGCCCATAACGCAGACAACCACCCAGCACCAGAGATGGTGCGGGGTGGATAGTGCTGCGGTCGCTGCCCTTCTACAAGGCAGCACCTGCTGCTTGAGCGATTAGGCAGCGTTCTTCGGGGCGTTGACGTCCTCCGGAAGAGCAGCCTTGGCTGCATCGCAGATAGCGGAGAATGCAGCGAAGTCGTTCACGGCGAGCTCAGCAAGAATCTTGCGGTCAACCTCAATGTTGGCTAGGCGCAGGCCCTGGATCAGGCGGTTGTAGGTGATGTCGTTCAGGCGCGCTGCCGCGTTGATACGAGTGATCCACAGGCGACGGAACTCACGCTTCTTGGTGCGACGATCGCGGTAAGCGTAGGTCATGGAGTGCAGCCACTGTTCCTTGGCCTTGCGGTAGAGGCGGGAACGCTGGCCGCGGTAGCCCTTAGCGGAATTCAGAATCTTGCGACGCTTCTTCTTAGCGTTTACTGAGCGCTTGACACGTGCCACAGTGATACTTCCTTAACTGATCAATTAAAAGTGTTGGTGAATGAAGGGGGCGGGTGGGTGAGGCTCTTAAGCCTTGCCCAGCATGCGCTTGACGCGCTTGACGTCCGACTTGGCAACGTCGGTGGTGCCCTTCAGACGGCGGGTACGAGTGGAAGGCTTACCCTCCAACAGGTGGCGGCGGCCGGCTTGCTCGCGACGGAGCTTGCCCTTGCCGGTGATCTTCACGCGCTTAGCCATACCCTTGTGGGTCTTCTGCTTCATAAGTCTTCTTCCTTAGAACCCTGTAAAAAGTTTCTGTCTAGTTACTTCTTGCCCTTGCGTACAGGGCCGAGAACCATGGTCATGTTGCGGCCGTCCTGCTTGGGACGAGCCTCGACGATTCCGATGCCGTCGACGTCTTCTGCAAGACGCTCCAGCAGACGGAAACCCAGCTCCGGTCGCGATTGCTCACGGCCGCGGAACATTATCGTCACCTTGACCTTGGAACCCTTTTCCAAGAATCGAACGACGTTATTCTTTTTAGTTTCGTAGTCGTGGTCGTCGATCTTCGGACGGAACTTCTGCTCCTTGACCACCGTCTGCTGCTGGTTACGGCGGGACTCACGGGCCTTCTGGGCCAGTTCGTACTTGTACTTGCCGTAATCCATGATCTTGCACACCGGCGGCTTGGCCTTAGGTGCGACCTCAACGAGGTCGAGGTCTGCGTCGTAGGCAAGCTTACGAGCGTCCTCAATACGGACGATTCCTACTTGTTCACCACCGGGGCCAACAAGTCGGACCTCCGGTACTCGGATTCGCTCATTGATGCGAGCTTCAGCGCTGATGGGGACTCCTCAGATCGACGAAAATAACGTGACTCTTGTTCTTTCACGCCCCGCCTTAGCAGGCGCGGCGCGTAACTGACCGCTTAATCGATATCTCGCGCAATGATCCCCGAACCTTCCCGCACCTGCGGTGTGGCAACACACGCGGAGCGGAAATAAGAAAACTCCCGTCCTTCTCGGCAGTAGTCTGCGAGAAGAGCGGGAGATCCACTCAACACACCTCACCGGCAAACACACAGTGCTCGCCCGCTGTGGCGTGATGCAAACCCTGATCCTCACATATGCGGGCCTCGGGTGGGAGGGATCTCCACTTTGATTAATCCACAACAGCCGTAATACACGACTGTAAGCGGTAGTGCTCCACACCTTAACAGCTCACTGCGCCGAGAACAAATCCCCTCCGCGTACTACTCCGCCCAGCGCTGCGCCGGCACACCCCAACGATGGGAAGACACCCACCCAGATACCCCGTTCGAGGAGCACCCGTAGAGTAGTCTAGCTGGACTTCTTGCGCATGTAGTACACCCTTCATTGTCGTGCCGAGCGACGGTGTCACGGCTGACTTAATCTAGGTTTTATGGCAGAAAATTCTTATCCTTCTCCTCGCCCTCAGCAGCCGCCCCACGGGCAACCACCTCAGGAGCAACCTCCGAGTAAGGCGCCGTCACAGTCGCAGACAACGGATAGTGAGAGAGAACAGCTCTACCTCGCCTTAGACCAGTTATCTCGCGCCGCTAACTCCATGCAGCAGGCGGTTGCGGTTATTCGTTCCTCGCTTGACTCAGGGGCGGCGCATCCTCTGCACTCCTCTCGCGGTGGCCGGCGCCCGGTAGGTGCACCACAGAACTGGAATCAACCGAGCCCGCAGGCACAGACCGCGCCTAGTCCGCAGCCTTATGGCTATGGCTATCCGCAGTCCGGCGGGCAGCCGCCCTATCCCCCGCCACCACCGGGATACGGCTCCCCACTGCCAGCGGGCTATCCGACGCCGCAGGGCCAGGGACCGCGCCCGCCTGTCGGCGCACCCATAGCATCACCCCAGCAGGGTGCGCCCATGGGTCCGCACCCAGGCCACACGCCTTATAGCAGCGGCCAGCCGGAGCACACAGTACGGAGACAGTGGTGGCGCGATGAGGTATCAACGCTGCGCGTCATCGCCGCCGGCGGCGGTATCCTCACCCTGTTCGGCGTGGGCTTTTTAGTCAATATCGCGATCTCGAATGGCTGGTTTGGCCCTGGCGCGCGGGTGGCGACGGCATATCTGCTAGCCGCAGTGATGCTCTTTATCGCTGTGCGCCACTATCGCAGCACCAACACCGCCACAGGCGCCGTCACGGCGCTGGTGGTGACCTCCGCTGGCACCGCCTGTGTCACCACCCTGGCGCTCTACTCGCCTTTGGGCTGGATGCCCGGCTATCTCGCGGCCGCTCTGATTCTCTTGCTCAGCGCAGCATATCTGTGGTTGAGCCACTGGATGCGCGCCGAGCTCGCCGTGGTTCTTTTGTCCACGGTCTCTGGTCTATGTCTCATTTTCCTCGCCCCCGAGGGAGTCGCCTCCGGCGAGAGTATCTTCGTGCCCGTCCTCCTGCTTGCCGTCATGGTCTACGGCGTCGCGTGGCTGCGCGGGTGGTCGAAGGCGCGCGTCGCCAGCGCGTTGATAGGCATGTTCGGAGTCTACGCAGACCTCAACGCCGTGGCGCTGTTGATGGACGAGCGCGGGTTCGGACCCGGTGTTCTCCTGCTCTACACAGCGGCCGCCTACGCGTGGCTATGCCTGGCGGGTATTCACGCCGCCCGCCACCTCGCACAAACCGCAACCCAGCAGGGAGAACGCGCGGACGCCGCAGCCACCGAGCAGCTTCGCCGCTCCGTGCTGACGCATCTGCTCGTGGTGCTCCTCGTGGGCCTTACTGTTGCGGGCAACTCCCCCGCCCTCTATCCCCTCCTGCTCATTCTCCCCGTGGCCATCGTGAGCGGCTACGCGGCATACACAGCACACAGCCTCGGCAGCATAACGACGAGCACCGGAGATCTCGGCGGCGGATGGGGGCTGCTGACTCCGCTGCCTCCCGCCCCGCCGCAGCGTGGTCAGACACATCGCAGAAGCTATTCGCTCAACGAAGCCGCGCTGCTATACGCCCGCGGCTACTATGCCCTATTCCAGCTCCTGCTGCCGCTGGCAGCGGTAGTGGCCTGGTTCGCCGCTGATTTCTCCGCCGCTAATGCTGAATTGTTTGGTCTGGTCTTTCTCGCCGTGTCCATGATCCTGGTGTGGGCAGCCGTCCGCGTCGCCACACTAGTGCCGATGTCTGCTTCCGGCAGGGCGCAGCTGTGGGTGGGGTGGCTCATCGCCATCCAGCTGATCATGCTGTCTCAGACACTGACCGTGATGACCCTTCTGGGCGCTGCTTATACTCGCCTCGGCGAGCAGCCGCCGCTGTTCGTCGTGCTCACCACACTCGGAGTGCTGGGCGCCTTCCATGTGCCCTCACTTCTGCGGGGGCTATCGACACGGTCATATGTGCTGGGCGGGGTACTGACCCTTTCTCTATCGATCACGCTCATTGTTCTCGCCGTCACCCGCGCCACCGCGACGCTTGCCCCCAGCATGATCTCTGCCGCATTCTTCACCTCGCATGCCGTGGCATCGGTGTGCTGGATGGTGGCAGCGGCACTCATCATTCTGGGCAAGACCCCCATCGCCCGCGACTATGAGTTTCCCGTCGGGCTGTTGCTGGCCCTTGCCGCCACGGTCAAGGTGGTGTTCTTTGATCTCACCACTCTCGACTCTGTGGCACGCACGATCACCTTCCTCGGCTGCGGCCTCGTTCTCCTCGTGGTGGCGATCATTCGCTCCCGCACGATCAGCCCCTCCGCCACTGATACGACGGGCACGGCCGCGGCGCCGCACCAAGCCCAGGACCCTGCCGCAGCGCAGCCAGCGATGGCCGCAGCGGATACCCGTCCCCAGCATCCCGATCCAGGCGCGGGCCGCTAGGGGCATTCCAGCTATGGCTGCGCTGGCTGCTGCTTAGACCGTGGCCAGCAAGGGCTGGAGGAATTGACCGGTATAGGAGCCGGAGACCTGGGCGACATCCTCGGGTGTGCCTTCGGCTACCACCTGGCCGCCGCCATCGCCACCTTCGGGCCCCATGTCAATAATCCAGTCGGCAGCCTTGATCACATCGAGGTTGTGCTCGATGATCACCACCGAGTTGCCCTTATCCACTAGGCCTTGGATCACCAGCATGAGCTTGCGGATGTCCTCGAAGTGCAGGCCCGTGGTGGGCTCATCGAGGATATAGATGGTGCGGCCATTGGAGCGTTTCTGCAGCTCTGCGGCGAGTTTCACGCGCTGCGCCTCGCCGCCCGAGAGCGTGGTGGCCGATTGGCCCAGCCGCACATAGCCCAAGCCCACCTCAGTGAGCGTATTGAGATAGCGGTGGATCGAGGTGATCGGCTGGAAAAACTCCGCCGCCTCCGCGATGGGCATGTCCAAGACCTCGGCGATGTTCTTGCCCTTGTAGCGCACCTCGAGGGTTTCGCGATTGTAGCGGGCCCCGTGGCATACCTCGCAGGGTACGTAGACATCCGGCAGGAAGTTCATCTCGATCTTCAAGGTGCCATCGCCCTTGCAGGCCTCGCAGCGGCCGCCCTTGACGTTGAAGGAGAAGCGGCCCGCCTTATAGCCGCGCACCTTGGATTCGCTGGTCTCGGCGAAGAGAGTACGAATCTTATCGAATACACCGGTATAGGTCGCCGGGTTCGAGCGTGGGGTGCGACCAATCGGAGACTGATCCACCTGCACCAACTTATCGAGGTGCTCGATGCCTTCGACGCGCTTGGCTCGCCCGGGCACGAGCCGAGCGCGGTTGAGCTCATTGCTCAACACCTTGGACACGATCTGGTTAATCAGCGTGGATTTACCCGATCCGGAGACACCAGTGACACAGGTCAGTACGCCGAGCGGGATGGTCACATCCACGTTCTTCAGGTTATTTTCTCGCGCACCTACCACCTTGAGGCAGCGCTCTGGGTCAGTCGGGCGGCGGTGTGCGGGCACTCCCAACACCTTCGCCCCGGAGAGATAATCGCCGGTTAGAGAATCGGCGGCCTCGAGTATTCCCGCCGGCTCACCTTGATAGACGATCTCGCCGCCGTATTCACCGGCGCGAGGTCCGATATCCACCAGCCAGTCAGCCGCCTTGATCGTGTCTTCGTCATGCTCGACCACGATGAGGGTGTTGCCGAGATCGCGCAGCCGCTCCAAGGTGGCGATCAGGCGCTGGTTATCGCGCTGGTGCAGCCCAATGGAGGGCTCATCCAGCACGTAGAGCACCCCCGCCAAGCCCGATCCGATCTGGGTGGCCAGGCGAATACGCTGCGCCTCCCCGCCGGAGAGTGTGCCGGCAGCGCGGTCGAGGGTGAGGTAGTTGAGCCCCACATCCAGCAGGAAGCGCAGGCGTGCTTGTACCTCGCGCAGCACTGCACCAGCGATCATCTCCTCGCGTTTATTCAGGGTGAGATTGTCGAGGAAGGCGCGGGCATCCTCGACCGATAGCGCCGATACCCCCGCAATGGATTGCTCGCCATGGCCCTCCGAGGCGAGACGCACGGAGAGTATTTCGGGCTTGAGCCGCGAGCCCTGGCACGCTGGGCAGGGCACCTCGCGCATATAGCCGCGGAAGCGTTCCTTCTGGTGCTCGGAATCGGTTTGCTCGATCTTGCGCTCCACGAATGCGATCGCGCCCTCGAAGGGGGCGGTCCAGTCGCGGCGGCGACCGTATCGATTCTTATAGCGCACCCGCACCTCGGTACTCGAGCCGTGCACGAGTGCCTTCTGCTGCTTCTTCGTCAGCGAGGAATAGGGGGCGTGCGCATCGAAGTCCATTGCCTCTGCCAGCGCCTCGACGAGCTTGACAAAGTATTTCTTATTCGGTGAAGAGTGCCACGGGGCGATCGCATCCACCACCTTGGCATCGACATCCGGGATCAGCAGCTCCGGATCCACGACTAGGCGGGAACCGAGACCATCGCAGCGCTCGCAGGCACCATAGGGAGAGTTAAAGGAAAAGGCGCGCGGTTCCATCTCATCGAGATGAAAGTCGTGGCCGTTGGGGCAGGCCATCTTTTCGGAGAACCGACGAACTCGGTGCGGGTCGGCGTCGTCAAGCCCCACAAAATCAAGGACCACTACCCCATCGGCCAAGTTCAGCGCCGTCTCGATGGAGTCGGTGAGGCGCTGCTTCTGCGATTCCTTGACCTGCAAACGATCAACCACCACATCAATATCGTGCTTGATCTGCTTCTCCAGCTTGGGCGGCGAGGATAGCTGATGCATCTCGCCATCGACCATCACGCGGGCATAGCCCTGGGCAGCGAGATCCGCGAAGAGATCCACAAATTCGCCCTTGCGGGTGCGCACCACCGGCGCCAATACCTGGAACTTGGTGCCCTGCTCCATCTCCAGCACCTGATCCACGATCTGCTGCGGCGTCTGGCGGTCGATCACCGCATCGCATTCCGGGCAGTGCGGCGTGCCCGCGCGGGCATAGAGCAGGCGGAGATAGTCGAAGACCTCAGTAATCGTGCCCACCGTGGAGCGCGGGTTGCGGTTGGTGGACTTCTGATCGATCGACACGGCCGGCGATAGCCCCTCGATCATCTCCACATCGGGCTTGTCCATCTGCCCCAAGAACATGCGCGCATAGGACGAGAGCGACTCCACGTAGCGGCGCTGCCCCTCGGCGAAGATGGTGTCGAAGGCAAGCGAGGACTTGCCCGAACCAGACAAACCCGTGAACACCACGAGCTTGTCGCGCGGGATATCAATATCTACCCCTTTGAGGTTGTGCTCGCGGGCTCCGCGGACAATGAGGCGTTCAGCCACAGGCTTTCCACTACCTTTCCTAGTGCACGACATCGGTGTTGATGCTGGGCATCGTCTCACTTCAACGCCGCTGATACACAATTCATTCCCGTGGAGGAGATACGGTCGTCTGCCCCACCGTCCCACGGCGTAGTCGAGTGTTCCCACCGCGTCCGACCACCGTCTCTGTGTCTCATCTAGTGTAGTACGCATGAGTGCCGAACTAATTTTGGATTCCCTCTCTGTATCCGAGATGGATAACAACTGCTACCTTGTGGTCGCTGGCGATGAGGCGATGCTTATCGACGCCGCCTCGAACCCAGACGCCCTCATGGAGCTCGCCGCCAAGCACAAGGCCACGATCACCACGGTGGTCACCACCCACCGCCATGGCGATCACGTGGGTGCGCTCCCAGAGATCCTGCAGCGCACCGGCGCCCGCCACATCTCTTCGAGTCTGGATGCGCCCGCGCTGCCCTGCGATGTGGACGAGGAGCTGGACCACGGCGATACCCTCAGCTTCGCCGGCCACGAGATTCCCGTGTTCATCCTCCGCGGTCACACCCCGGGCGGTCTGTGCCTGGAATTGACCATCGACGGCGATACCCACCTCATCGTTGGTGACAGCCTCTTCCCCGGCGGCGTGGGAAAGACCAACTCCAAAGAAGATTTCGCCCGCCTGATCACCGATGTCAAGGAACGCGTCTTTGATGTCTACCCGCCCGAGGCGCACGTTCACCCCGGCCACGGCCATTCCACCACGGTGGGGGCCGAAGCACCGCATCTCGAAGAGTGGTGCGAGCGCGGCTGGTAGGCCGCATAGCGCCTATCGACGCAGCGTGCCAGATATTCCTCCACCTACCTGAGAGCACGGCGCGCCTCGGCCTTATCTCCTTTTCGTCTAGGATGGTGTGAGGTAAAACTTCAGTTCGAGCCCGACACGGGCTGCGAGCTACCAGAAAACATATAAGGAGCTGGAAGAACGAATGATCCGTAAGATCGCTCGCCCCATGGTGGCCACCGTCTACATCGCTGACGGTGTGGACACCATCACTAATACCGAGAAGCACGTCGAGGGCACCAAGACTATCCTCGACCGTCTGCGCTCGGTGCTGCCGAATGACTACAGCCGCAAGCTGCCGGAGGATCCGGAGACCGTGGCGAAGGCCATTGGCGTGACCAAGACCACCGCCGGCACCCTGCTGGCCTTGGGCAAGGCGCCGCGCTTGGCAGCCGGCACCCTCGCAGTGCTGTCTGTTCCCACCATTCTCGCTCGCCACGCTTTCTGGGAGACCCAGAACGAGGACGAGAAGGCCGCTCGCCGCAGCGGCTTTATGACGGACGTTGCTCTGCTGGGCGGGCTGTTCATCGCCTCCGCCGACACCGCCGGCAAGCCCGGACTGAAGTGGCGCGCTAACCGTGCCGCTAAGGATGCCAACAAGACCATCCAGTCCGCTCTTCCGGGCAAGTCTGACACGGAGAAGTTCAAGGAGAACGTGGCCGAGCAGGCCTCCGCCGTCAACTCCGCCACCAAGGACTTCCTGTCCAGCACCTCCGAGAAGGTCTCCGGCTACGCCGACGAGGCTAAGTCTTATGTGGACGACAACAAGGACGACTGGTTGAATCTGGCCAAGTCCAACACCAAGACCGCTAAGAAGAAGCTGGTCAAGGCTGCCGACCAGGCCCAGAAGCGCGCCGAGAAGGCCCGCAAGGATGCCTCCAAGAACGCTCCGAAACTGCAGAAGCGCGCCGACAAGGCCCTGCGCAAGGCACAGAAGAGCTTGGACAAGAAGGTCAAGGACTTCGCCTAAGCCACCCTGGCACTGAGTATCAGTGCCAGCACATCCACCAACGCCCCAGTTGTGTCCCCGTGCGGGGGCAGCTGGGGCGTTATGCGTATCGCGAGCGAGGCGGGGTACGGTTCAGCGCTGCGAGGTACCGGGAGGGAACAAACTCGATGCCTCGGCTGTTGGCTCTACTACGATGCTGTAGCTCATGCTGCCCGCCGCTGGCGTCGCCCCGCGGTAGTACCTGGCGCGTATGATCGTCATTTCTCGTATCCTGCATTCGATGTGTGTGACGTGATCAGAAAGGATCTCTCTTGCCGCATAGTCCGCACGGCCCTCTCCCCGACTCCGACGCTGCCCGCGACGCCGCGACAACTGATGTGATCGCCACCGAGCAGCGCTATGTGGATGGTCTTTTCGATCATCTCGACGAGGACATCCGGGCCGCCCGCGAGCGCCTAACGGCCGTGTCGCTGCGCCCCGAGGGAGTGGATCCGGACACAGATGATCTCATTCGCCGCGAAGCCGAGTACCACAGCCTGAATGAGAAGCTGGATCGTGCCGCGCTCGCCCAACTCGGTTTAGTCTTTGGCCGCATTGACGTCGATGACCCCGATCCTGATGATCCCATCGAGCTCGATGGGCAGCGCGTGGATCGCCGCTATATCGGGCGCATGGGGGTTCAAGACGCCGCCGATAATTACCGATCGTTGCTCTTGGATTGGCGCGCCCCCATGGCACGCCCCTTCTATCTGGCCACCACCGTCAACCCGGCGGGGGTGCACCGTCGACGCCATATCCGCACCCGTGGGCGTACCGTCACAGCAGTCGATGAAGAACGACTCCTAGGCCAGTCCCCAGACACATCGGGTGGAGAGGCTCCCGCCGATATCGCCGGGGAGGCCGCTCTGGCGCACGCGCTCAATGCTGCCCGCTCCGGCCACATGAACACCATCGTGGAGACGATCCAGCGGGAACAAGACACCATCATCCGCGATAACAACCGCGGCGTGATGGTGGTCGATGGCGGCCCCGGCACCGGCAAGACAGCGGTGGCGCTGCACCGTGTGGCCTATCTGCTCTATACCTGGCGCGAACAACTGGCCAAGACCGGCGTGCTCATTGTGGGGCCCAACCGCCGCTTCCTGGACTATATTTCCCGGGTGCTGCCAGAGCTCGGCGAAACTGGCGTGGTTCTCTCCACCATTGGCGAGCTCTATCCTCTGGTCACTCCCACCGGCCAGGACACCCTCCTAGCCAAGGAGATCAAAGGCTCCTCGGAGATGGCCTATATCCTGCGCGAGGCAGTAAAGGCCTATCAGCAGGTGCCCGCTGAGGAGATCCCTCTCACCGTGGATGGGGTATCGCTGCGGATCAGCCCGGCCATGGTGAAAAAGGCGCGCACCCGCGCCCGACGCTCGCGCAAGCCGCATAACCGCGCCCAACCAATTTTTGCCGATAGGCTGCTCGAGCTACTGGCCGAGCACATGGCCGAGGTGATCGGCGCCGATCCCCTGGGGCAGGAGAACCTGCTTTCTGCCGCGGATATCGCCCAATTACACGATGATCTCAGCGAGGAAGCACAGGTTATCGAGATCATCGACACTCTCTGGCCGCGGCTGAGCCCGCAGCAGGTACTCGCGGAGCTCACCTGCGACCACGATCGCCTCACCGAAGTGGCCGCCGACTATGACGAGGCCACCATCGAAGGATTGTTCCGGCCAGGCTATGACCTGGACGCGCTCGACGATGCTGTAATCGCGTGGACCCCAGCCGATGCCGCACTCCTCGACGAGCTCTCGCTCATCATCGGCATCGACAACCCCGAGGAGTCGGCAGAGCAGGCCGAGCAGCGGTGGCGGCAACAGATTGACGACGCCCAAGATGCGCTGGATATTCTCATCGGCTCCGCCAACTCGGACTTGGACGATGAGTTCGATGCCGAGGTGCTCTCCGCCCACGACGTGGTCGATGCCGAGACTCTCGCGCAGCGACAGCAGGTGCGTGATAATCGCTCAACGGCGGAAAAGGCCCGTGCTGATCACACCTGGGCCTTTGGCCACGTGGTGGTGGACGAAGCCCAAGAGCTCTCCGAGATGGAGTGGCGGATGGTGTTTCGCCGGGTGCCGAGCCGGTGGATGACGATCGTGGGCGATACCGCCCAAACTGGCTCCCCCGCTGGCGCAGATAGTTGGGCCGAAACCTTCGCCGAGTTCGTCGGCTCGCGGGTACGCCACCACGAATTGACTGTGAATTACCGTACTCCGGCGACGATCATGGAGCTGGCGCAGACACTCTTGCCGCTCATCGCCCCAGAGCAACAGCCCGCACAGTCGGTGCGTGATGTCGATGGCGCAGTCACGCAGCTTCCCAAGGAAACCTCTGTGCGCAGCATCGTGGAGGCACTCAAGGAGGAGCATCCAGAGCGGATGGTGGCCGTCGTCGCCGCCCCAGAGGTTCTCGACACGCGCGCCGACCTACAGGATATGGATGAGGCCCGCAGCGTCGATGAGGTCAAGGGATTAGAGTTTGACCACGTCATCGTGGTCGATCCGGAGGCCATCGCAGCAGCCTCGGCACGCGGGCTGAATGATCTTTATGTGGCGTTGAGTCGCGCTACGCAGACAGTGACGGTGGTGGGCGCGAGCATCGCAGATGTTGCTGCCGCCTATGCAGAGCTCTGATGCGTAGTAGAAAAAGCACCCGCCCGAAGGGGCGGGTGCTTCTTAAGTGGTGGAGCGCTTAGCTGACGGTGTGAACGATCATCACATCGCAGTCAGACTGGCGGGCCACATCGGCGGGCACGGAACCCAGCAGGCGGCCGGTGAGGGAGTTGATGCCGCGGTTGCCGACGATGAGCAGATCTGCCTTGTACTCGTTAACGATGCCCATTAGTGCCTGCACCGGGGTGCCGGCCTTCAGCGCGGTCTCGATCTTGGTGGCACCGACCTTCTTGGCCACCTCGGCGGCGCTGTCGAGGTTCTTCTGTGCCGGGTCATTACCGAGAACGGTGACGGAGTCCTGGCGGAGAGTCTTGGAGGCTTCTTCCGTGCTCTCGTAGTAGGCGGAACCGATGACCAAGGTGGCGTCGAACGCCGCGGCAATGGAGGCAGCACGCTCGACGGCCAGTAGCGAAGACTTGGAGCCGTCGGTACCCACGACGATGGTCTGGTAGTTTTCGTTCATCGACAAAGAACCCCTTTAACACATACCTAGGTTGTATTTGCTGTTGGACTTTAGGTTACCACCGACGTGTCCGTATCGGACCCAAGGTGAGCGTCGTTGTGCCGCTTGCCGGGATGGTGCAGAGAAGAAAGGGCGGCGTCGATAAGCGGCACAGCACCTGGGCGCAGCGCATAGCCGCAGAACCGAGCCGCGGCACCGGATATTAGATGCCGGCCTCGGTGATACCGCGTAGTTCTTTCTTCAGATCGCGGATCTCATCGCGCAAACGGCCCGCCAGCTCGAATTTGAGTTCCTTGGCGGCGGCAGACATCTCCGCGGTGAGCGAATCAATGAGGCTGCGCAGCTCCTCTTGGGGCATGGAGGAGATATCGCGTTTATCCACCAGCGCGGCGTCGGCGGCCGCATCGGGGCGCGCCTCGCCCTCTTCCGCGTTGTCATAGACCTGGTCCAGGATATCGGCGATTTTCTTGCGCAGCGGCTGCGGGTCGATGCCGTGTTCGCGGTTATAGGCGAGTTGCTTCTCGCGGCGCCGCTCAGTTTCGTCGATCGCGGCCACCATGGATTCGGTCACCTTATCGGCGTACATGTGCACCTCGCCGGAGACATTGCGGGCAGCGCGGCCGATGGTCTGGATCAGCGAGGTGGTCGAGCGCAAGAAGCCTTCCTTGTCCGCGTCGAGGATCGCCACCAGCGACACCTCCGGCAGATCCAGGCCCTCGCGCAAGAGGTTGATGCCGACCAATACGTCATAGGTGCCGGTGCGTAGTTGGCGCAGCAGCTCCACGCGCTGCAGCGTATCAATATCGGAGTGCAGATAGCGCACCCGCACCCCATTTTCCAGCAGATAATCGGTGAGGTCCTCGGCCATCTTTTTGGTCAGGGTGGTCACCAGCACGCGCTCGTTTTTCTCGGTGCGCAGGCGAATCTCGTGGATGAGATCGTCGATCTGGCCTTCGGTCGGTTTCACCACGACCTTCGGATCCACCAGCCCAGTGGGGCGAATAATCTGCTCCACGAACTCGCCGCCGGTAGCGGCAAGCTCATAGGGGCCGGGGGTGGCGGACATGTAGACGCATTGGCCCTTGCGGGCGTCGAATTCATCCCAGGTGAGCGGGCGGTTGTCCAGCGCCGAGGGCAGGCGGAAACCGAAGTCCACCAGGTTGCGTTTGCGCGACATGTCACCTTCGAACATGCCGCCGATCTGGGGCACGGTCACGTGGGACTCGTCGATGATGGTGAGGAAGTCTTCGGGGAAATAGTCGATCAGGGTAGCCGGAGCAGAGCCTGCGGGCCGGCCATCGACGTGCCGAGAATAGTTCTCGATGCCGGAGCAAAAGCCCACCTGCTGGATCATCTCCAGATCATATTCCGTGCGCATCCGCAGCCGCTGCGCTTCGAGCAGTTTGCCGCGATTCTCGAGGTCCTCGAGGCGCTCTGCCAGCTCGGCCTTGATGTCTTCTACCGCCTTGGCCATGCGTTCCTCGCTGGCCACATAGTGGGTGGCGGGGAAAATGCGCAGCTCTTCTACCTGGCGGATCGGATCGCCGGTGACGGGGTGAATGTAGTAGAGGGAATCAATCTCATCGCCAAAGAACTCCACCCGCACCGCGAGCTCCTCATAGGCGGGAATGATATCCACCACATCGCCCTTGACACGGAACGCGCCGCGCACAAAGGCCACGTCGTTGCGATCGTATTGGATGTCTACCAGCAGCCGCAGGAAGCGATCCCGCTCCACTTCTTCGCCCACGCGCAGCACCACCGAACGATCCAGATAGGATTGCGGGGTTCCGAGACCATAAATGCAGGAGACGGAACTAACGACCACAACGTCGCGCCGCGAGAGCAGCGCCGAGGTGGCGGAGTGGCGCAGGCGCTCCACATCGTCATTGATGGAGGAGTCCTTTTCGATATACGTATCGGTCTGCGCCACATAGGCTTCCGGCTGGTAGTAGTCGTAGTAGGAGACGAAGTATTCCACCGCGTTATTCGGCAACAGCTGCCGCAGCTCATTGGCCAGCTGGGCGGCAAGCGTCTTATTCGGCGCCATCACCAAAGTGGGGCGCTGCACCTGCTCGATCAGCCACGCCGCCGTGGCCGATTTACCGGTACCGGTAGCGCCCATGAGCACCACGTCCCGCTCGTTGTTGTTGATACGAACAGTGAGTTCCTCGATCGCCCGCGGCTGGTCGCCGGCCGGTTGATACTCCGAGATCACCTCGAATTTCCCGTTCGAGCGTTCCACCTCGCCTACGGGGCGAAACTCGGACTCGGACAACACTGGGTGCTCTGCTGCAAAAGCCATAGCCTCGAGACTACCCGCACGTGTTGGCCCGCTCCCATAGCTGCTCAACTTGGGCGGCTAACTCGTCTATGCTCCCGGAATTATCCAACACCACATCAGCCGCCGCGCAGCGCTCCTGCTCCCCCATCTGCCGCGCAATACGATGACGCGCATCCTCTTCATCCAGTCCTCGCTTATCGACGAGGCGCTGCAGGCGCAGCTCCTCCGGGGCGGAAACCACCACAGTGATGTCCACCGCGCGATCGAGTCCGAGCTCGATAAGCAGCGCCGAATCGTGCACGATGACCTCCGCCCCACTCTCCGCCGCTTCGGCGAAGAACTCGCGGGTGCGCTCGGCGATGCGCGGGTGGGTGATGGCGTTGAGGCGCTCGGTTCGCTGCTCATCCACGAAGGCCCGCTGCGCCAGAACTCTTCTGCGTAGTACCCCAGAATCGTCGAGAATATCCTCGCCAAACTCGGCCGCGAGTTCCGCGAGTGCCGGCTGTCCGGGTTCAACGATCTCTCGTGCGATGAGGTCTGCGTCGATAATGAATGCCCCCTTTTCCTTGAGGATCGCCGTCGCTGTGGACTTCCCGGAGCCGATGCCGCCTGTGATGCCAATGATCGTCATGATGTCTTAGTCTACGGGCGTAAGCTTGAGCCGGTACATACTACGGTCGAGAGAAAGACGAGGTCACACATATGGTGTCGCCACATAAGCTCGTGGTGATCGGAGTTGGGCACGTGGGAAGCTATGTGCTCGCTGACGCGATGAAAATGGGGCTCTTCGGCGAGATCGTGACGATCGACCTCGCCGAGGGGGTGGCCCACGGCGAGGCCCTAGATCAGCATCACGCTACCGCCCTGAGTTCCATGACCTCCACGGCGGTGCGCGCTGGAGACTACAGTGACTGCGCCGACGCGGATGTCATTATCTGCGCCGCCGGCCCCTCCATCATTCCTTCCGCGGAGAACAGCACTCCTGATCGTGCCGAGCTCGCCTCCATTAACGCGGCGGTGATCCGCGATGTGATGAAACAGGTGGTGGACTACACCCGCGATGCGGTGGTCATCATGATCACCAATCCCTTGGACACCACCCTCTACGTGGCGGAGAATGAGTTCGACTACCCCGCCGGGAAGATCTTCGGTACCGGCACCATGCTTGACTCTGCGCGACTACGCAGAATAGTTGCGGACAAGCTCAGGGTGTCCCCGCTGAGCGTCAGCGGCTACATGATGGGCGAACACGGCCTGTCCGCTTTTCCCGTGCTCTCGCATCTAAGCGTGGGCGGATTGTCCGTCGCCGAGCTGGAGCAGACCTTTACTGGGGTGCACCTCGATCCGGAGCGTCTCGCCGAGGACACCGTCCAGGCCGCCTACGAGGTATTGAACTCCAAGGGCTGGACCAATGCCGGTGTGGCGCAGTCCGCAGTACTCATGGCGCGGCACGTCTTGCTCGATGAAAAGGTGATCGTGCCGGCCTGCACCACCGCCCGCGGCGAGTATGGTTTCGATGGCGATGTGGCGTTCTCCATGCCCACCCTGCTGGGTCGCGGCGGCGCCGAGCGACGCTTCGCTGTCTCGCTCAACGACTGGGAAGAGGCCGCATTGGAGCGCTCAGTGGCGGCGATTCGCACCGCCATCACCGCCGCCCAGACCACCTAGGCCCCGCCCCACGAGGGGCGGCGAGGGGCGGGTTCTCCCCCATCCAGACACAAGCCAAGGGGCGCTGCGTGATCGCAGCGCCCCTTGTATTTGTGTGCTCATCGCTGCCCGCTAGGCGGGCTGAGGCGAGAGGAACGGAGGTTTAAGCCTGAGGCTTATTTATCTTCCACGTCGAGGAAGACGGTGCCGTGGGAGATGGTGCCATAATCGGCAACGACGTTGATAGCGCCGTGCTTCTTGTGGTTGGTCACCAGCACCGGGGTGATCGGCGAGTAGCCGGCGGCCTCGATGGCGGCGCGGTCGAACTTCAGCAGCGGAGTGCCAGCCTCGACCACATCACCCTTGCTCACGAGAACCTCAAAGCCCTCACCCTTCATATTCACGGTGTCCAGGCCCACGTGGATGAGCATCTGCAGCCCATTGTCGAGCTTCAGGCCCACGGCATGACCGGTGGGGAAGGTCATAATGACCTTGCCGTCGCCCGGGGCGTATACGGTGTCGCCGGAAGGATCGATGGACGCACCCTTGCCTACAGCACCCATGGCGAAAGCCTCATCGGGAGTGTCGGCCAGCGGCACCAGCGTGCCGTCCAAGGGAGCCTCGACCTTCTTCTCGGTCTTGACTGCGGTAGCGGTGCCAGCAGCAGCTGCACCCGCGGCCGGAGCGGCGGCAGCCGGGGCGGCCTCCGATACACCAGCGGCCGGAGCAGAGGCCTCGGCAGCCTCGGCAGCCTCGTCCTCGGCGATGCGGGCGCGCACCTCATCCTTTTCTTCCTTCGAGCGGTAGTCGAAGAAGACCACGAGGAAGAAGGAGGTGAAGAAGGCGACAGCCAAACCGATGGCATAACCCAGGGTGGGGGTCATGGCCGGGATGGTGAGCAGCGAGGTGAACACGAAGGCCTGAGCCTTAATGCCGAACAGGCCCATCACGATACCGCCGGCGAAACAGCCAGGAAGTAGTCGCAGGTAGGTCTTCTTGAAGCGCAGCACGATGCCGTACAGGCTGGGCTCGGAGATACCACCAAGCAGGCCGGCGGCAAGACCACCGGTGGCAACCTGACGCATCTGGCGGTTGCGCTCACGCACAGAGACCACCAGCACACCGGCGACGAGGCCGAAGCAGGCAAAGTTCCATGCGCCCATGGGGCCTTGGATGACGTCGAAGCCGAAGGTGGCAATGTTCTGCAGCATGACGGCGTTGAGCGGCCAGTGCAGGCCCAGCGGCACCAGGAAGGGGTACAGCAGCGGGATGATGATAGCGAGGATGAACGGCGAGAACTCGTAGGTGTTCATGAACAGTCGAGCGATACCGTCACCGATGAAGATACCGAAGGGGCCCACCACGAAGGCGGTCAGCGGAATCATGACCAACAGGGAGATGAAGGGCACGAACACCATCTGCACGGCTTCGGGAATGACCTTCTTCAGGCCCTTCTCCACCCAGAACAGACCGATGGCGGCCAGCAGCGGCGGGAAGACTTGTCCACCGTAGTTGTTGAGCACCAGGGTCAGGCCGGCGACATCGATCTTGTAGATATCGATGCCCTCGGTGGCGCCCTGCTCCACGACGGTGTGGATATTGTCCTTCAGCCCGATGAACTCGGGAGTGAGCAAGGCGGCCGGAATTGCGGCGCCCACCCATTCGTTTGCTCCGAGCTTCTTGGCTGCGGAGGCACCCACCATGATCGGCAGGAAGTAGAACACAGAGCGCCACATAGCGTGCATGAGCACGTAGACGCCGGACTGCTCCGCCAGCGGTTCATCGAATGCCTGGATGCCTGCGGTGTCGAGCAGCACCAAGATGGTGATGATCAGCGAGGCGCCGAGCAGAGCCCACAGAATGGGACGGAAGGTATCGGAGAGGAATTCGAAGGCGAAGTCCACCCAGCCGAATTTGCCGCGAACACCGGAGTACTCCTTCTTCGCGGACTTCTTGGAGGCACCAGCTTCGCCGCCGGCGATGTGTTCCATGCCGGGCAGCTTGACGATGTCGTTGTAGTAGTTAGCTACGCCGCCACCCATGATCACTTGCAGACCATTGGATCCCTGCGGCACAACGCCCATCACTTCGGGAATATTGTCGAGAGCGTCTTGATCCGCCAATGAGCGGTCGCCTAGTTGCATACGCAGGCGAGTAGCACAGTGCGTAAACGAGTCAATGTTTTCAGGTCCGCCAAGATTGGCCAGTATGGCCTCGGCGGCTGACGCATTCTTAGTCGCCATTGCGTCTACCTTTCGTAGAGAGTTTATGAGAAAAGACTTAGGCCCACCCTACTTGGTAATCCGAAAAAGACTCGCGCCGCAGTTCGTCGCACCAGGAGCATTAGTGGGCATATTTGAGCCACCAATAGAAATTGTGGGTTTCTGTCCGATTCGCCACCATCGTGTGTGGCATCACGATAATTATAGGACACAAATCCACTCACACATAGCGCCGCTACTATGCCGTAGCTCACATTTACTTAGTGCGCCCTAATGACAATGAGAATAATAAACACGCAGTTAAAAGGCCTGAGTGCTGGTTTTCACGGCTCCTGCCGCCCCGCGCTGCGGCGTCTCCCACGCCGCAGTAATGCCCTGTGTACGGGCATTTTATTAGTGCCCGAATAAACATTTTTCTCCCTATCGACCCCACACGAAGCCACACCGCATGGGTGTGCTACGGGGCTGTAGAAAAACTGCACACTCTTTTGCGTAGTGGCACAAAAAAGTGCCCTACCCCCAGGGGTAGGGCACTTCCTTGAGATGACGCGTGAGCGGTCACCGAGAGGAGGCTTAGTTGCCTTCCAGCTTCTCCTTCAGGGCAGCGAGCTGCTCGTCGGAAGCGAGGGAACCACCGGTGGTGGCTGCGGCCTCGGCTACGCCAGCGTCAGCGCTGGAGTAGTTGGAGGCTGTACCCTGCTGCTCGCCGGCCTCGGCAGCAGCCTCGGCTGCGGCGCGGTGACGCTCGATCTGCTGGGTGTGCAGCTGGAAGCGACGCTCGGACTCTGCGTAGCGAGCCTCCCATTCCTGGCGCTGCTCGTCGAAGCCCTCGAGCCACTCGTTGGTCTCCGGGTCGAAGCCCTCCGGGAAGATGTAGTTGCCGTTCTCGTCGTAGGAGTCGGCCATACCGTACTTGGAGGGATCGAACTCCTCGGAGTAGTCGTCGTCAGCCTGCTTCAGGGACAGGGAGATGCGGCGACGCTCGAGATCGATGTCGATGACCTTGACCATGAGGTCTTCGCCAACGTTGACAACCTGATCCGGCACCTCGACGTGGCGCTGAGCCAGCTCGGAGATGTGGACGAGGCCCTCGATGCCCTCTTCGACGCGCACGAACGCACCGAAGGGAACCAGCTTGGTGACCTTGCCGGGCACGATCTGGCCCACAGCGTGGGTGCGGGCGAAGACGCGCCACGGATCTTCCTGGGTGGCCTTCAGGGACAGGGACACGCGCTCGCGGTCGAGATCGACGTCGAGAACCTCAACGGTGACCTCGTCGCCCACGGTGACAACCTCAGACGGGTGGTCGATGTGCTTCCAGGACAGCTCGGAAACGTGAACCAGGCCGTCGACACCGCCGAGATCGACGAAGGCGCCGAAGTTGACGATGGAGGAGACGACACCCTTGCGCACCTGACCCTTTTGGAGCTGGTGCAGGAACTCGGAGCGAAGCTCGGACTGGGACTGCTCGAGCCATGCCCGGCGGGACAGGACCACGTTGTTGCGGTTCTTGTCCAGCTCGATGATCTTGGCCTCGATCTCCTGGCCGATGTACGGCTCGAGATCGCGGACGCGACGCATCTCAACGAGGGATGCGGGCAGGAAGCCACGCAGCCCGATGTCAAGGATCAGGCCACCCTTGACAACCTCGATAACGGTACCGGTGACGGGCTCGTCGTTGGCCTGGAGCTGCTCGATGGCGCTCCATGCACGCTCGTACTGAGCGCGCTTCTTGGACAGGATCAGACGGCCTTCCTTGTCCTCCTTGGTGAGAACAAGTGCGTCGATCTCGTCTCCGACCTCGACAACCTCTTCCGGATCGACATCGTGCTTGATGGACAGCTCACGAGAGGGAATAACGCCCTCGGTCTTGTATCCGATGTCGAGCAGAACCTCGTCGCGATCGACCTTGACCACGGTTCCCTCAACGATGTCACCATCGTTGAAGTACTTGATGGTGGCGTCGACGGCTGCGAGGAAGTCCTCAGCGGAGCCGATATCGTTGACGGCTACCTGAGGGGTGTTGTTGGTGGGCATATGTTAGTTGCTCCGAAAAATGTTGAAATAGGAATCTCGAATGGACAGGAAACGTATCTCTTGACGAGTAGATCGTGCGCTGTATTTGACGCTCTGACCAGCTTGTTCAATCTCACGCGCCCCATTTTCAGCCGTCCTATTACACCTGAAAACCGTGGACGCGTTGCGACACGCCTCCAACACTTTACTGCACGTTTTCGCTTCCGGCAAATAGAGTTACCTGCATGAACTCTCGTTTCACACCCGCCACATTTTCCGCAGCGAACCGCTCGTGGTGGGACCACGACGCCGCCAATTATCACGCCCAACATCCCGAGTATCTCTCCTCTTTCTATTGGTGCCCAGAGATGCTGCACGAAGAGCAGGCGCAGCTGTTGGGTGATGTCTCCGACACCACGGTGCTCGAGCTCGGCTGCGGCTCCGCCCCCTGCAGCCGCTGGCTCGCCCAGCGCTTCCCCACCGCCCGCATCATCGGCGTAGATATCTCCGAGCAGATGTTGCGTCGCGCGGCGATTGACGACGCCACCCTCCACCTGCTCCACGCCGATGCCCTAGCTCTACCGCTGCGCCCTGGGAGCGTGGACACCGTTTTCTCGGTCTTTGGCGCGCTGCCTTTCATCGAGGATCTCTCCGCCGCCTTCGCCGAGGTCTCCCGTGTGCTGCGCCCCGGCGGGCGCTTCGTGTTTTCCGTCAATCACCCCATGCGCTGGATTTTCGCCGATGACCCCAGCGCCGAGGGACTTCACGTGGCGTATTCCTATTTTGACGACGCCTATACGGAGGCGGATGATCAGGGCGTGCTTTCTTATGCTGAAGGCCACCACACGGTCTCCGACTACGCCAATGGTCTGGTAGCCGCCGGTCTCAGTATTCGTCACATGATCGAACCGGAGTGGCCAGAGGATCTCGAGACCACCTGGGGCCAATGGTCGCCGCTGCGGGGACGCATCTTCCCAGGCACGCTCATCATTTCCGCGCGCAAGGACTAAGACAGCACTCCCAACCGGCCACCTTATAAGAAAGGACACCCGCGGCTTCATGGGCGGCATCCTCACCAGCTACGGCATTATTCTCGGCCTGATCGCCGTGGGTTTCGCCGTGGGCTCTACACGGGTCATTGCGTCTGAGGAGCAGCGCACAGTACTCGACCGCCTCGCCTTCTATGCCGCGCTGCCGGCCCTGTTGTTCACGGTCTTCGCCCGCTCCGAGCCGCAGCACATGTTCTCTCCCGTGGTGGTGGCAACCTCGGCGGCGGCGGTGATCACCGCGGGTGCATTCGTCGCTATCGCCTGGGCGGGTGGCTGCCGGCATCGGGCGGATTTGACGATCGGGGCGGCGTCGTCAAGCTATATGAACTCCAATAACATCGGCCTGCCGGTGAGTCTCTACGTGCTCGGTAGCGCGGCCTATGCGGCGCCGGTGGTGTTATTTCAGGTGTTGATCTACGCCCCCATCATTTTGACGCTGATCGATCGCTCCTCCTCATTGGTGGTCGCGGTGCGCCATGCGCTGCTCAGCCCGGTGGTGCTGGGCGCAGCCGCGGGGCTGGTGGTGGCGTGGAGTGATCTGACAGTGCCCGATATGGTGTTTCGCCCGGTCGAGGTGCTGGGCGGGGCGGCCATTCCCCTGATGCTCATGAGTTTCGGCGCCTCGCTCACGACTGCCACCCCGCTGCGGGATCCGCAGGCGCGCACGCTGACCTTCTGGGCGGTGGGACTGAAACAGCTGGGCATGCCGCTGGCCGCGCTCGGTGTGGGTATGCTGCTGGGGCTTGATCACCAGCAGCTCTTTGCGGCCATGATTCTCGCGGCGCTACCGACCGCGCAGAATGTGTATAACTACGCATCCAACTACGGCCGCGATACCCGCGTGCCGCGCGATACCGGGCTGATCACCACCTTCACCGCATTACCGGCGATGATGGTGATAGCCGCATTCTTCGGTTAAACGCTGCTGCGTAGTAGCAGCGTCTAGTGCGCGGCGGCGTCCCAGTTCACGCCGGCCCCGACGGAGACCTCCAGCGGCACAGACAAGCGCACAGCCTTGTCCATCTCTTCTTGCAGGATCTCCACGACGGTGTCCTTTTCCCCTGGGGCGACCTCCACCACGAGTTCATCGTGTACCTGCAACAGCAGCCGCGAGCGGAGCTGCCTATCCTGCATCACTTGGTACACGCGCAGCATGGCGATCTTGATGATGTCGGCGGCTGTGCCCTGGATGGGCGCATTCAGCGCCGCGCGCTCAGCGTTTTCGCGGGCGACACGATTGGTGGAGCTCAGCTCCGGCAGGTAGCGACGCCGGCCGAAGAGGGTGGCCGTGTAGCTATCATTGCGGGCCTGCACAACGACGTCGTCGAGATAACGCTTCACCCCGCCGAAGCGCTCGAAGTAGGTGGCCATGATCTCTTTGGCCTCTCCAGGCGAGATGTCCAGCTGCTGGGAGAGCCCATAGGCGGACAGCCCATAGACCAGGCCATAGGACATAGCCTTGACGCGGCGGCGGATTTCCGGGGTGACCTCGTCGACGGGCACACCGAACACGCGGGAGCCGACGAAGTTGTGCAGGTCCTCGCCGCGGCGATAGGCCTCGATGAGCCCGGGATCCTCGGAAAGATGCGCCATCACGCGCATCTCGATCTGGGAATAGTCGGCGGTGACGAGGCATTCGTGGTCCCGGTCGACGACGAAAGCGGAACGGATATGGCGGCCCACCACGGTGCGCACGGGGATGTTCTGCAGGTTCGGCTCGGTAGAGGACAAACGCCCCGTCGAGGTCACCGTCTGATTGAAGGTGGTGTGGATGCGCCCATCCGGCTGCACGGACTTGATCAGCCCGTCCAGGGTGGTCTTCATCTTCTGATATTCGCGATGGGCCAAGAGGTGATCGAGGAAAGGATGCGGGTGGGTGCGGGCGAGGTTCTCGATTTCCTTGGCTGCGGTGGAATAGCCCGTCTTGGTTTTCTTCGTCTTGGGCATCTCGAGGGTCTCAAACAACACCACCTGCAGCTGCTTCGGGCTGGAGAGATTCAGGCTCTCGTCGCCGGCGATCTCGCGGGCGGCCTGCACTTCCGCGGCAACGTGTTCGATGAAGGAATCACGCTGCCGCTCTAGGCTGTCGATATCCACGGCGATACCGGTGTGTTCCACCTCGCCGAGCACGCTCACCAGGGGCAGCTCGAGATCCCGGTAGAGCTCGAAGCTATCGATCTGCTGCAGCTGCGTAGTAAGTTCCTCGGCCAGCTCGATAATCGCCACGCCCTCCGCTGCCAAGAGCTCGGATTGCGCATCGTCGAGCAAGCTCATCTGACCGCTGTCCTCGGCCTGCTCGAGCTGCCGCTGCAGATGGCGCTGGTAGATATCGTTGAGCGCATAGGTGCGCTGGCCCGGGCGCAGCAGATAGGCGGCGATAGCAACATCGTGGGCGATGCCGCCCAGGATCAGGCCGCGGCCGCGCACCATGTGATAGACGGCTTTGGCGTCGTGCAGCAGCTTGGGGCTGTCCGATTCCAGCCACGCGGCGAGCGCCTGCTCGTCCTCCGGATCCAGCTCGGCCACCTCGGCGATGACCGCACTACCCGTCGCATCCACCAGCGCAATGCTCTGCAGATCCCCGCGGCCGGCGGCAGCCGTGCCGCGCGCTGCCAGAGCGAGCGGTTCCTGCTGGCGCTGTGTGAGCCACTGCGCCAAGGAGCTGGGCTTATCGACGCTCACCTCCAGACGCTGCTCCTCTTCTACTACAGCCGCATCCCCATCGCTGGGCAGCGCGCTGAGCACCCGCTCGCGCAGATTCGAGCCGAATTCCAGCTCATCGAAGCGCTCGGCCACATCGGCGGCGTCGGCCGGGCGCAGTTTTAGCTGCTCGGGGGTGATATCGAGGGATAGGTCAGTAACCATCCCAGTGAGTTCGCGGTTGAGCTGCACCTGGTCCAAGCGGGCGCGCAGGTTATCCCCGCGCTTGCCGCCGATATCGTCGGCATGCTCCACGACGCCCTTGAGGCTGCCGTATTTCACGATCCACTGGGCGGCGGTCTTTTCCCCCACCAGCGGAATATTGGGCAGATTATCGGAGGGATCGCCACGCAGGGCCGCGAAGTCGGGATATTGGGTGGGGGTGAGACCGTATTTCTCTTCCACCGCCGCAGGCGTGAAACGCTTGAGGTCGCTGACACCCTTCATGGGATAGAGCACCGTAGTCTGCTCATTCACCAATTGCAGATAGTCGCGGTCGCCGGTGACGAGCAGAATCTCATAGCCCTCGGGCTCGGCCGCCTTGGTGAGGGTGCCCACGATGTCATCGGCCTCGTAGTTCTCCATCTCCACGGTGACGATATTGCAGGCCTCGAGCACCTGCTTGATCAGCCCCACTTGCCCCTTGAACTCCTCCGGAGTGGCCTCGCGCTGGGCCTTGTACTCGGGAAAGAGCTCCGTACGGAAGGTGGTGCGGCCCACATCAAAGGCCACGCCCACGTGGGTGGGCTGCTCCTCTTTCAGCAGAGAGGAGAACATGGACATAAATCCGTACACCGCATTTGTGTGCTGGCCGCCGGAGGTGGAGAAATTCTCCGTTGGAAGGGCATAGAAAGCGCGAAAGGCCATGGAGTGGCCGTCGATAAGCATCAAGCGTGGCGTCGGATCAGTCATAGTGTCTCAGTTTAGGACAGCTCGCGGGATGCCGATGTAGCGCGGTCATGGCTAGCCGCGGCGGGCAGAGAAAAACCAGCGGAGGCGCCCCCTCGAGTGGGTTGCTGCCTCCGCTGGTCACTGTGCCCCAGGTGAGACTCGAACTCACACTGGACGGGTTTTGAATCCGTTGCCTCTGCCAATTGGGCTACTGGGGCGCGAGACATCATTATAGAGCACCCCATGAAGGAAGGATAAATCACCTGCCTAGGGCTTCACTATGGCCGTTCCCACACCTTCGCGGCGGCCACGAGTGTCGTTTCGTTGCGCCCCTTGCTGCTGTCGTATAGTCGCTTAAGCACAGCACCGCGGCGGCAATGGGCCTGTGCCCCAGCCCCGCAGCCAAGACGAGAAAAGAGAGTCGCTGCACACACCATGAGAATCAATCCTGTCGAAATCCTCAACAACGCCTTCCGCGGTGCCCTCATTGCGCTGGCGGAGCTGGTCCCCGGGGTCTCTGGCGGCACGATCGCCCTCGTCGTCGGCGTCTACGAGCGCGCCATCGCCGCCGGTGATGGAATCCTGGCCGCCTGCAAGGCACTGCTGAGCAACCGCAAGGAGGCCGCGGCCCGCTTTAAAAACCTCGACTGGGCGTTGCTGATCCCGCTGGTCGGAGCCATGGCGATCACCATTTTGCTCATGGCTGGGGTGATGGCGAGCTTCGTGGAGAACCAGCCGGAAATCGCCCGTGGTCTCTTCCTCGGCATGGTTGCCGCCTCCATCGTGGTGCCGCTGCGCATGGTGGACGCCGCCGCTCTGCGCCGCAAGCGCATCCCGGCGATCATCGCTTTTACTCTTGCCGCGATCGTCACCTTCATCGCCACCGGCGCGTCCTCGGCGCCGCAGAGCAACCCGGCGCTTCCGGTGTACTTCTTTGCCGCCATGGTCGCGGTGTGCGCCCTCGTCCTGCCGGGTGTCTCCGGTTCCTTCCTGTTGCTGGCGCTCGGGCTCTACCAGCCGGTCCTCAACGCGGTGCATGAGCGCGATCTCACGGTCATGGGCGTGTTCTTCCTCGGTGCCGTCACCGGTATCGCCCTGTTTATCAAGCTGCTCAACTACCTGCTCACCGCCCATCGCACCCTCACCCTCATCACCATGAGCGGACTCTTGCTGGGCTCCCTGCGGGCCCTGTGGCCATGGCAGAATGACGCCGCCGAGGCCATGGCACCGGATGGAAATATGCTCATCGTGTTTGCCTTCACCCTCCTCGGGGCACTGATCGTTCTCGGCTTGGTATGGATGGAAACATTCACCGCACGCAAGGCTCCCGCCGCCATCTAGGCTGCGATCACCGCGCCGCGACGTCGTGAAGCTGCTGCTCACTACGCAGCACACGGCCGCAGGCGCGGTTTTTTTCTGTCTCCACAAGTATGCGCTAGGGTGAATATCATGCATAAGTTTTCAGCGCAGCTTCTTCGTCGCCTCACCGCCGGCGTCCTCGCGGTGAGTGTGGCCTGCAGCGCGAGCGCATGCGTGGTTAATGAAGAAAATGGGCACCCAGAAGGCTGGCAGGACATTCAACCCGAGCCCAATCCGGATGTGGTTGCTCTCGTTCCCCCAGAGATCGCCGAGGCCGGCGTGATCACCATGGCCACCAATCCGCCCTTCGCCCCCGCGGAGTTCAAGGACTCCCACGGCACCATCATTGGTTTCGATATTGACCTCGCGCGTGCCGCGGCCGCCACGATGGGGCTGAAGCTCGATGTTCGCCAGCAGGACTTCAACATGATTCTGCCCGCCATCTCCTCGGGCACCATCGACTTCGGCGCCTCGGGAATGACCGATAACGAGGAACGCCGCCGCAAATACGACTTCGTGGACTATCTCACCGCCGGCATTCAATGGGCCGCGCCGCCGGATAGCGGCGTGGATCCCGATAACGCCTGCGGACTCACGGTGGCCGTGCAGCGCGGCACCGTCTCAGAATCGGATGATGTTCCCGCCCGCTCCGAGGCCTGCGTCGCAGCCGGCAAGGAACCGATCACGATCTTGGCCTATGATGACTCCGACTCGGCGGCGCTCGCCGCGGTACTGGGCCGCGCCGATGCCTACTCGGCGGACTCCCCCATCAGCGCCTGGGCGGTGGAACGCTCCGAAGGAAAGATCGAATTGATCGGAGACATCACCGACGCCGCCCACTATGGCTGGCCCGTAGACAAGGGCTCTCCCCTCGCCCCGGCCCTCGCCGCCGCCTTGCAGTCGCTCATCGACTCCGGCGACTACGAGGCCATCATGACCCAATGGGGCATCTCCTCCGGGCTGGCCGATAGCGCCGCCATCAATGGCGAGGACATCTAATCCCGCGGGCCGCCGCCTGCCACCTCTTGAACTCTTCGAGCACGTTAGACATTAGGACAATCTCATGACTCATCCCTCCACCGGCGCGAGCTCTGCTGCCGCCGACGCCGCCCCCATCGTGGCCAAGCCGCTGCGCCACCCCGGGCGGTGGGTATTCGCCGCCATCTTGCTGCTGCTGACCGTGTGGTTCTTTATCTCTGCGGCGCGCAACGAGGCCTATGGCTGGGACACCTACGCCCAGTACATTCTCGATCGCCGCATCGCTATCGCCGCCCTGCACACCCTCGCCATCACCGTGCTGGCGATGATCATTGGCGTGGTGCTTGGTGCCCTCTTAGCGGTCCTGCGCATGTCGCCCAACCCGATTATGCGTGGTGTCTCCTCGATCTATTTGTGGATCTTCCGCGGTACTCCCGTCTACGTGCAGCTGGTGTTCTGGGGGCTGCTGAGCTCGATCTACTCCTCGATCGGGGTGGCGGGCTTTGAGCTCAGTCTGGAAGAAGCCCTGCGCAACACGTTTTTCCTCGCCGTGATCGGGCTGGGCCTCAACGAGTCCGCCTATATGGCCGAGATCGTGCGCGCCGGTATTCAATCCGTGCCCGAGGGCCAGACCGAGGCCTCGAAGGCGCTGGGCATGAGCTGGTGGCAAACAATGCGCCGCACCGTGCTCCCCCAGGCAATGCGCATCATCATTCCCCCGACGGGCAATGAGCTGATCTCCATGCTCAAAACCACCTCGCTGGTGGTGGCCATCCCCTACGCCGGGGAGCTCTATGGCCGCGCCACCGACATCGCCAACGCGATCTTCGAACCCGTCCCGCTGCTGCTGGTAGCCGCCACCTGGTATCTGCTGGTCACCTCCGTGCTCATGGTGATCCAGCACTATGTGGAACAGCACTTTGATAAGGGCTCCAGCCGCGAACTCACCGCCCGCCAACTGGCAGCGCTGGCCGACGCCGAGGGCGTTCCGCCGAACAATGTCACCATCAGTAACTCGACCACCCCGAAAAGGAAGTAATTACTCATGACACTCATGGTTGACGCCCAGAAGGTTGTGAAGAACTTCGGGCAGCTGAAGGTTCTCAAAGGCATCGACATGCAGGTGGAGAAAGGCAGCGTCACCTGCCTGATCGGCCCCTCTGGTTCCGGTAAATCCACCATGCTGCGCTGCCTGAACCACTTGGAGCGCATCACCGCGGGGCGGCTCTACGTCGATGGCGAGCTCATCGGCTACAAGCAGCGCGGCAACACGCTCTATGAAATCTCGGAGAAGGAAGCCGCCCAGCAGCGCGCCGATATCGGCATGGTCTTCCAGAACTTCAACCTCTTCCCCCACCGCACCGCCTTAGAAAACATCATGGAGGCACCCATGGTGGTCAAGAGGGTCTCGGCCGCCGCAGCCAAGAAGCGCGCCCAGCAGCTGCTCGAGGAAGTCGGTCTCGGGCACAAAGCCGAGGCCTATCCCCTGCAGCTTTCCGGCGGCCAGCAGCAGCGCGTAGCCATTGCCCGCGCCGTGGCCATGGACCCGAAGCTCATGCTCTTCGACGAGCCCACCTCCGCCCTCGACCCCGAACTAGTCGGCGAGGTCCTCGGCGTGATGCGCCGCCTCGCCGAACAAGGCATGACCATGGTCGTGGTCACCCACGAGATCAACTTCGCCCGCGAAGTCGCCGATCAAGTGGTGTTCATGGCCGATGGTGTGGTGGTGGAATCCGGCACGCCCGAGCAGGTGATTGATCATCCCACCCAGGAACGCACCAAGGAGTTCCTCTCCTCCATCCTCTAGTGCTACTACGCATCAGAGTTCGTGCGCGGCGCGCAGCCGCTAGGAGAGGCTGAGTACTCCGCGAATCAGCGCAGACAGCCCACCGGCCGTGGCCAGAATGAGTGCCAGCCGGTGGGCTTTATCGCGCGGAATCAGCGCGGCACAGCGCACCCCGAGATAAATACCGAGCAGCATCGCCACCACTCCCACCGGCCAGATCTGTACCGGGGTACTCGACAAGCTGCCGGCTCCGAGCAGGAGCTTCATAATGAGCGAGACTAGGCCGGAGACGATAAAGATCGGCTGCAAGGTGGCGGCATAGCTGCGCTGCTCCCAGCGGCTGGCTGCGGCATAGACGGTGATGGCCGGCCCCGCGACACCCGCGATGGTATTCATAAAACCGCCCACCACCCCGGAGATCGCGGCGGGCAGCGCCCCGGAACACTGCGGCACCCAGCGTTTGCCATAGGTTACTACGCACAACGCCACCAGCAGCAGCGCCCCGACCAGAATCATCAGCCACGCCGCGGAGACGGCCCGAATCAGCAGCGCCGCGGGAATAGAGCCGAGCACCAACACCGAGCTGATGATGCTGAACATGCGCCAATCCACCCACTGGCGCACCGTGCCGGTGGTGATCGCCGCATTGACCACGGCCAGCACATTGAGCACCATGATGCCTTCGATCGGCCCGAGCAGCACGCTCAGCACCGGCGCGGCAATCAGCCCCAGCCCCATGCCGGACACGCGCTGCAGCAAGGAGCCGAGCACCACAATGAAGAAAACTATGAACGCACTGAGCATTCATTTAACGTAGCGGAGCAGAGCCGTGCGCGTTGCCATGAGGTGCGTGCTGCAGGCCCTTATCGACGTCGCCCCGCCGCCCTAGCAGCCACAGCCACAAGCACCTACTCTTGGGCGAGTTTCTCCGCCATGGCTGCCGCCACCGGCCCGGGCAGCATGCTAGACACATCGCCGCCATAGCGGGCCACCTCCTTGCACAGCGTGGAGGAGATGTGACCATAGTGCTGCTCGGTGAGCAGGAAGAAGGTATCGATCCCGCTGAGCCGTTTATTCATCTGCGCCATGGGCAGCTCGTATTCATAGTCGAGGGAGCTGCGCAGCCCCTTGACGATGACGTCGATGCCTTCTTTCTGGGTGTAATCCACCAGCAGTCCCGTCCAGGTGTCCACTCGAACATTGGGCAGATGCGTAGTAGCTTCCTGCACCAACTGGGCGCGCTCCTCGACGCTAAACATGCCCTGCTTATGCGGGTTGTGGGTGATGAGAACGACCACCTCATCGAAGGTGGCGGCGCTGCGGGTGATGATATCGAGGTGCCCCAGGGTCACTGGGTCGAAGGAGCCGGGGCACACACTGCGGGTGGGGGTGGGCATGGAGGCGTGGTCTTTCTAAGTGGTGCTGGTTACAGCAGGATCTGCCGCATCGGCGCTGGCGTCGGCGCTGGCGTCGGCGCTGGCATCGACGGCACTGGCGTCAAAGACAGCCATGTCCATCCGGGCGATGCCATAGGTGCGCTTTTTCAGTTTCTGCCCGGTCGGGGTAAAGCAGGCCGGCCACGCGGTCTCGGGAGAGTCGATATGGCGCTCCACCACCACGGCGGCGCCATCGCGCAGCGTCGGAATGAGGGCGCGCACCATCTCGGCGACGGCCTCATCGGCGAGATCATAGGGCGGGTCGGCGAGCACCATGTCGAAGTAGTCGCGCGGGGCCGAGGCCAGATAGCTGGAGGCGGCACGCTCCTCGATGTGGATATCGGCGTGCGGGATCAAGTCCGCGTTGCGCCGAATCACAGCGGCCGCCGGCGGGTGATTCTCCACGAAGACGGCGCCGCGGGCGCCGCGGGAGACGGCCTCGAGGCCGAGAGCCCCAGAGCCGGCGAAGAGATCCAGCACCATCTTGTTCTCAAATCCGAAGCGCACCTGGAGGGAGGAGAACAGCCCTTCCTTGGCGCGGTCGCTGGTGGGGCGCGTGCCCTTGGCGGGCACCGCGAGCTTTCGGCCGCGAGCCCAGCCGGAGATGATACGAGGGGAACCCATGATGTCGTTAAGCCTCCTTGGTGGCGGGGTCAGATGCGGTGGAGGTGGCGTCGAGAAGCTCGAGCAATTCATCGCCACCGAGACAATCACCGAAATCCTCGACAGCGAGTGCGCCCACTACCCCAGGGCCTGGGGCGTGCACCGCCGTTTCGAGCTTCACGGCCTCGATGATGGCGAGCTCATCGCCGGTGCGGACCTGCTGGCCCGGCTCCACCGTGAAACGCACGATGCCAGCAAAGGGGGCGAAAATCTTCATGCCCCACAGCTTAACAACGCTAGGACTTCTCGATGAATTCTTGCGTATCCTCCTCGACCTCACTCACGAGCTCGCGGGCCCAGTCGGGATCGGTGCGCACATAGTCCATGGCATCGGCATAGGCCTGCTCAATAATGTCCCCATCGTCGATCAAGCTCAAAAGCTTGACTCTCCGGTGTCCGCCGGACTGGTCGGTGCCGAGCACATCGCCTTCTTGGCGGGTGCGGAGATCCAGCTCTGCGAGCGCAAAACCATCGGTGGTCTCCGCGACGCGACGCAGACGTTCAGCGGAGGGACTCTCGGCCGGCTGCGCGGTATGGAACAGACACAGCGCAGCGTGCGCGCCACGGCCGACGCGCCCGCGCAGCTGGTGCAGCTGGGAGACACCGAATTTATCGGCTTCGCGCACATACATCACCGTGGCATTGGGCACGTCGATGCCCACCTCGATAACCGTGGTGGAGACCAGCACATCGATACCGCCGGCGGCGAAGTCGCGCATCACATGATCCTTGGTGGCCGACTCCATCTTGCCGTGCAGCATGCCCACCTCCAGTTCGGGGAAGATCTGGCTGGAGAGCTGCTCGTGCATCTCATAGACCCCGCCCTCGCCGTCGATACGCGGACACACCACGAAGCATTGTCTGCCCTGCTGCACCTCCTCGCGGATGCGCTCCCAGGCCCGGTTCACCCAAGCGGGTTTGGACTCGGGCACCACCGAGGAGGTGATCGGGCGGCGACCGCCCGGGAGTTCCCGCAGCATGGAGATCGCGAGATCGCCGAAGCTCGTCATGGCGATGGTGCGTGGGATGGGCGTGGCCGTCATCACCAGCATGTGTGCCTGCAGGCCATCTCCGCGGGCCAGCCGCAGCTTATCGCGCTGCTCCACACCGAAGCGATGCTGCTCATCGACCACCACGAGCCCGAGATCGAAGAACTCCACGCCTTCTTGCAAAAGCGCGTGGGTGCCGACCACAATATCGGCCTCGCCGGAGACGATATCGAGCAGCGCTTGGCGCTTGGTGGCCGTCGGCGCCGAACCGGTGAGGCAGGTGATGTGGACTCCGCCTACCCCGCCCATGCCGGCCGTATCCAGCAGCGCCTGCAAAGAGCGGGTGTGCTGCACCGCGAGTACCTCCGTGGGGGCGAGCAAGACGGCCTGACGGCCGGCATCGACTACCTGCAGCATGCCGAGCAGGGCCAGCACGGTTTTACCGGAGCCCACCTCGCCGAGCAGCAGCCTACTCATCGGCTGGGTGCGGCCGAGATCCTCGTTGATCTCGCGATGGACCGCCCGCTGGCCGGAGGTGAGACTAAAGGGGAGGCGAGCCACAAGCTGGGCGGCGCGCGACCCAGCGGCATCGGTAGCGCCGGCGCTGTCCACAGCAGGACAACTCGGCGCTACTTTCTCCGCATTGTCCACGGTGCGTAGTGCCATCACTAGCGCCAGGGTGAGCGCCTCGTTATATTTCAGCCGCTGGATAAACGGCAGCGGCCCCCGGCTATCGGGTTGGTGAATACCGCGCAGGGCCGCATCGAGGCTGGGCAGCCCGTGTGGGGCAGGCTCGCCGAGGGGATCGGGGATGTGCTCGAGCGCGCCCAGCACGCGATCGACGGCGGCCATGAAGCGCCACGAGGTCACGCCTTTGCGCATGGGATAGACCGGCAGGTAGTCCATGGTGGCGAAGAGCTGCTGGATGGCCTCGCCATCGCCATAGGATTTCAGGTCATTCATGTTGCTCACCGGCACCTCACCGGAGTCCGGGTCCGGCAGCGTGTGGAAGCTGGGATGGCTCAGCTGCGGCCGGCCACGGTAATACTTCACTTTGCCGGTGAATATCGCGCGGGTGCCCACCTCGAGGGTGCGGTCGAGCCAGTGGGAGTTAAAGAAGCTGATACCGATGAGTGTGCGCCCATCGGAGACGGTGATGCGGGTCAGCCGCTTCGGCTTCTTCCCCTGCTCGGACGCCAGATAGCGGGAATTGGCCTGCACCACGGTGCCGACGCAGGTCACCACATCGCCTTCTTCCACCGATTCCGCCAGCACATCCGAGCCATAGCGCGACCAGGCCCGCGGATAATGCTCCAGCAGATCGGTGACGGTATACAGCCCCAGTTTCTCCCGAATGACGCGGGCTTCTTTCGCCGGCAGCAGCGTAGATAGGCGCCGCTCGTCCTTCCAGCCCAGCACGGTCTATTCCACCCCGATCTCCGCTGCGTAGTTCATCCCCCGCGCCGGATAGACGCTGAGCTCAATATCGCGCTGCTCCAGCACCTCCTCCTGCAGCAGCGCACTCAGCTGCTCTACCCCACTGGCATCACTGAGCAGCACGGTCACGAGTTCGGACTCTGGCCGCAGCAGCCGTTCGCAGGCTGCAGCCACCGCCGCATCCAGGGTGCTGGCGCAGGCGAGTTCTTCGCTTGTCGACGCCGCCCCCGAGCCAGTATGCGCCACGTACTGGTTCGGCTCTGCACTGATATAGCTGGTACGCATCGCGGAGGCGGCCTCGGACATCGCATAGCAGTCCACCACGAGCGGTTGGCGGGGATCGTGCACGGCGATAGCCGCCAACCCAGACACCAGCTGGCTGGTGGGCACCAATTGGATAAACACCCCGCTGGCATGGGCGGCTAGTTCGGTAGAGACCAATTCCCGCTTGGAGAGCATCCCATTGGGCAGCACCGAGACTTCCTTCGCGCCGACTGTAGAGATGGCCTCGCCGATCTTTTTCACCGTGTCCTCCCCCGCGCTCGCTGGCGCCACCACGGTGGCCCCGGACGCCTCATAGAGCTCGGCGAGTTCGCCGTGCGGGCACAGGGCGATGATGATGCGCCGCTGCTGATCCACACGAGCAGATTCCGGCTCCGGCTCGGGCAGGGCCTCGAGATGCAGCTGGGAGACCTCGCCGGCATAGCTATAGGCGGTCTCGATGATGGTGCCGGGCTGCTCGGAGTGAATGTGTATCCGGCCCTGATAGTCCCCGGCGCGGGCGAGCACCAGGCTATCGCCGAGTGGCTGCAGGGCGGCGTAGAGCTCGTCGATGTCCTCGCCTTCGTAGTAGAACATCACCTCGAGGTAGGTGCTACTACGCATCTGCGTAGCAGTGCCGCGGTGCGGGGTGATGACGGAGAGATCCTGCACCGGCACCGTGGAATCGATTTGTTGGGCGAGCGTCTCGAGAAGCACCACGAGCCCAGCTCCCCCAGCGTCGACGACTCCCGCCTCGCGGAGGACATCGAGCTGCGAGGGCGTGGCATCGAGGGCGCGCTGGGCGGCGGCGGTGGCAGCGAGCACGACCTCGGCCAGATCATTCGAGCCGGTGGCGTCGGCGGCCACGGCAGCTGCCCGCAGCACGGTTAGTACTGTTCCTTCTACCGGCTCGTTGATGGCCTCATTAACCATGGCCAGGGCCGTGTTGAGGGAGGTGCGCACCATGGTGCCGTCAATGCCGCCCCCGGCTGCGGCCAATGCCACCGCCCGCAGCACTTGGCTGAGTACCATTCCGGAGTTTCCCCGCGCCCCGCGCACGGAACCCTGGGCGAGGGCTGTGGCGACGTCGTTGACGTCGAGTGGCTGCGGGGAGGCGTCGATAAGCGTCTCGAGATGCGCCAGTGCGGCTTCCATCGTGTGCGCCATATTGGAGCCGGTGTCCGAGTCCGGCACGGGGAACACGTTCAGCGCATTGATTTCCGCCCGGCGCGCCGCGAGCTGCGTGGCGGCGGCGCGTGCCCACGAGTGGAGTTCTTTGGGGCCGAGCGTGGTGGGGGCTGCTGAAGTCATAGTGACACTACAGTCTAGTGTTTCGGCTGGGATGCGTGGGTGGGGTGTGGATCGAGTCGCCAGTCTATGGGCGTGGCGCCGAGCTTGCTGAGGATGTCATTGGTGCGGGAGAAGGGGCGGGAGCCGAAGAAGCCGCGGGAGGCGGACAGCGGCGAGGGGTGCGGCGAGCAGATACACGGGGTCTCGCCGAGGAAGCGTTGGGTGTTTTGGGCGTCGCGTCCCCACAAGATAGCCACCAGCGGGGTGTCGCGTTCGGCGAGGGCGGTGATGGCGCATTCGGTGACCTCTTCCCAACCGTGGCCGCGGTGGGAGCCGGCGCGCCCTGGGCTGACGGTGAGTACGCGGTTAAAGAGTGCAACACCTTGTTCGCACCAGGCGCTCAAGTCGCCGTGTTCGGGTGGGGTGATGCCGAGATCGGAGTGGAGTTCGGTGTAGATATTGTTCAGGCTGCGCGGCAGGGGGCGCACATCGGGTTGGACGGAAAAGGACAGCCCCATGGCATGGCCGGGAGTGGGATAGGGGTCTTGGCCGACGATGAGCACCTTGATCTCGTCGAAGGGATAGCTGAAGGCGCGCAGCACGTCGCTGCCGGCGGGCAGATAGCCGCGCCCGGCGGCGTTTTCGGCGCGGAGAAACTCTCCCAGCTGGTGGATGGTGTCGGCGACGGGGGCGAGCACGGGCGCCCAACTGTCGTGCACGGGCAAGTCGGTGGTGGTCATGGCGGTGCCTTTAACGTCGTGGTGGATGCGGTGGGGATGGTCGGGGCTGGCTTAGGGGCTGTGCCGGTCCGCGGGTCTGCTGGAAAAGGTACTCCAGCCATCGGCAAAGCGGGCGGTCTCGCCATCGACGGTGACGGGATAGGGGGCGCGGCCGCGTACGACTTCGCCGATGACGCGGAATCCGCTCGGGGCTTCGCCGGCGGTGGTGGCGATGATGGCGTGGTCTTCTCCCCCGCCGAGTACCCATTCCCAAGGGTCGCGGTCGAGGAGTTCGGCGGCGCGGCGCATGGCGGCGCTCGGCGCGATGGCGGTACCGAAGAGGTTGATGCCGACGCCCGAGTGATAGGCGATGGCGTGGCAGTCGGTGTAGAGGCTATCGGAGGTATCGGTCATCGCGGTGGCCCCAGTGGCGCGGGCGATCACCCCGCGTTTGGGTTGCAGTTCTGGGGTGCAGTGCGAGCGCACGAGGTGGCGGAACTCCTCCGGGATACCGGCAGGGCCGAGCTCGGAGAGCAGGGCGAGCCCGGCGGCGGATTCCCCGAGGGCTCCCGAGGCTACAACTTTTTGCCCGACGCGCGCCTTGGACAGCGTGGTGGCGGGCAGATTGCCGCCGAGCTGCCCGGTGGCGGTGATGGAGATAATGAGCTCCTCGGATTCCACGAGATCGCCGCCCACGAGTTCGGCGTTGTGCTTGGCGGCTTCCTCGGCGATGCCGTGGGCGAGTTCTTCTACGAAGCTCACCGGGGTGGCGGCGGGGGCGCCGAGTGCCAGCAGCGCGGCGACGGGACGCGCCCCCATGGCTTCGATATCGGCGAAGTTCGCCACGATCGCTTTGCGACCAATGTCGTGGGCACTGGACCAGTCGAGCCGAAAATGCCGGTTGCCCACCAGCATGTCGGTGGTGACCACGGTGCGGGTATTGGGCACGGGGTGGCCGAGCACTGCGGCGTCATCGCCATTGCGGGCCGAGGGCGCGGCGCGCAGGATCGCCGCGATCGCGCCTTTTTCTCCTAGGTCGGCGAGTGTTGGCCCGCCGTAGCGGGTGGGAAAGGTCACGGGCATCGTGTTATGCCACCGTCCTCGTTGTGTGGGTGTTCATCCGTGGCGCCACCTGCACATGCCCGGCGGGCGTGCGGGCGCCGCATTTGATGCTATCCGATGCTCAGCCGCGACGGGCTGCGGGTAGAGTTTGTGGCTATGAGCAGCTCCCGTACTGAGACTCCCGCCTCTGATATTCCTCGGCGTCCCATCATTATCGCGCTGGTGCTTTCGATTCTTCTCACCATTGCGGTGCTCGTCGGCACTAAATGGCTTTTCGGCGATGGCCGCGATCCCGTAGCGCTGTCTGAATTGCCCTCTGAGCAGGCCGATTCCGCGGAGTGCTCGGCGCTTATCGACGCTCTCCCGGAGTCGCTCAACGGCCTGAAAAAGGCGCGCCTAGTGGAACCGGTACCGGCCGGGGCCTTCGCGTGGTCGGGCACCGATAATCAGCGCATCACCTTGCGCTGCGGTGTGCAACCCCCTGCCCAGTACACCACCTTGGCCCGCACCGAGGATATTGATGGCCGCGAGTGGTTGCGGGTCAAAGACGCCACCACCGGCTCGACCATGCAAACCTGGTATCTCGTGGGTGCTACCCCCACGGTGGCAGTGACCGCCGATGCTCAGTCCCTGGGAGATGCCCCCAACCCGGTGGCGGATCTTGACGATGCCTTAGCGCCGATTCAGGGCGAGCGCTTGTCCCCTGCTGCCGCCCCCTTGGCGCAGCTGGACTCCCCCGATGCCGATAATCCGCGCTGCGCGGCCTATGAGCAGGCGCTGCCGAGCGTGCTGGAGACCTCCTCGGGCACCTACCGTCTGGTTAAGGGCTCGGAGCTGATCGCCGCCGGCTATCCGCAGGATCCGCAGAACACCGTGGCGTGGATGCCGGACGACGATGGCCTGGAGCCGATTGTCACCCGCTGCGGCCTGGCAGAGCCGGCGGGCTATGAGCCCGGTGAGCAGCTGCAGCAGATCAATGACATTCCGTGGTTCAATGACACCCAGTTGGCCAATGGAACGACCCAAGGCGTGTGGTACGCCCTGGGCCGTGATGTAGCTATTGCGGTGGCCATGCCCCAAGCTGTGGGCCAGACCGTGTTTGTGGATATCGGCGACGTCATCACCGACACCACCGCCACGGTCGCCCGCTAGGCCGGCACCTGTTTTAGGAATCGATACGGACGTTGAGGCTGGGCTGGATATCGGATTCCGGTACCAGCCCGTACTCCTCTAGCCCCTTGCGCACGAGCTCGGCGCCGTCGATATTGAGCGGGCCGGAGGTCCACAGCGCATAGGGCAGGTTAATGAAGCGCTCCTGCTGCACCGCCTCGAGATCCTTGGTGGCGGGGTTCTTCTTCAGCTGCTCCACCTTTTGCTCGAAGCTCTGGCCGGGATAGTCGACGAAGACAAACACATCGGGCTGGGCGTCGGCGAGGGTTTCCCAGCCCACCTCCACCCAGGTGTCATCGAGATCGTCTGTTGCGTAGTCTGCACCGGCAGCGGCCACCATTTCTGCGGGGGCACCCTTCGCGCCGGAGGTAAACACCGCATCGGTGCCGGAGTCGTAGAGGAAGACCACCGGCTTGTTCTCCGCCTGCGGGGCGTTATTCAGCGCCTCGATACGCGCATCCATATCGGCGATCACGTCTTCGGCTTTATCCTCATGGCCGGTGATCGCGCCGACGTTGTGCAGATCGCTGCGCACCGCATCCCACGGGTTTTCCACGCCGCGGGCCGTCGAGCCCTCTTGGCGGCAGGCCTCGGTGAGAATATAGGTGGAGATATCGTGCGTGGCTAGGGAGTCGGGGGTGATGTTTTTATCCTCCCCCAGCCCATAGCCCCAGCCGCCGTAGAACACCTGCGGGGAGGCGGCCACGATCTGTTCCAAGGAGGGATACTCCTCGCTGATCTCCTTTAAGTTATTGACCTTCTCGCCATACTTTTCGACGAGCACGTCGCGGTCCCGGTTCAGGCTAGAGACCGCCACCAGCTCATCTTGGGCATCGAGGGCCAGGTTGAGCGCAATGAGGTTGCCGTCATTGGCCAGGCCGGCGGCCTTTTTCGGAAAGCTCACCTCCTCGCCGCAGTTGGTGACGGTGACCATCTCGCCGGAGTGGTCGGTGGCATCGTTAGGTGCTGCGGGGTTCTCGGCGCTGCCGCCGCCGGAGCAGGCGCTCAGAAGGACTGTGGCGCTACTCAGGGCGGCGACAAGCGCGAGGCGATAAGGCTGTGACATGTGTTTGTACGCATCCTATGGGTTGGAGGAATCAGGACGGGTGTGTACCCCATCGATAACGAGGTGAGGGTGGCGCAGCCCCTGCCGCACAATCACCGAATCCACGCCAAAGACTGTGCGCACCCGCGCCGCGTCGAGCACCTCAGTGGGGCTACCGCAGGCAAGAACCTCGCCGTTGTGCAACACCAGGCAGATATCGAAATGCGTGAGCGCTAGGTCTAGGTTGTGGATCGTGGAGACGATTGTTGCGTGCGAGGCGCGCATGAGCTCCAAGACGCTGAGCTGGTGCTCCACGTCGAGGTGATTGGTGGGTTCATCGAGCAGGATCAAACCGGTGTCTTGGGCGAGGGCGCGAGCGATAAACACGCGCTTGCGCTGCCCTCCCGAAAGCTGGTTGCAGGTGCGTTCGGCCAGATCGGTCACGCCCACCCGCTGCATCGCCTTCTCGGTGGCCTCGCGGTCTGCAGCCGACGGCGGCCGCCACACCGATTGGTGCGGCAGACGCCCCAGCGCCACCGTTTGGCGCACGGTCAGTCCCTCCGGCACGGTTTCTTCCTGGCCGACATAGGCCAGCATCTGACCCCTGTGTTTCGCGCTCAGCGACGCCAGCGGCGTGTCATCGATGCGCACCTGGCCGCGGGAAGGGAGAAAACCCGCGATGCTGCGCAGCAATGTCGTTTTGCCAGCACCATTAGGGCCAACAATGGCGACCATGGCGCCAGGCTCCACGCTGAGGGTGACGTTGCTGAGAATAGGGGTGGCGTCGATAAGACAATCCAGCTGCTCGAGATGGAGACTACGCATCAGAGTTCTAGGCCTCCTTAGCGAAGCTATACGAGCTCGACCTGCCCATGATGAACAGGAACAAAGGCGCGCCAATAATGCCGGTGACTACTCCGAGGGGAATTTCCTGCGCGCCTGCGACAACGCGCGAAGCCATATCCACCCAGAGCAAAAACAGCCCGCCACCGAGCATGGCGATGGGCACCAACCTGCGATGCGTTGGACCCACCAGCATGCGTGCCAAGTGCGGCACCACGAGACCGACAAAACCGATCCCGCCGGATACCGCGACGAGCACGCCCACGAGCACCGCTTGGAGAAGGAACAGAGATGCTCGGAGCTTATCGACGTCCACTCCTACGCTTGCGGCCACATCCTCCCCCGATGCCAAGGCATCGAGACGAGGACCGAGGACGAAGAGAATGACAGCGGCCAGAAGCGTCGCCACCACCGGGATGCCTAGTTTGATCCACTGCGCCCCTGCGACAGAGCCCAGCATCCAAAACATCACCGATTGCGCGGCGCGCGGATCGGGACCGATGAACACGAGAAAACTGGCGAGGGCTGAAAAGGCGCTCGCGAGCACGACACCGGTGAGAATCAGCCGCAAGGGGGTGATACCGCCCTGCGCATAGGTGATCCCATATACCGCCATTGTGGCCACGAGCGCACCAATCAGCGCCCCGCCAGAAAGTGCCCACACCCCTAATGAGGAGAAAATGCCTAGAGTAATAACGGCTGTCGCGCCGACGCTAGCGCCGGAGGACACGCCCAACAGATAGGGATCAGCCAGAGGGTTACGCACCAGAGTCTGCATGGCCACACCGGCCAGCGCGAGCCCAGCGCCGACGATGAGAGCAAGCAGGCCTCGCGGCGTCCGCAGCTGCCACACAATGGTCTCCACCGACTGCTCCGGCACCGTGGCCGAAGACAGGCCCAGCTTCGACTGCATCACAGCAGCTACATCACCGAGCGGGATGGTGACCGATCCCACCGCCACCGAAGCGACGGCTGAGACCGCAATGAGCAGCATCAGCACGGCCACGAGGGCCGTGTAGCTGCGTCGAAAAATCGACACGCCAGCAACAATCCTTCACTGCTAGGCGACCTGAGGAACACGAGAAACTCGCTTCCCCACGCGAGGCCGAAAACCTAGCCATCAAGTGGTTCACACACTTTCTTTCAGCTGCCTTTAACGTTGGCCGAGGGCAGGCATTCGGACTTGTCCACATATCCTCGCCGTAAGAGCGAAGCGCGGCTTACCGTTGCGCGTCAGTTCTGGAGTTGCACCAGATTCCCCTGCGGGCTCGACCCAGCAGCGACTTGTATCTTACACCGCGGATGAGTGGCTGCTAATAAGCGTCGATAAGCGCCGCAGCTAGCGGCGAGAAATCGCCTGCTGAATCACAATATCCAGCAGCTCAGCGTAGGGCACGCCAGAGGCTTCGAAAACCTTGGGATACATCGAGATCGGCGTAAAACCGGGCATGGTGTTGATCTCGTTGAGCACCGGGCCGGAGTCGGTGACGAAGAAATCGACGCGCGCCAAGCCCGTGCAGTTCAGGGCGTGGAAGGTTTCCACAGCCAGCGACTGGATCAGCTCCGTAGTCTCCTCCCCGAGCGGTGCTGGGATCGCGGCAGAGACCACATTGTCGAGGTATTTGGTGTCGAAGTCGTAGAAGCCCTCATCGCCGTCCTCGGTGCCGATGAGCTGCGCCGGCACCGAAGCCACCACCTCGCCCGAGGGGTACTGCAGCACGCCGCACTCCACCTCGGCGCCGCGGATCTCGGCCTCCACGATCACCTTTTCGTCATAGTCCACCGCCGCCTGATAGGCCGCGGGGAACTCCTCCCAGGACTCCACCTTGGAGATACCGATCGAGGAACCGCCGCGAGCCGGCTTGACGAACACCGGCAGCCCCAGCAGCTCCTTTTCTGCTTCGCTGAGCTCGCCGCGCTGCCGCAGCACCACCTCGCGCCCCACGGGCAGTCCCGAGGCGCTCATGAGTTTTTTCGTGTATTCCTTATCCATCCCGGCCGCCGAGGCCAGCACCCCAGCGCCCACATAGGGCACCCCAGAGAGCTCAAAGAGACCCTGGATGGTGCCATCTTCACCGAACTTGCCGTGCAGTACCGGCACGATCACATCCACGCGATCATAGAGCTGCCCGGCGCGCTCGCCGCTGCTATAGCGGAACTCGCCGCGCCGGTTGGGATCCACCGAGAGCTGAACCTCCTCGGTGTGTTCCACCACGGGTAACTCGCGACCGGCGGCGCGGAGCTTTTTGGGATCGGATTGCCCCACCACCCAGGTGCCTTCGAGGGTGATGCCCACCGGCACGACGCGATAGGTTTCGGCATCGAGGTGGCTCATCACCGCCGAGGCCGAGATACAGGAAATCGAGTGCTCGGAGCTGCGGCCGCCATAGACGACGGCAACAGAGGTACGGGTGTCAGTGGCATCGCTGGCAAAAGAGGTAGGAGCAGTCATCTCGGTCTTTCATATCTCGGCTGTAGTGACGGGCTGTGTTGCGGGGCTGTGGGTACGGGCTGTGTTGCGGGGCTGTCCGCCTGCTGCGGCGCAGGCACGCGGCATTGCACCGCACCTCGGCGAGCGGGGTGGGTGCCGAACCGCTGCGATTGTACTACTCGGACTTCTTCGACCGCCCCATCAGCGCACCCACCATGGTGTCCACATCCATTCCCTCGTGGCACACCATGTAGACGGCGTGAGTGATGGGCATGTCCACCCCATGCCGCTCGGCGAGGCGGAACACCGACTCCGAGGAGGTCACGCCCTCGGCGACCTGCCCCGAGGTGGCGTGGGTGGCCTGCTCAAGCGAATCGCCTCGGCCGAGACGGGCGCCGAAGCTGCGGTTGCGAGACAACGGCGAGCTACAGGTGGCGACCAGATCGCCCAATCCTGCCAGCCCGGCAAAGGTGCGACTATCGGCCCCAACCGCCACGCCCAGTCGGGCGATCTCGGCGAGGCCGCGCGTGATCAAGCTCGCGGTGGTGTTCTCCCCTAGCCCTTTGCCATTGGCCATGCCGCAGGCCAAGGCAATGACGTTCTTGCACGCCCCGCCAAGCTCGGTGCCGATCACATCGGTATTGGTATAGGGCCGGAAGTAAGGCGCCGAGCAGGCCGCCTGGGCGTATTTGGCGTTGTCCTCGTTGGTGCAGGCGATCACGGTGGCGGCGGGCTGTTCCATGGCCACCTCGCGGGCCAGGTTGGGTCCTGAGAGCACGGCGATGCGCTCCGGCTCGATGCGTCCGGCCTCGGCGATTACCTCGCTCATCCGCATCAAGCTGCCGTGTTCCACACCCTTGGCGAGGCTGATGACGATCGCCTCCCGCGGGATGAGCTCGACCCACTGCTCCACATTGGCGCGCAGTGTTTGGGAGGGAACGCCCAGCACCACGATATCGGCGCCGGCGAGGGCGCGGGCGGCCTCGGCTGTGGCGGTCACGGCCTGGGGCACGCTAAGCCCGGGCAGGTAGTCGAGGTTCTCGCGCATGATCTGTATGGATTTCGCCACCGATTCCCGGCGCGCCCAGAGGCGCACGGTGGCTCCGGCATCGGCGAATACCTTGGCTAGGGTGGTGCCCCAGCTTCCTGCGCCCATCACTGTCACGTTGACCATGAACCCTGTTGTGTCCTTCCCGAGGTATCTGCTCGTTGCGGTAGTAGCTGCACTGTGTCGAAGCGGCGCGCAGAATGGCGTCGTCGCAGACAGTGCTGCATCTGTGTGCGAGTCTACCGAGCATTGCCGTGCGTTCGTGGACAGTACACTGTGGCGGTATGTCTACTCCTGTGTTGCGCGCCGAGTTTGCCGAGAACTTCCCCGATCTCTGCCTTGAGTGGCAGGCAGCTGATTATCCCGATGCCTCGCTGCTGCAGCTCAATGAGCCTCTCGCGGCGGAGCTGGGGTTGGATGCGCAGTGGCTGCGCACGGATACGGGGCTGGATTTTCTGTGCGGCCGGGCTAGCGGCTGCTATACCCAGCCGGTGGCCCAGGGCTATGCGGGCCACCAGTTTGGCCAGTTCAATCCGCAGTTGGGCGATGGCCGCGCCCTGCTGCTCGGCGAGCTCGACACGCCTGGTGGGTTGGTGGATCTTCATCTCAAGGGCTCGGGACCCACCCCGTTTTCTCGGGGCGCGGATGGTTATGGGGCGCGCGGGCCGATGCTGCGGGAGTATCTGATCTCCGAGGCGATGCACGCTCTCGGCATCCCGACCACGCGGGTGCTCGCGGTGATTGATACCGGCCGCAGCGTGCTGCGTAGTGGCCCTGAGCGCGGGGCGATGATTGTGCGGGCGGCCAGTTCCCATATCCGCGTGGGCACCTTCCAGATGGCGACGGTACTCGGCGCCGAGGATGTCTCCGCCCAGCTGGTCGAGTATTGCCTCCAGCGGCACTATCCCGAGCATGCCGGCGGCGGGGCGCTGGCCTTGCTCGAGCAGGTGATGAACACCCAGATGCACACCGTGGCGCAGTGGATGGGCGTGGGTTTTATCCACGGGGTGATGAACACCGATAACACCACGATCAGCGGCGAGACGATCGACTACGGCCCCTGTGCTTTCCTCGACGCCCACGCCACGGATGCGTGTTTCTCCAGCATCGACACCACCGGCCGCTACCGCTACGGCCAGCAGCCGGCGATCCTCGGCTGGAACATGGCCCGCTTCGGCGAGGTGCTGCTGCCGCTTATCGACGCCGACCCGCAGGCCGCCATCGCCCAAGCCCAAGAAGTCCTAAGCAGCCAAGGCAGCCGCTTCGAGGCCATCGCCACCGAGATGTGGGCCGCCAAGCTCGGCATCAGTGGCCGGCCGCAGGCGCCGCAGGTGGTCGCTCTCGCCCTGGATTATCTGCGCCGCGAGCAGCCGGATCACACCACGTTTTTCGCCACCCTCGATGAGGACTACGCAGCAGAGCAGACGGATCCTCTGTGGCAGGCGTGGCGGGACGCTCAGCCGGATCCGCAGCGGCGTAATCCGGTAGTCATTCCCCGCAACCACGAGGTGGAACGCGCCCTCAGCGCGGCCGCTCAGGATGATTGGCAGCCGTGGGATGCACTCCTGCACGCGCTGCGCCACCCCTTCGATGCAGACGCCGTTTACCCGGAGTTGCTCGGACCGGCAGCTGCGGAATGGACGGAGAACTTCACCACCTTCTGCGGTACCTAAGACCGCCGTCCTACAATTGCAGCTATGGCTTCTCACGCGCAGGAAACTGATAAAGACCGCAAGAACAACGTGCTTGTCACGGGTCGGCTGCAAAAAATTCCGTCTAATCCCTGCAAGGACATCACCCGCCCGACCCTTGCTGCGGGCGCGGTGCTGTGGCGCGGCGATCGTTCCCGCCCCGAGGAGATCGAGGTGGCGGTGATTCACCGCCCGCGCTATGACGACTGGTCTTTGGCGAAGGGCAAGCTGGATCCGGGCGAATCCCTGCCGGTGACTGCCGCCCGTGAGATCGAGGAAGAAACCGGCTACGAGGTACGCCTGGACAAGCTCATCGGCAAGGTCAGCTATCCGGTACACAAGCGCACCAAGGTGGTCTATTACTGGCTGGCCGAGGTCATCGGCGGCGAGTTCAGCGCCAACGATGAGGTGGACACGCTGCGCTGGCTGTCAATTGACGACGCCGCCTCGCTGCTGTCCTACCAGCTGGATGTAGATGTCTTGCGCAAGGCCGAGAAACGGCTGCGCCTTGCCCCGGATACTCGCGTCATTCTGCTGCGCCACGCCAAGGCCTATCAGCGGAAGAATTGGCAGGGCGATGACTCTATCCGGCCTTTGGATAAGAAAGGGCGTCGACAAGCGGAAATGCTGGTGCCTTTGCTCAGCGCTTTCCGCCCAGAGCAGCTGTATTCCGCCGAGCCTGATCGCTGCCAGGACACTATTGCCCCGCTGGCCGATGAGCTGGGCATGGATGTCACCGTCAATGAGCTCTTCGGCGACAATGCCTGGCTTTCGCAGATGACAAACTGCCACAGCGCTATCTCGGAGCTGTCCCGCAGCGGCACGATTTCTGTGGTGTGTTCCCAGGGGATCTGGATTCCCGATGTAGTGGCGTGGGCCGCGGCCCGTGGTCAGCTGCCGATCGATGAGATTAAGGCGAAGAAGGGCTCGATGTGGATGCTGGACTTCCGCGACGGGCAATTGGTGGGCGCGGACTATCTCGCCAGCGCCCTGCCGGTGAAATAACCGGTTTATCGCCCGCATACACGACAAGGCCCCGCCGAGGTGGTATCCACCTGGCGGGTTCGTGTGCTGCGCGGGGTGCGGGGCCGCAGCGGGGCGGCGGGCTTAGAAGACCCGCGGCATGAAGGGCTTGCGCTGGGCCTCGAAACGCTCGATGGCTTCCTCATCGCGCAGGGTGAGGCTGATATCGTCGAGCCCCTCGATCAGCCGCCAGCGGGTGTAATCATCCACCTCGAAAGGCAGGATGTGCTCGCCGGCGGTGACGGTGCGGTCGACGAGATTGACCGTCAGCTTCAGGCCCGGGGTTTGCTCCATCAGCTTCCACAACAGCTCGATATCGCTGTGCTCCATCTGGGCGGCCAGCAGCCCGGCCTTACCGGCGTTGCCGCGGAAAATATCGGCGAAACGCGGGGAAAATACCACCCGGAAGCCATAGTCCATTAGCGCCCACACGGCGTGCTCACGGGAGGAGCCGGTGCCGAAGTCCTCGCCGGCGACCAGTACCGAGCCTGCTGCGTAGTCCTCTTGGTTGAGCACGAACTCGGGGTCGCGTCGCCACGCGGCGAACAGCCCGTCCTCGAAGCCGGTGCGGCTGACCCGCTTGAGGTAGACGGCGGGGATGATCTGGTCGGTGTCCACGTTCGACCGCTTCAGCGGCACGCCGACACCAGTGTGAGTGTGAAACTTCTCCATTGTTGTTCTCTTCTCCTAATGCGACGGTGCTTAGAGGTCAGCGGGCGATGCCAGGGTGCCGGCCACCGCGGAGGCGGCGGCCACCGCGGGTGAGACCAAGTGGGTGCGGCCGCCCTTGCCTTGGCGTCCTTCGAAGTTGCGGTTCGAGGTGGAGGCGCAGCGCTGGCCGGGCGAGAGCTGGTCGGGGTTCATGCCCAAACACATCGAGCAACCGGGCTGGCGCCACTCGGCGCCGGCGGCGGTGATGATCTTGTCCAGGCCCTCGGCCTCGGCCTGTTCCCGCACCCGCTGGGAGCCGGGCACCGTGAGCATGCGAACATTCTCGGCCACGCGGCGGCCCTTGAGCACCTCAGCGACCGCCCGCAGATCCTCGATGCGACCATTGGTGCAGGAGCCGACGAAGACGGTATCGATTGTCACCTCACGCAGCGGCTGGCCGGGAATCAAGCCCATATAGTCGATGGCCTTCTCCGCGGCCGAGCGCTCGTTTTCGTCGCTGATCTCCTCCGGGTTGGGCACGCACTCTGCAAGCGGCAAACCCTGGCCCGGGTTGGTGCCCCAGGTGACGAAGGGAGTGAGGGCATCGCCGTCGATGGTGACGACCTTGTCATAGCTGGCGCCCTCATCGGTGCGCAGGCTGGACCAGTATTCGACGGCCTGATCCCACAGCTCGCCCTCGGGCGCGTACTGCCGGCCCTTGATGTAGTCGAAGGTGGTCTGGTCGGGGGCGATCATGCCGGCGCGGGCGCCCGCCTCAATCGACATATTGCAGATGGTCATGCGTTCTTCCATCGACAGCTTCTCGATGGCCTCGCCGCAATATTCAATAATGTGGCCCTGGCCGCCGCCGGTGCCGATCTGCGCAATGATCGCAAGAATCAGGTCCTTGGCGGTCACGCCCTCGCCGAGAGTGCCGGTGACATTAACGGCCATGGTCTTAAAAGGCTTCAGCGGCAGCGTCTGGGTGGCCATCACATGCTCTACCTCAGAAGTGCCGATACCGAAGGCGATCGCACCGAAGGCGCCGTGGGTGGAGGTGTGCGAATCGCCGCACACCACCGTCATACCGGGCTGGGTGAGACCGAGCTGCGGCCCCACCACGTGCACGATGCCCTGTTCTTGATCCGCCATGGGGTGCAGCCGCACACCGAACTCCTCGGCGTTGGTGCGTAGTGTCTCCACCTGGGTGCGCGAGATTTCGTCCTTGATCTCCAGGATGGAACCGGTAGTGATGCCCTCGGTAGGGACGTTGTGGTCCTCGGTGGCTAGGGTGAGATCGGGGCGGCGCAAGGAGCGTCCCGCCAGCCGCAAACCATCGAACGCCTGCGGGGAAGTGACCTCGTGAAGAAGCTGTAGATCGATGTAGATGAGATCGGGTTTTCCTTCTTCACCGTGGGTCACGATGTGGTCGTGCCACACCTTTTCCGCCAGCGTTTTGGGGCTGGTCATATGATCACCGTTACCTTTCACTATGGTGCCTGCCGCAGCAGAACTGTCGTGTCTGCGTGTGCCGCGGCGCGACTGAACGCACGGACGAGGGTTGTCCTCGACATGTTCTGGCTGCGCATCTCATGCTCAACGTGGGGCTGGCACGCTGGGTTTGGGCGGTGTGTCAGGACACCCCGCTCAGCTCGAACCAGAAACTAGCCTCTCACGATATGGGATGATAATATCGTGTCATGGGAAAGTTTAACTCACTTGATGGGCAACAGTCCAGCGGAATCAAAGTACTGGACCGCACAGTACTTATCCTGAACACCGTCGCGAATTCACCCCAATCCCTCAGCGAGCTGTGCGAACGCACCCAGCTTCCCCGCGCCACGGCACACCGGCTTGCCACGGCCCTCGAAATGCACGATCTTCTGAGCCGCACCTCCGATGGCAAATGGTCCATCGGGTCCGCATTGCGCGCGCTCGGCGCCTCGAGCTCCGACAAGCTTATCGACGCCGCCGCGCCCATCATGGCCAACCTGATGGAGACTACGCAGGAGTCCGTGCAACTATATCGCCTCAACGGAACGATGCGTACCTGCGTGGCCGCCCAGGAGCCCTCCTCGGGACTGCAAAACACCGTGCCCGTGGGCTTTCGCATGCCACTGACCGCAGGCTCGGCCGCGCGCGTCTTCGTGGCCTATGCCCCACCACATCTGCGCGACACCATTCTGCGCGATGCCCACTTCACCACCACCGACCTCGAGCAGGTGCGCGCCCAAGGCTACGCAGACTCAGTCTCCGAGCGCGAGGTCGGACTTGCCAGCGTCTCCGCGCCCATCTTCGACGGCAATGGTGAACTCCTCGCCGTCTTATCGGTCTCCGGCCCCGCCGAGCGGCTTGGCCCTAACCCTGGTCAGCGGCACGGGCAGGCCCTACTCGAGGCCTCCCGCCAGCTCAGCGGCACCGCCTAAACGCCGGCGAGTGGCACAGCCGACATAAGAAAACACCTCCTCCCTTCTATCTTTCAGAAAAGACAGGTCAGAGAGGAGGTGTGCACTTTGTACCCCGTACGGGATTTGAACCCGTGTTACCGGCGTGAGAGGCCGGCGTCCTAGGCCGCTAGACGAACGGGGCCTTGGATCGCTTCGAACTGCTCGTTCGTTGCTTGCATAAAGTTACACGACGGGTACTAAGAATTAGAAATCGCCCCCTTCAGCTGTGAAAATAAGCATTGCGGGCGGCGTCGATAAGGCGTGGGGTGCACGCGCACACGCGGGGCGTCTTCGGCGGTAAGTGAAGACGCCCCGCGCGGACAATAGTGTGAAAACCGATCCATGAACGCTCGGAGCCTCAGCGACCGCGAGTTCACGCTAGCGACGAAGGTGCGGAAGTATCGTGACCCCGGCGTGATGCTCTCACCGTGGGCCCGTCCGCTGTCTCTGCATCAGAGTCAGGTGTCGAGGTGATCTATGCGCAATCCGTAGATTATCGAGGAGGTCTCGGTGAACAGAGTCACGATAAACATTCACCTTCGCTTAGCTCTACCCTCGCGCATCTCTAGCGCGGAGAGGGATCAGATTATGGCAATGCTCGCTACGAAGGGGACGTGCGACGCTGTTACTAGAAAAGACGCTGCTTCAGCCATCCACTCTCCTTTGCTGACATGAAATTGCTCTGAACAGGTATGCGATATATCGCCGAGAATCTCACCCGATGCGCGCCGTAGCGGTAGCGACCCGCTGCGACTTAGACAACCCCGTCCTAGGCGCTGGTGGTTATCTCAAAAAACCCGTGTGAACTTCTCACCCCTCACTCTAGACCCCCGGCCGCGGCGGGGGAAGAGATTCGCTATTTTTCCGCCCACGAACGTCTGCTTGCACCCCATCCTGCCACCCCCGCGCTGGGGCGGGCAGATCGGCACACCGGCATTCGTTTTAAGGAGCACCTTAATTTTCCCACCCGCTGAGCTGGGGTAGCGTGAGGCTCATGAGTGGTTTTGATACGTCCCGCTTCCCCTGCTCGCGGCGCAGCTTCCTCAAAGGCGTCGCCGCAGCGACCGCCGCTACCGCCTCCGGCGCCTTGCTCGCTGCCTGCGGCAGCTCTGAGACCGCCGCGCAGGTGGATTCCGCATCGATACCAGTGGGAGGCGCCGTCTTCGTCGACGGCTGGGTTGTGGCACAGCCAGAAGAGGGAGTGTTTACCGCCTACTCCGCCACCTGCCCACACGCCCAGGGCCCCATCGATCACCTCGAGGACGTCGATGGCGAGCAGGTGGCCGTCTGCTCCAAGCACATGTCGAAATTCAGCCTGGCCGATGGCTCGGTCATCGAAGGCCCCTCACGGGATCCCATGGTGCCGGCCACGATCGACAAAGCCGGCAACGAGCTGACTGTCTCCTAAAGACCCAGCGTCACACTGGGTGCGGGAGGTACACTTCTCGCGCTTCGAGGGGCACTCACCTCCGCTTTTCCGCACTACCCTCTATGGGGGATAGAACAGGCACCATATCGGAGTCTGGTTTAGGCTCCCTCTATGCACCACGCCGATATCGACTCCACGTCATCTGCTACTACGCATCAGCCCGCGCCCTCGCGCACGGAGCGCCTAGATTCTCTTCCCGTGACCAGAAAACACGCTCAAATCTTGGGCGGCTCTGGAATCGGATGGGCGCTCGACGCGATGGACGTCGGGCTTATTTCTTTTATCATGGCGGCCCTCACCGCCCACTGGGGCTTGAGCCATACCGAAACATCGCTGCTGGGATCTATCGGCTTTGTGGGGATGGCGATAGGCGCCACCTTCGGTGGTTTGCTCGCTGATAAATTTGGTCGCCGCTCCGTATTCACCCTCACCTTGCTGGTGTACGGCATCGCCACCGGCGCCTCCGCGCTTGCTGGCAGCCTCGCTGTCTTGCTCGTGTTCCGCTTCATCGTCGGCCTGGGGCTCGGCGCCGAGCTACCTGTGGCCTCCACCTTTGTCTCTGAGTTCGCTCCGCGCCGCATCCGTGGCCGCATGGTGGTCATCCTCGAGGCCTTCTGGGCGCTGGGCTGGATCATCGCCGCCTGTATTGGCGCATTCGTGGTGGCCGCCGACGATAACGGCTGGCGCTGGGCTCTCGCTTTGGGCTGTATCCCCACCGTGTATGCGCTCGTCGTTCGTTTTGGCATGCCGGAATCCGTCCGCTACCTCGAGGCCACGAACCGCCACGAGGAGGCCGAGAAGGTCGTCCGTTCCTTTGAAGAGTCCCCGGCTCTCGGACGCCAGCCGCAGCACGACCGCGCGGTGGCGGCAATGGAACCCGAGGTGGCGAACGCCCACTCTATTTGGGCATCGCCGCTACGACGTCGCACCGCAGCCCTGTGGACGGTCTGGCTCTGCATCAACCTCGCCTACTACGGGGCGTTTATCTGGATTCCCTCGATTTTGCACGAGCAGGGTTTCACCCTCGTGAAATCCTTCACCTTCACGCTCATCATCACGCTGGCGCAGCTGCCCGGCTATGCCGCGGCCGCCTATCTGATTGAGCGTTGGGGCCGCCGCTTGACCCTCGCGGTCTTTCTTGCCGGTAGCGCCACCGCGGCGCTGAGCTATGGTTTGAGCTCGGCGGAGTGGCAGATTATTGCCTCCGGCTGCTTCCTCAGCTTCTTCAACCTCGGCGCATGGGGCGCGCTCTATGCCATTGGGCCGGAGCTCTACCCCACTGCTCTGCGCGCCACCGGCACCGGAGCGGCCGCTGGTTTCGGCCGTATCGCGTCTATCGCCGCCCCGCTGATCGTTCCGCCCCTGCTCGCCTTCGGCGGGCAGGTCATGCTCTTTACCGTCTTCGGTATGGCGTTCGCGATCGCCGCCGCCGCGGCCTTAACGTTGCCGGAAAATACCAACGTGGCACTGGATTAGCCGCAGCACCGCCGCTCTCACAGCACGTGAGATGGCGGGGTATACAAACGACAAGAAGGGGCGCCGAGTGCGCCCCTTTTTCCTACCATGCGCCATAGAGAGCTCAAGACAAAGCAACAACCTCCCCTTCGCTTCCACCTAAATGAAAGTAAAGGGGAGGTTGTACGTTGTACCCCGTACGGGATTTGAACCCGTGTTACCGGCGTGAGAGGCCGGCGTCCTAGGCCGCTAGACGAACGGGGCATAGGAACCAGCATGAAGCGTGCTTCATACTGAAGCTGGCCTACCAGGACTCGAACCTAGAATGACGGTACCAGAAACCGTTGTGTTGCCAATTACACCATAGGCCATTGCGCTCAGCTGCTGATTGTTATCAGCTCCTGCTGTGCAACGAGGAATACTATAACCATGACGGCTCTCATTGCACAAACCAGCAGCTCAAGCGCGATTTTAGAGCCTTATCGAGGCCCCGATTGCGTTAGTTGGCGCTCTCCTCGCTCCACGGGGTGCGCGCCCGGGCAGCCTGCAGGCGAGCCAAGGTGGAGTCCTTGCCCACCAGCTCCATGGATTCAAACAGCGGCGGCGACACCTGGGCGCCGGTGAGTGCCACGCGCAGGGCGCCATAGGCCTTACGCGGCTTCAGCTCTAGCTCTTCAATCAGACGAGAGCTCAGGGCCGACTCGATCTGGGCGGTGCTCCACTCCTCGAGCGGCTCGAGCACGGCGATCGCCTCGTCGAGGGCCTGGACGGCATCCTCCTTGAGGTTCTTGCGCGCTGCCTTCGGCTCCAACTCGAGGTCCTCATCGGCGACAACGAGGAAGCGCAGCAGACCCCACGCATCGCCCAAGGTCTTGATCCGGGTCTGTACCTGCTCGGCAGCGAAACGGAAGGCGTCGTCGGGATACTCCGCCGGGAAGTCGTGGTACTCGCTGAGATAGGTGCGCAGGCGGGAGGCGAAATCGTCGAGCTCCAGCAGGCGGATGTGATCGGCGTTGATGGCCAGCATCTTCTTCTCATCGAAGCGAGCCGGGTTGGACAGCACATCGGTGATGTCGAAGTTCTCGATCAGCTGGGAGGTGGTGAAGATATCTTCATCCTTGCTCAACGACCAGCCGAGCAGGGCGAGATAGTTGAGCATGCCCTCTGGGATGATGCCGGCATCGCGGTGGTTAAAGAGGTTCGACTGCGGATCGCGCTTCGAGAGCTTCTTATTGCCCTGCCCCATCACGAAGGGCATGTGCCCGAACTCTGGCACGCGCTGGGCCACGCCGATCTGCATGAGCGCCTCATACAGCGCGATCTGGCGCGGCGTAGAGGGCAGGAGATCCTCGCCACGCAGGACGTGAGTAACCCCCATGATGGCATCGTCCACCGGATTCACCAAGGTGTAGAGCGGCTGGCCATTGGAGCGGGCCACCACATAGTCCGGCTGGGTCTGGGACTTGAAGGAGATCTCGCCTCGCACCAAGTCATTCCACGCCCAGTCCTTTTCCGGCATGCGCAGACGCCACACGGGCTTGCGGCCTTCGGCCTCAAACGCGGCCTTTTGTTCCTCGCTGAGATCGCGGTCGAAGTTATCGTAGCCCAGCTTGGGATCGCGCCCTGCGGCCTTGTGGCGCTCCTCCACCTCCTCTGCGGTGGAGTACGCGGGGTAGACCAGTCCGGCGTCGATAAGCTTCGACAGCACCTCCTTATAAATGTCACCGCGCTGCGACTGACGATAAGGCTCGTGGGGGCCGCCCTTTTCCACGCCCTCGTCCCAGTCGATTCCCAACCAGTTCAAGGAATCGATAATGGCCTGGTAGGACTCTTCGGAGTCGCGGGCAGCATCCGTATCTTCAATGCGGAAGATCATCTTGCCGCCCGTGTGGCGGGCGTAGGCCCAGTTGAACAGGGCGGTGCGCACCATTCCGACGTGCGGAGTGCCGGTGGGCGATGGGGAAAAACGAACGACGACTTCTGAAGTATGAGACATGGTTGTCTAGTCTAGTAGCTTTCCCGTGGCCTGCATGAACTAGCATTACATGCCATGGCCCGATTCGCTCACCGTCCCTCTTCTGCACCGGATTTCCTGCTCTCTCGTGCCCATGGATCAGTGCGCACCCAAGGATCGCGCGCTACCTATAGCGACCCATGGGAAGCCGTGGCTGCGCTGCGCGAGGGGCGGGTGACGATGGTGGTCGGCGCCCTTCCTTTCTTGCGCGATGATCCCGCAGCACTGACCGTGCCCGAGCGAATCATTAGCGAACAAGGCCCCCTCGAGCCGCACGCGCACTATCGCATCGGCCCCGGCTCGCAGCTGCACTCCGAGCTTGTTGGCGTCGACCCCGACGAGGACGAGCATCGGGCGCGGGTGGAAGCGGCCGTCGCCACCATCGCACGCACCCGTCTGGAAAAGGTGGTGCTTGCCCGCGCGGTGGACGTGCGCTTCGACCCACCGGCCGATCCGCTGCTAGTGGCCGCCAAGCTCATTGATCGCTCCCCCCACTGCGATGGCTTCATCGCCGACCTCTCCCCCGCTGGCGGCGACCACGCCCACACCATGTTGGTGGGCTCCTCCCCCGAGGTTTTGGTGCGTAAACGTGGCACCACGATCAGCGCCTATCCACTGGCTGGTTCGGCACCTCGCGGCGTCGATAAGCGCAGTGATGAGGAACATGGGCAGCGGCTCTACAACAGCGCCAAGGACCTCGCCGAGCATGCCCATGTGGTGCAGCATTTGGAGCGCACCTTGCGACCGCTGTGCGAGACGCTGAGCATTCCCGAGCGCCCCGAGCTGACCAAAACCGCCGAGATGTGGCACCTCGCCACCCCCATTACGGGCACGGTCAAGGAAGCAGAGATGACTGCCCTCGAGTTGGCCCTGCAGACGCACCCCACCCCGGCGATTTGCGGCACCCCCACCGATGCCGCAGAGGCAATCATCACCGCCACCGAGACACCGCGCGGGTTCTATGCTGGCGCCGTGGGCTGGTCCAATCGGCGCGGGGACGGCGAGTACATGGTGGCGATCCGCTGCGCCGAGGTCGATGCCTATGGCACCCACGCGCGCACCTGGGCCGGCGGCGGGATCGTCGCCGATTCCGATCCGCAGGCCGAACTCGATGAAACCACTGCCAAGCTGCGGACCATTATGTCCGCGCTGGGGTTGTAGGGGTTCACGCGGGCCTGCGGGACTGCGGGCGTAGGGCTCGCGCGACATACGACAACCACCCGCCGCCGAGTGGGATCTCAGCAGCGGGTGGGCATAAGTGTGAGGCCGCGACGCGCGGCGGCCGCAGGGGCGCGGCCGGTTTAGGCGCGCTCGACGGGGTTGGCCAGACGGCCCAAACCGGGGATCTCGATCTCGATGTGATCGCCGGGGAACATTTCCTCTGTTCCTGCCGGGGAGCCGGTAGAGATAACATCACCCGGCAGCAGCGTCATGGACGCGGTAATGAACTCCACGATCTCTCCCACGGACATGATCATCTGCGAGGAGTTGGAATCCTGCTTGGTCTCGGTGACACCGTTGTGCGTCAGGTGTGCCTTGATGGGCAGGTCCTCAAGATCGAGGGAATCGAGGTCGGTTTCGATCCACGGGCCCAGCGGGCAGAAGGTGTCAATGCCCTTCGCGCGCGACCACTGGCCATCGGAGAACTGCAGATCACGGGAAGAGACATCGTTGATGACGGTGTAGCCGAGGATCACGTCCTTCCAATTCTCGGCCTTGACGTTCTTGCACGGGCGCCCGACGATGAGCGCCAACTCGCCCTCGAACTCCACTCGAGTGGCGAAATCGGGGATCTTGATGGCAGCGCCCGGGCCCACCACAGCCGTCGGCGGCTTCAAAAACAGCGTTGGGGGCAACGCATCCGCAGACTTCTTAAACACCTCCGCCACGTGGTCCGCGTAGTTGCGACCGATCGCGCAAATCTTCGACGGCAGCATCGGTGCGAGCAACTTCACCTCGGCGATCGGCCAGCTACGGCCCGTGAATTCCGGCTTAGTGAAAGGAGTCTCTTTGATCTCCTTCGCTACCTGGTCCTTACCTTCCCCCTCGATGACGGCGAAACACATTCCTTCTGGGTGGGCAATTCGTCCAAAACGCATGCCGACCATCTTAACCAGCCTGCGCTTCCACGCGCCGCTAATCGGGCATAAAACCTGCTACAGCATGGCGACTCTCCCACCAGATGGGGTTAGTTTCCGCGCTGCTACTACGCATCAGAGCGGCTGATCCCCCATCGCGCTCGCGAGCAGGGAAAATCAGGGCCACCTAAGCGGCGCCACTCTGATGCGTAGTCACAACTGAATATCACGCAGAGTGGAGTACCCGAGGTGTGCCCTCATGGCTAGGTAGAGCTCGGCGCAGGCGATGGCGTCGATAAGCGCATTGTGATTGGGATAGCGCGGCAAGCTATAGCGGGCGCGCACCCGTGGCAGGCGAAGGTCCTCGCCGCGCGGATAGGTCGACATCTTTTCCATGTGCGTGCGTTCGAGTTGGAAGGTGTCGGCGGTGGGCACTTTCAGGGACGCGCCGAATTCCTGCGCGCAGAGCGCAGAGAGGAAGCGCTGCTCGATCGGGGCGAAATGCACCAGCATGGTGGTGCCCGCGAGCCGGGGAAGGAACGCCTCCAATGCCTCGCGGGGGCTTAAGCCGGTGGCGAGTTGGGTGTCGGTGAGATGGTGCAGCGTCGCGGAGGTGCCCACCGAGCGGTCCTGTTTGATGAGCATATAGCCGGCCTCGCCGAGCTGGATTCTGCGGCCACGCACCGGCACCCACCCGATCGAGAGCATGGCGTCTTTTTTCGGATCCAGGCCCGTGGTCTCAATATCGACGGCGAGCAGCTCCGCCTCGTCGAGGGGCGTGCGCGGGTCTTGAGCGGCGACGGCCTCGAACTCGGCGAGCGCGCCGGTGGCCTTCTTTTTTCCCCAGCCGAACATCAGATGCTCCGCACGGGGTATTTGGTGCTCAGGGCTGATTGCATCGAGCGGATGATGGAAAAGGCATCGCGGAGGCCTTCGCGTTCGATGGTGCTGAGCTGTTTGGGGTCGATGTGGTAGTCCACGGCTTCTGGGGCGGCGCCACTACGCAGCTGCGCCGCCTGGTGGCGCTGCACCACGGTGTTAAGAAAATGGAAGCTATCGAGCAGATCAGCCCCGCCTTTGGCGGAGACCCAATTGCTGGCCATGGCATACTCCAGGCGCTCGGAGGTGCCGAGAGGCCGCGTGCTGATCTCGGCGGGCGCGGATAGGGCAAAGAGGCGGGCCATTTGCACGATCGTGGCCGTGCCGCCCTTTTTCACGTTGAGAGTATTGGCGTAGTCTCCGCTGCGTTCCACCACGAGCCCACGGAAGAACCCCAACGGGGCATCGCGTCGTGCCGCAAGCGCAGCCAAGTGGGCGTGCATCCTGCGCGCCCCGTGGGCTTGATCATTCGCGGATTCGATGACCTCCTCAGCAAGCGCCAGGGTGCCGGCGACACCGCGCATGTCGAAGAACACCTGCGTGTGCAGCACCGCCTCCGGCTCTGGGGCGGATACCCACGTGTGGAAGGTGCGCTTCCACTGGCTCACCGTCATGCGCCACTCGGGGTTGGAGGCCATCATCTCGCCGGGGCAGAGCACTTGGCCGGCGGCGGCAAGCCGCGTGCACACGCGCTCATAAAACGTGGCGAAGTAGTCTCCATGCGCGCCGGAGTCGAAGTCGTCGGCGAGGATGAGAGCATTGTCCTGATCGGAGGCGAAGCCCATTTCGCGGCGCCCGTGCGAGCCGAGCACCACGAAGCAATAGTCCACCGGGGGCGGACCCATCTCCTCTTCCGTGAGCGCGACCAGCCGCTGCGCTAGGGCATCGGCGGCGAGGGTGAGCAGGCCAGAGACCTCCGCGGGATCGGCGCCGCGCTCGATGAAGCGGGCGGCCACTTCCTTCGCGGAGCTATAGACCTCTGCGAGCTCCGCATCGGTTTCGGCCCGCTCCATATCGGCGTGCACGAAGATCGGATCATTGCGCAGCAGGCGCATAATATCGCCCGAGGCGACGATGCCGACGAGGTTGTGATCATCGATCACCGGCAGGTGGTGGATGCGGTATTGGGCCAGCAGCAGCATCGCTTCGAAGCCGCGCATCGAGCTGCTCACCGTCACCGGATCTGGGGTCATCACCGCAGAAATCGGCAGCGAGGAATCGATCGCCTCCGCCACCACTTTCTTGGTCATGTCCCTATCGGTGACGATGCCGAGCAGCCGCACCGTATCCTGTGCCGCATCGACGAGCACCCCGTCCTCCAACGCGCTCTCCTCGCCCTCGACCACCAGCAGGCTGGACACGCGCTGGGAGGCCATGCGCGCCCCCGCCTCTCTAATGGAGGTATCGGGACTACAGCAGGCGGGCCGGCGCACCATGCACTCGCCCACCGAGCTGCGCAGCGCATCGGAGGCCGACTCCTCCCGCATCTGGGAGGCCGTCGCCCGAATCCGCTGCGACTGCGAGCAGAAAAAGCGATGCACCTGCGGCTGGTTCTCGCAGAGCTCAAGAAATGCCTCGCGCGGCAGCCGCAACAGGAGGCTATCCTCCACCGCGACCATCGTGTACATCGACGGAGAATCATCCTCGAGCGTCGAATAGCCGAAGGAGCGCCCAGCATCGCGGCGATCGAGCAGCAGCCCATCCTCGCCGAGCACGTCCACCGCGCCCGAACGAATGATATTGAGAAAGCTATTGGGCTGTCCCGCACTAAAAATAACCTCGCCGGCGCGGACATACTCCACCACCACATGCTGCGGCAGCTGGCTCAGCGCTTCCGGCGAAAGATGACTAAAGGGCTCGTGCTTCGATAAAAAATCGCGGATCTCTTCCAGTTCTACGTTCATGTCCCGTAGTGTAATTCACTTCACTTTTGAGACGACGTGTTTTAGACCAAAATGATCCGCGATTGTGACCTAGATCTCCACTGTGGCACCATTGCTTATCGACGTCGCCCTCCTGCTACTACGCAGCAGAGCGCCGACAGCAACGCCCCAGGTGCCCCGAGCCGCGCGAGACGAAGGCGGCCCGGGGAGCGGCGCACGGCTAGCTCAAGCGAGCGACGATATCGTCTCCCACCGCCGTGGTGGAGATGGCGGCATCGGCATCGCGTGCCGATAGATGATTCTGCACAGCCTCCTCGATGCGCTGGGCATTAGCCTCGTCATCTAGATGGCGCAGCAAGAGCGCCATCGAGAGAATGGCGGCCACCGGATCGGCCACACCGGTGCCGGCGATATCGGGGGCGGAGCCATGGACGGGCTCAAACATCGAGGGATTCGTGCCGCTGGCGTCGATATTGCCGGAGGCAGCCAGGCCAATGCCGCCGGTGATGGCGCCGGCCTCATCGGTGAGGATGTCGCCGAAGAGGTTGTCGGTGACAATCACATCGAAACGGGAGGGATCCGTGACTAGGTAAATCGTGGCGGCGTCGATATGGCAATAATCCACGGAGACCTCGGGATAGTCCTTAGCCACCGCATCCACGGTGCGCTGCCACAAGGAACCGGCGTGCACGAGCACATTGGTCTTGTGCACCAGCGTGAGCTTCTTGCGTCGTGACTGAGCCAGATCAAAGGCATAACGCACCACGCGCTCGACACCAAAACGGGTGTTCTGGCTTACCTCGCTGGCCACCTCGTGCGGAGTGTTCTCCCGCAGGGTGCCGCCATTGCCGGCATAGAGCCCCTCAGTACCCTCGCGCACGACCACGAAGTCCACATCACCGGGATCGCGCAGCGGCGAGGTGGTGCCCGGATAGATCTTGGAAGGACGCAGATTCACGTGGTGATCAAGGGCAAAACGCATCTTGAGCAGCAGGCCTCGCTCCAACACACCCGGGGGAACCTCCCCTGGTGCACCGATAGCGCCAAGCACAATGGCGTCGTGGCGCTTCAGCTCCGCCAGATCGTCCTCGGTGAGCAGCTCGCCATTGCGGAGATAGCGGCGCGCCCCGAGGTCAAAATCGGTCGTGGCAACGTCGTCACGCACTGCATGGAGCACCTTCAGCGCCTCGGCCGTGACCTCCGGCCCGATACCGTCGCCGCCGATGACTGCAAGTTTCAACCCAGATTTCATAGAGTGATACACCTTTCCCATATAGTGAACAGCGCTAGTGTAGCACGTTAGCCCTGCTCCGCGAGCACAATAACCGTGCGCTGCAACTGCAGCACCGCCGCCACCGCGCTACGCAGCGCCGAGTCGAAACCAGCCTCGTCACAGCCGGCCACCTCCACCGCGGTGTGCACCGCACACCACCAGCCCTGCTCCCCTTTCACTGGGAATGCCGCCGCATCATCGACCTTGCTGGTCGCGAAATTGCACACATGCGCCAACTCTCCAGGCTCGCTGTCCACCTGCGACATGGCGACCACCTGCAGATGCCCAGCACGAGTTGCCCCAAAGTCCACCGGCAGGCCATCGATAGCAAACTCAATGCGACCCGTCTCCGCAGAGGGCTGCACCTCACTCACCCCATGGGCCTTAAACCACGTAGCCACAGACTGCATCACTGCTGCACGGGCGGCATCATCGGGATCTTCCGCCGCAAGGTTCGGGGCGGGCTCAGCAGAGTCCGCGGCGGAGATCATCCCGCAGGCCGCCATGGCCCGGTCCCGATACGCCGGTTCCGAGATGCTACTACGCAGCAGAACTGTGCCGCTTTCCGCATCAGCGACAAGTTGGGCGCCGGGATTGGCGGAATTATAGGCCGCAACTGCGAGAAGAGCGCGGGGATAGTCGTCGACGGTGAAGCTCACGGGCAAAGTCTCAGAGTGCATAACTCTGTAGCGTAGTAGCACCTAAAAATAACCCGCGTGACTACCCGAGTATCGCTACTCGGAAGCCACGCGGGCAGCAGGCGACGTGATTAGTCCAGGCAGAGCTGGAAGACGAGGGAGGCGTCGAGCTTCTCGCCGATGCTCTCCACGACCTCTTCGGGAATTTCCTGATCGATGCGCAGGATCAGGGTGGCGCCGGAGCCGGTGGCGTCCTGGGACAGTGCGGCGGCGTTGATATTGACCCCGCACTCGCCGAGCACGGAGCCGACGATGCCTACCGCACCCGGGGCGTCGGTGTACTGCAGGAAGAGGTTGTGACCTTCGGCGCGCAGATCGAGTCCGCGGCCATTGATGCGCACAACCTTCTCCACGCTGTTCAATCCGGTGAGGGCGCCGAAGACCTCGACAGCGCTGCCGTCGCTCGCGATGACCTTCACCCCGAGAACGGAGCGGTGGGTCTGGGCCTCGGTGGCGGTAGAGACATCCAGCTCCACGCCGCGGGACTCGGCGATCTGCGGGGCGTTGACGAAGGTCACGGGCTGATCGACGGTGGTGGCGAACACGCCGCGCAGCGCCGACAGGCCCAGTGCATCGATATTCTCGGAGGACAGCTCGCCGCGGCCCTGGACCTCGACGCGCACGGCAGCGCCGTCGAGCAGGTGCACTGCCACGAGTCCCAGCTTGCGGGCCAGCTCCAGCCATAGGGCCACTTCCTCGCCCACGGCGCCGCCGGAGACGTTGACCGCATCGGGGACGAACTCGCCGGCCAGGGCCTTGAGCACGGAGTCGGCCACGTCGGTGCCGGCACGATCTTGGGCCTCAACAGTGGAGGCGCCCAAGTGCGGGGTGACGACTACCTCGGGGCAGGCGAAAAGTGGGGAGTCCGTGCAGGGCTCGGTGGCATAGACGTCGAAACCGGCGCCGCGGATGGTGCCGGCCTGGATGGCGTCGACAAGCGCCTGCTCATCGACGAGACCACCGCGCGCGGCATTGATGATGATCTGCCCCTTCTTGGCCTTGGCGAGCAGCTCGGCGTCGAACATACCGGCAGTCTCCGGGGTCTTGGGCAGGTGAATCGTGACAAAGTCGGAGCGCTCCATGAGCTCCTCGAGCTCCACGAGCTCCACGCCCAGCTGGCCGGCGCGGGCCGGATTGGCGTAGGGATCGTAGGCGATGATGTCGGTTTCGAAGGCGCGCAGGCGCTGGGCGAAGAGCTGACCGATGTGGCCGAAACCGACGATACCCACCGTTTTCCCGTAGATTTCCACGCCCTTGAAGGAGGAGCGCTTCCACTCGCCCTCGCGCAGGGTGGCGTCGGCGGCGGGGATCTGGCGCGCGGTCGAGAGCAGCAGCGAGATGGCGTGCTCGCAGGCGGAATGGATATTGGAGGTGGGGGCGTTGGCCACCATCACTCCCTGCTCGGTCGCGGCATCGATGTCCACGTTGTCCAGGCCCACGCCGGCACGGCCCACGATCTTCAGCTTCGGCGCCGCGTCGAGCACCTCCTTGTCCACGGTGGTGGCAGAGCGCACCAGCAGCGCGTCGGCGTCCGCGACCGCAGCGAGCAGTTCGGGGCGGTTGGGACCGTCAACCCACCGCACTTCCACGGCATCTCCGAGCGCATCGACGGTGGACTGGGCGAGCTTATCTGCGATGAGAACGACTGGACGGGTTGTCTCGGTCACGAGGAATCTCCTGGGAATATGGGGTGTTGGGCAGCTTCCGGCTGATGCGTGACGACGCCGCCACGCCCTCATAGAAAGTCTGACATTCCAGACTTGCGGTGAGGCCAGAAACAGGCCCACCCTCTGCTGCGTAGTACAGCGTGGGTGGGGCCTTTTAAATCTTAATGGCTAGGAGACCGATCCTTGCTGAATCGGCCTCAATTGGGGGGATTTTATTGATAGGACACAAACCACGGACGCGGCTCGATGTCCATCGTCTCCTCTGGGGTGAAGGTGGGAGAATCCTCGTCGTAGAAGTTCTTCCACGCCAAGAAGATGCGCGGGTCGAGGCCGTCCTTGAGTACATCCCAGGTTTGGAACTTCAGGTCTGGGGTACCGTGGCCGTCAGCGTGCAGCACGATGGCCAGCTCGGGGTAGTCCACATTCAGCTGCTCGCGGTTGCGGATCATCTGCAGCTGGAACTGGTGCAGCACCAAAGGCTTCTGCGGCAGGTTGTTTTCATCGACCAACTTGGCGAGCCAATCGGAGACCTCGTTCACCTCGGCAGCGTCCACATGGCCCACATTCTGCAGGGGCAGATCATTCGGCCCGAGCTTCCACTCCGGATCGAGCGCCAAGCCCACATTGGGGCGCTTGAGCAGCTCTTCATAGAGCTTGGCTTGGTCGAGCAGACGCGCCCGGCCGGGCTGCAGATCGAGCACCGCATAGCCGCCAACCTCGGTGATGGCGTCGAGATAGTCGAGCAGCTCCTCGGTCGTGGCCTCATTGGAGTAGTCATTATCATCACCCGGATCCGAGGAGGCCACGGTGGCCATCATCTCGAAGGCGGGGATGACCGGATCGTCCACGTACTGCTGGTACTGCTCAGCGATATCGACCACGCGCTCCGCGGCGGACGCAGAATCCTGCTCACCCATCGCCCCCAAGGCAGGACCAGTGTGGTGGCCATAGAGGGCAACCACGTGGCGGCCCGGGAATACCAGCTGGCCGCCACCGGGCTGTTCCTCGGTGACGTCCTGGCTGAGCACAATGCGCTTCTTCAGGTTCTCCTTGGAGCCAAAGAGACGACCCAAGGCGATCACCGGCTTATCTTCCATGCCGGCCACGGCCTTGATGCCCTCTTCCGAGGCGCGCGGATCGGGCCACGGCAGCGCAACCAGGTCAGCGCCCCATGCCTTAGCGGTAGCCGTCGCCGGTATACCGCTCATCGGGGAGGTCAGCACCACCGGAGAGTTGCCGTCGTCAAGCGCGGACTGCGCAGGGAAATTCTCCTGCTCCTGCGCCTTGCCCTCGGCCGGGGTGGAATAGCCCTCCGGAACCAGCAGGGTTGGCTGCTTGGGATCCAGATTCACAATGTCCGTGATGGACTGCCCGATATCGCCGGTGGTCTTCTCAGTGAAGCTCTGCGAGGTGGCGGCCTCTAGGGAGGCGATGGTGCCTTCGTCCTTGATGAAGGTGATATCGGCATCATCGGTTGCCTCAGCCGCAGCGAAGTCAGTATCGCCGACCAGCAGCACCTTGGTGGCCTTGAGACGCTTGAGCTCCTCGAGGATCGCGGCGCGGTTATCGGGAGTATTCATCAGCATCGGGGCGTGGGCCACGGCCGCGATCGATGCGCCGCGCAGCTGCGAGGCCTTAGCCATGCCAGAGACCACCGCTGTCTCGGAGTGGTCATAGAAGAGCTCGGAGGCGTCAATGCCGGAGAAATCGTTATCGCCTACCACGAAAGGGGCCTCGCCGAAACGGGGGTCCACGTCGCGGGCTGCCGCTGCATTCGACGCCGCCGGTTTATTATCGGCGCCGCCATTGTTATTAGAGCACGCCACTCCCACGCTGGAGAGCATGAGCACACTCGCGGCGATCGCGATAGCCTTGTTCTTCTTCACTAAATAATCCTCTCGCCCTGACGGGTTCGATTGCTGGTTTGCCTAGGTCCTAAACGTATCCGCCTACCCAGAGGACGCGGTCTCGGCTACGGGCTAAGCGCACACTACGCAGCAGCCCGGCACTACTCGGCGCGCCACCGTGCCGAGGTCGCATGAGCGCACATCGACACGCACCCCCGTGGGCAGTATTGACAGCTTAGCCTAGCGCATCTTATTACTCTCCCGTGCTTTCTTCGGGGCATTGGAAGGCATCGGGGCCCTCGTGGCCACCACGCAGATCGTTTTCATCCACGTCGTGAATTGCCTCGTTGCCCATGGCTTCCTCGATGGCCTGCACCACGCGCCGGCGGCGATCGGAGAAGAAATCCTCTGCCTTCGCCGCGTGCAGATACTCGGGGGTAAGCATTGAGGTGGCGAGCACTGCGTCGAACTCGGCATCTTCCATGATGGACTTCGACTGCACCCGCGGCAGATAGCGCGAGGGCGGGGTTCCCGAAATCACCACCTGGGTGCGTCGCCCCATGGGGGCGCGGTTGAGCACCGAGTTATACAGCACGGGGTCCACGCCCTGCTCGGCGCACCACCGCGGCGGGAAGATGTAGTGGAATCCGGCGTCGAGATCCTCGATATTATCGCCGGTGAATTCCAGCCCGGTGCGCCAGTCCTTGGCGCCGCGGCCCATCATGAGCGCAAAGATTCCCTTATAGGCGGTGGAATCGGCGTCGATGCTGAGCAGACGCGACTCAGCGAAGCGCGCCTTCGCCACGCTCGCGGGCAGCTCCGCATCCGCAGCGGCGCCAGACTCCCCTGCTGTACCGGACTCCCCTGCTGTACCAGCCTTCCCTGCTGCATCAGCCTTCTCTGCGCGGGCGGCGGCGAGCACCCAGCGCGGCACCTCATTGACGTCTCGGGCGGCCCGGTTGGCCACCGCGGCGGTGCCGTAGAGCTCGCCCAGAATAACGCACCAGAACCAGCGATAGAGCCGGTCCCATGCTTTGCGAGACTGCCATACGTCCGGTTCCTCCTCCAGAATCGCAAGGATGACGGCCAGCGCCACCAGCTGGGAGGTATAGGGCACCTGGTCGCGGGTGAAGATGCGGCGATCGCGGAGGAATTTCGCGGTGTGCGCGAAGGCCACCCGCATCGACTCGGCGGCCGGCTTGTACTCCTCCAAGGTAAGCTGGAGAATATCCTCGCGCTGGCCTGAGGCGCGGCCGCGCCGGTAGGTCACCAGCAGCGTCACGGCTTTGAGGAAGTCGGTGGTGCCGACATCGCCCAAGACCTCGAAATTGGAGAGCACATCCTTGGTCTTCTTCCAATCGTCTCCCAGCTTGTACTCGCTGTCCTCGGTGGCAAAGACCGAGGTGAGAAGATCGAAAACGCCCATGCGTAGTCCCCCGGAGTTGGCGTGGGCAAAAATGGAGCCGATACCGCCGGTGTGGGTGTCGCGATCCAGCCGGATCATCGGCACGCTGTAGCGAGATAGCGGGCGCACGACGCGGTTCATGATGGTCTTCGTACGGTCGCGCGTATCGGCGTCGCCCCGGGCGGCGAGATCGAAGAGCATATTGGCGCCCTTGTCATTCAACAGGTCAGCAATGGGAATGACCTCATTGCTCAGCTCCGCCTCATGGTCGGTGACCCCACCCTCGATGAAGGGGCCGAAATGGGTGTGCACGATGCCTTTCTCGTCCACGGAAAACACCGCCTCATCGGGCAGGATATCGCCCTCGAGCGCCTTGTTGATGTCCAGATAGAACTTGCGGCGCACCCGCTTCCGGCGAAAGTCCACGGTGTCGATGTAGCCATCGCCGCTCAAGGTATGAAACAGCGTGGTCAGCCGCTGCTGGCCGTCGAGAAGCAACCATCCCGGATCGGAGCCTTCATTCGGCGCGCCCTGCAGCGGTCGCGGTTTGAAGCGTACCGGCTCGCCGCGCACATCCAGCGTCATCAGCGTGCCGATCGGATAGCCGCGCAGCACCGTCAGGATAAGGGCGCGTACCCGATCCACATCCCAGCGGAAGGAGCGCTGGAAATCCGGTAGCTGCAGATCACCGCGATTGATGCGGGCAAACAGGTCAGTCAAAACATAGCTTGGCGTACTAAAACCCATACCCTTAAACCTAGCGCCTTATCCCCGTCGCGGCGCGATAGCGCTTATCGACGCCGCCCCGCGGCACCTACTCGCTTTGGCATTCGACTTCCTCATGCCCTGCATGCTCCTCGGATTCAATCTGAATGGTGGCATGCCCCAGGCCCATATCCTTCAACGCGGCAGTGGCGGTGTCGAGGACTACGCAGTGGCGCGAGGAGTCCAAGGAATCGTCGACCACAAGGTGGCAAGAACACAGATGCGTAGTGCCATCGAGACTCCAGATGTGAATGTCATGTACCTGCCTGACCTGATCGATCTCGATGAGACGCTGCTCCACCTGCTCGACGGTGACCCCGGCCGGAGCGTGCTCGAGAAGCACTTGGCTGGCATCGAACACCAGCCGCAGGGAGCGCGGCAGAATCATCGCGGCGATAATGACACTTGCAATGGTATCGGCTGCCACGAAGCCGGTGTAGCGGATAATCAAGCCGGCAATAATGACTGCCACCGAACCCAACAGGTCGGTAATCACATGCAGATAGGCCCCACGCAGGTTCATACTGTCGTGCTGCCGCCGCACCAAAACCACCGCCGCGATGGTATTCACGACCAAACCGATAATGGCGACGATGAGCATCATGCCGGTGTCCACGCTGTGGTCATGGCCAAAACGCCCAATTGCCTCAATGAAAATATAAATTGCAATACCTGTGACGGTGAGGGCATTGATGAGGGCAGCGAAGACTTCCATGCGCTTATAGCCAAAGGTTGCGCCTGCGGAATGCGCGGAGCGCCCCACCACCATTGCGATGAGGGCGATAAAAAGCCCCGCCGAATCGGAGAGCATATGCGCCGCGTCGGACAATAGAGCCAAAGATCCGGAAATGAGGCCAACGATGAGCTCGGCGAAAAAGACCGCAGCTGTCAGGCCGATAACGATTAGCAGCGCCCGCAGCGAGTCGGTGGGCACATGCGCATGCGCATGGTCGTGGCCATGGGCGTGACCGTGACCGTGGTTGTGGTCGTGGTTGTGACCGGAGTCGTGCGCATGCTCCTCGTGGGAGGAGTGGGAGCCGTGGGAATGAGGGGAGGAGGTAGTCATGCCCGTAGCCTATCCTCTATTTTCAATAAATTCCAATATTGAAAATATTATGGGTAGCCTGTACGCACAAAAGCCCCACCATAGGGTGGGGCTTTTGGCTCTATGGGGCTACTACGCAGTGGCGTCCAGCGGGTTCTTGACCCAGGACATCATGTCGCGCAACTTCGCACCGGTCTTCTCGATCGGGTGGTTGGCGATCTGCTCGCGGTAGTCCTTCATCTTCGGCTGGCCGGCCTCAACGTCGGCAACCATGTCGCGCACGAACTTGCCCGACTGGATATCAGCGAGCACCTCTTCCATGCGCTTCTTGGCCTCGGCATCGATGATGCGCGGGCCGGCGACATAGCCGCCGAGCTCAGCGGTCTCGGAGATGGAGTAGTTCATGTTCTCCAGGCCGCCCTCCCAGATGAGGTCCACGATGAGCTTCATCTCGTGCAGCACCTCGAAGTAGGCCATCTCGGGGGCGTAGCCCGCCTCGGTGAGCACCTCGAAGCCGGTCATCATCAGCGATTCGAGGCCACCGCAGAGCACTGCCTGCTCGCCGAAGAGGTCGGTCTCGGTCTCTTCACGGAAGGAGGTGACGATCACGCCGGCACGGGCGCCACCGATAGCGGCAGCATAGGACAGCGTGAGGTCCTGGGTGTCGCCGGAGGGATCCTGGTCGACGGCGATCAGGCAGGGCACGCCCTTGCCGTCAACGAACTGACGACGAACCAGGTGACCGGGACCCTTGGGGGCCACCATGCCGACGGCGATGTCCTCGGCGGGGGTGATCAGGTCGAAGTGGATGTTCAGGCCGTGACCGAAGAGCAGCACATCGCCGGACTTTAGGTGCGGCTCGATCTGCTCGGTGAAGATCTTCGCCTGGGAGGTATCCGGGGCCAGGATCATGATGACATCTGCCCATTCGGACACCTCAGCGACGGATCCAACCTCGAAGCCAGCCTCTTCGGCCTTAGCGGCGGACTTGGAGCCCTCGCGCAGACCGATCTTGACCTCGACACCAGAGTCGCGCAGACACTGAGCGTGAGCGTGGCCCTGGGAGCCATAGCCCACAACCGCAACCTTGCGGCCCTGGATGATGGACAGGTCGGCATCGGCGTCGTAGAACACTTCAATAGCCATGTTGGAGAGATCAACCTTTCATTGATGGAAATGCTAGGGGTAGCGTATCACTTACTGGGACTCGAAGTCCACTATTTGAGACGCCTTCTTGTGGTTGGGTGTGAGAATACGAGGACCACGGTGCATCGCGATCTGGCCGGACTTGGCCATCTCCCGAATACCGAAGGGCTCGAGCACCTCGAGCAGCGCGTCCAATTTATCGGGCGCACCGGTGGCCTCGATCACCATGGAATCGGGAGCGACGTCCACGACGCGGGCGCGGAAGAGATTCGCCGCATCCACCACCAGGGGGCGGTTGGCGGCATCGGCGTTCACCTTCACCATGAGCAACGCCCGCGCGATGGTCTTCTCCGGCTCGAGGCGCACCACCTTGAGGACGTGGATCAGCTTGTTCAGCTGCTTGGTGATCTGCTCAATCGAGTCATCGTCGGTGTGGACCACGATGGTGATGCGGTTGACGCCGCGCGTTTCGGTGCGCGCCGAGGTGATCGCGCTCATGGTGTACGCCCGGCGGCTGAATAGCCCAGCAACGCGGGAGATGATGCCGTCGACATCTTGAACGAGCACGCTGAGAGTGTGACGATGGATTTCTTCAGACATTGATTCTTATCCTTCTCTCTTAGCCGCGCGATGCGGAGTCGGTGTCGGCAGCATCCGCTGCGGTGTTCTCTGCGTAGTCACTCTCTGCCTTCGAGGCATGCGCCGCGTAGCCGGAGGCATTGCCATCGGAATAGTCAGAGGCGGACGCGGCCGAGGACTCTTCGTCGAAAAGCGGACGCAGATCACGGGCGTATTGAATATCCGTGTTCGAGGCGCCAGCCGAGACCATCGGCCACACCTGGGCGTCTTGGCCCACGATGAAGTCGATGAGCACAGGCCGGTCGTTGATTTCGCGCGCCTTATTAATGGTGGGCACGATGTCTTCTTCCTTGGTTACGCGGAAGGCGACACAGCCGAGTCCCTCGGCGAGGGCGACGAAGTCCGGCACGTACTCGCCCTGCTCACGCAGCTTGGTGTTGGAGTAGCGGCTCTCATAGAAGAGGGTCTGCCACTGGCGCACCATGCCGAGGTTGCCGTTATTGATCACCGCCACCTTGATGGGCATGTTCTCAATCGCGGAGGTGGTGAGCTCTTGATTGGTCATCTGGAAGCACCCATCGCCATCGATGGCCCACACTTCCTTATCGGGGCAGCCCGCCTTGGCGCCGAGGGCGGCCGGCACGGAATAGCCCATGGTGCCCAATCCGCCGGAGTTCAACCACGTGCGTGGATGCTCGAAGTCAATGAATTGCGCCGACCACATCTGGTGCTGGCCCACGCCGGCACAGTAGATAGCGTCCGGGCCGACTGTTTTAGAAAGCTCTCGGATCACGTGCTGCGGGGTGAGCAAGCCATCATCCACATCATCCCAGCCGCGCGGGAAGCGCTCCTTGAGCGAGTTGAGATAGCTATGCCAGGCGCTGAGGTCCTGAGTGTCAACGGACTCGGAGTCGAAGGCGCGGTTGAAGGCGCTCAGCACCTCGCGGGCATCACCGACGATCGGCACATCAGCCACCCGAATCTTGCCGATCTCGGCCGGGTCGATGTCAGCGTGAATCACCTTGGCCTCGGGGGCGAAGGAATCAACATCGCCGGTGACGCGGTCATCGAAGCGCGCGCCGATGGTGATGAGCAGATCCGCGCGTTGGATCGCCCCCACCGCCGAGACGGTGCCGTGCATGCCCGGCATGCCCATGTTCAGTTCATGATGAGAGGGCACAGTGCCCAGCGCCATGAGCGTAGTGGCCACCGGAATACCGGTTTTGTCGATAAATTCCTGCAGCTCCGCGGAGGCGTTGGCCTTGATGATGCCGCCGCCAGCGTAGATCACCGGCTTGGAGGCTTGGGAGATGAGCTTGACGGCCTCATCGATCTGTCGGCTGTGCGGAGTCACCGTCGGGCGATAGCCGGGGATCTTGATCTTCGGCGGCCACTCGAAGGTCATCTCCGCGTTTTGCACATCCTTGGGGATGTCCAGCAGCACCGGCCCGGGGCGTCCCGTGGTGGCGATGTGATAGGCCTCGGCGAAGGCCCGCGGGATGTCATTGGGGTCGGTGATCATGTAGTTGTGCTTGGTCACGGGCATGGTGATACCGCGGATATCCGCCTCTTGGAAGGCATCCGTGCCCAGCAGGGAGTGCCCCACCTGGCCGGTAATGGCCAGCATCGGAACGGAATCCAGCATGGCGTCGGCGATCGGGGTGACCAAGTTAGTCGCGCCCGGACCAGAGGTGGCGACGCACACTCCGATACGGCCGGTGGCCTGGGCATAGCCGGTGGCAGCATGGCCCGCGCCTTGCTCGTGGCGTACGAGTACGTGGCGCACCTTGGTGGAGGAATAGAGGGGATCATACAGCGGCAGGACGGCGCCGCCAGGAATACCGAAAATGGTATCGATCCCGATGAGTTCCAAGGTCGTTACGATTGCCTGCGCACCAGTCATGCGTTGACCATTCACGGCATCCGCCTGTGAGGTCTGGCTGTGGTGCGCTGCAGCCTGCGATGAGGGCTGTTGCTTCTCGGCCACGGTGGATTGGCTCCTTGTTCGTTGCTGTCACTTGCTATGTACTACGCAGCAGAGTTGTCCCACCAGCACACCGAAAGATAGAGGCGCGGGTGGGCATATCCTGCCGGCGGGGAGTGAAACATCAGCTGTGTAATTATGTCGTAGCACTCAGCGGCGCCTCGAGGGGTAATGGAGGGACACAGACCGCTGATAAACCAAAACCCTCGGCGGGAACTCGTCTGGTGTTCGAGTCCGTCGAGGGCGCGTGCTGTATGGGACGACTAGTACCGACCGCTACGGCGCGCGCCGCTCGGTAATTACGAGTACAAGTCGAATGTTGGTCATGCGGCAATAATACACAGCAGCCCTCGGAACTCACACACAATTCACAGAAACTACCCCCATCAGATGGCAGCGCCGCCGAACCGCTCGCGCCACGACTGACACGCCACTTCCCCACCGCGGCCGCATGCTGCGGCAATAGCGAGCACCCTGCCGGCAACCGCGGACATCACCAGCGCCACGCCGGCGACGGAACTAAAAAATAGAGCTGAGAGTGAGATGAGAGCAGGTCAGGGTGGCTGCGGGTGGGCGTCGATAAGCGCTGATAACTCGTTGGCCACACCGCGGGAAACGACTATTTTAGAAACCACCATGCTCACTCAAGCTCAGTACATCTTCTATCAAACGCTCGACTGGATCGTCAGCCAAGGTCTCACCCTTATCCTTCTCATTCTCTTGGGCCTACTCGTGCCCAGAGTCGGCAGGCTCATCAACCGCTACGTGCAATCCAAATGGGAGGACTCCGAGGAAGACCGCAAGGCCAGTCTCGCGCTCGTCGGCGCGGCCGTCTATATCGGCCAAGGTATCGCCTACTTCCTCCTCATCCTCGTCTTCTTCAAAACCTTAGGGCTCTCGCTCGTGGGTGCCGCCGTGCCGGCGACCGTCATTTCTGCTGCCCTCGGTTTTGGCGCCCAGGCCCTCATCGGCGACTTCCTCGCGGGCTTTTTCATCATCACCGAGAAACAATATGGTGTCGGCGACTGGGTGCAGTTCGAAGGCAATGGCATCAGCGTCGAGGGCGACGTCATGCAGATCACCATGCGCGCCACCAAGATCCGCACCCTCAACGGCGAAAACGTCACTGTCCCGAACGGCACCGCCCGCGTGTGCATCAACTATTCCAACTACTGGGCTCGGGCTGTCGCTGTCCTTCCGGTGCCGCTGCTGGGATGCGACTCTGTTGAATCCGCCATCAGCCGCTCCACGAGCGCCGCCGAGCGCGCCCTCAATGACCCAGTGGTCAAGCGCGATATCATCGGCGAACTCGAAGTGCACCCCGCCGTCGATGTCGTCCCGCCCACCATCGTCGGCATGCCGTGGATGATGACCATGCGCTTTATCGTCCAGGTCAATCCCGCCCGCCAATGGGCCGTCGAACGCGCCATCCGCACCGAAGTACTCAAGGAATTCTGGGACGAATACGGCTCCGCTACCACCGTCGATGGCATGCGCGTTGCCGAGCTTCGCGACGCCACCACACGCCCGCTCGATGCACCCCACTCCCTTGCAGCCCGCTCTTCGCTTGACGACGCCGCCCGCGCCGAAAACAACCCCGCCGACGATGCGGCACACGCCGCTGGTGGAGCTGGCGCTGCGGGCGCTGCCGGGGCTGCTGCCGCTGGAGGGGCCGCTGCTGGTGAGGCTACTGGGGCTGCCGCTTCGGCTGCCGAAGAAGCCCCGACGCAGCAGGCTGCCGCCCTGGCCGATGAACGCACCCGCGGCTTCCCTGCCACCGATGCGCCGGTGACGGAGGAGCCTGGCGTCGATAAGCGCGATGCCGAAGAAGACCAGGGCCCCACGCACATCTTCCGCACGGACGTCTACGAACAGCGCTGGAAGCAGGCGCTCTCACTCGGCGGACGGACGCGTGTCTCCACCACGCTGATGATGATCGCGGCGCTGATATTGCTGATCACCAAGCTATTGACGGTGCAGCCAGCCGAGGACTGGCGGGCCACGACCCGCTTCGTGGACCCAACCACCTCCAGCAGCCAGCCCTCCACCACGCCATCAACCACGCAAGCGCCCGAAACAAGCGAGCCGCAAGTGACACCCGAACCCACCGCCACCAACCCAGCACCCACCAGAACCTCCCCCGCACCCAGCAACTCGCCCGCCCCGAGCAGCTCACCCCGAGAACCAGAGCAGTCCGAACCGGAGAACTCGGAGGCTAATAATCCCAGCGAGACGACGGACGTAGAATAGGCAGCTATGAACTCACGCCCCGGACACTCAGATAAGCCCGCACGATCCTCCCGCGCCCGCAGCACAAACACCGCGGGCCGAGCCGATACTGCCCGCTCGAGTAACCGGGCCGGTGCTGCTGGACGCAACGACGATGCCGTCACCACCTTCCGCCCCGACCGCACCCACATCTTCGCGGCCGTCATCATGATCCTCATCGCGCTCGTCGGCGTGGCCTACAAGCCGCTGATTCTCGGCTGGATCCTGCTCTTGCCGCTGATCTTCATCTATTACGTCTTAAAGTCCGCCACGCTGGTGGGGTCGGCGGGCATCACCATCTCCCCCGCCTTCGGCTCCTCCACGACCGTGCCCTGGGACACTATCGAGGGCGTGGAGTTTTCCGGGGCAAAAGCCCTGCTACGCACCTCCGATTCTCGCAAGCACCGCATGCCGGGCGTAACCTTTAATTCCCTGCCCAAACTGGAAGCCGCCTCGCAGGGCCGAATCCCCGACCCCATCACGCAAGGGCGCGACGCCGCCGCGGAGAAGGTCGAAGTGGTCCATAGAGATGGACGCAGCGAGCTTCGCGAGAAAACACCCGAGCGCGACGCCTCCACCGAACGCAAGGACAAGCCTCAAGACTAGATTGTGGCGCGGTGGCTGCTGCTCGGCTGCGGTGTGCTGGCGCTGGTGCCGTGCTGGGGTGGCGCGGTGGAGCGGTGGCGTGCGATGGTGCGCGGTGGTGCGCGGTGGTCGTTGGTGCGAGCGCACCGCCGCTGGTGAGTGTGTCCGCCGCATGCGCCTCGGCTGATCCCGCATCCTGAGAGCGGCTTCGCCAGCACCATTTCTTCCCAGGGCACACGCGCGGTGGGGGCTACTACGCATCAGCCCGACTCCCCGCGCACACCCCGCCGCCAGTTGCGCTATCCGCGCGAGAAGATCGCGGCGTAGGCCTTCGTTTTTCGCTTGAAAAAGCAGCGTGGAAGCGTCGATAAGCTGCATAAAGCCGATACATCAGCCGAGCACTCTCTCGCAACGCGGTGGGCTAAAGCTGCCCCCGTCACTAATTTTTCAGGGCTGACCCTCTACTCTGTAGCGTAGTCACCCATCAATCGTCATTTTCGGAAGTGTTCACCTTATGATTCCCCTTCGCTCACGTGTGACAACTGTCGGCCGCAATGCCGCCGGGGCGCGTGCCCTCTGGCAAGCAACTGGCACCAAACCGGAGGATTTCGGCAAGCCCATCGTGGCCATCGCCAACTCCTACACTCAGTTCGTTCCAGGACATGTGCACCTGAAGAATGTCGGCGATATCGTCGCCGATGCGGTGCGCGCCGCTGGGGGTGTGCCGAAGGAGTTCAACACCATCGCCGTCGACGACGGCATCGCCATGGGCCACAACGGCATGCTCTACTCGCTGCCCTCGCGCGAAATCATTGCCGACTCGGTTGAGTACATGGTCAACGCCCACACCGCCGACGCCCTGGTCTGTATCTCTAACTGCGACAAGATCACCCCAGGCATGCTCAACGCGGCGCTGCGATTGAACATCCCCACCATTTTCGTCTCCGGTGGGCCCATGGAATCGGGCGAGGCGATCGTGGTTGATGGCGTCGCCAAGCGCGGATCCGATCTGGTGGACGCGATCTCCGCCTCCGCCAATGACACCGTCGATGATCACCACCTCGAGCAAATCAGCAACTCTGCCTGCCCCACCTGCGGGTCCTGCTCCGGGATGTTCACCGCCAACTCGATGAACTGCCTCACCGAGGCCCTCGGGCTGAGCCTGCCGGGCAATGGCTCCACCCTGGCCACCCACGCCTACCGGCGCCGCCTCTTCGAGCGGGCCGGGCAGCGCATCGTGGAGATCGCCCACCGCTACTACGCAGAAGAGGACGCCTCGGTGTTGCCGCGCGCCATCGCCAACCGGGACGCCTTCACCAACGCCATGACACTCGACGTGGCCATGGGCGGTTCCACCAACACGGTGCTGCACATTCTGGCCGCCGCCATCGAGGGCGAGATCGACTTCACCCTCGACGATATCGACGCGATCTCGCGGCGCACCCCGTGCCTGTCCAAGGTGGCCCCCAATTCCGACTACTTCATGGAAGACGTGCACCGGGCCGGCGGCATCCCCGCCATCTTGGGTGAGCTCTACCGCGGCGGCCTACTTAAGGACACCGTCCACTCAGTGCACGCCGATTCCCTGGCCGACTACATCGCCCACTGGGATATTCGCGCCGAGAATCCGAGCGAAGAAGCAACGGATCTCTTCCACGCAGCCCCCGGCGGGGTACGTACTACGCAGCCGTTCTCCACCGAGAACCGCTGGGAAAGCCTCGACACCGACGCCGCCGGTGGATGCATCCGCGACGTCGAGCACGCCTATACCGCCGAAGGTGGCCTGTGCGTGCTGCGCGGCAATATCGCCGAGGACGGCGCCATTTTGAAAACCGCCGGTATCTCCGAGGAGCAATTCCACTTTGAAGGCACCGCCCGCGTCGTGGAATCCCAGGAAGAGGCCGTGTCCGCGATCCTGAATAAGGTGCTGCAGCCCGGCGAAGTCCTCTTCGTCACCTACGAAGGCCCTGCCGGTGGCCCCGGCATGCAGGAAATGCTGCACCCCACCGCGTTCATCAAGGGCGCCGGCTTGGGCAAAAAGTGCGCGCTCGTCACCGATGGTCGCTTCTCCGGCGGCTCCTCCGGGCTGTCCATCGGCCACGTCTCCCCCGAAGCCGCCGCCGGCGGCACCATCGGCCTCGTGCGCACCGGAGACCCCATACTTATCGACGTCGCCACGCGGACCATTCACGCCGATATCTCCGACGAGGAACTCGCCGCGCGCCGCGAAGAGGAAAACTCCCGCGAACGCCCCTTCACTCCACACCAAGACCGACCCCGCGCAGTGAGCAAGGCGCTCAAAGCCTATGCCGCCATGGCGTCCTCGGCAGATAAGGGAGCTGTGCGCATCGTCGACTAGGACGGGCGGCGCTTGTTCCAGGCCGTGGCGGTTGCCGAGTAGAAGGCGTCGATAAGCGCTGTGCGTAGTACGCAACATAAAAAAGGGGCTGGTCTGTGGCGACCAGCCCCTTTTGGCTATGCTCTGCGGCGCTAATTCAGCGGATTAACTCCGGCGCCAAACCACCACAGCGCGACGGCGGCTGCGCCACCAACGAGCACCCACAGCCACGAGCTCAACAAGGGGCGGTGCGCCCACGAGCGGTTGAAGTCGAGGGACAGCTTGCCAGGGCCGGTGAACTGGAGGGCAAGTACTGCCAGAATCATGACTACGCAGAAGAGCACCTCGCCCGACCAATTCAACGGATTCACACCCGCGTTGAGCACATCGATCTGGTGCAGCGCAGACAGCAACGTGGCGACAATACCCACGGCTGCGGCGACTGGGGTCAAGAGACCAAGCAGCAAGAACACACCGGCGAGCAGCTGCAGACTTGGCTGAACAACCGAGAGCAGCCACGGCATGGCGTAGCCGCTGAACTCGTTTTCCAACCCGGATAGGCCCTCGGAGTCGCCAAGCTGGAAGAAGGTCTTCACCCCGGCGAGGATCAGCAGTGCGCCCACGCCCACGCGAAGCAGGAAGATACCGAAGTCCAAGGTGCCACGGCGATGGTCCAACGCCGGGTCATAAGGCTGTTCGGCATCATCGGCCGGCTCCGCCATGTCGCCTTCGACCCACTGGGGGCCGGCAGCCGGCGCTGCAGCCACGCCCGGCGCTTGTGCGTAGTCCGCGTCATAATCCGCCTCGCCTGCCGGCTGGGGACGCTGAAGCGCCACCGTCTCCTCCGCGGCCGGGCGGTTCGGCTCGGGGCGCGGAGGCTGGCGTCGATCAGCGGCAGGCTGGGACGCGGCCGCCGGCGAGCCCTCAGGCTCCGTGGTGCGAGTATCGCGAGCGCTAGTCGGCGCATCCGATGCGAGCGGACGGGAGCGCTCAGGATGCTTATCAGAGGCGGCCTGAGCAGAGGCAGCGGCCGCGGCGGCGCCGGCGCGGGGCATCACGACAGTCTCGTTGCTGTCCTCTTCGCGACTAGGGGTGCTACTACGCACCGGAGCAGCACCGCGCTCGGGTGCGTCGTTCGCAGGCTGTGCTGCAGGCTCTGCAGGTTCTGCAGCGCGCGCTTGCTCGGCCTGGCCGGCCTGGCCGCGGGGTGGAATAGCCTGCGGTGCTGCACGGCCAGTGCGTTCGTAAATACTGCCCGCCGTGGAGCGCTTGCCAGACTTCTTCGGCTCAGGCGTGGAACTCTGCTGCGTAGTAGCAGAGGACTGTTTCTTAGAGTGAGCCTCGTCGCGCGCACTCGCTGCGGGCTGGCTAGCCGCAGGCTTATCGGCTGCGCGTTGCGACTCCGAAGCCTTGGCGTCCTTGGAATCCCGGCGCGCATCGGCCGAGCCCGCGGAATCCTTGGGGTTGTAGGTAGGGATTTCGGTGTCCTCGCCGAAGTCGTCGGCACGGGCCTTGTCGGGGCGGGGGTTCTCAGGCTTGGTCATGCAGCTCAGCGTATAGCGCCGAGCTGGCGAAACGAAGGATTTCCTCACCGGCGCGCCGTGAGTGTGAGGGAACCTTTACAGGATTGTTATTGCTCGAGGGCGGTGGCGGCGTCTAGGACAGCGTCGCTGAGCGCACCCAGGATGGGTGATTCGAGTCGCCAGTGCTGCCAGTAGAGGTGGACTTCTTCGACGCTGTCATCAAGGAGGACCACGTCGCCGCTGTCGAGGAGGGGGCGTAGTTGCGTCTCGGGAAGAAGGCCCCAGCCGAGGCCGACGCGGGCCGCGTAGACGAAGTCTTCCGATGAGGGGATCCAGGAGATGCTGCGGTGGCGGCCGTCTTCGCCACTGCGTAGTCGCCCGAGCAAGTCGTGTTCCTGGAGCTCGTCATTGGGGCCGTAGCGCAGGGCGGGCATCGAGGCCCAGTCGAGGCTGCCGTCGGGGCGGGTGAATGTGTCGAGGAGCCGGGGATGCGCGGCCGCCCGATAGCGCATGACGCCGAGATAGTGGGACTCACAGCCGGAGACGGCCTCGGCCTCGCGGGTGACGGCGCCGAGGACGTCACCGCGGCGCAAGAGGTTGCGGGAATGGGATTCGTCTTCGATGCGTAGTCGCAAAGACGCACTATTCCACGAGGCGACGTCGGCAAGCACCGGCCGAAACCAGGTGGACAGTGAATCGGCATTAATGGCGATGGCTAGGGGCACGCGGCCGAGGCGCCCCCGCATTTGGGCGTTGGTTTCGGCCTGCAGCAGCGCCATGCGGCGGCCCGCCTGGACGAGGATTTCTCCTGCCTCGGTGGCGCGGACGGGGTTGGCGCGTTTGAGCAGTACCCGCCCGATCGTGTTTTCCAGCGCTTTGATTCGCTGGCTGACCGCCGAGGGGCTGATGCCGAGCCGTGAGGCGGCTGCTTCGAAGCTGCCTTCATCGACGACGGCGAGGAGCGTGTTCAGCTTGACGTTGTCCATGAAGCAATTTTAACGCAGGTGAAGAATACTTAATTTTCCTTCACGCGAGGAGTACAAGAATATTGAGTACGTGATTGCACTGAATGGCTTCTTCGTTGGATTGTCCCTGATCATCGCGATCGGACCGCAGAACGCGCTCCTGCTCAAACAAGGCGTTAAAGGAGTCGCCGTGGGCGCGGTCGTCGCCGTCTGCCTCCTCTCCGACATTCTGCTCATTCTCGGCGGCACTGCTGGAATGGGCGTACTCGTCGAGAAGGCCCCCACCGCGCTCGTCGCCCTGAAGTGGGCTGGGGTGGTGTATCTCAGCTACTTTGCCTATACCTGTTTCCGGGATGCGCTCGCTCCGAAGGCAGGCGCACTACGCACCACGGATGTACGCGATCCCGAAGAGATGGATCTGCGTGGCGAGGATGCTACTACGCACAACACCCCCGAGATCATCGCCGAGGCAGGCGCACTCCAGGACACGTCTTACCGCCGCACCGACATCGGCGAGGAGCACGGCGATCACGGCAGTGGCTACGTCTCCGGCGGCAGTGTTGCCACCAAGCGCCGCAGCCGCATCTCAACCTCCGAAAAACCGTGGCTCAGGCCGGTGATCGCCGCGCTCGTGTTCACCTGGTTCAATCCGGCCGCCTATATCGACACGCTGGTCATGCTGGGCGGGCTCGCCAACCAATTCGGCCCCGTCGGCCGTTGGGAATTTTCCGCCGGTGCCCTGGCAGCAAGCGTGTTGTGGTTTCCCACCATCGGTTTCGGTGCGCGTGCGCTAGCCCGGCCGCTGTCGAAGCCACAGAATTGGCGCCGGCTCAACTTCGCCATCGGCATTGTCATGGTGATCATCACGGTGCGGTTGGCTTTGCACTAGCGTGTGAAGCGCATGCGAGGTGGCGTCGACAAGCATTATCGACGCCACCTCGCTTTTTCCAACCCGATGACCTGTGGTTACGGGGCTGCCCACTGCGGCTGCGTAGTTACTTCTTCTTCGACGCGGTCGCCCCGGCCCAAATGTTGATTCCGGCATCATCGGAGGCCTCGTCGATGGCGGTCAACTCGGCGTCTGTGAAATCCAAATTGTCCAGAGCTGCCACGTTGTGGCGCAGCTGTTGCACAGAGGATGCGCCCACCAGGGCCGAGGCCACCGTCAGCTCACCGAAGTCACCTTGCTCGCGCAATACCCAAGCGATGGCCATTTGGGCGAGGCTTTGCCCGCGCTCGCGCGCAATGTCGTCCAGGGCCCGCACCATGGCTAGATTGCTCTCGGAGAGCATGCTTTCGCCAAAAGAGCCCTTTTCGGCCGCGCGAGAATCGGCGGGCACGCCGTCGAGATAGCGGTCGGTAAGTAGCCCCTGGGCCAGCGGCGAGAAGGCAATCACCCCAAGCCCATTGTCGGCGGCGGATTCGAGCAGGGACTCGCCGTCCTCGCCGGGTTCTTCCACCCAACGGTTCACAATCGAATAGCTCGGCTGATGGATCAACAACGGGCAGCCTTCTTCCTGCATGATCGAGGCGGCTTCGGCCGTCAGCTCTGGCCCATAGGAAGAAATACCCACATAGAGCGCTTTTCCGGAGGCGACGATATCGCGCAGGGCATACATCGTCTCCTCCAACGGCGTATCCGGATCGGGGCGGTGGTGGTAGAAGATGTCCACGTAATCCACCCCCAACCGGTCCAGCGATTGATCCAGGGAGGACATCAAATACTTGCGCGAGCCACCAAACCCGTAGGGGCCGGGCCACATATTCCACCCTGCCTTAGAGCTGATGATCATCTCATCGCGATGCCCCGCGAAGTCGCTACGCAGAATCTCACCGAAGTTACGCTCCGCAGAGCCTGCGGGCGGCCCGTAGTTGTTGGCCAAGTCAAAGTGTGTGACGCCGAGATCAAAGGCACTACGCACAATATCTCGCTGCACATCGAGACGACGGTCATCGCCGAAGTTATGCCACAACCCGAGCGACAGGGGCGGCAATTTTAGACCTGAATTGCCCACGCGACGATAGTTCATGGACTCGTAGCGGTCCGGCGCGGGTTGATAAGACTGGGGTGCTTCTACTGTGAATGACATGCTCCCAGTGTGCCTGCGTCAGTGGCGATCGTGCTACTACGAAACAGAGCCTCTCCCCCATTGCCGCTGCTAGCCCATAATATGGGGAAGATGACTACGCATCAGCTCTACGACTCCACTCTTGAACTACTTCGTACACTGATCCGCAACGCCTGCGTCAACGATTTCACTCCCGGCTCGGGCAACGAGGAGCGTACCGCCGAGACTCTCCGTGAGTTCTTCTCAGACGCCCCGGCCGAAGTTCGTGAGCGTCTCTCAATTGACAGCATTGAGCCCAGCCCAGGTCGCACCACTCTCATCGTTACTGCCGCCCCAGCCAAAGATGAGGGGCTCTCGCCTCTTACCTTCTTTGGCCACACCGACGTCGTTGTCGTCGACGAACAGCACTGGACCAAGCCGTGCTTCGACGCGGTGATCGAAAACGGCAAGATCTATGGCCGGGGCGCAGTAGACATGTTGTTCATCACTGCAGTGCAAGCTGTTGTGACTAAATGGGCTGCCGCACAGAATCATCTTCGCCGCCCGATCCAATTTGCTGCTCTCGCCGATGAAGAGGCACGCGGTGGACTCGGGGCGGGTTGGATCGCCGAGAACCGGCCCGATGCTCTTTCCTTTGATCATTGCCTCGGTGAGACCGGCGGTGGGCACATCGTGCTCAATGGCACGTCGCGCTGCGTAGTAGTCAACGCCGGTGAGAAAGGAGCTGCCCAGCGACGTATTCACTTCACCGGAGATCCTGGGCACGCATCGACTCCGTGGGGAACAAAAATGACCACTGGCATCCTGGGTGAAGTCACCACCCGGCTAGCCGCATTGTCTATCCCTTCTGATCAACCCCTGTGGGAGCCGTTCGTCCGTGCCTTCGAGTTCGACCCCGAAACTGAGCGCGCTTTTCTCGCCCACGAGACGAGCGATTACAGCCCGTTTGGCGAGATGTCACGCTTCGCGCATGCAATCTCCCACACCACTGTGGCGCCCACGGTTGTTCGCGCCGGCGGCCCCATCAACGTTCTTCCCTCGTCTGGGTATGTGGATCTCGATATCCGCCCGACCCCGGGCATGACCCAAGACGATGTCGATGCCCATCTCCTCGACGCTATTGGCGAGCTGCGTAGTCACTGCCGCATCGAACGACTGATCTGCGAAGATGCCACAGTATCCCCCACCGATTCGCCGCTCTACGACGCGATCAGCGCAACTTTGGCCGAGCTCTTCCCCGAGGAGCAGGTGCTGCCCATCATCGCTTCAGGTGGTTCAGACTTGCGCTTCGCCCGTAAAATGGGCGGCGTCGGCTATGGCTTTGCAGCACATGCCGCGGGGCGCACGCTCGGCAACGTGCAGGCCCAGCTGCACGCCCACGACGAGCACCTGCATCTCGAAGACCTGGAGCTGACTCTCCGCGCATACCTAGGAGTGACTGAACGCTTCGCAGCTGCGTAGTCCCCATGCGCCTTAACGACGCCGCCCGCACTGTTCCCAACCGCCTCGCACGGGCGTCCACCCTCCTCGTCCGCCGCCACTGCTAGGGACGCAGGGGTGTAGTTCTCACCAAAGGTGGCGCAACGCTAACTCTGAGCGTCGGTGGCGGTGTCCTGGCTGTGATAGGCACACGGCTCGGGCCAGGGCTGGGCCCGTACTTTTGCACCGGGTGCTTGCTGCGCTGCCACGGAGTCGTTGACGTGGACTTCTGGGCTGGATTCTGCGGCGTGTGCCCCGCGGGTCGCACCTACTCGCCCCGTCTTGGGGTCCCGCGCTGCATGATGTTTGCTGTGGTGGGCGCGGGTGTCATCGTTGTCGCTGTGGTGGATGCGACAAAGACAGGTGAGGTTGTCAATATCTGTCGCCCCACCCTGCGCATAAGGCTCGATATGGTGAATGTCGCATTTGGAAATGGGGGTCGAGCACCCAGGATGCGAGCACACATTCTGCGCCGCAGCCAAGGCAATGCGCTGAAAAATATTGGCACAGCGCTCGAATCGCCCTAGCCGAAGAACATCGCCGGTATGCGGATCGTGGACTGCAAGGAATCCGTATTTTTTCATGCCGAGCGCCATGACTTGCTCAGTGGTCAAGGGAATACCTGTGTTGGTGGGGTGCTCGATGCCGGCATTGGCGTAATCGCAGTGGGTGAAATCTTTAGGCGAAATGCACACCACCAGCGTGCTGTCTGCATTCCCTGTGCCGCGTTTAATGACGGTGCTAAACGCCTCTTCGTAGCGTTGGTGATAAGAACGCTGATCACCCTTGGGGCGAGGCTTTCTCATTTCGCGATCGACCTGATCTGTCAGGACTGCTGCTGCATCAGGTGCAATACGCCCGAATATCCCCACATTGCCATCGGTTCCGGGTTTGGTGATAGTTAAGCGTCGAGAAGCGGCGCTATCGCGGTGCGCGTCGGGCAGCGAACTATTTACCCGGCGCACGCGCAGAATCAGCAGCTCACGGGTGTCATCATAGGAATGCTCGGCGCCATAGCTGACCGCCTCGAGGCGAATCGATTCGCGAATGCGCGCATCTTTCGTGCGCAACCCAGCCAAACTCGTTTCAATAAGCCGGCGCATATCGGCGCTCAACCGATGACGCCGCAGCTTATCGACGCTCAAAGCCCGCAACTGGCGAGCCTCTTCAACGCGCTGCGCCGTCTCGTGAGCCGGCTCGTCCTCTGGCGGTGCGTCCTTTATCGGCCCGTATAACCGTGCCGCTTGGGTAGACACATTCGATGCCCGCGTTTTCGACCACCCCAGGGTGTCTTGTAAAAACCGCACGGGCTTTTTCGTACCAGCCACAGCAACAGCCTTCTCACTTCGCACGCGGTGCGCGAGCAAAACATCAGTGTGAGCTTTCAGGTCTTGAAGCTGCTCCAATCTCTGATAGGTGGCTATAACGTGGTCGAAATCCTCCACCCCTGATTCCAATTCTTCGGTGAGACGAAGCAAAAAGGCCTCGTATTGGCTAATTTCGTCGATAAGTGCAGTCATCGTGTGTCCCCCATGGCAACAATGCTCGTCGTTGTGTGTGTTGACAGCACTGTGACAAATCCGTGCCCCCTCCGCCACGCTTTCGCCGTGCCACGCGACTGACTTGTGGATTGCGCGAAATTTATGCACAGCCTGGGACGATGGTTGTGCGGTCATCGACACTCTCGGGTAGGCACTACGCATCAGAGCGCACACAGGGAAAACACGCCGCCACCGCTAATGCGTAGTCCCTTCCCCCACACACCAACCCACCCAGGCTGCGCGCACGAAAAAGCCGGCAGCACCTCTCTCGAGGTCGCTGCCGGCAGCTCTGCTGCGTAGTTACTGTAGCTTCGAAGCGATGAGCTGGTTGACTACCGCCGGGTCGGCCTTGCCGCGGGTAGCCTTCATCACGGCGCCGACGATGGCACCGGTGACCTTTTTGTTGCCGGCCTTGTACTTTTCCACGATGTCAGGGTTGGCAGCCAAGGCCTCGTCGACGGCCTTCTCGATGGTGCCGTCGTCGCGCATCACTTCAAGGCCGCGCTGGGACACAACCTCCGAGACGCTGCCCTCGCCAGCGAGCACGCCATCAACGGCCTGGCGGGCGAGCTTGTTGGTGAGCTTGCCCTCGTTGATCATGCCCACAACTTCGGCGACCTGCTCGGGGGTGATGTCCAGCTGCTCAAGATCGACCTCGAGCTCGTTGGCCTTTTGGGACAGATAGGACACCCACCACGAGCGGGCTTCAGCAGAGGTGGTGCCCGCGTCCATGGTGGCGACGATGAGATCGAGGGCGCCTGCGTTCACCAGATCGCGCATGGCGGCATCCGATAGCTCCCATTCCTCCTGCAAGCGCGCCCGACGCACCCACGGCAGCTCCGGCAGCGTAGCGCGGATCTCCTCTACCCACTCGCGCGGTGCAACCACCGGCGGCAGGTCAGGGTCATTGAAGTAGCGGTAGTCATCGGCGGTTTCCTTGCGGCGACCCTGCGTGGTGGTGCCATCAGTTTCCTGATAGTGGCGAGTCTCCTGGCGGATCGAGCCCCCATCCTGCAGCACCGCGGCCTGGCGCTGCATCTCGAAGCGCACGGCCTGTTCCACGGACCGCACCGAGTTGATGTTTTTGGTCTCGGTGCGGGTACCGAACTCGCTTTGCCCGATGGGGCGCAGGGACAGGTTGGCGTCGCAACGCATCGAGCCCTGGTCCATGCGAGCATCGGAGACCCCAAGGGCCTTGACGAGATCACGCAGCGCAGACACATAGGCGCGGGCCACCTCGGGGGTGCGGGCGCCGGCGCCTTCGATCGGCTTGGTCACGATCTCAATAAGCGGCACACCGGCTCGGTTGCAATCAACCAGCGAGGAGGTGGCGCCCTGGAGGCGTCCGTCGGCACCGCCGATGTGGGTCAGCTTGGCGGTATCTTCCTCCATATGAGCGCGCTCGATCTCGACGCGGAATATCTCGCCATCATCGAGCACCACATCGAGGTAGCCGTCATAGGCGATCGGCTCATCGTACTGCGAGATCTGGTAATTCTTCGGCTGGTCCGGATAGAAGTAGTTCTTGCGGGCGAAGCGCGAGGACTCCGCGATCGAACAATTCAACGCCAAGCCAATCTTGATCGCCCATTCCACGCCCTTGGCATTAACTACCGGCAGCGCCCCGGGCAGGCCCAAGCTCACCGGATCCACATTCGAGTTCGGGGTGTCTCCGAAATGCGCGGAGCTCGCCGAGAACATTTTAGTCTCTGTCGACAGCTCCACATGCACCTCAAGCCCCATCACGGGATCGTAGGTGGCGAGGACATCCTCGAAGTCCATCAGGTCAAAATCCGCTTGCGTCATAGCACCCCATAATAGTTCATGGCCCGCACGGAGATATCCATGCGGGCCATCATCCTTCTACTCTTTAGCCAAACAGCGCCTGAGCAGTGCGGTAGCGTCCCTCGGGCACGCTCTTCAGCTTGCCCACGGCAACATCGAGATCCACCAGCTCGATGTGCTCACCGCGCAACGCCACCGACTTGCCGAAGTCGCCATTGTGGCAGGCGCGGGCAGCGTGCACGCCATAGCGGGTGGCGAGCACACGGTCGAAAGCGGTCGGGGTGCCGCCGCGCTGGATATGCCCCAGCACGGTGGTGCGCACATCCTGGCCAAGGCGCTTTTTGATCTCCTCGCCGATGACCTGGCCAATACCATTGAAGGTCTTGTGGCCGAACTGGTCTTCCTCACCCTCATCGAAGTCCATGGTGCCTTCCTTGGGCAGCGCTCCCTCGGCGACGACGATAATGCCGTACTTCTCGCCCATCTGGAAGCGGCGTTCCATGCGCTTACAAATGTCATTGATGTCGAAGGGATGCTCCGGAACCACGATGTAGTGGGCGCCGCCAGCCATGCCGGCGTGCAAGGCAATCCAGCCCACGTGGCGGCCCATGACCTCCACGATCATCACGCGGTTATGGGATTCAGCGGTGGTGTGGAGACGGTCGATGGCGTCGGTGGCCACAGACACTGCGGTATCAAAACCGAAGGTGTAGTCCGTGCCATTGACGTCATTGTCAATGGTTTTCGGCACGCCCACCACGGGGATGCCATTATCGGAGAGCCACTTCGCGCCCTTGAGAGTGCCCTCGCCGCCGATCGGAATCAGGGCGTCAATGCCCGCATCCTCCAGGTTCGCCTTGACTTGATCGATCCCCTCGCGGAACTGGTTCGGGTGCAAACGGCCAGTACCCAAGATGGTGCCGCCGCGCAGCAGGATGCGGTCAATACTCTCGTCGTCATAGAGCTGGGTGCGGCGATCCTCAAGCAGGCCCACCCAGCCGTCTTGGTATCCCACCACAGTGGAACCATACTCGGCGGTCGCAGTACGAACGATACCGCGGATAACAGCATTCAGGCCGGGGCAGTCGCCACCAGAAGTCAGAGTCGCAATACGCATGCGTTTCAGTCTAGTCCTTATCTTTGTGTTATGCCCGATCGGACAGCGTATTTTCCGGTTTCGGAAACGTGTATTTGCTTACAGTCACTAATCCACAGATCATCGCCAGCATCGGCAAGGACATCGCAAGCGCCACGCTCGTCGATAGCACCGCCCCCACAGCGGCGGCGCCAATCACCGAACCAAGCTGACGCGTAGTGTTATACACCCCTGAGCCCGCACCGGAGAGCTCCGGGGTCAGCTCCCGCATGGTCGCCACCGAGTTAGGGGCCCACACGAACGCGCTCGCCACACCGAAAAGAGTGAGCGGGATCATCAGCAGCAGCGGGGCGGCGTCGATAAGCATCAGCCCCGTCATCGCCCCAAGCACAAGCACGCAGCCGCCGAAACCCACCAGCGACATCGTGCGCGGATGCACCCGGTCGGACATGCGCCCTGTCACCGGGGCGAGCACGAAAGCCACCAGCGCCATCGGGATCAGCAGGAAACTGGCCTGCTGAGCGCTCATCCCGTGGGTGGACTGCAGAAACAGCATCACCGGCAGCATCATCGAGTTCACACAAAAGCCCATCATGGCGATCGAGAACGCCCCGATCGAGAAGTTGCGGTAACCGAAAATCTGCAGCGGAACCAGGGGGTCGCGCTGGGCGCGGGCGGCGCGGCGTTGCAGCGCGATGAATGCTACTACGCAGCAGAGTGCCAGGGCGAACAACACCCACACCACTGGTGCGTAGTGGAGGGCAGGCCCCTGCTGCACCGCGAAGACCAACGCGAACATACCGACCATGCTGATCGCCACGCTCGCGAGATCAATCCGGCGCGCCACCCGCTCCAGTGCCGGCACCCAGGCCCACACCAACACAATCGAGACCACACCGATGGGGACATTGACGAAGAAAATCCACTGCCATCCAAAGCGGGACACCAGTAGCCCGCCGAGCAGCGGACCGGCGAGATTCGCCAAACCCGCCACCGCACCCCACACGCCCATGGCGGCGCCGCGGCGATGACGCGGAAAGATCCGGTTAATCACACTCATCGTTTGCGGAGTCAACAGCGCCGCACCAATGCCCTGCACCGCGCGGGCGATGATCAGCGCATGCACCGACTGCGACAACCCGCACGCCAGCGAGGACAGCGTAAACACCGCCATGCCCACCATGTAGACCTCGCGCTGGCCATACCGATCCCCCAAGCGCCCGGTCACCAAAAGCGGCACCGCAAAACACAGCAGATAGCTACTGGTCACCCACACCACCTCGGTGAGCGTCGCATCAAGCTGCTCATACAGCTGCGGGGTCGCCACCGCCACGATGGTCTGATCCAGCAGAATCATAAAGAAACCGATGCACAACGCCGCCAGCGCTTTCCACTGCGGCCGCAGACTCTCCTGCTCCATCGGCGCCGCGGGCCCCTTACCAGGCCGCGCAGCATCAGCGCTTGTCGACGCAATCTCGGGGCCAGCCGCCGTAGCAGACCGCGCCCGAGCCGCGTCGGAATCCCGTCCGGGAAAACGAGGAGTAGACATGGCACGCCAGTTTACTCCGCCGCCTCTGCTCGCCTGCGGGGCCATCGCGCCAGCCCACACTCGTTAGTCTCACAGTGCTACTACGCAGCAGAGTGGCTCACCCCCGATCACCGCCTCGGTTCACCCCACCGGCTGCGCTCGCGGGCTACGATAGCCGGTATGAACCTGAAAAAAGCTGAGAACGTCAATACTGCCGCCATGGTCACCGTGGGGCTGATCGGTGGCTGGCTCACCGCCCGAGAAACCTTGATCCGTCCCCTCGGCGGGGCTGTCCTTGCTGCCGCCGGCGGCTATGCGGCCCGCAGCTGGTACAAGAAGAGCGGCGGCGTGGTTGCTGCTGGGCTGACCGGACTCTATGTTGCTGGTTTCGGCCTCTCCCACCCGCTGGCGAAGAAGATCGGCGCCTGGCCCGCCGTGCTGACTGTCACCGCCGCCTCCGCTGGCGCCGCATGGGCGCTTAACGATAACGCCTAATACCGCTTTCCACCGCAGCACCCCACGCGCCACGGCTCGTGCCTTTCTACTCAGGCATGTCTCGCCGCGGCGCGTGATTGCTGTGGGCCCCTCGCCCCGCCACCACCGCCCCGCTACCGGCAGTCACCTCGGCGCGCGCTTGCGGTCACGCCGATCATCTGTACCCTCTCATCACTGGGCGAGCGGAATGCTTCCCACACGGCGATGCAGCGCGCCGCCGCCTGGTCCCGCCCCCAGCTCGGAGACCAGCACGTGCACCCGATCCACGAGGAAACTGGGCCCCGCATAGAGCGCGCAATCCTGGGCGAGTTCTGCGGTAAGCGATGAAACGCACGTCTTCTCCGGCCCGCCTCGATGTGCCTGCGCTCGTCCCCGCCGCGTGCGGGCCACCGTGAGATGCGGGTGCGGGGTGGCGTGGTCCGGTTCGATTCCAGGCAGCACACACCGCCGCATACACTCGGTCATCTCGCGCCTGCTCTCTCCCACCCCGATCCACAGATAGCGGCCGTGGAATTCCCCCGCACCGCGCAGCGACAACCGAAACGCCGGCATGTCACGAAGCGACTCCGCCAGGTGCTGCTGCACCGTGTCGATACTCCCGCTCGGCATCTCGCCATAGAACTGGCACGTGATATGCCAACTGTGCGGCTCGCTCCACCGCAGCTGCCCCGCCGCGTGCCCCGCCGCGGAGAGACTACGCAGCGCCGCGGCCAAGTGCTCGCGGGCCGGGTCACTGGGATATACTGCGGTGAATAGTCGCACACTCATACCCCTCAGCGTAGCGTTCTCACCAGCGCTTTTCGACGCCACCACCCGCCGCGTCCCGGAGTGAAAGCCCGAGCGAAGCTGCACTGGGGCAGCCTCGCGTAGGCACGCAGTGCTCTGCTGCGTAGTAGCAGAAGGCGCGGCGCACCTGGTTGTGCAGGTGTGCCGCGCCTGATCCGTGGCGCCAGCCGGAATATCAGCCGGTGCCGACAACGACGCTAGGAGCGCCCGGCCTCGAAGGCGGCGCCGACTGTGTAGAGGCGGTCGTCGCAGAAGGCGGGTGCCATCAGCTGGAGGCCGACGGGAAGTCCGCTGTCGGAAGCCATGCCGGCGGGAACCGACATGCCGGCCAGTCCTGCCAGGTTCAAGGGCAGGGTGAAGAGGTCGAAGTTGTACATGGCCAGCGGGTCGTCGATCTTGTCGCCCAGTTTGAAGGCGGTGGTCGGGGTGACGGGGCCGGCGATGACGTCGACGGTTTCGAAGGCGCGGGCGAAGTCGCGGGCGATCATGGTGCGCACGCGCTGGGCCTGCAGGTAGTAGGCGTCGTAGTAGCCCACCGAGAGGGTGTAGGTGCCGAGAATGATGCGGCGTTTGACCTCGTCGCCGAAACCGGCGGCGCGGGACATGGCCATGACGTCGTTGGCGGAGTGGGTGCCATCGTCGCCGGTGCGTAGTCCGTAGCGCATGCCGTCGAAGCGCGCCAAGTTGGAGGAGATCTCCGAGGTTTGGATCAGGTAGTAGGCGTTGAGCGCGTGGTCGAAGCTGGGGCAATCCACCTCGACGATCGTTGCGCCCTGCTGCTTGAGCTGCTCGAGGGAGGCGTCGATGGTTTCAAGCACACCGGCTTGGTAGCCATCACGGATGAACTGCTTGGGGCAGCCCACGGTGACGCCGCTGAGGTCGCCGTGGGCGCCCTTGGTGGCGGCGTCGACCACGGGGGCGACGGGCTTGTTCACGGAGGTGGCGTCGAAGGGGTCCTCGCCGGCGATGACTTCGTGCAGCAGCGCGGTGTCGAGCACGGTGCGGGCGGCGGGGCCGCCCTGGTCCAGGGAGGAGGCGCAGGCGATCAGGCCATAGCGCGAGACCGTGCCGTAGGTGGGCTTCACGCCCACGGTGTTGGTCAGCGCGGCGGGCTGCCGGATCGAGCCGCCGGTATCGGTACCGATCGCCAACGGGGCCTGCAGCGATGCCAGTGCCGCCGCCGAACCGCCGCCGGAGCCACCCGGGGTGCGCTCGGTGTCATAGGGGTTGCGGGTGAGTTTATAGGCCGAGTTCTCGGTGGAGGAGCCCATAGCGAACTCGTCCATGTTAGTTTTTCCGAGAATCGGAATACCCGCCTCGCGCAGCTTGCGGGTCACGGTGGCGTCGTAGGGGCTCATATAGCCCTCGAGCATTTTCGACCCCGCCGTGGTAGGGGCGTCGGTGGTGACGAAGACATCCTTCAGCGCCAAGGGAACACCGGCCAGGGCCGAGGCGGGCTGCTCGCCGCGGGCGAGAGACTCATCCACGGCATCGGCGGCCGCCAGGGCCTGCTCGTCGCCAACATGCAGGTAGGCGCCGATATCTCCATCGACCTCCGCAATGCGATCAAGGTAGGCCTGGGTGACCTCGCGGGACGATACCTCGCCGGAGTGGATCTTCGTGGCCAGGTCGGCGGCGCTGAGCGAGAGAAGTTCTACGCTCGATTCAACATAAGAGCTCATGTGGTTGCTATCCCTTCTCTATTCGCCCAAAATCCGCGGCACGGCAAAACGCTGCTCGGCCGAATCGGGGGCCTGATCAAGTGCCTGCTCCGGGGTCAGCGAGGGCTTCACCACGTCCTCGCGCATCCCAGTGGATACCGAGTGCGGGTGGCTCATCGGCTCGACGCCTTCGGTATCGACTTCCTGCACGGCCTCGACGTGATCAACAATATTGATGATCTGCGTGCCGAGGTGATCGAGCTCCTCGTCGCTTAGGGCTAGCCGGGCGAGGTCAGCCAAGTGGGCCACCTCGCTGCGAGAAATATCAGCCACGGTGAATTCGTCCTCCTCTTAGGGTTTCGCTGTAACTTCCCTAGCTTAACCTACGGCTACTACGCAGCAGAGTGCCCCGCCCCATGCGGTCCCACAACCCCCACCTCCTGCCACCTAGATCACAAAAGTCGCTACTATGAACGGTGTGTCCTACCTAATAAGAGTCCTCCTGCCCGACGAACCCGGCAGTCTCGGCATGCTTGCTGAGGCGATCGGTGTCATTGGCGGCAATATCCAATCGGTGGATGTTGTGCACCAATTCGACAGCGGCACCGTTATGGATGACATCGTGGTGGATTTGCCTTCTGGCACGCTCCCAGACAGCATCGTCTCCGCCGCGCAGGAAATCCCCGGTGTGATCATCGATTCGCTGCGCCCCTTCTCGGGCGTGGTCGATCGCCGCGGCCAGATCAAGATGCTGGCTGCTGTCGCCGAGAACTCCAGGCGTATCGAGGTAGCCATGAAAGAGCTTGTCGACGTCATCCCCCGCACCATGACCTCTGGGTGGGCCATAGTGCTCGGGCCCGCTGGGCGTGTAGCCGCCTCTACGGCCGCCCCGGAAGACGACGGTAATCTCCCGGAGATCAACGTCCATTCCGCCCGCCTCCTCGACCCCGAGGAAGAAACATGGGTTCCGGAACGCTGGGCGCTCTTGGATGCTTCGCTAGCGGTGGTGCCGCTAGGCGAGACTGACTTGCTGCTGGTGGTGGGCCGCCCCGGCGGCCCCGATTTCCTCTCCAGCGAGGTCGAGCACCTCGGCAACGTGGGCCACGTTATTGGCTCAATCCTAAAAGCTGCATAAAGCCCGCCTCGTCGAGGATCTCAAGGCCGAGGTCTCGGGCCTTGGTTTCCTTCGAGCCGGCATTCTCCCCGGCCACCACATAGGTGGTCTTTTTCGATACCGAGGACGCCGCTTTGCCGCCGCGCGCGACAATGGCGTCCTTTGCTTCTTCGCGGGTGAAGTTCTCTAAGGTGCCGGTGACCACGATGCTCATGCCCTCCAGTAGCTGCGGCAGCTCCGCCTGCTCGGAGATATCTTCCTCCATGGTCACCCCGCTCGCAGCCCAGGTGTCCACGATGGCCCGGTGCCAGTCCACCTGCCACCAGTCGGCGATCGATTCAGCAATCGTCTGGCCCACGCCTTCGACTTCAGCGATCTCGGCCAGGGGAGCGTCGAAAAGCGCTGGGATAGAACCGAAATGCTGGGCGAGCGCGCGGGCGGCGGTGGGGCCCACGTGGCGAATAGAAAGCGCCACGAGCACCCGCCAGAGCTCCACCCCGGTGGAGGCAGCAAGATTGTCCAGCAGCTTTTTGGCGCTCGCGTTGAGCGCGCCGGTGGAAGTTGTATAGACCGCAGAGGCGCGCAGATCCTCCTCGCTGAGATCGAAAAGCCCAGCCTCGTCGCGGAGAATCCCCCGGTCGATCAGATCCTGGGCGCCCTTCTCGCCGAGGGCCTCAATATCGAAGGCGCTCCGCGAGGCCAGATAGGACAGCCGGCCGGTGAGCTGACCGCGGCACGAGCGAGTATTGGGGCAGCGCCAATCAGCGTCATCGGCCTTGGCCGGGCGCAGTCGCGTGCCGCATTCAGGGCAGAGCGTGGGGAAGATATACTCCCGCTCACTGCCATCGCGCGTATCGGCCACCGGGCCCAATACCTCCGGGATGATCTCGCCGGCCTTGCGAATCACCACGGTATCGCCGATGAGAACGCCCTTGCGGGCCACCTCCTCGGGGTTGTGCAGGGTGGCCATGCTCACCGTCGAACCGGCCACGAACACCGGATCCATCACCGCATACGGCGTGACTCGCCCGGTGCGGCCCACGCTCGCCCGAATATCGATGAGCGTCGTGGTTACTTCCTCCGGCGGGTACTTATAGGCGATCGCCCAGCGCGGCGCCCGGGATGTCGCACCATAATCGCGCTGCTGCTGCAGATCATTGACCTTCACCACCAAACCATCGAGCTCAAACACGGCGTCGTGCCGGTGCTTTTCCCAGTAATTGACCTGGGCGATGATCTCCTTCGTGCTGCTCGCCGTGGTGGTATAGGGCGAGGTCGGCAGCCCCCACGCCGTCATCGCCTCATAGACCTCGAGCTGGGAGGCGGGGCTAAAGCCCTCGCGGGCGCCGATACCGTGGCAGACCATGCGTAGTTTCCTACGCCGCACCGCCGCGGTGTCTTTTTGCCGAAGGCTCCCGGCCGCGGCGTTGCGCGGATTAGCAAAGGGCTTGCCGCCTTCTGCGATCCGCGCGGCATTGACATCGGCAAAATCCTCAATGGCGATAAACACCTCGCCGCGGATCTCGACCAGCTCGGGCACCGGATACTCCGCGCTGTCCTGCAGCTGATGCGGAATGTCCTCGATCACCTTGGCATTGGCGGTGATATCTTCCCCCACCCGGCCGTCGCCGCGGGTAGCAGCCCGCTCCAGCTGGCCCTGGCGATACACCAAGTCGATCGACAGGCCATCGATTTTCAGCTCTGTCAGGTACTCCGGCGCCGGAGTGCGCTCCAGCCACGCCCGCAGCTCATCGAGCGCGAACACATTATCCAAGCTATACAGCCGCTCGAGATGCGTGACATTGGCAAAGCTCGACGACTCCGACACCGGCGCGCCCACCTGCAGGGTCGGCGAGTCCGGCACCCGCAGCTCGGGGTGCTCGGCCTCCAGGGTCTCTAGCGCACGAAAAAGCTGATCAAACTCTGCATCCGAGATCTCTGGCTGCTGGTTGTAGTACTTCTCGCGGTGATGGCGCACAGTCGTCGCCAGCTCGTCCCACTTTTTGCGCAGATCGTCTGTAGTCACAATCCGACAGTCTAGCGCGTGCCCACCCGCAGGATTGTGGTGCTACTACGCATCAGAGTTGCGCGAGATGGCGTCGTCACGCGCCCTGCCCCAACCGCACGTGGCGACCGAGTGTCCGGGGCGCAGTTTAAGCTAAGTAACCATGAACCACTTCGATCCGCAGAACATGCTCACCTTCGATCTTGAGACCACCACCGCCGACCCCATGGAGGCTCACATTGTCACCTCCGCGATCGTCTCCATCAAGGGGCGCTCGGTGGAGCCGCTGGAGCTACTCGCCGATCCGGGGGTGCCGATTTCGGAGGCCGCGACGAAGGTGCACGGAATCAGCACCGACTATGCCCGCGAGCATGGCCGCCCGCACGATGAGGTGCTGCGTGAGACCATCGACCGGATCTATCAAGGCTGGTCCGATGGCCAAAGCCTGGTGGTCTTCAATGGCACTTTTGACCTGACGATTCTGCGCCAACGCTCCCAAGACTTCGTGATTAAAGGCCTGGTCTATGACCCATATGTGATCGACAAAGCCAAGGATCCCTATCGCAAGGGCCGGCGCACCCTGGGCAGCCTGTGCGAGTTTTATGGGGTGCGCCTCGATAACGCCCACGAAGCGACCGCCGATGCCCTCGCCGCGGCGCGCATCGCGTGGAAGCAGCTGCGCATGTGGCCGGAGCTGGCGCAGATGGACGCCGATGCGCTCATGGAACAGCAGGCCGTGTGGTACTACGAGCAACAATCGAGCCTGAAGAAATACTTCGAAAGCCGCGGCAAGGACTCCTCCACGGTCTCAACCGTGTGGCCCATGCGCGGCTAGCTACATGATCCGTGGGCGCGGCGGCGGGCTTAGAGAATAATCGCCGCCGCGATCACGGCTAGGAAAATCACAGAGACGATGATGCCGATGATGGTGCTGGAGCGATCGTCTCCAGTAAAGTCCGGCAAGCCGTATTTGTTTTTAGGGAGCGAATCCGGATCCAGCTCCTCGCCTTCTTCTCGGCGCACGACGTTTCTCCTTGGATCGGCAAGTGATCGATGCGCTGCTAATCCTAGCTCACCGAACCGCATCCGAGTTCTCCCCCGCCTGCGCAACGCTTATCGACGCCATCTCGCAGCCACACATCCCCTAGCCCAGCTGTGCGCTGTTGCCGCCTAGAGATCCCCGGCGTCCCGGCTGAGCATCTCGCTCACCACGCGGGCCGTCTTCAGTGCGCGCGCCGCACTGAGCAGATCGCCGCGGCTGAGATCCTCCGCCGGGGCAATATCCACCGAATCGACGAGGACGCCTCGTGGCAGTGCCAGTTCATCGATGAGTCCGGCGGCCTCCTGGGCGCGGGCGCAGGGGCACTCCCCGAGTTCATCGACATAATCTGTACTACGCACCAGCCTCAGCCCGAGGCTAGTGCCCTGCTCGATCGCCTCGGCGAGCGCATCTTTGGTGGAGCTATCCCAGCCAGTGGCGGTGCTGAGGATCGCGTCGAAATGCATGCCCACCCTGATCTGATCCGGGGTGAGGCTGGGAAGGTGCAGGATACGACGGTCGGCGCTGGAGCCGAGTGCAGCCAGCGCGGGAGTGAGCTCATCGCGGTGGATCGCCGGGATGGGATCCAAGGTGGTGGCTGGGGTGAGGGTGCCGCACAGAATGGGCGCGAGAAGCGGCTCATCGATTTGCAGCCACACTGATGCGTAGTAGCGTCGCCGAATCTCGGCGATGTGGCGGGTGATGCCTTCATACAGACTCGCGCTGAGATCGCGCATGGCCCCAAGGTCGCGGAGGAGCAGCTGGCCAGTGCTGAGCTCGATGGAGGCCGCCAGGCTCCACGGGCCCACGATCTGTTCTTTGATGACGCCGCCGACGCCGGTGCCCCAGCAGGATTCGAGCTCGTCCAAGTCCCGTTCGGTGCGGTCGAGTATGCGGCGGCTGGCGATCTGGGGGCGCGCATCCATGCGCCAGGAGCGCGGGCCGCGGGAGACCTGCAGCCCCTCGAGCAGGCTCGCAGTGCGGCCGATAGCGTCGGAGCCTAGACCGCGCTGCGGTAGCTGGGGGATGGCCCGGTGATCGCCGGTTTCGCCTGCGATCACGGAGGCGGCGTCGATAAGCGAAAGCCCAGGCATGGGGCCGACAGAGTAGGCAACCATTATCGACCCGTCCCGCAAATAGTGCCGGAGCCGAGCACGATATCGCCGCCGGGATCGGGGCGGTAGAGCACGGCGGCTTGGCCGCGGGCGACGCCACGCAAAGGCTCCTGCAAATCCAGCACGAGCCGATCGGCGTCGCGATCCACCTGCACCCGCGCCGCCACGACGCCGCCATGCGCCCGCACCTGGACCTCGCAGTCGAACACGCCCTCCATGTCCGGGTGGAGCACCTTCACCCGATCGGCCTCGATGCGAGTGACGGTCAGCGCCTCGCGCGGACCAACCACCACGGTGCCCGTGGAGGCGTCGATATCGGTGACATAGCGCGGTCGCCCATCCGCGGCCGGGGCCTTAATATCTAGGCCCTTGCGCTGGCCGATGGTGTACTCGTGCACCCCAGAGTGCTGGCGCAACACCGCGCCTTCCTGATCGACGATCGCGCCCGGGCGCACCCCGATGTGCTTGCCCAAAAACGCCTGGGTGTTGCCGTCGGGAATAAAGCAAATGTCGTAGGAGTCCGGCTTCGAGGCGACCGCGAATCCCATTTCCTTCGCCTCCTCGCGGATCTGCGGCTTGGGAGTATCGCCGACCGGGAACATGCAGCGCTTGATCTCCTCGATGCCCAGCACACCCAGCACATAAGACTGGTCTTTGTCTGGGTCCACAGAACGCCGCAGATAGCCGTCTCCGCCATCGCTCGGCTGGGTCAGCTGTGCGTAGTGCCCCGTGACAACCGCATCGAAGCCCAGCGCCACACCCCGCTCGAGCAAGGCGCGAAACTTGATCTTCTCGTTGCAGCGCAGACACGGGTTCGGAGTCTCGCCGGCCGCATAGGAATCGACGAAATCATCGATCACATCCTCTTTGAAGCGATCGGAGAAATCCCACACATAAAAAGGAATGCCCAACTTATCGCACACCCGGCGCGCATCCGCCGAATCCTCCAAAGAGCAGCACCCGCGCGAGGACTCGCGAACCGACTGCGGATCGCGGGACAACGCCAAATGCACACCAATAACCTCATGGCCCGCCCGGACCGCCCGGGCGGCAGCCACTGCAGAATCCACCCCACCACTCATCGCTGCGAGAACCCGCACTGCTCGATCTCCTCCTTGTGCGCTCCCCCACGCCCGTGGACGCGAAGGCTGTAGTTAGGGCCGGCGGCGCCACTGGGTCGCTGGCGCTGGTGTACTCCTGTGCGGCGCCGGTGCGTGGCGCCAGTGTTAAACGAGGCCTCATCCTAACAGGCGCGGTTTGCTACTACGCATCAGAGTGGCTGTACGTATTCCCCTCTGGCAGCGGCGACTGCCGTACAAGCCGCCGAACACACTGCCGGATACTCCTCGCGCCTCTATCTGGATGGGTGCAGCCACTGCTGTGTCAGCGTGTCGATCACCTGGCGCGCGGGCCCGCGTGCCGCACCGATCTGACGGACCCCGTGCACCGCGTTGAGGGCGATCGCACCGTCATAGTCCGAGAGCCGGCAGACGTGCTCGGGCTGCCATCCCAGCTGGGGTGTCTGCTCCCGCAAGAGCGCGACGGTGGTGCTGGGGAGAATATCCGGGCTGGCGGGGATGCGGACCTGGCCGCCGCGAATCACTGCTAGGGACCAAAAAGATCCCTCGGTGAGTTCGCCTGTCTCCGGGCAGCGGAAAAGGATGTCGTCGTATCCGCGTGATTGGGCAGCGGCGATGAGTTCCCGGACGGGCTGAATATCGGTGTGTTTCTCTGATGCGTAGTAGCGCCGATACGGCACTTCTTCTACCTGAGTAATCGGCGCCCCACAGCCGGCCGGCAGCCCCCGGGTGCTCACCTCGACGGAGTCCCTATAGGCGGTGATCCGCACCACGCAGGGATCGCTGGGCAGGGCGGCGAGATGGGGCTGGAGGGTGGCGTCGAGAAGCGAGAGGGGCATGTCGAGGCAGCTGCCGAAGGCGCGGGCATCGTGGCGGAGGCGGCGCAGGTGATGCTGCCAGCCGCGGATGGGGCGGGTGTTGAGGAAGGTGGTGAAATGCCCCTGCGGTCGCTGGTTCATGCTCCTCCTTGCCGGCGGTGGTCCTGTGAGGCTTCATCGTAATTGGCGGCGGATGCGCGGGGCAGATCGGTCGGGGTGGGTGGCTGCTTCTAGGATTAAGGCCCATGAAGGTTCTGCTGATCGATAATGTCGATTCGTTCACCTATAACCTCGTTGACTACTTTCACCGTCTCGGCGCGAGCGTGACCGTACTACGCAATAGCGCTCCGCTGCCCCCGCTCGATGCTGTGGACGCGATCGTGCTATCGCCGGGCCCAGGCAGTCCGCACGATCAGGCGGCACTGGGGTGTTCCAGCGCAGCGCTGGAGGCGGCCACGGCTCGCGGCATTCCGGTGCTGGGGATCTGTCTGGGCGCGCAGGCGATGGCGGTGGTCAATGGCGGCGAGGTGCGCCACGCCCCAGAGCCGATGCACGGGCGGGTCGACTCGATCAGCCACACCGAGCATCCGCTGTTTCGCGGCGTGGAGCAGGACTGCGCAGCGACGCGCTATCATTCGCTGGCTATTACCCGCCTGCCCGAGTGCATGGAGGTGCTGGCCCGTTCCAGTGATGGGGTGATTCAGGCGATCGCGCATCGCAGTCTGCCGCAGTGGGGTGTGCAGTTTCACCCCGAGTCGATTCGGACGGATGCGGGGCTGCAGATTCTCGATAACTTCCTGCACTTGGCCGCCGAACATGCCGGCTGCCAGGTGCAGATTCATTCTTTCGCGCATCTCGTCGAGGAGACGGAGCTCTACTGCGTAGTCCGCCAGTGGGCGCGCTACTACGCATCAGCCTCCATGTGGCTCAGCGCCGCCACCGACCGCTTCAGCTATCTTGGCATCGGCTCCCGGGTAGAGTCCTTCGGTTTCGACGATGCGCCCAGCATGCCGACCGTGCACATCGACCGCAACGCCCCGGAGCTGGGCGCATTCACGCTCGGCTGGGTGGGCTACTTCGACTACGAGACGCCCACGCACGACCCCGACGCCGCCACCACCGCCCGTTCGTCCGATCCGGCCAGCCAGTGGATGTGGGTGGACTGCTGCGTCGTCGTCGATCGCGAGCTGGACCAGATGCATCTGCTCGGCCGCGGCGGCCTCGAGCAGTCGCTTATCGACGCCATCTCCGCGCTTGCTCCCCTCCCCGCCGAGCAGCACCCTACGGCCCAGCCCAGCCAAGCGCCCGCGCGCCCGCCGGTGACGTTGCTCTCGCCGCCACGTATCCGCGACGATCGCGCCAGCTACATGGACAAAATCATTCAGGCGCAACGCCATATCCTCGACGGCGACACCTATGAGGTGTGTCTGACTACGCAGCTGGAAGTGGAGGCCGAGCTGGATGTGTGCGCGGCCTTCGACTATCTACGACGCCGCCACCCCGCCCCCTATTCGGCCTTGCTCGAATTTCCCGACGTGCAGATCCTGTCCTGCTCGCCAGAAAAGATGCTCAGCATCGACGCCTCCGGCCGGGCCGTATCGAAACCGATCAAGGGAACCCGGCGCCGCGACAGCGACCCGGCCGTCGATCGCGCTTTAGCAGCCGAGCTACACACCGAAAAAGAGCAGGCCGAAAATTTGATGATCGTCGATTTGGTGCGCAACGATCTCACCCGCCACTGCCAGCCAGGCTCGATCACGGTAGAGAAACTCTTCGACGTTGAAAGCTACCCGAGCGTGCACCAACTGGTCTCTACTGTCTCTGGGCTACTACGCAGTAGAGACGATGCCCTCCCTCTCGTGCGCGATTGCTTCCCTGGCGGCTCCATGACCGGCGCGCCCAAGATATCGACGATGAAAATCCTTCACCAGCTCGAAGGCGCCCCGCGCGGGATCTATTCCGGGGCCCTCGGCTATCTCAGTAGCAGCGGCGCCATCGACCTCGGCATGGTGATCCGCTCCTTCATCATCAAGGGCACCACGGTGAGCTTCGGAGTAGGCGGAGCGATCACCGCCCTATCCACCCCGGCTGCGGAATGGGAGGAGATCATGGTGAAGTCGCACCTATTCCGCGAACTCATGGGAATCGACGCTCTCGAACAACCGCCCGAGGACCACGCAGCCACCTGCTCGACTACCCCACCCACCACCTAAGGACCGATATGGCACGCCGCAAGCGCTCCCGCACCGAGAAGCATCCGCGCACCAGCACACAGGCACTTGCTGGAAACTATGAGCTCAGCCACGATGAGGCGACGTTGAAATTCGATAACGGCTGGTGGCTCTATATTGATGGCCACCCCTCTTCGCACCTCAAAATCGGAGAACCGCGCTATCTCGCTTTCGATTACATGCAATGGATCGCGGCCTGCGTCGATAAGCATGTGCGGGCACACCTTGATCCGCAGCGGCTACGCATCACGCACTTGGGCGGGGGCGGCTGCTCCTTGCCGCGCTACTTCGCGGACGTGTATCCGCGCTCGCGCAACTCGGTGGTGGAATACGACGCGGTGCTCGCCGAGAAGGTGCGGGAATGGTTCGACATTCCGCGCGCCCCACAGGTCAAGATTCGCGTCGGCGAGGCCGCCGCCACCACCGCATCCTTCCGGCCGGAATCGCGCGATGTCATCATCCGGGACTGCTTCGCCGGCGGCACTGTCCCCGCAGCCCTCACCGAGCGGGAGTTCGCGCACAATGTGCACCGCAGCCTGAGCACAGACGGGATCTACATCGCCAACACCTCCGGCGCGGCGCGGGCCGAACGCTTAGTGCTCGACGAATTTTTCGCACACACCGGGATCATCGCCCCCGCCGCTGTGTTGAAATCGGGGTCTGCCCGCGCCGCCAACGCGGTGCTGGTGGCCTCCGATCGGGCGCTGCCCGATCCCGATGCACTACGCAGCAGCATCGTTCCCGCCCGATGCGACTTCCACTAGCCGCACCCAAAAGCGCCGTTGCCGCGGCAGTTATACCTGCACCAGCGCCTGCGCCTCCTCATCGGTGAGCATGGCCTCCTCGAAGGCCTGCAGCGCCGCACGCTGATCGAAATTCACGCCAATGAGCACGACTTCATTGGAGGGAGCCACCCCCGCGCTCGCCCAGGGCGCGGCTGGCTGGATGGTGAGGTTGGGCCCGGCTTGGCTCCACACGTGGGCCATCTCGAGGCGATCGGCGAGCCAGCAATGCCCCTTGGAACGCACCAATCCAGTTGTGCTGCGTAGTGCCTGTACCAAGCGCTCGCGGTCGAAGGGGCGATCCCCGCGAAAGACCACGGAGGAAATCCCGTACTCCTCGGTTTCGGGCGTGTGCGGATTCGCCAGCTCCTCGGTATAGCCCTGGTAGGTTGCCGCGGTCTGGACGTCGTAGAGGGCGGAGTCGAGGATGGCGTCGGCGGCGATCTCGCCGTGGGTCACGGGCACGATACGCGCCCGCGGGTTCATCGCGCGCACCGCCTCGATGGTGGCCCCCGTTGCGGCTTCGCCGGCGATATCGGTTTTGGTGATGAGGATGAGATCGGCGAATTCTGTTTGCTCCACCAGCAGATCGGCGATGGTGCGCTCGTCGTTTTCGTCGAAGCTGGCGCCGCGCTGCAGCTGGGTGATGAAGCTGGAGGCATCCACGAGCGTGACCATCGAGTTGATGGGGGCGACATCGCACAGGCGGGTGCCGTCGTCGAAGGTCCACTCGAACGTGGCCGCCACGGGCATCGGTTCGGAGATACCAGTGGATTCGATGACGATGTGGTCGAAGCGCTGCGAACGAGCTAGCTCGCCGACGCTGTCCACGAGATCCTCACGCAGTGTGCAGCAGATGCAGCCATTGGATAGTTCCACGAAGCGCTCCTCCCCGCGCTCGAGGTGACTGCCCTTGGCGATGAGGTCGGCGTCGATGTTGATTTCGGAGAAGTCGTTGACGATCACCGCGATTTTTCGCTCGCGGGCATCGTGCAGCAGGTGATTGAGCAGCGTGGTTTTGCCCGCCCCCAAAAATCCCGACAGTACGGTGACAGGGGTCGTGGCAGCAGGTGTGATAGGTGAACTCATGGCCCATCACAGTACACTATTGGAAACCGATTCCATTAAATGGGCGCGCGGCCCCCATCGCCGCTCCGCTTCAGCACATCCCAGCGACGCGGGCCATCTCAACAATCCGCGGAAATTCCTCCACGACGCGCACAATATCCTCCTCGCATGTGCTGCGCCCCAGCGTCATACGCACCGCCGAGCGCGCATCCGCCTCGGATACCCCCATCGCCAGCAACACCTCGCTCGCGCGATTCACCCCGGCCGCGCACGCCGAGCCCGTGGCGCACTCGATCCCGGCACTATCGGCGAGCATGATCAAGCTATCGCCCTCCGCCCCGGGCACGCTGAAGTGCAGATGCCCCGGCAAAAGCTGCTGCCCCTCACCATGCATACGCACATTCTCAATGGAGCCCCGAAGTCCACTGCGTAGTCGCTCTCGTAAATCTTCCAGGCGCTGCTTTTCGACGCTCATCTCCGCGCACGCTTCCCGCATCGCCGCAGCCGTGGCCACTGCCCCCGCCACGTCCACTGTGCCTGGGCGGATACCACGCTGCTGCCCGCCGCCACACAGAATCGGCTGCGGCACCGGCGAGCGCCGGGCGAGCAGCAGCCCCACCCCGCGGGGCCCGCCGAATTTATGCGCGCTCGCGGCCAGGGTGTGTGCCCCGAGTTCACGGAAACTCACGGGGATGTGCCCCACCGCCTGGACGGCGTCGATATGCACGGGCGTATCCACCGCCGCGGCTGCATCCACCAGAGTTTCTACCGGCTGCACGACCCCGGTTTCGTTATTGGCCAGCATCATCGTGGCCACCGAGTGCGGGGTGGACAGCACCGAGCGGATGGAGTCTTCGTCCACCGCGCCGCCGGGGCTGACGGTGAAATATTCGCACTCGCGGCGGGCCACGACCTCCCGCACAGCCGGGTGCTCGATCGGGCTACTCGCCACGGGCAGCTCGGGCTGGGCCTGCGCAAATCCGGCGACGGCCAGATTGTCGGCCTCAGTTCCCGAACTGCAGAAAATCACTTCGATGGGTTCACAATCGAGGCACTCGGCAATAGTTTCGCGCGCCTCAGAAAGCAGCGCATTCGCCGCCCGCCCCGAGCCATACTGCCCGCCGGGGTTGAGCGCCCCTGAGGCCTCGATCCATGCTTGGCGAACGGTCTCGCGCAGCGGTGCTGTTGCTGCGTAGTCCAGATAGATGCGCTTCATTGCTTCCTTAGCTTCTCCTACATCCGGTTGTGCTACTACGCAGCAGAGCCCCATCCCGTACTCCCCCACCCGCGCCTGTCGCAACCCCCTACGTACACGACGCGGGCACAGGGAGTTATCTAGCCGCGACGGTTGGTGATCTCCTCGATCAGCTGCGGCACCACCTCGTCGACATCGCCGACAACGCCGAAGTCCGCGATCTTGAAGATCGGGGCGTCTTCATCGCTATTGATCACCACGATGCGCTTGGAGGTCTGCATACCGGATTTGTGCTGGATGGCACCGGAGAGACCGAGGCCGATGTACAGATCCGGCGAGACGGTCACACCGGTTTGGCCGATCTGATAGTTGCCGTCGTAGAAGCCCTCGTCCACAGCGTCGCGGGTCGCGCCCACCGCACCGTCGAAGAGATCCGCCAGCGGCTCGGCTAGGGTCTTGAAGCCATCGGCAGAGGACAGGCCACGCCCACCGGCCACCACCACAGGCGCCTGGGTGAGCTGCGGACGATCCCCACGCTCGGTGGGGATGAAGGAGCGGACCTGGGCATCCAGCGGCGAGGAGTCGGGCAGATCGATAGTGGCCAGCGCCCCGGCGGCCGGTGCCGCATCGGGCGTGATGGCGCCGCCGCGCACCGCATAGATCGGGCTCTCGCCGCCCACAGCGGCTGTCACCGAGTACTGGTCGCCGAAGATGGACTGCGATGCGGTGCCATCAGGGTTGATCGCCACCACATCGTTGAGCACGCCCGAGGCGACACGCGCCGCAAGCCGCCCGGCGATCTCAGATCCAGCCACCCCGGCTGCCACCACGATCGGGCCGGGCTGGCCCGCGGCGAGCATCGACAGGGCATCCACCTCGGGGATGATGAGCCGCTCGGTGACGGACTCCGACTCGGCGGCGATCACCATTTCTGCGCCCCACTGCCCCAGCTGGGCGGCAAAACCCTCGGCGGTACCGGGGGTGCCCACCACCACCGCCGAGACTTCGCCGAGCTGGCGGCCAGCGCTAATCAGCTCGGCCGTGACTGCGTCGAGCTCACCATTGGAATGCTTGACAAGTACGTACGTCATTGTTGTTCACTACGCCTTTCTGACTGCGCTTTAGAGCAGGCCCTCGGAGGACAGGTAATCGGCGATGGCCTTCGCGCCGTCACCGTTGTCGCGGACGATCTGGCCGGAGCCGCGCTCCGGCCGCGGCGTGGCGGACTGCACGACGGTGGCGGAGTGGGCCACGCCCACCTGGGAGGGATCCACCCCGATAGCGGCCAGATCGATCCGCGTGATCTCGGCCTTCTTGGCAGCCATAATGCCCTTGAAGTTAGGAAAGCGCGGCTTCGCGGCGCGCTCACTGATGGAGACAACAGCTGGGTAGGACGCACTCATCTCATAGCTGCCCTGGTGGTCGGTGCGCGTGGCCTGCACGGTCTCTGCCTCCGGATCGGCGTCCACATCAGCCACCATGGTCAGCGCCGGGAGCTGGCGATACTCCGCCAAAATGCCCGGGATCATGCCCATCTGCCCATCGGAGGAGGCATTACCAGCAATAATGAGCGCCACATCATCGATGGTGTTGATCGCGTTGTGCAGCGCCCAGGCTGTTCCCATCGTGTCGGAGCCCGCCAGAGAATCGTCGACAAGCAATACCGCGTCATCGGCACCCATGGCGAGAGCCTTGCGCAGGCACTCCTCGGTGCCCTCGGGGCCCATGCTCAGCGCCACCACGCGGAAGCCGGCATCGGGGTGCGCCTCTTTGATGCGTAGTGCCTGTTCCACCGAGTACTCGTTGATCTCATCGATCACCTCGTCCGCCGCCTCGCGATCGAGGGTGAAATCCTCCTCGAGCGACTTCGTGGACCACGTATCGGGTACGTGCTTGACCAGTGCAACCAATGCTGGCATGAGCTCGTTCAATCTCCTTCGGGCAGTATTTCAACACATTTTTGTTGTCTATTTGCTTAGCGGACACCATCGTAATGCTTCCGCGGATGGCAGACAAAGGCCATCGCGCCCCGATCGAGGCGGGCGATCACGCAGGCATAGGCCTGCGATCCACGCAGTTTCAGTTTTTTGCGTAAGACATCGGGATCCACATCCACCCCGCGCACCAAAATTTCCAGGCTTCCCGCCGCGCGCCGCTTCATCACCTGCCGCAGCTGCTTCAACGGCACGGCCTCAAGCACCTCGAAGCCGCTCGCACCCGGCGGGATCTGCTCGCCAGTGAGATAGGCAATGTGCTCATTCAGCATCCACAGCCCATGACGCTGGGCATAGGCGCGCACCAGCCCCGCCCGCACCACGGCCCCATCGGGGTCGATGATATAGCGGCCGACCTCGCCCACGGGCGCCTCCGGCGGCTCCTCGGCGCTGGTGTAGCGATCCACCGTGCCCGCCTCATCGATCACCCAGGCCTCGCGGCCGCTCGCACCGAGCTGCTCGGAATAGAGGCAGGTTTCTTTGACCGCCCCCGCCACGCTCGCCACCGTCACCAGCCCCGGCCATTCTGCGTAGTCGATGCCCGGGGCGCACTTCACCACCACAGGGGTATCCGGATAGGCCGCCAGAAGATCCGGCAGCGGCGGCACCAGATCCTGCACCTTGGTGATGCGCCGCCCGCCAGCCCGGCGCGCCGGATCCGCCAGTACCACATCGGCGTCGGGCGCGACTGGGGCGAGAGCATCGGCGCGCACACACCAGCCCTGCGCCAGATTGTGCGCCGCCATGGCCACCCGCGCCGGATCGAGATCCGAACCGAGATAGCGCAGCCCGGCGCGGGTGAGCTCTAAGCCCTCGCTGCCGATCGAGCAGGTGACATCATTGACCAGCGCCTGCTCTCCACACAGCGCCCGTAGCCGCTCGGCGCGGGCAGCCGCCACCTGCCACGGGGTGGCCTGTTGGGCAGATTCCTGGCACATCAGCAGCTCCTCGCCACCAGTGCGGAACTTCTGCACTGCGGAGCGGCGAGCACTCACCAGCTCAACAACAGCGCGACCATAGTCGCCGAACTCCGCGCGGACGGCGGCGTGATCGGCGATCATGCTCGCCTTCGTGCAGGCATGCTCCCGCGCCCAGTGCGCGATGGCGGGACCGTGGGATGCGAGAAAATACACCTCGCTCGGGCTCAAGGACATAGCCCTACAGTGTAGTTGCCGCCCCCACTGCTACTACGCATCAGAGATCACACGTCCGAAATAGCTATTGCATTCCGGCTTATCGACGATCGGCTCCATGTCCACCTCTGGCAGCGTCGCTAAGAGCGCGGCGACAGAATCCACGGCACTGAGCACCCGCAGCTTCGACCAGGTCGGCAGCACGAGCTGCACCGTCCCCTCAGCCCAGCGCGCAAGCAGCTCTTGGGGCCGATACCAGCCGGCCGTCGTGGTTTCCCCAGAGAGCGCATCAGGTCGCTGTTCGCGCGGCGCGACCACCACGAAAGAAAAAGCGTCGAAGCTGCGCGCCGCGCCTGGAGGGCCGATCCAGCGGGCGAAGGGGTGCAGCAGCGAGGACGCTATCTGCAGCTGCTGGGTGTGCAGGAAATCGCCGAATCCGAGCTGCTTGGACTCGAGCGCGAGGCGTTGTTGATGAAACGTGTCCGCCCGCCGCAGCAGCTCCTGCGTGCCCTCGAAGGCAATGAGCGTGCCGGTTTCTTCGAAGAGTTCGCGGATCGCGGCGGTCACAATCGCCGCGGCGTGGCTCGGCGCAACTCCGAGTCTGTGTGCCCACTGCTCAGGCGACGGCCCGTGCCACAGCGCAGCGTGCATGGCGGAAGAAAGATAGTCGCCTCGGTCCACCCCACCACCGGGAAATACCGTGGCCGAGGGGAAGGTGGGCATGGAGTTCACTCGGTGCTGTGCATAGACCTCAAGACCGGCCTGCCCGTCGCGTACTAACACCACCGTGGCCGCCAGCCGCGGCGCGGGCGGGGTGTGGCCCGGCGGCAGCCGCAGGGCGGCCTGGGAGAGATCGCGGGCGGTGGGACGCTCCATCACTCTGCTGCGTAGTAGCCCTAGGAACGCGGGGCGCGGTGCGCCCCACCGGTGCGGGAGCGACGGGCGAAATAGCGGCCGTCGATGCGATCGAGGGTGATCTTCTGGTGGAAGGTGGTGGTGAGGTTCTCACTGGTGAGGACATCATCAATGAGGCCCTGGGCGACGATGCCGCCCTCGTCGAGAAGCAGTGCGTGGGTGAAACCACGGGGGATTTCCTCCACGTGGTGGGTGATCATCACCGTGGCCGGCGCATCGGGGTCCATGGCGAGATCGCCGAGATAGCCCACGAGGTCTTCGCGGCCGCCGAGGTCGAGGCCCGCGCCCGGTTCGTCGAGAAGCAACAGCTCGGGATTGGTCATCAAGGCGCGGGCGATGAGCACCCGCTTCTTCTCGCCCTCGCTGAGCGTTCCCCAGGTGCGATCCCGCAGATGCAGCGCGCCCACCTGCTCGAGGGTGTCGATGGCGTGCTCGAAGTCCATTTCCTCATAGGCCTCGCGCCAGCGGCCGAGAATGGCATAGCCGGCGGAGATCACCAGATCCGCTACCTTTTCATCCTCGGGGATGCGGGTGCCGATCGCCGAGGAGGTCATGCCGATCATGGTGCGCAGATCGCGCATATCGGTCTTGCCCACTTGCTCGCCCATGAGAAAGGCCACACCACTGGTGGGGAAGGCTTCTGCGGCGGCTAGGCGAAACAGGGTGGTCTTGCCCGCACCGTTCGGGCCGATCACCACCCAGCGCTCGTCCAGCTCCACCTGCCACGTGATATTGCCCAGGAGGGCGCGACCATCGCGCACGAAGGAAATATCTCGAAAATCGATCAGCAGGTCCGGATCCGTGGGGGCTACAGGCGAGGAACTCATAGCCTCCATCATGGCGGAAAAATGCAGTGCTGTGGGCGAGCCACACCCTGGCCTCCCCCCTGCGGCGCCCAAGCGGCGCCCCGGCGGCTGCGGTGGCGGCTGCGGTGGCGCGCGGCGGGATCGATTGAGCGCGGGGCGAGCACTGGTCACTATCACCTATAACTGTGGTCAAAATACCAAAAGCAGCACCCTGTAATTCCCCTTCTAAGCCAGTAGACTTGGGGTTCAACGTCGCATCGTCTATACAAAATCGTCTATATAAAACTGCCCCGCGCTCGAGCCCTTTTCGGGCGGCGCGGAGCGAGAGAAAGTGGTGTCTATTGTGACTGGCAGACTCGGTATTGATGACGTCCGCCCGTACATCTCAGGGAATCGTTGCCCCTCCAAGGCCGTCGTTGGTGAGGTCGTTCCCGTCTTCGCCCTCGTCTGGCGCGAGGGGCATGATGCTATTTCCGCCACCCTCAACGTTAAAGGACCCAAAGAGTCCTCCGTGGCTCCGAAGATGAAGCGCATCCCGATGAGCGCCGATGCCTTCGACCAGGACGAGCACCACGCGATCTTCGTGCCCGATGTACCGGGCCAGTGGAGCTTCCGCGTGGACGCCTGGTCCGATCCCATGGCCACCTGGCGCCACGCGGTCACCGCGAAAATCCACGCCGGCCAGTCCGCGGCCGAGCTGGCCAACGACCTGGAGACCGGCGCCCAGCTATTCGAGCGCGCCGCCAAGAAAGCGCCGAAGACCTATCAGCAGCAGCTTCTCGACGTCGCCGCCACGCTGCGTTCCGACGCCGAGGTCCGCGCCCGCGTCGCGCCCGCGCTCTCGAAGGACATCCTCGGCATCTTGGACCTGCACCCGCTGCGCGAGCTACTCACCCGCGGCCGCACCCACAAGGTCGAGGTCATGCGCCGCAAGGCCCTGGTCAGCTCGTGGTATGAGCTCTTCCCCCGTTCCACCGGCGGCTGGGATGACTCCGGCGCCCCCGTACACGGCACCTTCGCCAGCACCGCGGAGCAACTGCCGCGGATTAAGGCCATGGGCTTTGATACCGTCTACTTCCCGCCGATCCACCCCATCGGTGAGATCAACCGCAAGGGGCGCAACAACACCCTGGTGACCGAGCCGAACGATGTGGGCTCGCCCTGGGCCATCGGCTCCAGCGACGGCGGCCATGACGCCGTCCACCCCCAGCTCGGCACCCTCGAGGACTTCGACGCCCTTATCGCCCGCGCCAAGGAACTGGACCTCGAGATCGCCCTCGACTTGGCGCTGCAATGCGCCCCCGATCACCCCTGGGCTAAGGATCATCCCGAGTGGTTTACCGTCCTGCCGGACGGCACCATCGCCTATGCGGAAAACCCGCCCAAAAAGTACCAGGACATCTACCCGCTCAACTTCGACAACGATCAACAGGGCATCTACGACGAAGTTCTGCGCGTGGTGAAGTTCTGGATTAAACGAGGCGTGACCACCTTCCGCGTAGACAACCCGCACACCAAGCCCACCAACTTCTGGGAGTGGCTCATCGCCACCGTGCATGAAACCAACCCCGAGGTGATCTTCCTCGCCGAGGCCTTCACCCGCCGCCCGCGCCTCTACGGCCTGGCCAAGGCAGGGTTCTCGCAGAGCTACACCTACTTCACCTGGCAGATCTCCAAGCAGGAACTCACCGAGTTCGGCCAAGAGATTGCCCGCATGGCCGATATCTCGCGGCCCAATCTCTTTGTCAATACTCCTGACATTCTCCACGCCTCCTTGCAGGAAGGCGGCCGCGGCGCCTTCGCTATCCGCGCCACCCTGGCCACCACCCTCTCCCCGCTGTGGGGCATGTACTCCGGCTTCGAGCTCTACGAAGGCGAGGCCGTGGCCCCTGGCAGCGAGGAGTATATGGACTCCGAGAAATACGAGCTGCGCCCCCGCGACTTCGAGGCCGCACTGCGCAACGGCGACTCCCTCGAGCCCTATATCACCACCCTCAACCGGATTCGCCACGAACAGCCCGCCCTGCAGCAGCTGCGCTCCATCCACTTCCACGACATCGACTCCGACCAGATGATCGCCTACTCCAAGGTGGACGCCCTCACCGGCAACACCGTGCTGGTAATCGTCAATCTCGACCCGTGGAACGAGCACGCAGCGACCGTACGCCTCAACGTGGAGGCCATCGGCCAGGACTGGGATGCCGAGTTCGAAGTCACCGACCAGATCACCGGCAACCGCTACACCTGGAGCGCCGCCAACTACGTCAACCTCAAGCCCTGGGAGAACGTCGCGCACATCTTCGTGCTGCCCGACGTGCCCCCTGCCCGGCGCGAAGCACTGGCGTGGCGCACCATCGAGGACTACCGCCTCTAGTCCCACCGTCGGCACTGAGGGCTGGCAGCTGCGGCGCCCGGCGCGGCACCAACTGCGGTGGGTAGCACTACGCATCAGAGTGCGGGTGGCAGCGAGACGGCGTCGATAAGCGGCTCGCGCCGCTGAGAACCGGCGCTTCTAAACGCCCCTCCCCTTCGTAGCATCCGCTCCACCCCTGCCCACAGCGCCGTGCGCCACCTTGCAAGGGCGCGTGCCCACCGTCTATCCGGCCGCGGACACGATAGCTCTCAGACCGATCCGCTACACCGCATACTCTTCTGCGTAGTAGCTCAACCACCCGACCATCCGACAGAAAGCTCACCCCATGCCCTTCGATCCTCACGATCCCACCCTCGGCATCCCCGACCACGACTTGCAGCGTCTGCGGTATTGCCAGCACCACGACCCCCATGCTTTCTACGGCTGGCACGCCACCCCGAGCGGCGCGGTGATCCGCACCCGCCAGCCCGGCGCGGAGAAGGTGGAGATCCTCACTGCTGATGGCGGCACCCACGAGGCGGTGCACACCACGGATGGCATTTTCGCCATGCTGCTCGAGTCCTCGGAGCCGATTGACTATCGCCTGCGCGTCACCTGGCCGGGGATGGAACCGATCACCGTCGCTGATGGCTACCACTTCCTGCCCACGCTCGGCGAGACGGACCTGTACCTGATTGGTGAGGGCCGCCACGAGCGGCTCTGGGAGGTGCTGGGCTCACATGTGCGCACCATCGACACGGAGATGGGTCCGGTGGTCGGCACCTCCTTTGCGGTGTGGGCGCCGAACGCGATCGGTGTCGCCGTGGTGGGAAGCTTCTCTGGGTGGAACCCGGCCCAGTATCCGATGCGTTCGCTCGGGTCCTCGGGTGTGTGGGAGGTGTTTATCCCTAACGTCGGTGCGGGCGAGGTGTATAAGTACGCCATCCAGACCAAGGAGGGCTACCGCCGCGATAAGGCCGACCCCATGGCTCGTCAGTCGGAGGTGCCTCCGGCGACGGGGTCGATCATTAACGAATCCACCTATGAGTGGAAAGACGATGCGTGGATCACCAAGCGGGCGCGTTCCAATGCTCAGACCGAGCCGATGAGCGTCTACGAGGTGCATCTCGGGTCGTGGAAGCAGGGGCGCACCTACGAGGATCTCGCCGTGGAGCTAGTGGACTATGTCGATCACATGGGCTACACCCACGTGGAGTTCCTGCCGGTGGCGGAGCACCCCTTCGGCGGCTCCTGGGGTTATCAGGTCTCGGGCTACTACGCACCAACGTCGCGCTGGGGCACCCCGGATCAATTCCGTGCCCTCGTGGATGCCTTCCACGCCCGCGGTATCGGCGTGATCGTGGACTGGGTGCCGGCGCACTTCCCCAAGGATGAGTTCGCCCTCGCCCGCTTCGATGGCGAGGCTCTCTACGAGCACCCCGACTGGCGCCGCGGCGAGCAGCGAGACTGGGGCACCTATGTGTTCGACTTCGGCCGCACCGAGGTGCGCAACTTCCTCGTCGCCAATGCGCTGTATTGGTGCAAGGAGTTCCACATCGACGGCCTGCGCGTGGACGCGGTGGCCTCCATGCTGTATCTGGATTACTCCCGCGATGAGGGCGAGTGGCTGCCCAACCAGTTCGGCGGCCGGGAAAACCTCGAGGCCAAGCAGCTGCTGCAGGAAGTCAACGCCACTGTGGCCAGCACCTTCCCCGGCGTGCTCACCATTGCGGAAGAATCCACCTCCTGGCCGGGTGTCACCGCCCCGACCTACAACGACGGCCTCGGCTTCTCCCTGAAGTGGAACATGGGCTGGATGAACGACACCCTCGAGTACTTCGCGCAGGACCCCATCCACCGCAAGTACCACCACAACGAGATCACCTTCTCGATGGTCTACGCCTACTCAGAGCGCTACGTGCTGCCCATCTCCCACGACGAGGTAGTGCACGGCAAGGGCACTCTGTGGACCCGGATGCCGGGCGATCCCTGGAACAAGGCCGCCGGCGTGCGCACCCTGCTCGCCTACATGTGGGCGCACCCAGGCAAGAACCTGCTCTTCCAGGGCCAGGAGTTTGCTCAGGTGCAGGAGTGGAATGAAAACCGCTCCATCGATTGGGGAAACATGGAAGGCTGGGAAGGCGAATACCATCGCGGCGTGCACCAGCTGGTGCGCGATCTCAACTCCAACTACAAGGAGCTACCGGCGCTCTATTCGCTCGATAGCGACCCCGCCGGTTTCCAGTGGGCCAAGTCTGATGACGCGGACAACAACATCCTCGCCTTCTACCGCACCGACGACAAGGGCGAGAAGCTGCTCTGCGTCTTCAACTTCGGTGGCTCCTCCCAGCAGGCCTATACCCTCGGCGTGCCGGAGGCCGGACGATGGTCGCTGCTGCTGAACACCGATGCCGGCGCCTATGAGGGCGCAGGCAACGATATCGGAAGCGGCTTCGACGCCACCGACAGCGCCTGGGACGGCTACCCCTACTCCACGACGCTGCACATCCCCGCGCTCTCCGCGCAGTGGTACCGGCTAGACAGCTAGCTAGTACAGCGCCGAGGCCAGCTTGCCCCGCGCCGCCAACACGCGCGGGTCAGTGGTCTCGTACATGCCAAAAAGCTCGATGAGGCGGTCCTTGAGGGCCGCCTTTTCCTCGCCCTCGGCCTGGGTGATCGCCGCGATCAGCCCGTCGAAGGCCTCCTCCACACGCCCGTGCGCGATCAGGGCATCCGCTGCTGCGTAGTGCTTATCGACGCCACCCTGCGCCGCATCCCCCTCATCGTCCGCGGCAGCCTCGCTTGCACGGGCACGCTGGATCACCTCGGCACGCTTGGACAGCTGCACCAGCTCCGGATCCTCCGGATGCTCGGCCAGGGCCTCCTCGAGGATCGGCAGCGCCTGGTCGAGATCAGGCTCGGCGGCGTCAAGGAGACTACGCACCTGAGCGATACGCGGATCCTCCTCCGGCTCCTCGCCCGGCAGCCCCTCGAGTTTGCCGGCGACGGCGCCCACCACGGCGGCGGTCCACTGCTGCAGCGCCTCCTCGGGCTGGCCGCCCTGGAAGTCGGTAATTGGTTGGCCTTGGGCGAGTGCCAGCACGGTCGGCAGGCCCTGCACGCCCAGCGCCTGGGCGAGCTGCGGGGTGCTATCGGCATCCAGATAGGCGTAGATCCAGCTAATCTGCTCCTGCGTGTTGGCGAGACGGCTCAACACGGTGTGCATCTCCGCGGACTCGGGCGAGCGCTGGGTACCGATATGCACCACCACCGGCACCTGCATGGAGCGCTCCAGCACCTCGGACTTAATGTTCTGCTCGGTGACATCCACTACCGGTGCCACGGTCTGCCCACCATCGCGGCTCTGGGCGTGGCTCTTCGCCTCCGCGCGGGATTTCACCTCCCCCAGGTCAATAGCTCCAGCAACAAATCGTTCAGGTGCGTTCTCAGCCATGGTGCTCCTTAAATTCTGCGTAGTTTAATTCTGCGTAGTGTCGTCTACCGTGAGTTCGGCCGCATCCTCACTCAGCCTCACTCAGGTGCTTTTCTAGCGATGCTACTTTGCCCTTCAGCCGGTCGCTGTAGCCGGGCCGGATATCGGCTTTCAACACCAGCGACACCCGAGGACTCACCTCCATCACCGCCTCCGTGGCGCGCTTGACCACGTCCATCACCTCATCCCAGTCGCCCTCGATAAGGGTGAACATGGCATTGGTTTCACACGGCAGGCCGGAGGCGCGCACGACGCGCACCGCCTCAGCAACAGCCTCGGACATCTCGGCGTCCGTCGTGGGAGTGACGGTAGGTGCGACAGAAAAAGCAATCAACATGGGACACATCCTAGCTGTGCGTTTTCAGCCGCGCTGCCACCGGCGAGGGGTGTGGTGGCAGCGGGCGGCGTCGATAAGCGACACGCGATCGTGGTGCGCCACAGTGTGGTTTCTCTCAGTTCTCGCGGCCACCTTCTGCCCCACAGCCGCTGCTAAGTGGCTTAAAGTGGGGAGCATGAGTAATGACATTTCTGGCATTGAGATTCCCCACGAGTACGTCGTCTGCCTGGACCACGTGGGGATCGCTGTTCCCGACTTCGACGCCGCCGTGGAGTTTTACCGCTCCGCATTCGGCTGGGTGAACCACCACGACGAGGTCAATGAAGAACAGGGCGTGCACGAGGCCATGATCGGCCCGAAGAACATGTCCGCCACCGACGGCATGATTCAGCTCCTCGCCCCGCTGAACGAGCAGTCCACCATCGCGAAGTTCATCGATAAGAAGGGCCCCGGCCTGCAGCAGATGTGCCTGCGCACCAACGACATGGACGCCCTCTGCGAGCACCTGCGCAACCAGGGCGTGCGCCTGCTCTATGATGCACCGAAGCAGGGCACCGGCGGCGCCCGCATCAACTTCGTTCACCCCAAGGATGCCGGCGGCGTGCTTCTCGAGCTCACTGAGCCGGTGAAGTAACTCCCCCGCTCCCTTTTAGGCGCGGCCCCTACCGCCGCGCCCAACATGCGCGGTGCCAATGACGACGATCAGCGGCACCGCGCATCGTGTCTTTCGGCCACGCCACAATGTGCGCCGTGCCCGCGTAGATCGGCCCCTGACAGCCCGGGCACACATAATCCTTCACCGCAGACGGCCCGCCCATCTCGCGCACATAGTAATCTCGGCCGAAGCTATAGCTCGGCCCCTCCTCCACTCGGGTCCCCCAATAGCCGCTGCCATCGCGCGGCAACGGCCGCCGGGCATAGCGGCCCGTGGTGTTTCTGCGATTCCTCCGCGGCACGACACTTACCTCCCGTGTATCTGTGGTTGTTCCACTGCCACTCTGCTGCGTAGTAGCACCGCCGCTTATCGACGCCGCCTACCCGCCTTTTCCCTGCTCAGAACAGGCGCAGCTCATCGGATTCGAGCCCGCGCAGCTCGTTATAGTCGAGGACTACGCAGGAGAAGCCGCGATCTTCGGCAAGGGTGCGTGCCTGGGGTTTGATCTTCTGGGCGGCAAAGATGCCTCGTACCGGTTTCAGCAGCTCGTCGCGGTTGAGTAGTTCCACGTAGCGGGTGAGCTGTTCCACGCCATCGATTTCTCCGCGGCGCTTGATCTCGACCGCAACGGTTTGGCCTTTTTCGTCGCGGCAGAGAATATCCACCGGCCCGATCGCGGTGAAATACTCGCGGCGAATGAGGGTATAGCCCGGCCCCAAGGTGGTGATGTGTTCGGCCAGGAGCTCCTGCAGGTGCTGCTCCACCCCGTCTTTTTCCAGGCCTGGGTCCTCGCCGAGGTCGTATTCCAATTCGGAGTGAATGGCCTCGACTGTGATGCGTAGTTGCTCACCTTTGGAGTTTTCCACCACCCACAGCCGCACCCCAGCCTCGGCCTTGTCGGCATCGTCGATGGCCTGTTCGGTGAGCGTGCAGGGAGGTGTCATCCAGTTCAGCGGCTTATAGGCGCGATCATCGGCGTGGATGGACACGGAGCCGTCGGCTTTGATCATCAACAGCCGGTCGGCGGTGGGAAGATGGGCCTCGAGCCGACCCACATAATCAACGGAACAACGAGCAATCACAAGACGCATTCTGACTACATTAACAGAGTCAGCGATGGGGCCAGAGGGCTATTGATGCCCCTGGCTTTCGCGAAAATACGAGCGTGCGGCCCGCAGATTGGTGCGCACGCGCTGCCGTGAGGGCGCCGCTTCGATCCACGCGGTCAGCGCCATTTCGCCGTGCGCGTCCAAGGCTACTTCGTAGTGCTGGCCGGCGATATCCAGCTCGAGGACGGAGAGATTCGGCTCCATAAAAGAAGCCTCCCCCGCGGTGATCCGGCGCCGAGATACCACCTGGGTATCGGACCGGCTAAACACCATATTCGGGGAAGGCAAAAGGGAGCGCACCTTGTAGTAATAGAGCACCATGCCGCGATAGCGGAGCATTCCGTGACGCCAGCCATGCACTCCTTCGGCGGGCAGCCGCCGCATAATCACGGGGGTGCCCTGGGATCGCAGCGTAAAAAATCGCCACAGAATCAGGAGGGCAGCCACTCCGGCTGCCGCAATAATCACACTGGCGATCACTCGCACTTCCATTGCCACTCTCCCGCCGCGCATCAGGTACTCAGAGACTCGGAAATTATTCTCAGTCTACATCCATTGCAGGCCATCTTCTTCATTATTGCTTCTACCTGCGCTTTTCGACGCCATCTCGCCGCTATCTCCTCTGATGTCTGCTGAGAGACGCTGGGGGTGGCACGAAACGCGCCATAGCGAGAACCAGTGCAACACAAGCAAAAGGCGCCATCCCTATCTGGGATAGCGCCTTTATTCAGTAGCGTGTCAGCCTTGGGGCTTTAGCCCGCGTGGCGACGAACTGCCTTCAGCTCGGCTTCTGCCCGAGCCTTCTCCACAGCGTCGCCCGTGGCCAATGCTGACTCAGCAGCGGAAGGATCCACCTCGTCGGCCCACGTTGCATAGTCGGCCAGCACGGTGACCTTCTCCGGAGTGACGGAGAGGAAGCCGCCCTGGCAGGCGGCGACCTTCTTCTGGCCGTCTGTCGCGGTCAGAGTCACCACGCCGTTTTCGACGAGCTGAGCGAGCATAGGCTCGTGCCCTGGCAACACGCCGATTTCACCTTCGATGGTCTGCGCGGTGACGATGGTGGCCCGACCGGACCACAGCACGCGTTCTACGGAGACCAGTTCTGCGGCGATGTCAGCCATAGCTTAGCCCTCAACCTTCCGCTTGGATCTTCTTGTAGGCAGCCTCGACGTCGTCCAGCCCGCCAAGACCGTTGAAGGCCTGCTCCGGGTAGTGGTCGAATTCGCCGTTGCAGATGCGCTCGAACGCGTCGATGGTGTCCTCCAGCGGCACGTAGGAGCCGGGCAGACCGGTGAACTTCTCAGCAACGAAGAAGTTCTGACCCAGGAAGCGCTCGATACGACGGGCACGCTGCACCGTGATCTTGTCTTCCTCACCGAGCTCATCCATACCGAGGATGGCGATGATGTCCTGCAGTTCCTTGTTCTTCTGCAGAATACCGATCACGCGCTGCGCCACTGCGTAGTGACGCTCGCCGACGATACCGGGCTCGAGGATACGAGAGGTAGAGGTCAGCGGGTTCACGGCCGGGTAAATACCCTTCGATGCGATACCACGGTCAAGCTCGGTGGTGGCGTCGAGGTGGGCGAAGGTGGTGGCCGGGGCGGGGTCGGTGTAGTCGTCCGCGGGGACGTACACGGCCTGCAGCGAGGTAATGGACTTGCCCTTGGTGGAGGTAATGCGCTCCTGCAGGACACCCATCTCGTCAGCCAGGGTGGGCTGGTAGCCCACGGCCGAAGGCATACGACCCAGCAGGGTGGACACCTCAGAGCCAGCCTGAGTGAAGCGGAAGATGTTGTCGATGAACAGCAGCACGTCCTGGTGCTGGACATCGCGGAAGTACTCCGCCATGGTCAGACCGGACAGGGCCACGCGCATACGCACTCCTGGCGGCTCATCCATCTGGCCGAAGACAAGCGCGGTGTCTTGCAACACGCCCATCTCCTCCATCTCGAGGTGGAGGTCCGTACCCTCACGAGTACGCTCACCGACGCCGGCGAACACCGAGGTACCGGAGAACTCGCGGGCGATACGGGTGATCATCTCCTGGATGAGCACGGTCTTGCCCACACCTGCACCACCGAAGAGACCGATCTTGCCACCCTTAACGTAGGGGGTGAGAAGGTCAATCACTTTGATGCCGGTTTCGAGGATCTCGGTCTTACCCTCGAGCTGGTCGAATGCCGGCGGCTCGCGGTGGATGCCCCACTGCTCGCCGTCGCGGCCGAGACCCGGCTCGTCGAGGCAGTCACCGAGGGCGTTGAACACGTGGCCCTTGACGACGTCGCCCACGGGCACCGAAATCGGCTTACCGCTGTCCTTGACCTCTGCACCGCGGACGAGGCCGTCGGTGGGGGCCATGGAGATGGCGCGCACGAGGTTATCGCCCAGGTGCTGGGCAACCTCGAGGGTAATGGTCTTTGCCACTGCTTCGAGGGTGACCTCGACTGTCATGGCGTTGAAGAGTGCCGGAAGAGCGCCGCGGGGGAATTCCACGTCGACAACCGGCCCAATGACACGAACTACTCGACCGGCAATTGCGGTCTGAGCATCGTGCTCTTGTAGAGCTGTAGACATAATTTAGTCACTTTCTCCGCTTTCGGCGAGCGCTCCCGCGCCACCGACGATCTCTGTGATTTCCTGCGTAATTTGAGCCTGTCGAGCCTGGTTGGCAACGCGGGAGAGGTCATTGACCAGCTCGGTTGCATTGTCCGTAGCGGACTTCATGGCGGTGCGGCGGGAAGCGGATTCTGCCGCAGCGGCCTCCAGGAACAGGGCGTACACGGTGCGCGAGACATACTTCGGCAAAAGCTCTGCCAGAAGAGTGTCTGCGTCGGGCTCGAAAAGGTAGTCCGCTGCCACACCCTGGTGTTGAGTCAGGATGGAGTCCTCGGAGTCGAACTCATCAGTTTCCAGGACCGGCTCAATGGGCAGCACCTGCTGCACCGAAGCGGTCTGGGTCAGCATCGACTCAAACTTGGTGTAGACAACGTGGACCTGGTCAAAGCCCTGAACGCCCTCGCCCTCATCGCTCTTCAAGCCCTCACGGGGCTTGGTGTAGCCCTCGGAGCTGGCCAGGAAGCCATCGATCAGGTGACGACGCACGTCGTGCGTTTCTTTCCATGACGGGTCTTGCGAGAACCCAGTCCACGCACCCGCAAATTCTTCGCCTCGGAAACTGTAGTAGCCAACACCCTTGTTACCGGTGACATAGCGCACCGTTTCGTAACCGCGATCCTCCAGCATGCGCGTCAGCTCCGCTGCCTTCTTGAACACGTTGTGGTTGTAGCCACCGGCCATTCCTCGGTCACTCGAAACCACCAACACGGCGGCACGCTTGCCGTTTTCACGCTCGTGCAGCATCGGATGATCCAGGGAGCTGGCGGATGCCAGCTTGTTGATCACACGGTGCAACTCGACCGCATACGGCTGCGAGGCCTCAACCCGTGCTTGGGCCTTGGTGATTCGCGAGGTGGCGATCATTTCTTGAGCTTTAGTGATCTTCTTAGTGGAGTTCACTGACCTGATGCGGTCGCGAAGCTCGCGAAGATTAGCCATGAATCATCGCCTCCCTTCTTTTCCTTGGACGGTCATTGTGTGCATCACTGCTTACTTCTTAGCAGCTTTCTTGGACACGGAAATCTGGCTCTTGCTGACTTCGGTCTCGTCGAGTGCATCAACTTCCGGCTCATTGATAATCGGGGTTCCGTCCGAGGCCTGGAAGCTGGCCGCGAAGTTATCGGCTTCTTGGCGCAGCTGATCCTTGGACTCATCAGAGAAGGGAACGCCGCCCTTGATCTGCTCGAACACGTCACCGGCAAATGCATGCAGGTGCTCGTGCAGCTCAGACTCGAAACGACGGACGTCCTCAACGGGAACGGAGTCGAAGACGCCTTCGTTCGCGAGGTGGATGGAGACCATCTGGTCCTCCACGCTCATCGGGTTGTTCTCTGCCTGCTTCAGCAGCTCCACGAGGCGCTGTCCGCGCTCGAGCTGGCGCTTGGAAGCGGAATCCAGATCCGAAGCGAAGGCAGCGAATGCCTCCAGGTCGCGGTATGCGGCCAGATCCAGACGCAGGTTACCGGAGACCTTCTTCATGCCCTTGGTCTGAGCGGCACCACCCACACGGGAGACCGAGATACCCACGTTAATAGCGGGGCGGACACCCTGGTTGAACAGGTCGGACTCGAGGAAGACTTGACCGTCGGTGATGGAGATCACGTTGGTCGGGATGAAGGCGGACACATCGTTCGCCTTGGTCTCGATGATCGGCAAAGCGGTGAGCGAGCCAGCACCCATGTCGTCGGAGAGCTTCGCAGCGCGCTCCAGCAGACGGGAGTGCAGGTAGAAGACGTCACCGGGGTAAGCCTCGCGTCCCGGAGGACGGCGAAGCAGCAGGGAGATCGCACGATACGCCTCGGCCTGCTTGGTGAGGTCATCGTAGATCACCAAAACGTGCTTGCCCTGGTACATCCAGTGCTGGCCCAGAGCGGCACCCGAGAAGGGAGCCAGCCACTTGAAGCCTGCAGCATCGGAGGCCGGGGCCGCCACGATGGTGGTGTAATCCAGTGCACCGTGCTCGCGCAGAGTCTCGCGGACTCCAGCGATGGTCGAGCCTTTCTGGCCGATGGCCACATAGATACAACGGACCTGCTTTTGCGGGTCGCCGCTGTCCCAGTTGGCCTTCTGATTCAGAATGGTATCGATGCAGACCGCGGTCTTACCGGTCTTGCGGTCACCAATGATCAACTGACGCTGACCGCGACCAATCGGGGTCATTGCGTCGATTGCCTTGATGCCGGTTTGTATCGGCTCTTCGACCGGCTGGCGCTGCAGCACGGACGGTGCCTGCAGCTCCAGTGCACGCTCTTCTTGCGATGCAATTTCGCCCAGGCCGTCGATGGGCTGGCCCAGGGGGTTGATAACGCGGCCGAGGAAGTCATCCCCAACCGGAATCGAAAGGACCTCTCCGGTCCGCTTTACTTCGTCGCCCTCTTTAAGAGTCTCGTAGTTACCCAAAACCACAACGCCGACGCGGTCAGTGTCAAGGTTCTGAGCGACGCCAATCACGCCGCCAGGGAACTCGAGCAGCTCATTCGCCATCACCGACGGTAGCCCCGAAACCTGGGCAATACCGTCAGCTGCCGAAATGACCACGCCGACCTCCTCGCGGGAGGCCTCCGGGGAGTAGCTCGAGGTGTAGCTAGCAATCGCGCTACGGATCTCATCGGAGGAGATCGTCAGCTCCGCCATGTTCTTCCTGCTCTCGGTTGTTTCGTCCAGCATGTTGTCCAAAAATGTAGTCGTGTCAGTGCGTAGTGCCTGCGACCCGCGATGCGGGTTTAGGCGAATGCGCGGCGCATTCTTTCGATCTTGCCCTTGGTAGAGCCGTCGATCACTTCATCACCGACGCGGATGATCACTCCACCGAGGAGGCTGGTATCAACCTCGGTATGGACGTTCATCGCACGACCGTAAATACGTCCCAGTTTGTCCGCTAGTGCCTGCTCCTGCGTGGAGTTGAGCTCTGATGCAGCAACGACATGGGCAACTGAGCGGCCAGAGACCTCTGCAGCGGAGTCAACGAGAGAAGCCAGATCATCGATCGGGTTCTTCTCCGGGCGACCAATGGCTTGCAATGCAAGCGCCTCGGTCACCGCGGTGACCTTGCCGTAGAGAACCTTGGCAAACAGCTCACGCTTCCGAGATGCAGGTTGGGTCCGGTCGCTGAGAAGATGAGTCAATTCGGGCTCATCTTCCAGGATGCGGCTCAGTCGGAAGAGCTCGCCTTCCACCTGCTTCAGCTGACCCTGCTCCTGTGCGGAGCGGAACAGGAAGCGTCGTCCAACCTCAACAAGTCCGGTGCGCATTTCGCGCGGGTTGGACCAGTTGAGCTTCACAATGTCGCACAGCACGCCAAGGGCGGTCTCCGAGACTTTGCCCCCAAACACCGTCTCCATCAGGCCGGCGCGAGCGTCGGCCGGAGCGGCTGTATCGGCTGCTGCCACACGCAGGCCGCGGTCAACATCTAGGGCATCGACGATGTCGAACAACTCGGTGCCCGTCTGAGCGGTAACTGCTACTGCGTTGTCGGAGCTGTTGGCCACGCGGTCAACAAATCCGAACGCCTGGTTTAGCGCCTCGCGGCTCGCTGCGTGCATATCGCTCACTTTCCTGCCGGAGCCACGCTATCGAGCGAGGACAAGAAGTTATCGATCGTGCCCGAACGCTTGACGTTGTCGGAGAGTTGTTCTCCGAGCAGACGCTCAGCAAGGTTGATCGAGTTCTGTCCCATCTCGGAACGCAGTTCAGAAACAACCTGCTCGCGCTGGGCAAGAAGCTGCTTCTCTCCGGACTCAATAATGCGGTTGCTCTCTTCGGTGGCCTCGGCCTTCATCTCGTCCACGATCTTCTTGCCCTTGTCGCGGGCTTCTTCGCGGATCTGCTGTGCTTCGGCGCGGGCCTCAGAAAGCTGCGCGTTGTACTTTTCCAGCGCGGCCTTTGCCTCAGCCTGTGCGGCCTCGGCGCGTTGAATGCCGCCCTTGATCCGGTCCTCACGCTCGGCCAGGACCTCTTGGAACTTCGGAAGTACGAACTTCCAGAAGAGGAACAGGATTACGATGAGCGAAACAAAGGACCAGACGAGGTCGTAGTTAGCAGGCAACAGCACGGAGAATTGTCCCTCCCCGGGAAGCTCCTCCCCACCGGCTGCTAAGTAGGTATAGACGTTCGTCATGAGTCTTTAGTGCTTTCGTGTCTGTTCGTCTTAGAGGATGAAGCCGGCGACCAAGCCGATGAGGGCGAGGGCCTCAACGAAGGCGATGCCCAGGAACATGGTGGTACGCAGCTGGCCGGCCATCTCAGGCTGGCGAGCCATGCCCTCGAGGGCCTTACCAACGAGGATGCCGATGCCGAGGCCCGGGCCGATGGTGGCGAGACCGTAGCCGACGGTGGCGATGGAGCCGTCAAGACCGTTAGCGGCCTGTGCGAGGATGACTTCGTTCATGATGTGTCGTTCCCTTTCTAGGGGCTCAGCGCTTCCTTAACTGAGCCTGGAATTGTGTGGTTTTTTGGTCCGCTGGAATCAGCGGGTCAGTGTTCGTCTGCGTGCAGAGAGAGTTCGATATACACGGCCGACAGCAGGGCGAAGATGTACGCCTGCAGGAAAATGACCAGCATCTCGAACAGAGTAAATGCAATCGCTGCGAATAGGGTCACTGCGGACAGCGCGGTCCAGCCATTCATCTGCCAGAAGAAGAAGTTGGTGGCAGAAAACAGCAGCACCAGGATGATGTGACCGGCCAACATGTTGGCCATAAGACGCAGAGTGAGGGTTGCGGGGCGCAGCACGAAGGTGGAGAAGAACTCCAGCGGAATCACCAAGAAGTGCAGCGGCAATGGGAGATTAGGAATCACCACAGAGGACTTGACGTACTTGAAGAATCCGTAGCGCTTAGCACCCGCATAGACGAAGGCGATGTATCCGAAAATTGCCAAGACCAGCGGCATGCCGATTCTGGCATTCGGGGAGATGTTGAGGCCAGGAATGATCGAGGGGAGATTCATAGCCAGAACAAGGAAGAAGATGGTGGCAATGACCGGCAGGAACCGGCGCCCCTCCTTCTTGCCCAGGATATCTTCCGAAATGTGAATACGAACGAAGTCAAGGAGCATCTCGGCTACGTTCTGGAGGCCACGCGGAACAACCTTCGGGTTGCGCATAGCCACAAGGAAGAAGATCGCCAACAGCACCGCCATAAGCAGGCGGACGAACATCAGACGGTCGATTGCGAACCAAGTATCGTCGAACCAAATTGGACCCGGGGAAAATTCGTGTTCCAGAGAGGGCGGATGGAACTCACCCTTCATGGACAGTGTTGTAACGCTCAGCGTTCTCTCCCGTGTTCGGGCCGAAACGCCCCGTACAGAGCAGCTTCGGTGCGATGGACGTCTGATTTTCTTTGGCCGTACCGGACTCCGTCGCACATCTCGTGACGGCCAATTGTGGGCAGCGCATAGGAGCGTTTGCCCGTCGATAAGATTATCAGGCTTGTCTCAAGTTCACCCGAAAGATGAAACGGCCACGCCCACCCCTCGCCTAGACATAAGAAAAACCCGCGCGTAGCGGGCATTTTTCGCCTCTTGTAAGCTGTCTCACAGGGGCTATACGCCCCTGTTATGGGGGTGGTTCCGCCGGCACGAGTTCTCGCGATAACTATTGAGCAGAGTGAATAGATGCACCACCAGCCCCAGCAGCATCCCCCCAGTAGAGGGGATTACGGCGGGAGAACATGTCTTGTGTGGGCAGCGAGTAGGCGTCGATAAGCATCCGCCCCAATCACAGCTAGTTAATGGTGGTCACCTTGGTGGTCATAATTGCCCAGACCTCGGCGCCGAGCACGATCACCAGCGCCGCCACCGTGGTCACGACGAGCGCAATCGGATCGTAGAACGTCAGATCGCGCAGGGCCCACAGCACGATGATGAGCACGACGATCTTCACGAGCCAGCCGCCCAGTACCACCACACCCGTCATTTCCGGCGAGGTATGGGAGGTGAGAAGGGTGCTGAGCACGGTGAGCAACACGAAACCGCCACCGATAGCCGCACCGAGGAGCACGCCCCACACCCCGGGGAGATCGCGGATGAGCCACCACAGCAGCAAGGACACCACCGTCACGGCCACCAGCGCCAGCGAACCCATCTTCATCGCGCGCACCAAGGGGCGCCGCGGATCATCGTATTGCGAGGCGGTTTTTTCAGTCATAATGCGGAAATTGTACACACTACGCACAAGCGCAGCGCCCGGCTAGGAACCCCGCGCCACAGAGGTCGAGCTGCGGCGCATATGGTGCCCTCGCCCACTGCCCGATGCGCCCGCCGCGCGACGCAGCGAAGGCAGCACCGTCAATACCACGGCGAGCAGGGCGCTCACTCCGAAGATCGGGCCGGCGATGCGCGCCGGAAACACCGTGAACCCCACCGCGCCGAAGGCCACCACCGACACCCAGGTGTACAAAATGAGCACCACGCGGCGGTGGGTATGGCCGATGTCGAGCAGGCGGTGATGCAGGTGCTTGCGGTCAGCGGCAAAGGGCGAGCGCCCCGCGGAGACGCGCCGCACCACCGCCAACACCAGGTCCAGCACGGGGATGAAGATCGCTGCCGCCACCACAATGAAGGGGCTGAGCAGGGCGACGATGTCCTCGGTGCCGTAGAGGCTCATATTGATCTTGCCCGAGGCGGAGGTGGCGGCGGCAGAAAGCAGCAGCCCGATGAGCATCGCTCCGGTATCGCCCATGAAAATCCGGGACGGCTCGAAATTATGGGGCAAGAAACCGGCACAGACTCCCACCAAGGCAGCGGCGATAATCGCCGGTGGATAGGCCGAGACAGCCCCGCCTTGATCGTGCAGCACCGTCAGGGAGAATACGAGAATGGCCGCCCCGGCGATCATGCCCAGTCCTGCGGCGAGACCATCGATGCCATCGACGAAGTTAATGGCATTAATCAACGCCACCGTAAACACAGTGGTAAAGACCGTGGACTGGACACTATCGAGGATGACGGTGGTGCCCTCCCCAAAAGGCACATAGATCAACGTCCACGACAGTCCGAGGGCGCTCATCACAATGGCGGCCAGAATCTGGCCGATGAGCTTCGTGACGGCGTCGAGCTCGAAGACGTCATCGATCACGCCCACCACGACAATCACGATGCTCGCCCAAAACACCGCATGCATTTCGGGAGTCATGGGCATAAACCCACGCGTCAGCGCCGGCAGCTGGGAGGCCATCACCACCGCCAGCACCAGCCCGGTAAACATCGCTACCCCGCCGAGCTGTGGCTTCGGGATTGTGTGCACATCCCGATCCCGAATATCGGCCAGCAGCCCGGCGCGCACCACCGCATGCCGAATGATGCCCGTGGTGAGATAGGTGACCGCGCACGCCGCCAGCAAAATGAGCGCAAGCTCACGCAGGGGAACACCCGCTCCACCAGCGCCCATCGTGTTGTCCTTTCCTTCTCGTGCTACCCAGGTGTAGCGTCTCGGGCCATATCCACTACTGCTACTACGCAACAGCGTGGCCTCTAGAGTGGCCCCACGCCCTGTGCACTCTTCGTCTCAGCAGTCTAGGCCACCGCCAGCACTCGCGGGGTGGCCGCGGCCTCGGCACGGGCCGATTGGTTTCTTTTCGCGCACCGCCGCGTGCTGCCATTGCGCCGCGCGCCGCCGCCTGCCGATGCCTGCCGCATCACCGCGCGCCGAGCGATGGCGCCGCGGGCGGTGAGTCCTCGTGTACTTTAGCGGGCGCGGAGCTGCTCTGGGTCGATCTCCAGCACCTCTGCGATCCGTTCCGCAGAGATTGCACCCTCGCGGAGCAGCCGTGTCTTGTTGCCGGAGAGATCAACGATGCTCGAGGGCTGCCCCATGGCGCACTCCCCACCGTTGAGATAGGTCGACACCGCGTTGCCGAGCTGCTGCTTGGCGTCGACAACGGTGGTGGCCGGTGGCTGCCCGGAGATATTAGCGCTGGATACGGCCATCGGGCCGGTTGCGCGCAGCAGGTCGATGGCCACGGGGTGCAGCGGCATGCGGAGCATCACGGTGCCGCGGGTATCGCCGAGGTTCCACAGCAAAGACGGTGCTTGTTCGATCACGATGGACAGCCCGCCGGGCCAAAAAGCCTCGACGAGGCGTTGGGCATTAGGCGTATAGGTGTGAACGAGGCCGCGTACTGTGTCCCAGCTTCCAATGAGTACCGGCACCGGCATGTCTGGTCCCCGCCGCTTCGTGGCGAGGAGCTGATTCACCGCCTGATTATTGAAGGCGTCGCATCCCAAGCCATAGAGGGTATCGGTGGGAAGCACAACGAGCTTTCCTTCCGCAACCTCGGCTGCGGCGGTGCGGACACCGAGCTCGCGCTTGTCATCTTGGGAGCAATCGAAGATCCGAGACACGTCGAATTCTCTCCTTATACGTCAGCGGCAATTGTGGTGGTGTAGCAAAAATAGTACGCCCCAGAGCACACAGCGCGATAACACCGTCCACGATAGGCCGCCTATTCGGGTGCTCGCAGCTGCAGGGTGGCTAGGCTCTCGGCGGCGGCGCATGCCGCGCCACGTGGCCTCAGCACACGCCGGCGGCCTATGCCCGCAGCACACGCCAGCGGCGCTATAGTCCGCCGAAAAGTATACCGCCGACGATCACTGCGCTGAGGATAGAAAAGGCCAGCGCGAAGGGCACAAAACGCAGCACAAAGGCCTTGCCCCACATGCCGTATTGCATGGCTATGAGCTTGATATCCACCATCGGGCCCACCACGAGGAAGACGAGCTGCGCTGTGGGCGAAACATGGGTGAAGGAGGCGGCGATAAAGGCATCGGCCTCAGAGCACAGGCTGAGCACGATCGCCAGCGCCGCCATCACGGCGACGGCCATGAGCGGATACTCATTGATCGTCTCGAACCAGGAGCGCGGCACGGTCACCTTGATCAGTGCCGCAGCCATCGCGCCCAGGGCGAGGAAGCCACCAGCGTTCATCAGATCGCTCAGCGCGGAGGCGCGAAACACGTCCAGTTTCTTCGCGTGGCTGTGGTCGTGGCCGCGGCCGATCTCCATGTGCTCCTCTCCCCTGATGCTGATCCACATCCATCCCACGAGGATGGCGGCAGCGAGCGAGGCGAGAAACCGCGCCCACACCATGAGGGGAAAGCCATTGAAGGCCACGGCGGTCGAAACGAGTACCACCGGATTGATCGCCGGCGCGGCGAGCATAAACGCAAGCGCCGCAGCAGGCGGAATCCCGCGTCGAATCAGTGACCCACTCACCGGAACCGAGCCGCATTCACAGCCCGGAAGTAGCAGACCCGAGCTGGCCACGGTGGGCACGGCGAGAAATTCATTGCGCGGAGTGATTGTGCGTAGTGCGGTATCTGACACAAACGCCGAAATCGCTCCCGACACGATCACGCCGAGCACCAGGAAGGGCATGGCCTGCAGCGTGATGGCCACGGTGATCGAGGCCCAGGATTCCACTGCGCCGCTCATGGGCAGGATAGGCCCGCGGATGCGTACCACCAGCAACGCTAAAGCGAGCAGAGCTACCGCAGCGACGGGAATGAGCCACCAGCTCCGCGACCCTGTGCCGTGCCTGCGCTGGGTCAGATCGCTCGCGGTGTGCGGGGGATGCGCGTGCGTGGTCATCTCACACCTGCTTTCTTAGAGATAAGGGCGGTTGGGTTGATCGATCGGCTCGGTTTCTTCCACCCGCAGCACCGGCCATTGTGCGTCGGCTGCGGTGTCTACTGTGCCGCCGAGCTCGTACCACTGATCTGAAGCTGGTTCCGCGAGGCCTTCTAGGCGTACTTGATAGGGAATGGCGTCGGCCGCGCAGCAATAGATCTTGAACCGCCCGAGAAACCAGCCTCCCTCTGCGCCTTCTGAGGCGAAGCCGACCACCCGGACCTTAACCCCATCGAGGTCCTCTTTGGAGCCAAAGTAGAAGCGGTTGGCGAGATCCTCGAGCGTGATCTCATTGACCTCATCGCGCGCCAGCTCGGGAAAGGCGATGGTGCCATCGGGGTTGCGCTCCACCCGCACCAGTTGTTGGGCGCGTTGCGCCTGCGGATCCCCCATGCTTGTCGACGCCCCGCCCACGGCCGCCGATCCCAACATCGACGCCCCTAACGGGTCCGGCGCGCTCACCACCGCGAGCAGCACGGGCACAAGCAACACCCACGAGGTGGCACGCACTGGGTGCTCCCCCGCTGCGGTGGCCGCGTCGAGCCGCACCCGCACAAGGGACCATACTCCCAGGCCGAAAAGCGCCAGCCCGGTGAGAATCATGACCGGCCGAAAGAAGGGCTGCACATAGTTATTGAGCTGCCCAGTGATAGCCAATACGAGCAACACGATGCTCAGCAGCACCACGATGGTGGAGGCCAGCACGGTAGAAAGGCCCTGTGCGGGGCTAGTCTCGCGCGTGGGAGCGCAGCAGGCCTGCTGAGGCGGAGATGAATGCTCACACGGAGCCATGGTGAGTAGATGTCCTTTCCACGGGGCTACTACGCAGCAGAGTGATCTGAAAATCAGTGTAGGTATCTGCGGGGCTAGGGCGCGCCACCGCCCTAGCCGCGAGACCTAGGAGGTGCGGGAGCGGCTGCTGAACAGAGCGATACCGCCGACCACGACGATCACCGCCACACCGGCCAGAATCCACCACACGGTGTGCGTATTCGAGGAGGTGGCGTCGTACTGCGCCTGTTTATCCCATTGTGGGCTGAGATCGATGACACCTGGATCCGTGTTGAGCTCGAGGGCATTGGCGGCGACGTAGAAAATATCTGTTTGATCCAACTGCCCCACCACGTTCTGCGCGCCGGGCCCGGAGGCGGCCACCTGAATCTGCGCCCCGGTGTGGGTCTGACCGCCGAGCGCCACATCATCCTCATTGGAGGGCGCGGTGGCGTAGTTCATGGTCATCTCCACGCCTGGGGTGGTGCCGGCCAGGGTGATGGTGCGGCCAGCTGTGATCGCCCCTAGGTTGGTGATCTGGGAGGTGTGCGCATGATCGGTGGTGGAGATGATCAAGGTGGGCTCGCCGGTGGTCTCTACCCACTCGCGGACTGTGGCGAGAGTGGCGTCGTAGTCGCTGAATTCACCGAACTGGCCGCAGGCATCGGCGTCGTGGCCGGCCTTGTCCACCGAGGCGGCTTCAACCTGTAGCAAGAAGCCGGCGTCGTTGCGCAATAAATCCAAAGCCGTGGTGGTCATCTGCTCCAGCGATGGGATCTCCGGGCCGCGCTCGCTATTGGCGCTGCACTGCTGGGCGGGGGCGATGGCGCCGTCTTCGGTGGGGATCGATTGGGCATAGTGTCGCGGCAGATTGCCGGGTGCGAACAGACCCAGCACCGGGCTGCCGGTATGAGCGTCGCTGAGCCGCTGCATCTCCTCGGTGGTGCTGACAATCTGATAGCCCTGAGCCTCGGCGTTCTCGAGCACACTCTTACCTTCGGTCCAGTCGTTGCCGGCCCACATTCCGCCGCGTTGCACGATCTGCTCGAAGGCCTCGCGGCCGCCGCCGAGAGTCACATCGGCGCGCAGATCCACGATCTGCTCCGAGATCGACCCGAGCCCGCCATTCTCCCGGTACTGAGAGTCCATGTCTGGGCCTTGACATTTCTCATTGTTCTTGTCCTTCTCCGGCCCATAGCACTTGCGGTTCAAGGCGTGCGTGGCGAAGGCTGCTGGGGTGGCATCTTGCACCTCGGCGGTGGTGACATTGCCGATTTTCATGCCCTTGGCTTTGGCCAGCTCCGCCATGGTGGGCACCGGTACTCCCGTGACGTCTACGCCCACCGCGCCGTTATAGGTTTTGATCCCCGAATTCCACGCCGAGCCCGAGGCCGCGGAGTCGGTAACGAGATCCGGTTGGCCAGTGCTGGGGGAAAGCGCATAGGTGGTAGCACTGCCGGTGAAGTCGAAGTTGTCATAGCCGGGCAGCCGTCCCGAGGGGCCCACGAGATAGTTGCGGGCGGAGGTGATCTCGGAATTACCGGTGCCATCAGAAATCATCAGCACCACATTCTTCGCCTTATCCGTAGATAGCCCGTGCCCCTGCTTGCCATATTGCGCGCAGTCTCCCGGCTGGGGCGCGCCGCCATCGGCGGTGACGAGATAGCACGTCTCGCGTACATCATCACGTGCCTCGGCAGACTTCTTCAGATCGATGCTCTGGAACGGAGAGGACTCAGCCACCTCCCAATCGCCGAGGCGCAGCGCATTGGCCATCACATAAAACATGTCGGTTTGGTCGATCGTGCCGATCACATTCTCTGCTCCCGGACCGAAGGCGGCCACGCGCAGCTCGGCACCATTGTGCTGGGTGGAGAATTTCTCCTCCCCTTCGATCACCTCTGCGGGCAGCGTGCCATAGCCGACGGCCTGGCCCACTCCATCGTTGGTGGCCAAGCGGGTCGCGGGGCTGACCGACTCCGCACTATCGGGAAGGATCTGCGCCGAGTGGGCGTGATCGGCAGCCAGCAACACCAGGGTGTTGCCATCGGCGCGGGCAAAGTCGAGGGCTTCTTGGATGGCCTCGTCGATGCGCTCGACCTCACCAATCATTCCGCACGCATCGGCGGCGTGATTGCGCTTATCAATGCTGGCCGATTCCACCTGCAGAAAAAAGCCGGTCTCGGCCTCAGGATCATCCAGCAGCCGCAGGGCCGTGGAAGTCATCTCGGCCAACTCGGGCTCGCTACCGATGTCATTGGCACTACAGGTCTCGGGCGGCTTCTGCGCCCCACCGACGGTGGCCGTCGAGGGGGCGAAACGGGTGGTGAGATTGCCGTCGTTGAACAACCCCAGCACCGGCTCCTCCTGCGAGGCCCGCTCTACTGCGGCCAGCTCCTCGGCAGTGGTGACGACGGTATAGCCGGCGTCGGTGGCGTTATCGAGCACGCTGCGGCCTTCCTGCCAGGTCATCGTGCTATCCAGATAGGGGGTACGCGCCGGGCCGCCCTCTTGCACGATCTCGCGGAAGGATTCCATGCCGCCGCCGAGAGTGATATCGGCGCGGGTTTCCACCAGCTGCTCCGAAATGGATCCCAAGCCGCCGTTGTTGCGGTACTGCTCCGAGTACTCGCCTCCCTGGCAGCGTTCGTGCTTGTCCTCTTCCGGCCCGTAGCACTTGCGCCCCACGGCATGCGCCGCGAGCGCCGCCGGGGTGGCATCCTGGATTTCCGAGGTGGTGACATTGCCCGTGCGCATGCCCGCTTTTTTGGCCATTTCGACGATATTCGGCACCGGCTCGCCCTCAAGGTCCACGCCGATGGCGCCGTTATAGGTTTTAGTGCCGCTCGTCCACGCGGTGGCCGAGGCGGCCGAGTCTGTGACGAGGTTGAAGCTGCCGTCGCGGTCAATAGAGTGATGGGTATAGGTGCCGGTGGCGGGCAATTCATCGATGCCCGCGAACCGTCCGCCCGCACCCTTGAGATAGTTCCGCGCTGCGGTGATGGTTTGTTGATCCATGCCGTCGCCCACGATGAGGATCACGTTGCGCGCAGTCTCCGCACTCCGGCCCGGCCCCGCAGTGCCGAAGCGGGCGCAGTCGCCCGGGCCTGGGGCGCGGACGGTGCCGTCGTCAGTGATGGCGATGCAGTCGTCGCCGTCGCTGGGTGGGGTGGGTGTTGCTGTGTCCTCGGCATGGCCGAGCGGGGCTAGTCCGAATCCGGTGAGTGCTGCGATGAGCAGGCCCGATGCGCACAGTCGGGGCACTCGAGTCGATATCGCCATGATGCTGTTGTATCCCTTTTAGCTATCCACGTCGGGAGCCAACTCGCCGTCGCTGCTCGAGGAATTCGCAGCGGGCACTGAGGTGGCTCGGGCATAGTCGATGCCTCAAGGGATCACTCTAAAAAGGGAGCGTGACACGGCCTGTACCGTGACGCTACGCACATGTGAATAGTCGGTGACGAATAAGAAACTTGTTAGTTTCGGAAAGCTATCACGAATCGATGGATGCCATTAAGATCGTCGAGCACCTCGGCGGGGCTGAAGGCTCCACACCGATCAAGAGCGGCCCGCACTAACTGTGAGGTGGCATCATCATGTTCGATGCCCACTGCCCCACTGGGGCGAAGCAACCGCGCCAGCACGGGAATCATCGGCTCGATCACCCTCATCCCGTCCGCACCAGCAAATACTGCCGCATGAGGATCGGCGGCCACCTCTGGCTCGACGACGCTGCCCTCCGGCACATACGGCGGGTTCGTCACTATCAGATCCACTTGGCCATCCAGCGCCCTAAGCAGCTGCGGATCGGTGGCGTCACCCGCGAACACCTCGAGGTTCGGGTACGTGGAGGCGTTCTGCGTAGTATATTCCCGCGCCCGCGCACTCAGCTCCACCGCACTCACCCGCGCCTGCGGCACAGCCGCGGCAATCCAGCAGGCCAGCGCGCCCGAACCGGTGCACAGATCCACCACGCGGGGCGCGGCTATCCCCGCGTGCATCATGTCCTCTAGGCGCTGCACGGCCCATTCGGCGAGTACTTCGGTTTCGGGGCGCGGAATAAATACCCCGGGCCCCACGGCAAGGTCGAGGGGGCCGAAGGCGGCGCTGCCGAGAATGTGCTGGAGCGGCTCCCTGCCGGCGCGGCGAGAAAGGAGTTCCTCGAAGTCTGTGGGTCGGGGCAGAACGTCACCGTGATGAAAAAACAGGCGGGAGCGGTCGATGCCGAGGTGGTGGGCGAGCAGCGAGGAGGCGTCGTTAAGCGCAGAAGAGCAACCGCTCGCGGCGAGACGAGCGGTTGCTTTCTGTAGTGCTTGACGGACCGTGAGGTCGGTCACGTTAGTTCTCCGCCTCCAAGCGCGCGGCGCGTTCGGCCGCCTGGAGCGCGGTGAAGAGATCATCCAGCTGACCATCCAGCACCGAATCAAGGTTATTGGCCTTGTAGTTGATGCGGTGATCAGAGATGCGGTTTTCCGGCCAATTGTAGGTGCGGACGCGCTCAGAGCGGTCCATGGTGCGCACCTGATTGGCGCGGCCCTCGGCGGCCTCCGCCTCGGCTTCTTCCTCGCGCATCTGCTGCAGACGAGCAGCCAGCACCTGCATGGCGCGGGCACGGTTCTGGATCTGCGAGCGCTCCTTTTGGCAGGTCACCACCACTCCCGTGGGCAGGTGGGTGATGCGCACGGCCGAGTCAGTGGTGTTCACGCCCTGGCCGCCCTTACCGGAGGAACGATAGACGTCCACGCGGATGTCCTTTTCGTCGATCTCCACATCCTCGACCTCATCGGGCTCGGGGTAGACGAGCACACCGGCCGCGGAGGTCTGGATACGACCCTGCGATTCGGTGACGGGCACCCGCTGCACGCGGTGCACCCCGCCCTCGAACTTGAACACGCTCCAGGCGCCATCGCGGGAGGGCTGCTTCGAGCGGATCGAGAGGGTGATGTCCTTGACGCCACCCAGATCGGACTCGGCGAGATCCAGCACCTCGGTGGAAAAGCCATTCTTATCGGCGAACTTCTGGTACATGCGCACCAGCTCGCCGGCGAAGAGCGCGGCTTCTTCGCCGCCGGCACCGGACTTCACTTCCATCACGATGTCATCGCCATCGTGGGGATCGCGCGGGGCCAGCAGATCGGCGAGCTGCTCCTCGAGTTCGATGGCGCGCTGCCCCAGCCGCTCGGCCTCCTCCGCGAAGTCATGATCCTCATAGGCCATTTCCTTCGCGGCTTCGTGGTCTTCGCGGGTGGACTTCAGCTCCTTGTACACCTTCACGATCGGGCCGAGCTCCGAGTAGCGCTTTGCGACGCGGCGCGCGGCCTTTTGATCGTTATGGAGTTCAGGATCAGCCATCTGCTGCTCCAAGCCGTGATATTCGGCCAGGATGTCATCAACTGCTGAAACTTGGCTCATCTTAGGAGTATTCCTCCTCCTGGTCGGCCGCCATCGGCGCGGAGGATGCCACCTGCACCATGAACTCGCCGTTGTTCTTGGTCTTCTTCAGCTGCTTGATCAGCAGGTCAATGGCCTGCTGATTGTCCAGCGCAGACAGGATACGGCGGAGCTTGTGCATGATGCGGGCCTCTTCCGGGGCGAGCAGCAGCTCATCCTTACGAGTACCGGAGGGATTGACATCCACGGCCGGGAATACGCGGCGCTCGGAGATCTTGCGATCCAGCTTCAGCTCGGCGTTGCCGGTGCCCTTGAACTCCTCGAAGATCACGGTATCGCCGGCAGAGCCGGTCTCCACCATGGCGGTGGCGATGATGGTGAGGCTGCCGCCGTTTTCGATATTGCGGGCAGCGCCGAGGAAACGCTTCGGCGGGTAGAGAGCATTGGAGTCCACACCACCGGAGAGGATGCGGCCCGAGGCTGGGGAGGAATTGTTGTAGGCGCGGCCCAAACGAGTGATGGAGTCCAGCAACACCACCACGTCCTCGCCCTGCTCCACCAGGCGCTTGGCGCGCTCGATGGCAAGCTCGGCGACCGCGGTGTGCTCGCTCGGCGGGCGGTCGAAGGTCGAGGCAATAACCTCACCCTTGACGCTGCGCTGCATGTCCGTGACTTCCTCGGGACGCTCGTCCACCAGCACCACCATCAGGTAGCACTCCGGGTTATTGGTGGCGATGGCGTTCGCAATGTTTTGCAGAATCGTCGTCTTACCGGCCTTCGGCGGGGAGACGATCAGGGCGCGCTGGCCCTTACCAATGGGCATGATCAGATCGATCACACGGGTGGTGAGGATCCGCTGCTCGGTTTCCAGACGCAGACGCTGGTTCGGATAGAGCGGGGTGAGCTTGGAGAAGTCCGGGCGCTGCCGAGCCTCGTCCACGCTCATGCCGTTGACGGTATCCACGCGGACCAGCGGGTTGTACTTCTGGCGGCGGTTATTGCCGCGGTTATTCCCGCCGACCTTGGCCTGGCCGGTAATGGCGTCGCCGCGACGCAGGCCGTTTTTGCGAATCATGTTCTGATTGACAAAAACGTCCTGGGTGCCGGCCTGGTAGCCGGTGGTGCGCACGAAGGCAACGTTGTTATCCACGATGTCCAGGATGCCGCCTACCGGCTGCAGCTGGTCATCATTGCGGTTGTCATTATCGTCCTGGCCGTCGTTGCCGCGATCGTTATTGCGATCATTATTCCGGCCACGGCGGTTGTTGCGATCACGACGATTGCGGCGACCGCCCCTGTCATTGCGGTCCCGGCGATTGCGGCGGTTACCGCCCTGATCGTCGTTGTTATCGTTGTCATCCCGACCGGAATCATCGCCATCGCGGTTATCGCGGTTTTTATTCCTACCGCGGTTATCGCGGTCGCGGTTGCGGTTGTCGCGGTCGCGGTCGCGACGATCACGATTGTCGTTGGAGGAGTTGTCCTCGGAGTCACCGCGCTCATTGTCGTCCTCGCCGCGGTCATTATCGCGACGCTCGCGCTGAATCTGGCGCTGCTTGTGGCGGCGGGCGCGGCGGGCCGCGGAGCGAGACTCGTAGTACACCGGCTCGTCGTCAGTCTCGGAAGACTGGGAGGAGGACTCGGCGGCCTTCTCCGCCTTCTCGTTCTTCTCGCCCTTATCGGAGTTCTTCTCGGCCTTGTGCTCGGCCTTGTTCTCATCGGCAGCGTCGTGCTGCTCTGGAGTGTGGGCCTTGGCAGTAGCGCGACGACGTCGCGAACGCGGCGAGTGATCCTCTGCCTCAGCGGAGGAATCGGAGGCGTCCTTCTTCGCCGCAGCGCGCTGAGAGCCCTGTCCCCCGTTGCCTCCGGCCGCGCCGTTCTGGGCGGCCTTAATGGCGTCGACGAGCTCAACCTTGCGCTTACCGGAGAGACCACGCAGACCCAAGTCGCGGGCCATCGCGCGGAGTTCCGGCAGCCGCAGGGAGTTCAGGTCCTTAGCGGAAGTGTCCTTGTCGGTCACAGAGTTCCTTTCATCGCTTTTCTTCATCCCCCGTGATCGCCGCGGCTGTGCAGGAAACACGCCGTATGCAGCGGATACGAACACCTGCCCTAGTCGCTAGGGCACGCATGGGCATTCGAGGTTAAAAGCTACTGTGGAGTTTGATATGGGGACTACCTGTGGATCATGATTACCCAGCGGTGAAATGTCGGCAGATAGTCTATACGCGTGGCGTAAACGCGAGGCGTCACGGAGTGCAGGCTCACGGCCGTCGACGCAACGTCGATAAGCAGTGGCGGTCAGCCGCCTCCTACAAGGGCGATCAAACAATGTGATGTGAGCCACACCACACGCACCGCAGTCTTCAATTAGCCACCGCGAAGTAGCAAAGAGTGTGCGGGGAGTGTGCGACTTCTAAAGCCTCGTTGACGCCTGTGTTCGCACCAAGAGCGTAGAGCACGATCCTCAATCATTCTTAAGTTGCGTGCTACTGACTCCCGATCATAACAGAGCTGTAACTCTCCTGCGAAGAGGCATCGCCCGCATTGTGCCATGTGGGGTTGAGCCCGCAATCAGACACAAGAGTGTCGCGGCAAGCAGTTAAGCTAGACCCTATGCGCAGCACCATGCACGATATTCCCCTGTCCTTGGCGCGAATCCTCACCTATGGCTCCACCGTGTTCGGCGACACCACAGTGACCACGTGGACGAACAATGGCCCCGAGACCACGACCTTCGCGGACATCGGTTCCCGTGCCGCCGCATTCGCCCATGCCCTGCGCGATGAGCTGGGCATCGATGGCGACCAGCGCGTGAGCACCTTCATGTTTAACTGCGCTGAGCATCTCGAGGTGCTCTTCGCCACATCCTGCATGGGGGCGGTATTTGCGCCGCTGAACAAGCAGCTGATGCACGATCAGATTCGTCACATTATTAATCACGCCGAGTCGCGGGTGATCGTGGCGGATCCTTCTCTCGCCGCGCCGCTGGGCTCTATTCTGCGTGGCTGCCCCACCGTGAGCGCGGTAGTGTTTATCGGGCTTGAGGACCACGAGCGGCTGCGCGCGCTCATTCCGGAGCATCTGCCCGTGTACTCCTATGAGGCGCTGCTCGATGGGCGCTCGGCGCACTATGACTGGCCGGAATTGGATGAGACCACGGCAGCGGCCATGTGCTATTCCACCGGCACCACGGGTGCGCCGAAGGGCGTGGCGTATTCGCACCGTTCCCTGTATATCCAGACCCTGGAGTTGCGCTCTTCCGATGCGATGGCGATTGCCCACGGCGTGCCCTTTTTATGCTGCGTGCCGATCTATCACGTGTTGAGCTGGGGTGTGCCCGTCACGGCCTTTATGTCTGGCACCCCGCTGATCCTGCCCGGCTCCGACGTCTCGGCCCCGCGGCTGGCAGAGATTATCGAGACCTGCCACCCGCGCATGGCGCATGGGGTGCCCACCCTGTGGATTTCCCTCATGGTGCATTATCTTTCCCATCCGCCGCAGCGCATGAGCCTCACCGAGCTATTCGTTGGCGGCTCCCCTGTGCCGCCGGTGCTGATCCAGCTGTGGGAGGAGCGCTATGGCGTGGATGTGGTGCACGTGTGGGGCATGACGGAAACCTCCACGGTCGGCACAGTCTCGCGCCCGCCGGTGGGCGCCTCCGGCGAACGGCGCTGGCTCTACCGCACCTCCCAGGGGCGCTTCTCGCCCTCGGTGGAATTCCGGGTGGTCAACGATGGCGCTATCCAGTCCTCCACGGACCGCAACCAAGGCGAGATTCAGGTGCGCGGCAATTATGTGACCGAGCGCTACTATGACTCCCCCACCGAGCACGGCGAAAACCCTGCCTCGGTCTTTCGCGGCGAACCGGTGGATCATGCCGCGGAACAGTTCACCGAGGATGGCTGGTTAAAGACGGGCGATGTGGGCTCGGTGACCAAGGATGGCTTCCTCACCATCGAGGACCGCGCCCGAGACGTGATTCGCTCCGGTGGCGAGTGGATTTACTCGGTGCAGCTGGAAAACATGGTGATGGAACACGACGATGTGGTCGAAGCCGCAGTGATCGGCTACCCCGACGATAAGTGGGGCGAGCGCCCCCTCTCGGTGACGGTGCTGCACCCAGGCGTCGATCCGACCCGAGAGACGGCGGAGCGGCTGCGCGATAGCCTGCGCGAGCGCCTGCCCCGCTGGATGCTGCCCGAGTATTGGACCTTTGTCGAACGCATCGACAAAACCAGTGTGGATAAGTTCGACAAGAAGGATCTGCGCATGCACCTGCGCGATGGAGATTATTCGGTGATCAAGCTGATCGGTCCCGGCGCCTCCACCCCGCAGGACAGCACACACCGCGCGGAGAACACGGAGGATAGCGGGACCAACGAGGGCCAGGATCCCGCAGTGCAGCGGTGACCGCATTGGTGGCCGCAGCATAAAACCCACGGGGCGTGCTGGCATCAGAGTCGGTGTATCTATACTCTTGTCTGCACCATGAACAATGACGCTGCCCCTCTCTCCCCTCAGCGCGAGGCCGCATCCGAGCCAACCACTCTGCTCTTGCAGGATAGGTTCGGCCGCACGGCCCGCGATCTGCGTGTGTCGTTGACCGATAAATGCAATTTGCGGTGCACCTATTGCATGCCCGCCGAGGGGCTGAATTGGTTAGCTCAGGAAAAAACGCTCACCGATGAGGAGCTGTGTCGTCTCCTGCGCATCGCGGTGGAACGCCTCGGTATTCGTCAGCTGCGTTTCACCGGCGGCGAGCCCCTGCTGCGCCGCTCCCTGCCGGAGATCATCGCTTTTGCCACCAGCTTGCGCACCGATGAAGGCCGCGCCCCGATCACCGCGCTGACCAGCAATGGACTCGGGCTAGATAAAAGGGCCGCTGAGCTTGTCGACGCTGGCCTGAATCGGGTGAATATCTCCTTGGATTCGCTCGATCGCCACCGCTATCACACCCTGTCGCGGCGCGACCGTCTCGATGACGTGCTGGCCTCCATCGATACCGCGCTCAAGGTCGGGCTCACTCCGGTCAAGATCAATACCGTAGTGATGCCTAACTCGAACGAAGGCGATATTCTGCCCCTCGCCCACTTCGCGGTGCGCACCGGCGCTCAGCTGCGCTTTATCGAGCAGATGCCCCTCGGCCCGCCCGAGAAATGGGACCGCAACATCATGATCACCGCCCAGGACATCTTGGACACCCTCGCCGAAGACTTCGAGCTCACCGCCTCCTCCACACCCCGCGGTTCCGCCCCAGCCCAGCTGTGGCATGCTGTAGAGCGCCAGCACCCGCACCACTCAGGGCAGATCGGGGTGATTGCCGCGGTGACGCATCCCTTCTGTGGCGACTGCGATCGCTCGCGACTGACCGCCGATGGCTTCATGCGTAATTGCTTATTCTCTCGCAGCGAAACGGACTTGCGGACGCTGCTGCGCTCGGGGGCGAGCGATGAAGAAATCATGGCCGCCTGGGCCGCGGGCATGGCCGAGAAGAAAGCCGGCCACGGGATTGATGATCACAGCTTCATCCAGCCCCAGCGCCTCATGTCCGAAATCGGCGGCTAAAGATACGCCGCCGCCCTGACCCAAATCGTGTGATTGTCTCAGAGGAGAACCCGCCCGTGATGTCTGATGTGAATGTTCAGGTTCGTTTCTTCGCCGCCGCCGCTGATGCTGTGGGCCGCGAGCACATTACCCTGCACCTGCCGGCAGAATCGGCGGTAGCCGATGCGCTTGCCGCGCTGCACCGCCGTTTCCCCACCGCAGCGCCCGTGCTGGCAAACTGCGCGGTGTTCATCGACGACCACCTCGAGGCGGATGAATCCCGCCAGCTGGCGACCGTAGAGAGCATGGATCTGCTGCCGCCTTTCGCCGGCGGCTAAAGTAGTGCCGCTGCCGAGTTAAGGCTTAAGCGCAGTTCGACCACTCATAGCTGCCATCGGCGAAATACTGTTTCTTCCACACCGGTAGCCGCAGCTTGACGGCGTCGACAAGCGCCGCGATGGCGGCAAAAGAGTCCTGCCGGTGCGAGGAGGATACCGCCGCGGCGAGTGCCACGTCCCCGATGCGCAAGGAGCCGGTGCGGTGATAAACGGCCAGCGCGTGCAGATCGAAGCGCTCGGCGATGTCGTCTGCCACCTCGGCAATGATGCGTGAGGCGGCCGGATGCGCGGAATATTCGAGCGCACTCACACTATGGCCGTGATCGTGATTGCGCACCCGCCCATCGAAGGTGACCACCGCACCCGCCTCGGGGCACGCGACCGACGCATGAAGCTCGGCCATATCGATCGGCTCGGTGCACATTCCGGAACTGGTGACGGCCAAGGGGCATCCTTTCTGCACTGCGGCTGACTCCGCTGCTCATCGCTACTCGCTAGACTTGCCTACTATGCCACAGATTCGCAATGTCGACGATCACCTGCGCGCCGTCGTCGAACTCGGCCAGCGCTACCTCAACGACACTGCTGCATCCACCGAGACGCGGGCGACGGAAGACTGTCGCGGCCGGGTGCTCGCCACGGACCTCCCCGCCCGCTACCCCATCCCGGTGTTTCATAACTCGGCGATGGACGGCTTCCTGGTGCATCACGCAGATCTCAGCGACGGCACCACCACCCTGCCAGTGGTCGCGGATGTGCCCGCCGGCAGTGCCCCGCAGAGCCCGCGCCCAGGCGAGGCAGTACGCATCATGACTGGCGCCCCCATCGATCTCAGCGGCTCGCCCGCAGAGTCCCCGCTGGCCGTGGTGCCGGTGGAGGCCTCGGATATGCCCATCGGGCGCAGCGACTGCCCCGCCGAGGTGCGGCTGAACGGCACGGCCGCACCTGGCCAACACATCCGCGCCGCCGGCGAAGATGTCAGCGTCGGACAGCTCGTACTCACCGCGGGCACAGTGCTCGATGCCGGCGCGATCGCCACCGCGATCTCCATCGGCTACGCCGAACTCAGCGTCTACCGCCTGCCCACCGTGGCAGTACTGTCTACCGGCGATGAGCTCCGCGGCCCCGGCGAAGAACTCGGCCCGGGCCACATTCCCGATTCCAATGGGCCGATGCTGGCGGCGCTAGTTTCCGCCCTCGGCGCCGAATGCATCCGCGTGCACAGCAGCTCCGATTCCCCCGCGGAGTTCGAAGACACCCTGCGGTCGCTGAGCGAGCGCGCCGATCTGATCATCACCTCCGGCGGAGTCTCGGCGGGCTCCTTCGACGTGGTCAAGGAGGTACTCAGCCGCCACGGAGTATGGTTCGGCCCCATCGCCCAACAGCCCGGCAAGCCGCAGGGCCTCGGCACGATCCACGACACCCTCATCACCTGCCTGCCGGGCAACCCGGTGAGCGTCTACGCGTCCTTCCACCTCTACGTAGCTCCGCTCATTCGGCTACTACGCAGCAGAGCGAGCACCCCGGATCACTGGGATCTTCCCATCATTCACGCCACCGCTGGTGGGCATTTCCCCAGCGATGCCCGGCGCGCCCGGTTCGTGCCCGTGTGTCTGGAGCGCGAGGGCTCCATCACCGATGCGACCGTGCGGGCGGTACCCGCCCATGATCGCGGCCTCGGCTCACATCTCATTAGCTCGCTCGCGATCGCCGATGGTCTGGCGATCGTCCCACCCGGGGCAGGCGAAATCACCGACGGCGCAGCTGTGTCGGTGCTCAGCACCCGGCTCTAAAGGGCTATGTGCCGGTGGCGGGTGCCGGCGAGTACGATTCGGGCGCGCGCCACCAAAGTCCACCTTCGGGCGCGCGCCACCGTGCTTTTATCCACGACTCACGTATTTTCCAAGGACGTTTCATGAGCAAAGATCTGACTTTCACCCACCTCAACGAGGCGGGCACCGCCTACATGGTGGATGTGACCGCCAAGAACCCCACCGTGCGCGAAGCTACCGCCTATGGCGAGGTGGCGTGTTCGGCCGAGGTGATGAGTGCGCTGAGGGATAACCGCGTCCCGAAGGGCGATGTGCTCGCCGTGGCCCGGATCGCCGGGATCTCGGCGGCAAAGAAAGTGCCCGAGCTTCTCCCGCTGGCCCACACCATCGGCGTGCACGGCTGCTCGGTGGAGCTGCAATTGCAGGACGATCACGTGGCCATTACCGCCACGGTGCGCACCGCTGATCGCACCGGCGTGGAGATGGAGGCACTCACGGCGGTGTCGGTGGCGGCACTCGCGGTGATCGACATGGTGAAGGGCGTGGATCGTTCTGCCTATATTCGGCGCAGTGCGATCATCGCCAAGTCAGGTGGGCGCTCCGGCGACTGGTCCCGTGAGATCCCCCAATGAGCACCCAGGTCGATGTGATCCTGCTGGCCGGGGGCCGCGGCAGTCGCATGGGTGGCCGCGATAAAGCCACCGTAGAGGTAGCGGGCCGCCGGCTGATCGATCATTGCCTCGCCGCCATCGAGGCGAGCATAACCCCCACGGCCATCTGCGCGGTCACTACCCGCCCGGTGGAGCTGCCGGAGACTATTCTGCGCGCCACCGAGCGTCCCGCCTTCGCTGGGCCGGTCGCCGCCATCGCTGCGGGTGTGCAGCGGCTACGGGCGGATCGCACGCCGAGTCCCACCACGCTTGTTCTCGCGGTGGATGCGCCCCACTCCGCCCAGCTCTATCCAGAGCTGGCCGCGGCACTCACGGCCCCCGCAGCCGGTGGCGAGAATGTGGCAGAGCACGCGCACATAGCCCACAGCGCTGAGACAGCGGGCGGCGATGTCGCTCTGGTGCGTAGTAGCGATGGCCACCGCCAGCCTTTGTGCGCTTTGTGGCGCACCGCGGCATTAGAGCAGGCGGTAGCGGCGCTAGAGGAATGTGCCGGGGCTGCCGTATCGGCGTTAATGAAGAATCAGCGCATCATTACTGTGGCGGGCGATGGCTCCGAACGCGACTATGACACGCTCGCCGCGTTGGCGGACTTTCCGCCGGCGACCACCCAGCGGCACGACTAGCGCGCGGCCAGCACGCGGCAAGTGTGGAGCACGCACAGGCAGCGCAGCGCCGATAGACGCAAGCGGCTAGTGGTGCTCCTGGTTTTCGTGCTCGCTGCTGCCATCCATTTGATCCACAATGTGGCTCAGCAGCGGGCCCACCACGGCCAGCACATCCTTCACTCCACCGCGCGAACCCGGCGCGTTGACGATCACCGCGGGACGCTGCCCAGAGCGGCGGGCGATGCCCACCAGCCCCCGCGACAATGCCGCCAGCGGAGTCTTCTCTAGCCCGCGCAACAGAATCTGGGTGGAGATTTGGCGCAGTTCCACATCGAGCAAGGGTGCCGTCGCCTCGGGGGTTAGATCCCGCGGCGATACCCCGGTGCCGCCGGTGGTCAGCACCACCCGCGCGCCTGCCTCGATCGCCGCGATGATCGCGCCCTGTACCGACTCCACGCCGTCTTCGACGACCGTGATCTCCTCCACTGTCACCCCATGCGAGCGCAAACCCTCGCGAGCGATGGGGCCCGAGAGATCCTGCCGCTGCCCGCGGGCGCAGCGATCGGAGACGGTGATCACCGCGCCGGGGATATCCGGCATGGAGGCAATGGGCTGGGGGCTGTGGTGGGTGTGCTGGTGGGCAGTGTGTTCAGTCACGATAGGGTGGCTCCTCATGCGTGTCGACGGCGGCGGTGGCAGGCGGTGTTCAGGCTGCTGCGTAGTGCCACTGTAGGTGATGCCTCAGGTGTGCGGGCAGCGCGGTCGCCCGCGGGACGCTGTGTACCATATGTGCATGCGTAAAATCCTGACGACGTTGAGTAGTGTGTTCGTCGCAGCCGGCGTGCTCAGCGCCTGCTCCTCCTCCCCCACAGATGTTCCCGGCGGAGACGCCACCCAACTCGATGTCTTCGCTGCTGCCTCGACGCGCGTGCTCAATGATGACTTCGCGAATCTCGGCTCCGAGCTGGATAACCCGGCCGAGTTGGTGATCCACAACGCGGGCTCCTCGGCGCTGGTACAGCAGCTGGTCGATGGGGCGCCTGCGGATGTGCTCATCACCGCCGATGAGCGCACCATGAACCGCGCCGTCGAACAAGGCGTAGTCGATAGCCCCGAGGTCATCGCCAGCAACTATCTGGTGTTGGTCGTCCCCGCGGATAATCCCGGCAAGATCACCGGTTTCGATGAGTCGCTGCTCGATGCCACCGTCGTGCTCTGCGATGAGCAGGTGCCCTGCGGGGCGGCATCAAAGACGCTTATCGACGCCACCCTGCCCTCTCTTCAACCTGCATCGCTGGAGTCGAATGTGACCGACACTCTGGGCAAGGTCACCTCGGGCGGGGCCGATGCCGCGTTGGTTTACGCCTCTGATGCGATTGCCGCCGGCGATGCCGTGCGCACCTTCGAGATCCCCGGCGCCGAGGCGAGCCCTAACCGCTATCTGGCCGCTGTGGTTGCGCGGAGCGAGAAGAAGCCAGAGGCCGCCGCCTTTGTCCAGGCGCTGCATAGTAGCGACGCCGATGAGGCGTGGTCCCGCCACGGCTTTAGCCCCGCCAGCTCCTAGTTTTTCTCGCAGAAGTCATCGCGATGCCTGCCGCACTCACCCCTGCCCGCACCCGCCAAACCCTTCCCATCATCGTGGCCGCGTGGTGTGGGCTCTGCGTGATTATTGCCCCTGTGCTCACCCTGCTGTGGCGGGTGCCGTGGAGCCGGGTGCCGGAGATTGTGCGTGAACCCGCCACCCAGGAATTGATCGGGGTGACTATCTCCTCGGCGCTCTGGGCCACGCTGATCTCCACTGTCCTCGGCCTGGCGGTGGCGCTGTGGGTGCACACCTTGCGGGCTGGGCGCACGATCACCCGACTGCTGGTGCTGCTTCCCTTGGCGTTGCCGCCGGTGGTGGGCGGCATGGCGCTGACCACGCTGCTCGGGGTCTACGGGGTGGGCGCACCGCTATTGAATCTTTTCGGTCTGCGCTTCGCGTTCGCCTTCCCGGGCGTGGTGGCCTCGCATGTGTTTATCGCTATGCCCTTCGTGGTGATCACCATCGAACAAGCGCTTGCCCAGCTGAGTCCCCGAGTACAGTCCTCGGCCCGCTCGGTGGGGATGAGCACGGGTGCGATCAACCGACACATCCTCATCCCCACGGTGCTGCCGGCGCTTGCTAGCGGGGCCGGTTTGGCCTGTGCCCGCTCCCTCGGCGAGTTCGGCACCACCCTCACCTTCGCCGGTTCTTATCCTGGGGTGACCCGCACCCTGCCGATCGGTATTTATCTCGAACGAGAAATCGACCCCGAACGCGCCCTCGTGCTGGCAGCGGTGCTCATGCTGCTGGCCGTGGCGGTGCTCGGGGCGGCACTGGGCGGGGCGGCTCTATGGCTGCGGCCCCGCAGCGCCGGGAAGGCCCACCAGGCGACGGTCGGCCCGATCGATGCCGCTGCCCTCTCCAGCCTCACCGCCCCCACCGAGACAGCCGCAGCGCTGACGATCGGCGAGGGCGTACACAGCACCACCTTCCCCCAGGCCCGCACCACCGCGCTGGTCGGAGAAAATGGCGCGGGCAAAACCACCCTGGCGCGCATGATCGTCGGCGAGCTCCATGGCACCCGCATCCAGCTGGGCGAGCGGATCCTCGGCCCCGCAGGTACCGCGGGCACGGTGGTACCGATGCAGCAGCGCGGCATCGTGCTCCTCACTCAGGATCCCGCGCTGCCGCCCCGGATGCGGGTGCACCGAGCGCTCACAGTAGTCTGTGGCAGCGCCGAGACCGCCACCCAGCTGCTTGCCGCGGCAGGGCTTGCGGAGCTCGCGGAGCTGCCCATCGCCGAGCTCTCGGGCGGCCAACAAGCCCAGGTGGCTCTGCTGCGCGGCCTGGCGGCTCGCCCGCATACGCTCATCTTGGACGAGCCCATGGCCGCCCTCGACGCCGCGAGCGCCAGCCGCTGGCGGGCAGTACTCGAGGCCTGCGCCCAGCAGCGCACCGTGCTCCTCATTAGCCACAACGTGGTCGATATCGCCACCTTGGCGCACTACGCAGCAGTCCTCGAGGCCGGCGAGGTCACCGCCTTCGGCCCCGTGGAAGAGATGATGCACCAGCCACCGACCGAGTTCATGGCGTATCTCGCCGGACTCAACCGGCTGCATGCCACGGTGGTCTCGCACAGCTCGGGGCTGGTGACGGTGCGCTGTGCCGGGCAGCTGATCGACGCCACCACCCAGGACCACACAGCCTCCATGCCCGAGAGCCACACCAGCCCGCTATCTCCGAATAGCGATGTCGCCGTGCTGCTCGCCCCCACTGCCGTGAGTATCGCCCCCAGCGACACCACCGCGCGCACCTCGGCGCGCAACTGCCTCCACGGCAGCGTCGTGGCCTTGGAACACAGCGGCGAACAGGTCAGTGTGCACGTGCGCGTAGCCGAGAGCACCCAGCTGCTGCGGGCCGCGGTGACCGCGCGCAGCGTCGCCGAGCTGGGGCTGAAGGTGGGCAGCACGGTCTGCTGCACCTTCAAAGCACTGGCCACCTCGGTGCACCCCATGCCCCGCACCGAGCGTTCTCAGCGCCGGCGAGCCGAGTAAACTACTCCACCATGCCCACCCCGCACGCCGAGTCGTCCCGCCCTGCGAGCAGCCCGTCACCAGGTCCCGCGCCCACGCGCGCGCTTTTCGACGATTCCCTGCCCCTGAGCGCCAAACAACGCCTCGTCCTCGAGGCGGTGCGCGCCCACACCGATGGCGCAAGCATCTCTGCCTTGGCATCCGATACCGGCATGCACGTCAATACTGTGCGCGGCCACATCGATGAATTGCTCGCCCGCGGCGCGGTGCGTAGTAGCACCACCCCAGCGACGGGCGGGCGGGGCCGGCCCAGCTTGGTGATCCACGCCCGTATCCCCGATTCCGCAGAGATCAGCACCGAGCAGATCGAGCTCGTCAATGAACTCGCCCAGCTCTTGGCCTGCACCACAGATAGCGCTGCCGCCCACCGCAATGCGGTGCAACTAGGACACCGCTGGGCGCAGCGAGTCGGCTACGGCGGCGAGCACTGCACGGACTACGCAGAACAGGTAGCAGCGCTAGTGACCCTGATGCGTCGCACCGGCTACGACCCCGATGAACCGCAGGAGGATCCCGCCGCGCCCGAGAGGCGGATCATCTCCTTGAACCGCTGTCCCTTTGTTTCCGAGTCCACCCAGCCCGATCCGCTGGTCTGCTCGATCCACCACGGCTTCGCCCAAGCCGCGCTGGGCACAGTGGCCGATCACCACACCACCTTGACCTTGGTTCCCTATGTGCGCCCAGGCCAATGCGATATTCGGCTGGACTGCGCTGCTACGCAGCAGAGTTAAGCTCCCACTGACGCAGCGAGCCCCGTTGTTGCCGCGTCTGCCGCGCAGACACAGATAACAACGGGGCTTTATGGCGCTTCTAGCAAGCTACCAGCGGCCTACAGCAAGGCTTTAGGAGCGCTCGACGCGCACCGGACCGGCTACCGGCAATTCCATCACTTTCAGCCCAGAGGCGCGGGCGTCATCGAGGATGGCGGCTTCGACCGGTTCGGTGGAGAGCACCATCACGGTCGGGCCGGCACCGGAGAGGTAGGCGGCATAGCCGCGGTTGCGCAACCGGTTGACCCATTCGGCGGTCACGGGCAGCACATCGGCCCGGTAGGGCTGGTGCAGTCGGTCGCGGGTGCCCTCCCAGAGCAGCTCGGGGTGGTGCTGCAGAGCCATCACCATCACCGCGGTACGCGAAACATTAAAGCGGGCGTCAATGTGAGTGACATCCGAGGGCAGGACCTTACGCACAGCATCGGTGGAGGCGTGGAAATCCGGTACCAAGGCGGTGGCCTGGATGGACTCGTGCACTGGCAGCGACACCGCATGATATTGCGGCTGGGTGCGCCCGTCCACGGGAATATCGGTCCACGACACCACCGCGGCGCCCAGCACGGAGGCCGCGGCGTTATCTGGATGGCCTTCGAAAGCGGAGGCCAGTTGCACAATCTCGGCGGCGCTGAGCGGCTCGCCGGCAAGCCCATTGGCGGCACACACTCCCGCGACGGCGGCGGCCGCAGAGGAGCCGAGCCCACGCGATTGCGGAATGTTGTTATGGCAGCTCACCTTCAGCCCAGGCGCACTCATCCCCGCGGCGGAGAGACCGCTGCGCAGCGCCTTCACCACCAAGTGGGTTTCGCCGCGCGGCAGATCGTCCTGGCCTTCGCCGAAGATCTCCACCTCGAGGCCTGAGGAGGTGACCTCCACCTCAACGGTGTCGTACAACCCCAGCGCCACGCCGAGCGTGTCGAAGCCCGGGCCGAGATTGGCCGAGGAGGCGGGAACGGTGACGCTGACCCGAGTGCCGGGAACCAAGTCCGTCGCCATGGTTTTTAGCGTCCTTCCAAACGGATCACGCTGCGGATGGTACGCACAGCGTCGAGTTGCTTGATGGCATCCACGGTGGCCGCCAGATCCGCCTCGGTGGCGGAGTGAGTGACCACGATCAGACGTGCATGGTCCTCGAACTCTTCCTGGCGCACGGTGCGGATCGAGATCTTGCTCTCGGCGAACTTGGTAGCGATCTCGGCGAGCACGCCCTCCCGATCCTGGACTTCCATATCCACGTGATAGCGGGTGCGCACATCGCCGAAGCTGGCGATGGGCAGATTGGCGTAGGTGGACTCGCCCGGGGCACGACCGCCGTGCACCTTGTTTCGGGAGGCGCCCACGAGATCACCCAGCACCGCGGAGGCGGTAGGCGCACCGCCGGCACCATTGCCATAGAACATGAGACGACCAGCGGCCTCTGCTTCGACGAAAATGGCGTTGAAAGACTTGTTCACACTGGCCAGCGGGTGCGAACGCGGGATCAGCGTGGGGTGCACGCGGGCGGCGATCTCCTCCACGCCCTTATCGTTGGTGAATCGCTCACACACGGCCAGCAGCTTGATGATGTAGCCGGCATCCTTGGCGGCCGCGATATCGTCAGCGGAGATATCGCTAATACCCTCGCAGTACACGTCATCCGCGGTGACGCGGGTGTGGAAAGCCAGGGAGGCCAGGATGGCGGCCTTGGAGGCGGCGTCGTGGCCCTCAACATCAGCCGTGGGATCGGCCTCAGCATAGCCCAGGCGGGTGGCTTCGGCGAGCATATCGTCGTAGTTCGCTCCCGTGGAGTCCATGCCATCGAGGATGAAGTTGGTGGTGCCGTTGACGATGCCCATCACCAGCTCCACCTGGTCGCCGGCGAGCGAGCGACGCAGCGGGCCCACCACGGGGATAGCGGCGGCCACAGCGGCCTCGAAGTACAGATCCACGCCAGCGGCATCGGCGGCCTCGGCGAGCTCGGCCGAGTGGGCGGCGACGAGCGCCTTATTGGCGGTCACCACGGACTTGCCGGCACGCAGCGCGGCGAGAACCAGCTTGCGGGGGTAGTCGATGCCACCGATAACCTCCACCACAATGTCCACATCGTCTCGGTTGATCAGAGACATAGCGTCGGTGGTGAGCAGATCCCGGGAGACGGCGTCGGCGTGCTTCTCAATATCAGAGACGGCCACGCCCTTCAGCTCCAGCGGGCCGCCGATGCGGTGCTCGAGAGCATCTGCGTCCTGCTGCATAATGCGCAGCACTTCGCTTCCGACGGTGCCGTGCCCCAGAATCGCGACGCCGACCGGTGAGCCAGCGCCCTTCCCAGGCTTGAAGGTTACGGGTGCGTTCTCAGACATGGATCGATATTCCCCTTAAGAATTATTTCTGTCTGTGGTCGGTGTTGGGCGGGTAGCTACAGCATCCGCGCTGGGCGGGCGCAGCGTGAGGCAAGTATAAACCTCCGCCGCCGCGATCGCCGTGGGTGTGTCCCAGGCCTCAAGGCCGCTGGGTGGGACGCTGCGGGCTAGACGCCGGTGGTATTTTCCAGCGCCAGGATGTCCTCCACGGTCTCACGGCGCACCATGAGCTTGGCTTCGCCGCCGCGCACGCTCACGATCGGCGGGCGCAAAAAAGCGTTATAGCGGCTGGACATCACATAGCAGTACGCGCCAGTGGCGGCGATGGCGAAGAGATCGCCACGACGCAGGTCATTCGGGTAGGAGGCTTCATTGATCAGGATGTCGCCCGACTCGCAGTGCGCGCCCACAATGCGGGTGCTGGTGTTCTCCCCCTCGGCGAAGCGGTCGACCAGGCGGCCATCATAGGCGGCGCCATAGAGAGCGGGGCGAATATTATCGCTCATCCCGCCATCGACGGCCACATAGCGGCGGGTGGTGTCCGTGTCCACGTGCACGTCCTTGACCGAGCCCACCTCATAGAGGGTGACGGTCGACGGTCCCGCGATAGCGCGACCCGGCTCCACCTTCACCGAGGGCGCAGGGATTCCCAGCTCGTCGGCGCACTCGGCCACTCGACCGATCAGGTCGGCGGCCACCTCGCGCACATTGAGCGGCTCCTCTTCTTCGGTGTAGGCGATGCCATAGCCGCCGCCGAGATCCAGCACGCGCAGCTCTGCGGTGTCCGCAGCGGGCAGCTCATCATGCAGTTGCTTGAACAGCCCCAGCACGCGCTCGGCCGCCACGGAGAAGCCATCGGCGTCGAAGACCTGGGAGCCGACATGGCAGTGCAGGCCGATAAGGCGCAGGTTTTCGGCGCGCACGGCCGCACGGGCCGCCTCCATGGCGGAGCCGGAGGCGAGGGAGAAACCGAATTTCTGATCCTCGTGAGCGGTGGCGATGAACTCGTGGGTGTGGGCCTCCACGCCGGGCTTCACGCGCACCAACACATCCTGGACGTGGCCGGAGGCGGCGCTGAGCTCATCGAGTAGTTCCAGCTCATCGGCGTTATCCAGCACCACGGAGCCCACCTTCTCGCGAATAATGGCGCGCAGGAAGGCCACAGACTTGTTATTGCCGTGGGCGGTGATCCGCGCGGCGGGGAATCCGGCTGCGAGCGCGATCTGCAGCTCTCCGAGGGAGGCCACGTCCATGCACAGCCCCTCCTCATCGACCCAGCGCGCCACGGTGGCGGTAAGTAGCGCCTTCGATGCGTAGTGCACGTTATGGCCGCCGCCGAAAGCCTCGGCCATATCGCGGCAGCGGCTCCGGAAATCGTCCTCATCGATGACATAACACGGGGTGCCATAGGTCTCCGCGATCTCGGGAAGCGGCACACCAGCAATGGTGACCACGCCGTCGTCTTGGCGCATGGCATTGCGCGGCCACACGTGGGAGGGAATGCTGTTGAAGTCGTTCATCAAGGGGGCTCTTTTACTTAAGTAGTTTGATCAGCGGCATTCACGCCCACCCCACCACCACGCCGGCGCCCCACCGCGAGGTGGGAGGCAGCGAGGTGGCGTCGATAAGCGATCGCGGCCACCTGCGGTCGGGAGTTCGTGGTGAACGAGATTACCCTACGCTACATGCGCTCCGGCGCGGTGACCCCGCACAAACCGAGCGCATTGCTCAACACCTGGCGGCTGGCGGCGGCCAGGGCCAGACGCGCGATGTGCAGCTCGGTGGTCTCCTCGCCGGCCTTAGGCAGGATCTGGCAGGTGTCATAGAAACGGTGGAAGGTGCCGGCCAGCTGCTCGGCATAACGGGCGATTCGGTGCGGTTCGCGCAGGTCAGCGGCCGAGGCGATCGCGGCGGGGAACTCACCCAAGGTGCGGATCAGATCACCCTCGCGCTCGCTATCGAGCACCGAGTAATCGATATCGGCGCCCTGCAGACTCACACCCAACTCGGCGGCCTTGCGCGCAATCGAGCACAAACGCGCGTGGCCGTACTGCACATAGTACACCGGGTTATCCGAGGAGCGGGAGGCCCACAACGCGAGATCGATGTCGAGGCTCTGATCCACCGAGGAGCGAATCATCGCATAGCGGGCAGCATCCACGCCCACGGCCTCCACCAGATCATCGAGGGTGATCACGGTGCCGGCGCGCTTAGACATGCGCACGGGTTTGCCATCGCGCACCAAGTTCACCAGCTGACCGATGAGCACTTCCACCTGCTCGGGGCGATAGCCCAAAGCGGCAGCGGCGGCCCGGAGCCGGGAAATATACCCGTGGTGATCAGCGCCCAGCATGTAGATGCACAGGTCATGGCCGCGATCAATCTTATCGGCCACATAGGCGATATCACCGGCGATATAGGCGGCATCGCCATCGGATTTGATGACCACCCGGTCCTTATCGTCGCCATAGTCGGTGGACTTCAGCCACCACGCGCCATCGGCCTGGTACAGGCTGCCATTATCCTTCAGCGTCTGCACCGCGGCATCGACTGCCCCAGATTCGAAAAGGGAGTTCTCGTGGAAGTAGACATCGAAGGTGGTGCCGAACTCCGCCAGCGAGGACTTGATGTGCGCGAACATCATCTCCACACCATGAGAGCGGAAGGTTTCCTTCATCTCCACCTCGGGCAGCTCGAGGGCACCGGGCACGCGGCGCAGCACCTCGGTCGCGATCTCGGTGATGTAGTCGCCGGCATAGCCGTCCTCGGGGGCGGGCTCATTCTTAGCCGCGGCGATCAAGGAGTTGGTGAAACGATCGATCTGGCGACCGTGGTCATTGAAGTAATACTCGCGGGTCACCTGGGCGCCGCTGGCCTCGAGCACACGGCCCAAAGAATCGCCCACGGCCGCCCAGCGGGTTCCACCCAAGTGGATGGGGCCGGTGGGATTGGCCGAGACGAACTCGAGATTCACGCGCTCACCAGCGAGGGTATCGGCGTGGCCATAACGCTCACCTGCGGCGAGGATCTCGGCGATGATCGCGCCCTGGGCAGCGGCGTTGAGGCGGATATTAAGAAAGCCCGGCCCGGCGATCTCAGCCTCGGAAATGCCCTCGTGCTGTGCTAGAGCCTCGGCCAGCCAGTGGGCAAGCTCGCGAGGATTGGCCCCCGCACGCTTGGCTACCTGGAGGGCGAGGTTCGTAGCGTAGTCACCGTGCTCCGGATTGCGCGGACGCTCGACAGTCACTGTCTCAGGAAGGACAGAGGAATCGAGGTCGTGCTCGGCAAATACGGATTCCGCGGTGCGTCGGATTAATGCAGCAAGATCGGCAGGTGTCATAGCGGATCAGTGTATCGCATACCCCCATTTGCTCCACCAATTTCTCCACGAACCCCCAGCGTAATCTTAAAAAATCCTGAATTGAGACACAGAGCACCTCAGCTTATTTTTGGATTCACGACATCCTACGTAAGAATGGTTGTGAACATCACATCCCACCTGTGGGTGTCTCATAGAACCAGTATCGGTGTGCAGAACTTCACACTGCGAGTGCACTACTGGCCCACACAGGAACACGCGCCGCACCACCCCTCAGCGGCACGGGCCAGCAGCAGAGAGGCATTTTCTGAAGCGATACAGCAGACAGACACAGGTCCACCACACTTAAGGAGTTGCGGTGAACAATACATTTACCGTGGTCACTGATGCAGTGGGAGGCAGTCTTGGCCTCTCTGCGTTAGTCGCAACCATCCCCCTAGTCACCTTTTTCGTATTGCTCCTCGGCTTCAAGGCCCGAGCACACGTCTCCGCAGCGGCAGCCACCCTCGCTGCGATTCTGGTCGCCATCTTCGGCTTCAGCATGCCCACCGAACTCGCCCTCATGTCCGCGCTCCGCGGCGGCATCTTCGGCCTCCTGCCCATCGTCTGGGTCATCGTGATGGCCATCTGGTTCTACCAGATCACGGTGGCCTCGGGCCGTTTTGAAGACCTGCGCCGCACCTTTGACAAGCTCGGCGATGGCGACGTGCGCATCCAAGCCATCCTCATCGCCTTCTGCTTCGGCGGCCTGCTCGAGGCCCTCGCCGGCTTCGGTGCCCCCGTGGCCATTACCGCCACCATGATCCTCGCCCTCGGCGTGAAGCCGCTGCGTGCCGCCACCGCCGTCCTGCTGGCCAATACCGCACCGGTGGCCTTCGGCGCCGTGGCCATTCCGATCACCACCGCCGGCGATGTGGCCGGCCGTACGGCGGAGCAAACCGCCAACATCGCCGCCATCGTCGGCCACCAGGCCCCGCTGATCGCCGTGTTCGTTCCCGTTATCCTGCTCTTCATCCTCGACGGCATGCGTGGTGTGCGCGAAGCATGGATCCCCGCTTTCGTTATCGGCGGCGCCTTCGCTATCGCCCAGTGGGCCACCTCGAATTTCTTCGCCTACCAGCTCACCGACGTGGTCGCCTGCATCGTCTCCCTCGGCGTGGCCTTCGTCTTCCTGCAATTCTGGACCCCGCGCGGCATCGAGGAGCTGCGCGAGCGCATGGATCTTCCTCCGGCCGCCGTGGCCGAGGAGCTGCCGGCTCGCCGCGTCGGAATGGCACTGCTGCCCTATGGCGTGGTCACCCTCGTCTTCGGTATCGCTAACTTGGGCTCCACCATCCCCGAGGCCCTGAAGTCCATCGCCATCAGCGTGGAGTGGCCGGTGCTGGCCGATCGCCTGGTTAATGCCCAGGGCGATCCGATCAAGTCCACCTATACTTTCGCGATCATCGCCAATCCCGGCAGCCTGATGCTAATCTCCGGCCTGATCGTGGCCGTGGTCTACGCCATCTTCGACGAGAATGGCACCTATCCGCTCAAGGCTGGCCAGGTGCTGCAGGCCTTCACCGACACCGCCTATCGTATGCGCTGGTCTGCCCTGACCATCGTGCTCGTGCTGGGGCTGGCCTATGTGATGAACTACTCCGGCCAGACCATCGCTATCGGCGAGTTCGTTGCCTCACTGGGCGGCGCCTATGCCTTCCTCGCCCCCACCTTGGGCTGGGTGGGAACGGCCGTGACCGGCTCCGATACCTCTGCCAATGCCCTCTTCGGCAAGATGCAGGTCACCGCCGCGCAGCACGCTGGACTGAACCCAGATCTCATGCTCGCGGCCAATACCTCCGGCGGCGTGGTGGGCAAGATGATCTCCCCGCAGTCGCTGGCGATTGCTGCCACCGCCGTGAAGATGGAAGGTCGCGAGTCCGACATTTTCAAGTCCGTGGTCCTGTGGTCCTTCGGCATGCTCATCGCCGTGTGCACCATTGTCTACCTGCAGACCAACGTGCTCTCCTTCATGGCACCCGTAGTCCCCTAGTACGACCGCGGCGCTTATCGACGCCGTCCCGCTGCCCCCTATTCCCCATCGGCACCTGCGCCCGCCGCGCTGGTGGTGGGGCCAGGAGTGGGCGTCGATAAGCCCCAGCACCCCATGTAAGTTAGGTAACGCTCAGCTTCCTACCCCCGTTGTCCTGTACTCGGCCACGGGGGTTTTCTCCATCCCCCTCTCCCCCACCTTGGGGTCAGCCCGGCCATCACAGCTCCAATTAGGAAACACGAGTGTTTCTTAAATATATGCAGGTGGACCGGCTTTTTTAGAAGCGCGATCGGTTCACATTCTGAGCAGATTTCGGGTAGATTAGACATATCCGAACGTAGGATGTGTCGGTGAAAGCTGGCACCGCCGTCGTTCGTTCGCGACGTGCAACTACCCCCTCACCGCGTCGGCCTCTTGACTTTGGCACGTCAGGCAGTCCAGAGCGGTAGCCCCGCCGCGAGCTCGACCTCATGCCACTCGATGTAATCGCCATTGTGCGCCAACAATAGTTAGCCAACATTAGTTAAAGGAGCGTCCGTGCGAGTCGCGATCTTTACCACCTGTATCGGTGACATTCTCGGGCCGGACATCGCTAAGGCGACCGCCCTGATTCTGTCCCGCCTCGGCCACGATGTTGTGGTCCCCGATAAACAAACCTGCTGCGGCCAGATGCACATTAACACTGGTTACCAGCGCGAAGCCGTGCCACAGATTGAAAATTATGTGGACGCCTTCTCCGATCCCTCCATCGACTGCATTGTCAGCCCCTCCGGTTCCTGCGCGGCTGCGGTGCGTCACGAACACGAGCGGATCGCGGATCGCTACGGCTCTGCAGCGCTGCGCGATGGAGCCGCAAGCACCGCCAAGAAAACCTATGAGCTCTGCGAGTTCCTCACCGACGTGGAACAGCTCGAAAACGTGGGCGCGTTCTTCCCGCACCGCGTCACCTACCACAGCTCCTGCCACTCGCGCCGCCTGCTCAAGCTGGGCGATCGTCCCTATCGGCTCTTGCGCGCCGTGGAGGCCATTGACTTGGTGGAGCTGCCCTTCTCCGAGGAGTGCTGCGGCTTCGGCGGCACCTTCTGCGTGAAGAACGCCGAAACCTCGGCCGCGATGGTCAATGACAAGACCCGCAATATCAAGTCCACCCTCGCCGAATACGTCACCTCCGCGGATTACTCCTGCCTGATGAACATCTCCGGCACCCTCTCGCGCCAGCACAGCGGTATCCGCAGCGTGCACATCGCCGAGATTCTCGCCTCCACCAAGGAGCACCCGTGGACCCCGGATTCCGCCGCTTATACCAAGGAGTTCATGCTGTGACCACCTTCCTCGGAAACCCCACCGTTCCTCCGACAGCGCCCGAAGGTGTCGGCTATCTGCGCGGCTCGCGCAGCTTCCAAAAAGGCGCCCACGATGGCCTCTACAACGCCACCCAGCGCCGCAACCTCTACAACGCCACCCACACCATCCGCAATAAGCGCGCCCAGGTCGTGGAGGAGCTTGACGACTGGCAGGATCTGCGCGAGGCCGGCTCCGGTATCAAGCGCGATGTTGCCTCCCGCATGCCGGAGCTGCTCGAGCAGTTCGAGGCAGCCGTCACCGCCCACGGCGGCCACGTGCACTGGGCCCGAGATGGCGTCGAGGCCGGGCAGATCGTGACCGATCTGATCAAGGAAACCGGCGAAACCCACGTGGTCAAGATCAAGTCCATGGCCACCCAGGAGATCGGGCTCAACGATCAGCTGCGCGATGCTGGCATCACCGCCCGCGAGACCGACCTCGCCGAGCTTATTGTGCAGCTGGGACACGACTTCCCCTCGCACATTCTGGTGCCCGCCATTCACCGCAACCGCGCCGAGATCCGAGATATCTTCGTCCGCGAGATGCCCCACACCGACGACTCTTTGCCGGCTAACCCGCCGGAGCTCGCCGAGGCCTCCCGCGTGTTCCTGCGCAAGCAGTTCATGGAAGCCAAGGTGGCCATCTCTGGCGCCAACTTCGGTGTAGCCGAGACCGGAACCGTGAGCATCGTCGAATCTGAAGGCAATGGCCGTATGTGCCTCACCCTGCCCGAGACACTCATCTCGGTGATGGGTATTGAAAAGCTGCTGCCCACCTTCCAGGACTTCGAAGTATTCCTGCAGCTCCTGCCGCGCTCCTCCACCGGTGAGCGCATGAACCCCTACACCTCGCTGTGGACGGGCGTGACCGAGAATGACGGCCCGAAGAACTACCACATCGTGCTGCTGGACAATGGCCGTACCCACGCGCTGTCGAACGAGATCGGCCGCGAGGCGCTGAAGTGCATCCGCTGCTCGGCCTGCCTCAACGTCTGCCCGGTGTATGAGCGCGCCGGCGGCCACGCCTATGGCTCCACCTACCCGGGCCCCATCGGCGCGATCCTCTCCCCGCAGCTGACCGGCATCATCGACCACAACGACCCGAATGCCTCGCTGCCCTACGCCTCCTCTCTGTGCGGCTATTGCTTCGAGGTATGCCCCGTTAAGATCGACATTCCGGCCGCGCTGCTGGAGCTGCGCCACCAGAAGATCGAAACCGATAAGCCAAAGATCGAAGGCGCCATCTTCGGCGCCATGGGCCTGGTGTTCGGCAACGCCAAGATTTGGAGCCTCGCCACCAAGTCGGCCTCTCTGGGACGAGTCCTCGGCGGCTTCAATAAGAAGATCACCCACATGCCGAGCTTCCTCGCCGGCTGGACCGATGTGCGCGATACTGCCGTGCCCGCCAAGACCTCCTTCCGCGACTGGTTCAAGTCCGAGGAGGCCCAACAGTTGCTCAAGGACGCCAAGCGCGAGGGGCTGCCCGCCGCCGCTCACGCCGGCACCGACGAAGAGGAGAAGTAGCCATGTCTACGCGTAACGACGAGGCCAAAAAGGACATCCTCAACCGCATCCGCAACGCCCAGAAGCTCTCCAATGTGCAGACCGGCGGCTACGATGTGGTGCGCAACTACATCACCGAGCACGACTATCCGCGCGAGGAAATCAAAGAAGTGCTCATCGATCGCCTGCTGGACTACAAGGCCATCGTGGAGCAAAGCAGCGAGGACGAACTCGGTGCCACCATCGTGCGCCTGCTCGAGGAGCGCGAGGCCAAGGACGTGCGCTATGCGCCCGGCCTCGACGCCAGCCTCTTTGAGGGCTTCTCCGGCAGCGCCACCCCCGACGATGTGACAAGCGATCCCCGCCTGCTCGATTCTGTGGACGTGGTGGTCACCGACTCCCACACCTCCTCCGCCCAGACCGGCACGATCTGCCTGGAATCCAATGAGACCAACGGCCGGCGCGCCCTCACCCTGGTTCCGGACTGCCACATCTGCATCGTGCGCATGGACACCGTGGTCTACGGCGTCCCCGCCATGATCAGCCGCCTCGACCGCCACCGCCCGATCACGATGATCTCCGGGCCCTCGGCCACCTCCGACATCGAGCTCAGCCGTGTCGAAGGCGTGCACGGCCCCCGCACCCTGATCGTGGTGCTGGTGGAATAGACGCACCACCCTGGGGCTCAGCGGAACGTCTGAGAGCGCCACCCGCTGCGCCCCACTCTGCTGCGTAGTAGCACCTCCAACCCGTGTTTTATCGCACGGCAGGGATAGTGCTAACATACGTACGGTGCATAGCAGCGGATAACTGCTACTACGCATATTTTTGCCCCCGTAGCTCAGGGGATAGAGCATTGGTTTCCGGTACCAAAGGTCGCACGTTCGAATCGTGTCGGGGGCACAGAAAAAGGGAGGGGCCGCAGCGATATGCTGCGGCCCCTCCCTTGTGGTCTTTTCCGCTGCCGCAGGGAAGCGGCGCGCGGCGCTCCCACACTCGCGCCCATGGCGGGTTTAGGGAGTGGGCTGAGCCTGGAGTACGTGCTTGAAGAACACCTCGAGGTGGTGGGCTTGATCATTGCTCATGTGGTCGAAGATCAGCCGGTTGACGGACTCCACGTGCATGGGCACTGCCTGCTTGAGGCGCCGCTTGCCCTCCTCGGTCATGATCACGACAACACCGCGGCCATCACCGACGCATTTAGTTTTTTCGATCAGCCCGCGGCGTTGCATGCGGGAGAGCTGGTGCGAAGCGCGGCTGCGATCCCAATTCAGGTGGGTGCAGATTTCGCGGATCCGAGCTTGTTCATCCTCCGACTCGGACAACACGACCAGCACGGCGAATTCGGGCGAGGTCAGCTCGGCTTCAGCTTGCAGAGTGTCCTCTATATCGCGCTCGAGTTTGCGTATCGCATCGAGCATGAGGCGCCAGAGTGCTTGCTGATTGTCATTTAGCCAGCGTGGCTCGTGCTGAATCACTATCCCTTATCTTCCTTAACTTTTCCGCGCGCGAGATATCTGCGCTACCGGCTTGGTGCGGACGGTCGCGGCTGTAGCCAGCCTTGATGCGACCGCAGTGGCCCGCTGCAGAGTGTGAGTGACGGCACCGCACTAGCGGCGCCTCACCCCGTAACGGGAGATGAGGGAATAGCTCGTGACGCGTAGAACACCTGCACTGCTCACGTCACTGAGTTCTTCTAAGACTAGCGTGTCACAGCAGTCACGTCATCTTTGCTTAGCTGGAACAAACTGGCTCCGCGCCGTGGCATGCGCCAGCGAACACGCGAGGAGCAGATACTCCGGACCTCGCGTGCTCCGCTGCTGCCGCGGGCCGCCTGCTGCCACACTCAGCGGTTGCTCAGCGGCGTCTCATTGGCAGCGCGCTTCAACTCCTCAACGCGATACTCTTTGCGCTTGCCAATGGCGGCGAAACGCTGGGGATCACAGGTCATGAGGAAGATCTGCTTAGAGGCTGCCTCGCGCTCGATCAACCCCGACAAGCGCTTGAGCCGCAGCACATCGGAATTGCCGAGGGCATCATCCATGATCACCGGCATCACGGTATCGACGCCGTCCGACTCCGCGTTGTTCGCCGCCAGGTTCGCGATAGCGAGCCGCAGCATCAACCCCACTTGCTCAGAGGCGCCACCAGAGAGCTCATCCACACTCAGCTGCTCTTCGCGGATGACGCGCCCGACAAGCCCGGTCTCGTCGAACTCATAGGACACATCGCCCTCATGCAGCTGGGCGGCCAAACGCTCAAGCTCCTCGCGGATCGGCTTGGCATAGCGCTGCGTGACATCGCGGTAATGCCGCTCGAGGGTATCCAGCAGCAGTTTGGCCACATCGGCCTTGTGCTGGGTACGCGCGAGAATGCTCTCCCTGCGCTCGAGCTCGGCCTTGGCGATCTTCTCCTTCTCGGCAGCGCCCTCAAAGGCGTTGATACTGCCCTTAATCTCCGACTGGCGCCGATATGCCTCCTCTAGGAGCCCCTCGGTGTTCTTCAGCAGGGTCTCATCCTGTTCCGCGGCGCGGCGCGCCTGCTCGAGACTGAGGACACTATCGTCTTCCTCCAGGTCCTGCAGAGCTGCACTAAGGGTGGCGAGGTGAGCATCGAGGCTGCGCAGTTCCTCTTCCTCGGCCTCATCGCTGTGCTCCTGCTCCGCGGCCTCGAGCGCCTGCGCACGACGCTTCTGCTCATCGATGGCGTCCTTGAGTTTCTCCCGGGCCACCGCCACGTCTTGGTCGATCCGGGAGGCCCGCGCCTCCTCGAGGTTCGTCCGCGCCTTCGCAGTGGCGGCATCGGCCTGTTCCACGGCCGTGCGCAGCTCGTGCAGGCGCTCCTCGAGAGCCTTCTCCCCTGCCTCGTCGGCGCTAATGCCCTCTGGGAGTTCCGCGGCCTGGAATTTCTCAACGGCGTCTCGGATATCATCCACGTCCCGCTTCCCCGCGTGCCGTGTCCGCGCCTTCTTCAGGCGCGCAATATCCGCAGTGATGGATTCGGCGGTCGTGGCGATCTGCTTGAGCTGCTGCACAGAGTCCACCTCGAACTCGGTGCACAGCTGATCGTGCTCGCGGATCAGCTGGTCCAGGGCATCCTTTTCGGCAGCCACATTGGCTGCCGGTTCGATCACCGCGTCGACTTCGCCGATGCGTAGTGTCGTGCGTTCGCTGACCTGCACCACCGTGGCCGTATCGCTGAGCGTCTGGGTCTCACCATTAACCGCAATCTCGGCGCCCGCGGCGGAGGATAGCGTCAGTGTCGAACTCGCCGCCGCCACCGTGGCCTGGGCGTAGACAATCTTCTCCGCGATCTCTTCCGCCCGGGCGATGTCTGCGCTGCTGGGCACATCCTCTGGCAGTTTCTTCTTCTGCTGGGAAATCTCGGCGGTGTACTCGTCGTACTGCGCCAGAAACTCCGTATCCTTCTGGTGGCGGATTCGCTCGCGCACGGCATGCTGGTGCTGCTCCCACACCCGATAATCGGCGCGGGCGCTCTGCTCGGCTTCCACCGCGGCATCGAGTGCGCTGCGGAGCCCCTCGATCTTTTCCGCATGCTCCTTGGCCTGTAGTTCGAGCTCTTGTTGCGTCCGCTCGCACTCTGTCACGCGCTGCGCGCTGGCAGCCAGCTCCTCGGCAGCGCGGGCCCGCTGCTTCTTTCGCTCCTCGATGCGCTGCTTCTTTTGCTCCTCGACATCCTTTTTCGTCTGCAGGCGTTCCCGCTCGGATTCCCGCTTTTCCGCTCGCACCACCTCGCGTTGCGACGCCTCCACCTGCTGTTTCAGCTCTGGGATCTGCGGCTTCAGCCGCGCCAACTCAGCCTCAGCGGCCTCATAGTTTTCTAGCTGGGTGCTCAAGTCGGTAATCGCCGCGCGGGCTTCGGCGTGACGCTTCGTGGCGTCTTGTACATCCTCCTGGGCCTGCTTGAGTTCCTTGGACGGCTTGCCTGTCTTGGTGTAGTAGCGCGAGACCTCATCGCGCACCTTCGCCATCAATTCGGACTGTGAACCCTGCGCGATACCGGCACCATCCCCGGCACCGGCGAGCTGCAGGGGCTTTTCCAGCTGGTTAAAGCCCACCTCCCCGAGAGTGTGGTCCAATGCGCCCTGTTTGACGAAGAGCAACTTATGCAGATTGCTATCAAGGTGCTCGTCGACGATCTGCATGAGCTCATCATTGGCCTGATCGCCGGTGTAGGTCCGCGGATTCGGGGAGTGAATGACAAGCCGAGCGGTCGGCTTGTTGAGGAACTGCTTGCTGATGGTGAAGTGCTGATCACCGATCGTGGCTTCGAGGCTGACCTGCATAGGCTCGGTGCTGCCCACCCGGCGCATGCTTTTAATCCACTTCTTTTGCGCGGTGGACTTTTCAGAGAGCACGAGGTCAATAGCTTCCACAATGGTGGACTTACCCACCTCATTAGGGCCACTGATCATGCACACACCGCTGGCCGGAATATCTCGCAGTTCGAGGTGCTCGATGGAGCGAATATTGTCGATAGTGATGGAATGAATCTGCATGGTACTGCCCTACTTCTGCTCAGAAACGATCAGCCGGTGCAGCAGCCCCACCGCGTCGCTCGCCGTGTCGTCTGTGTCTGCTTGTTCGATCAGGTCGGTCATCGCCGCCCCCACATATCCACCGAGCCCGAGATTCTCGAGCTCCTCCTCGGACGGGGCTAGCAGGAGGTTATAGGTGCGCTCGCGTCGATAGAGCGCGGCAAAGATACTCTCCAGGTCTGCCAGCTGCTCCTCGAGGTAGCGCATCGTATCGAGGGTTGCCGTGCCCACCAGGGCATATTTCACCACCGTGGTGGCCTTATCGGGATACTCCCGCAGGGCGCTAATGAAGGCCTCCGCATCCTCGTGGCTGGCTATGTCGTACTCGAGCGCATGCCACGTCCAGGTGCCGATGTGGTGCGGCTCGACCGTGACCTGCGAGGTGGAACCGGTGGCCTCGATGTCTACAACGAGAGCATTGCCGGAGTCCTTCTCGCCGCCGCCGACGGTGGAGAAATCGCGATAATCGGTAACTTCTGGGCTGCCTGAGAACCACACGCGCCCCGTGGAGCCAAGCGAGGCGGTGGAATGGGTATCGCCCAAGGCCAGATAATCAATCACCCGACGATCTACGGCACGCTCAACGGTGGCAAGGTCAATCGGGACGCTATCGTCGTCATTGCTACGCGACTCCACCTGGCCGTGCCCCACGGCGATGCGCACGCTTCCGTCTTCTGCGGGCTCGAGATCCTCCAAAGCCTCGGCCACAATATCGGTGGAGACGCGCTTGCTGAGATAGGGGGCGCCGACGAGCTCGACGCCCGGGCGAATCTCGATAGGCGCGTTATCGCGGATCACATGGACATTGTCGATCGCGTCCGTAAACCGGAAAATATTATTGGCCACTAAGGGATCATGATTGCCCGGCAAGAGATACACCGGCACAGCTAAGTTGCGCAGCACTTCCATGGTGCGGCCGGTTGTTGTGGCATTGAGACTATTGGCGTCGAATACATCGCCGGCGACGACGATGAACTCGCAGTCCTGCTCGGTGGCAAGATCACCGAGCTTTTTAATGGCCGCGAGACGATCGGCATCAAAGCGACTATGCGCCTCAGCGGGAAGAAAACCCCGCTTCATTCCGATCTGCCAGTCCGAGGTGTGAATAAATCGTGTTCGTGTCATGCATTCATTGTTAGCAAAACTACCGGACACTGCACGATGCGCTGTTCGCTCCGATGTTCTACTGCGGCTGACTTAAGAGGAATCTGGGCTCGAAGAATCCTCGTTGTGCGTGAGGAAATAGTACATATCCTCGATATCTGTAATAGCCCGCAGCTCATCAATCGAGGTATAGGACACCGAGCGCATCGCGATGTGCAAGAGACTGAGATCGGAGTCGTCGAGGGCAGGCTCCACCTTCGGATCCGGCAAGGGAGGAAGCTCGCCTCCCTGCCAAAACGCCGTGGCATCCACCTGCTGCTGGCGTTTCTGCGCGAACGAGCGGCTGGACTCCGCGGCGGCAGCAGACTCATCAAGGCTGCCGCTGCGATCAGCATCTTTGTCCCGCTCCGCCGGCGCGTCCGCCGCAGTATCCGCCGGCGCATCACCAGCCGCGTTGTGCTCCACCCGCCGCTTCACCGCCGCCTCGATATCCTGTGGATCCCAGCCGCGCAGATCAAAGATGCGCGAGCTGCGGCGGGATATTTCTGCGGCGGCGGCATGGGCTACGGCCACGATGTGTTTACACACCGAATGGGAATCCGGGCACTCACACGTGCCGGTGATGCTGCGCGGATCGGAAAAGCCGAGCAGGCGCTGCGCGCGACGATCCAGCTCACCCCTTAAAAATGCCGGCAGATAATCCGGCAGGGAGACAAGATAATCCCACAGCTCACGCTGGTCGCGGCGCGCAATGGGAGCGAAGCGCAGCTGTACCTCGAAGGGCTCCGGCCGGGAGCCACGCACCTGTGCGTTGATCAGATTCTCGCTATAGCTAAGCAGCGTCACCCGATCCTCGCGGGCATAGTCGCGACCGCGCTGCTTACGGCCTGGGTCGGTGTCGCGCTCGACAGAATCCACGATGAAGCGGGAGACTATAGGCAGCCACTCGCGGTCGTCGTTGTTCTTCTCGGCGGCAGCGGCGAGCTGCTGAGGGTCGTGCCGCTTCGCGCCAAAATTCGCATAAATGACGTTATCGCGTGAGGTATAGCGGGGCATATTAGTCCTCGTCCTCCTCGATGGTTCCGCGGTACGTCAACAGGGTCTCCAGATCCTCTTGGCTCAGCTCACTCACCCAGCCTTCGCCTTCCCCGACGATATCGCTGGCCAGCTGGATCTTGCCTTCGATAACATCCTGGATGGCTTCTTCCATGGTGCCTTCACACACCATCTTGTACACCGTCACATCCTTGCGCTGGCCGATCCGATAGGCGCGGTCCGTGGCCTGGTTTTCTACCGCCGGATTCCACCAGCGGTCCATGTGCACCACAATATTGGCCGCAGTCAGGTTCAGCCCGGTACCGCCGGCTTTGAGGCTCAGCACCATAATCGGTGGGCCCTCCGCCGATTGGAACTCGGTGACCATCCGGTCGCGCCCTTTCTGCGACACCCCGCCGTGCAGGAAGGGCACCTCGCGCCCGACGTGCTCGCTCAAGTAGGGCACGAGAATATCGCCAAAAGCACGATACTGGGTGAACACCAGCATCTTTTCCCCATTGTCGAGGGCGGCGTCGATAAGCTCCACGAGCCTGCCCACCTTACCGGAGCGGTGTACGCCCTGGTAGGTGATCGAAGAGCCATCGCCGAGGAAGTGCGCAGGGTGATTGCAGATCTGTTTAATGCGGGTCATGGCGGCGAGGATCATGCCGCGCCGCTTCATCGACGCGGTATCCTCCACCTCCTTTTTAATGCGATCCACATAGGACTTATACAAAGCCGCCTGCTCTTTACTGAGCAGCACGTGCAAGACGTTCTCGGTTTTATCGGGAAGATCGTCGATCACCGCCGGGTCGGTCTTTAGTCGCCGCAGGATAAAGGGTGCAGTGAGCCGGCGCAGCGCGTCTTTCATCTCCGGATCGTCGTAGACCTCGATAGCGCGGGCAAAGTGATTCCGGAAGAAGGAGGTGCTACCCAACATCCCGTAGTTGCAGAAATCCATCAGCGAATGGATCTCCGCCAAGCGGTTTTCGATCGGGGTACCCGTCAGCGCGATGCGATGCGCACTGGGAATCACTTTCGCCGCACGCGCCATGCGGGTAGTGGAGTTTTTGATCTGCTGTGCTTCATCCAGCACGAGATGCTGCCAGTGCAGCTCGCAGAATAATTCGACATCGCGAGAGAGCACCCCATAGCTGGTGATCACCAGATCGCACTGCTTCGCTTGGTGCACAAACTCTTCGCCTTTCGGCCGCTGTGAGCCGTGATAGACCATCACGGAGAGATCTGGGGTGAATTTCTGGGCCTCCCGCTGCCAATTCGACAGCACCGAGGTCGGCGCCACCACCATGGTGGGCGCCGTCGTGAGCCCCTCGTGTTTCTCTATCGCCAGCAGGGTGAGAAGCTGCAGAGTTTTACCCAAACCCATGTCATCGGCAAGCACCGCACCCAGCTCGTGGCGCGCCATCCAATACAGCCAATCCACGCCGCGGCGCTGATATTCCCGCAATGTGGCGTGCACGCTATCGGGAATTGTTAGGCGCACGGGGGTGGGAACGGGATCAGCGTCCGCGCTCATCAGCGAGCTAAACCAGTCGCTGCCACGGAATTCGATATAGCGTTGACCCGCGGTCTTCAGCGCCATCTCGCGCACCGCCGCGGCCGAAAGATAATTCTCCTCCGCGAGATCGAACTCATCGGCGCGGGGATCGTCTTTCTCCGCCGCGGGATCCTTCGCGCTCACGCTATGGTTTTTCACCATCTCCACATAGGCGCGCACCCCGTCGAGGCTGCGGCTATCAGCCATCACCCACGACCCGCGCAGCTCAATCAAACCGGAGGTGGACTCGATCAGACGCTGCGCTTCCTCCGGCTCCAGCTCCACCCCGCCGAGCGAGAGCGTCCAGTCATAGCTGAGCAGCTGATCCATGCCATAGGTGGAGGCAATAGTGAGATTCTGCACCTTGGAGGTATGCAGTTTGGCCGTGAGCTCATGCTCTCCCCACGACCGCGGCAGCATCACCGTATAGCCCGCGCTGCGAAGCTTCGGCACATCCTTATCCAGAAACTCCCCCAGCTGCTCTAGGGTGAGGAAACGATCCCAATCCCCGCGGGCCCCGGGCTCCTCGCCCCACGGATCATCCTGTTGTTGCTGCTCCACCTCGTGGCTGCCGAGGGTGCTCGCCACCTCGAGAAGTCGATTGTGATCATCACGCAGCCTATTCGCGAAGGCGGCGTCGATAAGCTCGGCCTGTACCGGCAGAGGTGTATCCACCCCGAAACGCACCTGAATCCGCACCGGAAAGAGCAGCTCCTCGGCGTCGGCCTCGGAGTCTGCGAGATCGGAATGGGTGGGGGCGTCTTCCACAATCACCATGAGCTCGACCCGGGAGCTATTAATGGAATCCTTCCACTCATTGAGTTTGCTCGCGAGCGTCGGACCGCCGCGACGCAGCGACTCGGAGTTAAGCAAGGTGCGCGAGAAGGTATGCAGCTCGCGGGAGCGGGGCTCGTCGATGAAGTCCTGCAAAATATAGGAGGCAATCCAGTGCGGCAGCTCCTCGGCCATGTCATCGGCCACGGCGGCGCTACCATTGGCGGTGAGCACCTGCGGAATCGCTAAGTGCATGCGCCCCATCCACACCCGCTCCCGCCCAGAGGGCAAGAGCTGCCATTGCGGCCACCAATGATCATCTGCCCAGCGAACCCGCAGCACCACCCGCCCGGCGCGCACGAACTGCTTCAGCCCCCGATAGAACTGAATAATCCACAGCAGATCGGGCGCTAATTGCGTAACGACGCTATCTCCCTGCTCCCCATCGAGCAGGCCGATCAATTCCTCAATGATCTCCACGGCCTTCTCGGGATAGCAGCGGGCGACGGGGATGGGCAGCCGCACACGCCGCCCTTTGGGCGTGCTCAAGTGCGCAGTGAAACGATGGCCGAAGTTGAGAGGGCGAATGAGCGCGAGAAGCTCCGGGCTAAAAGCACCGGTGGGAAGCTGTTCGGGGATGAGGATTTTATGTCCCTCCACCTGCTCGATCCACAGAATCAATCCGCTTTCGCGGTGCCAGAAACCGTGCACGAGATGCGTCACGTCCGTCCCCCTCCTTTCCTTAGTCCTCGTCTTTGTCCTGTGCTCACCACAATGTCGGCGGTGGTTGATCCGCGGCCGCGGATCGTGTCGTTGCCGGATCAGCTTCTCAGCCCTAAGCGATCGATTCTAGTCTTTCTCCGCGCCTCGTGCGGCTACGCCCAGCTGACACGGTCCGACGCTGCTGCGCACGTCTATGGCGCTACCCGCAGCCGCTCAGGCTGGACAGTGCCCGTCCCCCTCATAAGAGCCTAGCGAGCAACCTGAATAAGACATGAGAGCACAACCTCTGTACTATCGGCCAACGCACAACGGCCACGTGGTGTATGTGGCAGCTACCCCGATGCTCGACGACAACGGTCTGAGTGAGCGCGCCGGTCTCCGCCCTGGAGTGTGAGTGGCGCGCCGAGATTGGGCTGTGCGCGGGCGAGTAATGCCTTGAAGAAGCGTCGAAGATGACGCCCCAGCCCTGTGCTGGTGCCTGCGCACAGGCACGACAAGCTGCGTAGCATCGGAGAAAACGAGAATGGAGTGCACGACTTGAGCGAAAATACTTGGTTTATTCTCGCGATCATCATCTACATGTTGGCGATGCTCGCGATTGGTTATTGGAGCTATAAGCAAACAGACGAATACGACGATTATGTGCTCGCTGGTCGCGGCCTGAATCCTTTCGTTGCCGCCCTCTCGGCGGGAGCCTCGGATATGTCCGGCTGGCTGCTTATGGGCCTGCCGGGCGCACTATTCCTCACCGGCTTCTCGGAGCTGTGGATCGCCATCGGACTGCTGATCGGCTGCTGGGCGAACTGGACATGGGTGGCGCCGCGTCTGCGCTCCTATTCGGAGATCGCGAATAACTCGATTACGGTTCCGAGCTTCTTGGAAAACCGTGTGCAGGATAAGTCCCGCATCCTCCGGATTGTGTCCGCCGTGGTGATCATCCTCTTCTTCACCTTCTATGTCTCCTCCGGCATGGTCGCCGGCGGCAAGTACTTCGAGTCCACCTTCGGTGGCAGCTACCTGGACGGCATGCTCATCGTGGCAGCCGTGACGGTGGCCTATACCTTCATTGGTGGTTTCCTTGCTGTGTCCTACACCGATGCCGTGCAGGGCACCATCATGTTCGCCGCACTGATCGTGGTGCCGATTATGGCGCTGCTCACACTGGACGAGCCGACCAGCATCTTCACCTGGGCCGTCGAGCAGCCCTATGGCCCCTATGACGCTGGCAATCCCTCCTATTTCAACATGATCTCTGGCGTCTCGATTACCGCGATCATCGGTAACCTCGCCTGGGGCTTGGGCTACTTCGGCCAGCCGCACGTGATCGTCCGCTTCATGGCGCTGCGCGCACCCTATGAGGCTAAGGCCGGTCGCTGGATTGGTGTGGGCTGGATGCTGCTGTGCATCATCGGCGCGACCTTCGCCGCCTTGGTGGGCACTGCCTTCTTCGGCCAGGATCCCTCCATTCTGGTCACCGACCGCGAGGCCTTCGAGACGATCTTCCTGGACATGGGCCGGATCCTCTTCCACCCGCTGCTCGCCGGTCTGCTGCTGACCGCCGTGCTGGCAGCCATCATGTCCACCCTGTCCTCGCAGCTGCTGGTCACCTCCTCTGCTCTGATCGAGGATCTGACCAAGATCGTCTACAAGCGAAAGCTGCCGGACAATATCCTGGTGAACCTCTCGCGCACCGCCGTGGTGGCCGTGGCCGTGATCGCCGCAGTGCTGGCCATCAGCCCCTCCGACTCGATTCTGGGGCTGGTGGGCTTCGCATGGGCGGGCTTCGGTTCCGCCTTCGGCCCGATCATTCTCGCCTCTCTCTACTGGCGTCGACTCACCGCCGGCGGAGCGATTGCCGGCATGATCACCGGCGCGGTCGTCTCCTTCGCTTGGGGAATGTCGCCGTTGAGTGACACCCTCTACGAGATGGTGCCCGGCTTCTTCGCCGCCACCGTCGTGATGGCCGTGGTCTCGATCATGTCCAAGGGACCCAGCCAGCAAGTGCTGGATGAGTTCGACAGTGCGTCGAAGCTCGCCACTATCGCCGAGAAGGAACCCAAGATGGATATCGAGACTGCCGCCGAGCAGCTCGAGACCAAGGGCTAAATCCTCTCGACTACGCACAAAGGGAACCTCATTGAGGTTCCCTTTCGTCATTGAGAGGTATGGCTCTCTCTTCCCGCCGCGGCTGGTTTATCCTTTTATGCTTATCGACGCTTCTCTGGCTTCTTATCGGCCTGATAGCACGGGTGCCTGCGCATCCGCCCACCGAGCCGCAGCTACCGGGATTACACAGCACACTGCCTCAGGTAAGCGTCGTCAAAGCGCGTACCCGCCACCCTGGATACCGGCGAGAATTCTTCGGGCCGGGCTGGCGGGCCCAGCCCAGCCTGGGCGCAGGCTGTACCACTCGGGATCGCGCGCTGCGCGCGGCGGGAGTGCAGGCGCCATGCATGCGCGGGCCCCGCGGGGTGATTCAGGATCTCTATACCGGCGAGCGGATTGACGCCGCCGTCGATGAGCTCCAGATCGATCACGTATTTCCGCTTGCGGCCGCGTGGGATATGGGGGCGGCCACCTGGCCGCGGGCCAAAGCGGAGGACTTTGCCAATGATCCACTCAACGTGGTGGCTGTGAGCGCCGCCGCCAATCAAGACAAAAGCGACGCCCTGCCCGCGGCATGGATGCCTCCCTACCACCGGCATCGCTGCTGGTATTCCCAACGTCTCGCCGCTGTGTCGGCGCGGTATCAGCTGGCGCTATCCCAGCCGGATATTACGCGCATGAAGCGTAGTTGCTGGGTTAGCGAAGTTCTAGGACTTTCACTAAAATCGCAGTTTGCGCTGAGTTATCCGGTTGGGCACCCACAGCGTGGCCAGCGCGGGAGGCCTCGGCGTGATGTTTCTACCACCCAGTAATAGTTCACCCCTTAGTGAAAGAGGACTCACCATTTCTACTGTGATGCTGGCACTCCACGTGCTCTCCGCCGTGCTCTTCTTGGGCCCGGTCACCGTGGCTGTATCGACCTTCCATGTGCAAGCAGCCCATGCACATAACGGCAACGATAAGGCCAAGGGTTCCGCCGCGCTGCTCTACCGGATCAGCAACACCTACGGCTTGCTCTCGCTGCTGGTGCCGCTGCTGGGCTTCGGCGTGATGTTCTCCAACCTCGATGCATGGATCAAGGAAGGTCTGCTGCACACGTCCATTCTGCTGTCCGTCATCGCATGGGCCGTGTTGTACTTCTTGATTCTGCCCCGCCAGAAGGCCATGGCTGCCGAACTGGGCATTCTCGACGCCGACGATATGCCGGAGAATGCCACTGTGCAGGATTGGGACAAGGCAAAGTCCCAGCTGTCGATGTTTGGCGGCATCTTCTCGCTGCTGTGGATCATCATCTTCGCTTTGATGATGACGATGTAGCGGCACGCTTTATCACTGCCTCCTCGCTGCCTCCGTGGCAGCGAGGTTTTCTTATGTCTTCGTGCTGCCCGCTGTTTTAGCGGTGCCGCTCGGCGCGACAGGCGGCGTTGCGGGCGGCGCGGCGGCGCAGCGGCTCGGAGACGCGGCGTGTGCGAGTGCCCCATGCAGTCGCCACAAGAGAAAACACCACCTCGCTGGAAGATCCAGCGAGGTGGTGTGGTGTGTGAGCCCTGAGAGCTCAGAAAGGATTAGTAGCGATCGTCCCGGCGACGGAAGCTGCCACGGCGATCACCGCGGTCTCCCCTATCGCGACGGTCGAAGCCACGGCCACCGCGGCCACCATCACGGCCACCGCGATCGCCACGATCGAAACGTCGACCGCCATCGCGACCGCCACGGCCACCGCCGCGACCACCACGGTCACCATAGCCGCGCTCCAGGGAAGCATCGGGGGCAGACTCGATATTGATCAGCTGGCCAGAAATGCGGGTATCTTCCAGCCGGTCGAACACATCGCGGGGCAGATCCTTGGGCAGCTCGACCAGGGTGTGATCCACATTGATCACGATGCGGCCGAAGTCCTTGGAATTCAGCCCGCCTTCGTTTGCCAGCGCGCCCACGATGGAACCGGGACGCACATGCTGCCGCTTGCCCACGGCGAGGCGATAGATGCTCATGTTCTGATTAGAACGCTCGAAACGCCCACCGCGGTCGCCGCGGTCACGGCCACCACGATCGAAGTCGCGCTCGCGACGATCGGAGCGGTCCTTACGCTTATCGCGCGGCGGCTCCTTCATCAAGAACTCGTCGCTGGCCTGAGCCTGCGTTGCCAACGCTGCCGCGATATCCACCATCGGAATATCGTGCTCATCAGAGTATGTCTGCACCAAGGAACGGAAGATATTGACCTGAGAGTCCTCCAGCGCCTCGGTGATGGAATCGGCGAACTTCTCCTTGCGGGATTCATTCACCTCATCAACGGTCGGCAGATCCATCTCGTTCAACGGCGCGTTAGTTGCGCGCTCGATAGAACGCAGCATGCGGCGCTCACGCGGGGTGACGAAGAGAATAGCCTCGCCGGAGCGACCGGCACGGCCGGTACGGCCAATGCGGTGCACATAGGACTCGGTGTCATGCGGGATGTCGTAGTTCAGCACGTGGCTGATACGTTCTACATCCAAACCGCGGGCAGCCACGTCGGTGGCCACGAGAATATCGAGGCGACCATCCTTGAGCTGGTCCACGGTACGTTCGCGCTGGGCCTGCGGAATATCGCCGTTGATGGCCTGCGCGGAGAACCCGCGAGCACGCAGCTTTTCGGCGAGCTCCTCGGTCTCGAACTTGGTGCGCACGAACATGATCATCGCTTCAAACTCGGTGACCTCGAGGATACGGGTCAGAGCATCGAGCTTGTTGCGGTGCGCCACCATCAGATAGCGCTGGTTGATATTGGTGTTGGTGCGGCTGGTCGAACGGACGGTGATTTCCTGCGGCTCATTGAGATACTGCTGGGAAATCTTGCGAATGCCATTCGGCATCGTGGCCGAAAACAGTGCCACCTGCTTGTCTGCAGGGGTATCGGCCAGGATGCGCTCGACATCCTCCTGGAAGCCCATTTGCAGCATCTCATCGGCCTCGTCAAGCACGAGGTAGCGCAGACCGGAAATATCCAGCGAGCCCTTCTGCAGGTGGTCGATCACACGACCCGGGGTGCCCACAACGATGTGTGCACCGCGGCGCAGACCCGACAGCTGAATGCCATAGGACTGTCCACCATAAATCGGCAGCACATTGATGCCGCCGAGGTGATCGGCGAAGGACTGGAAGGAATCAGCAACCTGCAGCGCGAGCTCGCGCGTCGGTGCCAATACCAGTGCCTGCGGAGAGCGCTCGTCCTTGTTTATGCGCGCCAAAATAGGCAGCGCAAAGGCGGCGGTCTTGCCAGTACCCGTCTGCGCGAGGCCTACGACATCGTGGCCTTCCATAAGAACGGGAATGGTTTGTTCTTGAATAGGGGACGGCGTTTCAAAGCCAACCTTGGTGACTGCCTCCAACACATCTGAGGGTAAGTCCAAGCTTTCAAAGCCGGTGGGTGAGCCGGTGTCCTCAGAAGTGTTCGCATCCCTGGTGCTGTGCTGATCGGCAGACTGTGCTGCCGCACCTTGCGAAGTATCCTGAGAGTCCGACGAAACGATATGATCCGGACTGTCCACGTCTCCGGTGACGTTATCGGTGTTACTCATTGCCCCACCACGTTACGCTGCGCGGCGATGCATAGCCAATTGCAGCGGGCTTATCCCTTACGACAAGGGCTTTCAGCGGCGGTGTCATCGCGGGGTTCAAGGGACTCACGCGCTCCCAGCCACACCACTGCGGCAGCTAATCCAATCAACCCGCAGGAGGCGAAGGCCCAGCCATAGCCGGCCCAGCCCGCCAGCGCACCCACCACAATCGGGCCGGTGATCGTCCCGAAATCTTGGGCCATTTGGAAGTTGGCGAGGACGCGGCCACCGGAACGCTCCCGCCCCACCACATCGGCCAGCGCCGCCTGCTGGGCGGGATTGAGACAGCCCGCCCCAAAACCGGCGAAAACAGAGACGGTCAGCAGCGTGAGCGGCTCATGAGTCAGACCAATGCTGGCCGTAAATACCGCATTAATCACCAACCCCGTAATCACCAGAGGTTTGCGGCCCCATTGATCGGACAATCGCCCAGAAAATTGCAGGGCGAGTGCGTTGCCGGCGGCGAAAAAGGCGAGCGCAATACCGGCGACGGCACCTGCCTGGTGGAACATCGCGGCAGAAAAGAGAGGAATGATGGCCACCCGCACGCCGAAGTTGGACCAACCATTGGCGAAGGCGGAGACCAGCGCTGCCCGATAGGCGGAATCACGCCACGCCTCGGAAAAGGTCATCGGGGCTAGGGTGTTCGTGTTCTCATAGGAGCCCATCGCCTCGGCGGAGAGCATCACATACACCACTGCCGCGGCCAGCAGCACGGTGGCGCCATAGATGAAAAATGGCGCGCGCATGCCCATAAAGGACAAGGCGGCACCCACCACTGGGCCCACGATATTGCCCACGAGGAATCCAGTGGCATAGATAGACGAGGCCTTGCCGCGCACCTCGGGCGGCGCCATGCGCACAATCAGCCCCATGGCCGAGACCGTGAACATGGTCGAGCCAATACCGCCGATACCGCGCAGCACCAGTATCTGCCAATAGTCGCTCACCGCACCGACGAGACCCGTGGTGATCGCCACGGTGATCAGACCAGTGAGATAGACTTTGCGGGAGCCGAGGCGGTCAATTGCCCGCCCAGAAACTGGGGCGAAGAGAAGCCGCGAGCCCGCGAACACGGAGACGACAGCACTCGCCGCAGCGAGGGAGACATCAAAGCTGCGGGCGAATTGCGGGATGATCGGCGCCACGATGCCGAAACCGACGGCAATAATAAACGCCGCCGCGACGAGCGCCCAGATCTCCTTGGGCAGCGGCGGGACAGGACGCTTCTCCTTATCCCGCGTGTGTGCTAGTCGACGCATCACGCGCCTCACTCCTCCTTCGATACCCCACCCCAAACTTTTCGCACATGTGTTCGCTTCTTGTGTGGGGGTGTCTCAGCCGCTCTTTAGAATGCGGGCCATGCGAAACATTAACAGCAACACTAAGCCCCAATTCTTTAATCCCGCACAGCGTTATAGCAGCTCCAGCCGCTCTGGGCAGCGGCCAGTATCCACTGCCACAGCGCTGGCCTTAATCAGGCGTGACCATCCCGACATCGTGGAGCGGGTGGCATCCACGATCCATCATCCTCGCTCTTTAGCACGTACCCCCAGCACGTGGCGGCCACCAACACTCACCCTTCCCACGGTGGAGATCGCCGGTGTTCCCGAGTTGAAGCTGAATATCACTCGCTATCGGGCGAACCCAGCCATGGCGGCAGCGCTCGCCCAGGGACCGCACTCCCCCACTCCGGCCTATGCCGTCATCGCGCGCTTTACAAATCCTCGCGGCGATAGCGTTCCTGCCAGCGTGAGCGAGGCGTGGATGCGCTCATTCATCCCCGCGGAGGCATCGTCGATGGTGCACGAGATCCTCACGCCCACCGCCCCCACATACTGCTGGGTCGTCGACAGCACCTATACACCGCTGCCCTCGCCGGTGTCCTTTTTTGTCCAACACACCAGCGCCGCTTAAAGCGAGCGGCGCCGCCTACGGCATGACTGCCTAGCTGTCGTCCTCGTCGAGGTCGAAATACTCTTCGTCCTCGGTGTCATAGAGTCCGCCGAGGGCGGCGCGCCGCTGGGCGGCATCGTGATCGTCCTCATCGATGGGTGCGAGCTGATCCTCCCAGTCCTCGGCTTGATCCGCGGCGAGGCTGATGACATCGAAAAGACGGTCATAGTCAGTGAAGGAGCCAAGGCTGAGGATTTCGTCATCCCACGCCTCATCATCGTCTCCCAGGGCGATGAACTCCACCGTTGCCGTGGGCACGCCCTCCTCGAGGTCCACGCGGACGAGGATCTCGGAGTTGGCTGCCACCTCGGCGCGCACGGTGTGGGCATCGTCCTCGTCTTGGAAGAAGTCCAGATCCGCAATGCGATCATCGGTGCCGCTGAGCACATCCCGCAGGATGGTGACCACCTGGTCGGTGGCGATATGCTCACTCACGGTGGCAACAGCATCCTCTACCGAGAACACCACCGCCACCAAGACGGCCTCGAAATCCTCATCTTCCTCATCCACATCGGCGGCAGCAATGTAGACATTGGCGGCAGGAAAGTCAGGGTCGATGTCCACAAAGTGGATCTCCACCTCGGAGGTGATCGGCACAAAGAGAGTGCAGTCGTGAGCACGCGACTCGATGCCCGCATCGTCTAGTGCCGCTGCAATATCCTCTAAGAAACTCATGGAGGCAGGCTTTCCTTCCACATAGATGGTTACGTGACACCCCGCCACAAGCGGCGGGGCTGCCGCTCTACAGCCTAGTTGGCCCGCCGCAGAATCGCCGCAGGGTGATTCATGGATATCGAAGCGACAGGCGAGGCGCTTCTTAGAAGCTAGCGAGCGCCGCACACTGCTGCGCCATGCGTTCGCGCTTGATATCGGGTTTTTGTTTAGGGCACGACACGCACACACCGCAGCCAGGAGAGTGAAAAATCATGCAGCACGTCAGCCGTTTAGTGCTCAGCACCACATCATCATCAGGCTCATCCTCGCGGAGGGCCATCTGCACATCGCTGGGGCGAAACTCCCCATCGACATAATCGAAGAAGCGCGGTTCCACCACGCGGGCGCGATCCTGCAGCGTTGCGCGCATCCCCTCGAGCACCGCCAGACAGGCGGCGATGCCCTCATAGGGGGCGAAAGCCTCATTGCCCGCTGTGGCTGCCGCCATGGATACCGCATCGCTGACCACCGCCCATAACGCGGCGACAGAGACATCCGTGATCTCCGCGAGACCGCCCACAATCGGCTCGAGAAGCTCCGCCCATCCCGCCCCGAGCTGCCGGTAGCTATCTTCAGAGGGTTCGAGCACATGGTTCGGGTGGTAGCCATACCAAAAACCCGCACCATGCCCGGTGGGGGTGTGTACGAACATGGTGGCGGGATGCTCCGCGTCGCAGATCGCCACGAGATCGTGATCGAGGGCGAGCATCATTGTCGGCTCAATGAGAGTGGTGACGAAACTGTGAAACCACAGCTGTGCACAGTGCTTGTCCTCGTCCATGGGAAAAAGCTCATGGGTGGCGGCGATGGCCTGGCGCAGGCGGTCGAGGAGGGCGGCGTCGATAAGCTGCGTAGAAAGTAGCTGCTCCGAGTCCTCATTTAATGGCACTAGGGCTTGGCTGAAGCGGGGATGCTCGTGGATCAGCAGCGACCAGTGCGACGCAGGACTAAAACTCATCTTCCTCATTCCTCCTGAGACGCCGAGCTTTGGGCAGTACGGGGCAGAATCGACTCGAGTAGCGCGAGCGTCTTTGCCACCCGAGTGGGGCTGGTGAGATCGGGCTCATCACTACCCCACTGCCGCAGATCATAATTATCCCACGCTTGGCGACGCTGTGAGCGCGGATCATACACCACCGTCGATGCGCTATCGAAGACTTTGGTGGCCCGGCGCGGCATGCGATCCGCCACTGCGGCGCGATAGCGCGGCCAGCCCGAACCGACCTGGGAGTGGTGAATGAAGTTGCCCCAATAGGCCTGCAGCTCGGTGGTGAGCGCCGCGAACTCGGCGGCGCCTCCGAGTTTATTGAGGCCAGAGACGCGCGAGGCCTCCATATCGCCGAAGACGGCGGTGAGTTCGAGCGAATGCATCGCCCCGATGCCGAGGCGGCGCAGTGCCGCGGGGGCGAAGTCGAATCGATACATCCAGGTATCGGCGATGCGCGCATGGGCCTCGGCGAGCCGCACCGAAGGCACCCAAAACACAGCATCGGTGAGCAGGTCCGCAAAATCCTCGCGGCTAAACGCGGCCGAATACTCGCGCAGTACCTCGTGGGCGCGTTCGGTGTCGAAGGCGGTGAGCATGCGGTGTGCCGAACGCGAGCGCGCGGACTCGCGAACGTAGAGGGCCTTGGCTACCGAGGCTTCGTCATTATTCGTACCGATCAAAAGCGGCACCGGCGCCTGGCGCCCCTGTGCGAAGGCATCCAGCGGGTGCTGCGGCAGCACATGGCCGTCCACCACCGGGCCATAGGGCGAGTTGAGATTGAGCATGTCGCGCAAGCGCAACTGGGACAGACTGCCGGCGCGCACCAGATCGGCGGGCGGCAGCGCCCGGAGCACGGACATATCGGCGAGGTCGTGCAGTTTAAGATTGTCGACCAGCGCCCGCGCCCAGCGCCGCGACTGCTCCTGGGAGTGAAACGAGGCTGCCGGTGCGGACTGGGCAATAGCCTTATGAAATAACCCCCGCGCCGCCGGCGAGGCCAGCAGCGAAATCACGCTCGCGGCCCCCGCAGATTCGCCCATGATGGCAATATTGCTGCTATCGCCACCGAAGGAAGCGATATTCTTTTTCACCCAGCGCAACGCCGCCAGTTGATCGTGCATCGCCGGGGTGGGCACGCATTGGCCACCGATCTCCGATAAGTCGAGATAGCCGAATACCCCCAGCCGGAAGTTCAAAGACACATAGACCACATTCAGGGCGCGCACAAAGTTGTGCCCGCGCAGCATGGTTTCATGCGAGGAACCCACCAGATAGGAACCGCCGTGAAAATACACCACCACGGGCAGCTGCTCGTCAGTATCTGGGCGCACGATATCGAGGTTGAGGCAATCCGGCCCGCCCGCCAATTTCGTTCCCCATAAACTGGCCGGCTGCCACGCCTTGGCACCATATTCGGTGCAGTCTTTCACGCGGGACCACGGTTCGACGGGATGGGGCACCCGCCAGCGGCGTTCGCCGTCGACAAGCCCCGCATAGGGCACTCCTCGCCACGTCAGCAGTCCGGAGCGCGCCACTCCTTTGACATAACCAGCGGTGGTTCGGACCAGCGTTTCCATATCCTCCACGGTAGTTGCTCCGCGTAGTCGGTGCGGGCTACTACGCAGCAGAGTTCTTACGTCCCCGCCGCGCGCAGCCCTTCGATTATCAGACGCGTGTGGAGAAGAGATCACAGTGGCCGCAGCAGGCCCGTGCGGAATATAAATTATGCGCCGTTGTCGTTTAGTGTTGTCTATATCCGGCGGTGCAGTACAACCACTACACTGGGCAACAATGCCCACCAGCCCTGATATACAGCGCCCTCGCCAGAATGAGGCAGCACGGGGCGGGCATTCCTAGCACTCTGATAATTCCTTACCGCCGATTATTTTCCCCATTATGAATTTCTACTAAGGAGATCTCTTACTATGTCTCAATCCAGCTCGCACGAACCGACGTATGACATCACCGATGCATTGGGATCTGATCCCGAAACCTTGCACGAGCGCACCGGAGCATCCGGCAAGCTGCTCATTAAGGCTCTGAACCATGTGGTGAAGATGCAGTCGTCTTCTATCACCAGCTATGTGAACTGGCTACGCAAGCGCAACCCAGAAGCCAGCCCGGCTGATATTCAGAAGATGCTGGACCAGCACATCACCTATCTGGCCACCGGCTCCGGGGCCTCTGCCGGCATGGCCGCTGCCGTCCCAGGCATCGGTTTTATCACCGGCGCCGCCGCCGTGGGCGCGGAATCGCTGGTATTTCTCGACGCCGCCGCCTTCTACACCATGGCCTCGGCCTATCTGCGCGGCGCGGATATTTCCGATCCCCAGCGTCGAGAAGCGCTCATTCTCGTGGTGATCATGGGGTCCTCCGGCACCGCACTCGTCGATACAGCCGTGGGCGATCTGGGCGTTGAGGGAGGCGCATCGACGATCTCTACCCTCTCCCGTTTCTCCGGTCCGTCGATGAGCAAGATTAATAACCGCCTGCTCAAGCAGGCGTTGAAGCAGACCAATAAGCGGCTGCGCGCCGCGTGGATCGGCAAGGTGATGCCCTTGGGTATTGGCGCTGTGATCGGCACCGTCGCCAACCGCAAGCTGGCCAAGAAGCTCATCGGCAACACCTATGACTCCCTGGGCTCGGCACCGGCGGAGTTCCCCTCCCTGCTGCCTGCCCTCGAGGAGATTAAGGATGAGGACGTCAGCGCCATGGACAAGGAAGTCACCGACGCCGTCACCAAGGCCCACCAGAACGAGGGCCTGGCTGCCCGCAGCTGGGAGTTTGTCAGCTCCACCGCCAGCAACGTCGGCAGCAGCGTCGCTGATGCCGACGTTGCTGGAGGCGTGTCCGGTGCAGTGCGTAAGCTTCCTTTCGTACCGAAGAAGAAGGACGCCACCGACGGCGAGGCCTAACCTCGTGCGCTAAAACGCACCTGCCGGTGCACCGCTGCCCCTCGAGGCAGCACTCGGCCCCGCCACCTGTGCTGGCCCGCCGCTTCATGCGGTCGACGCAGGTGGCGGGGCTTTCCTGCATCGACAGCTCGAGCCCGCCAAAGGCGATACACAAGTAGATCGGTATATAGAGCAGGAGGAGCAGAACCGTGACCGCTTCGCAGTCCGCGAACTCTGAGACGGAGCGCGCCGGCATCACCGAGCGCGGCAGCTCTCGCACCTCCTCAGCTCAGCACCGGTCCGCTCAGTCCCAGCGCGGCTTTCCGGCCCTGCGGCGGCTGCTCAGCACCGCCTGGGAGCTGAAGTCGGTCAGCCTCTTTGCCATCGTCTGCACCCTCGCCGAGGTTGTGGCCGAGCTCAGCGTGCCCCTGCTGACCGGTAGCGCGGTGGATATCGCCACGGGCTCGCGCGAGGGCACCTCGTGGACAGAGTTCGTCCATCGCTCCGGCATCTTCTCCCCCTTCGGCGTATCCGGAAGCGCCGATGCGCTGCGGATCGTGGTGATCTCCCTTATCCTCGCCGCCCTGATTCGCTTCGTCTTCCAAGCGGGGCGCCGCTACTCCGCAGGCAGGTTATCCATCTCCGTTCAGCACCTGCTGCGCATACGTATTCTCTCCACACTCTCTCGCCTCGACGGCCCCGGCCATGACCGCATCCGCACCGGCGAGGTGGTCTCGCGCTCTATCTCGGATCTCAACCAGATCCAAGGCATTCTGGCCATGACCCCCTTGGCGCTGGGCTCGCTGCTGAAAATCCTTGCCGAGCTCGCCGTCATGCTCTGGCTTTCTCCCCTGCTGGCGCTGGTGGCGGTGATCTCGCTGCCGGTGGTGATCGTGGCCGCGGCGGTGTCGCGGCGCCCGCTCTACGCCGCCACGTGGACCGCCCAACAGCAAGCCGCGGAGGTGGCGAGCCACGTGGAGGAAACCGTCAGCGGTATTCGCGTGGTCAAGGCCTTCACCCAGGAAGACCGCGAAAGTACTACTCTCGCCGCTGCCAGCCGCCGGCTTTTCGCCCTGCGCATGCGCGTCGCCCGCCTCACCGCCCGCAGCATCCCCTTTATTGAACGCCTCCCGCAGGTCGCGCTGGTGGCCAATGTCGCCCTCGGCGGTCTCTTAGTGCTCAACGGCACGATCACGCTCGGAATCTTTGTCACCTTCTCCTCCTACCTAGTCTCCCTCACCGGCCTCGCCCGCGTCTCCTCCGGCATGCTCATGCGCATCTACATGGGCTTTTCCTCAGTGGAACGCGTATTTGACGTTCTCGACCAGCGCCCCGCACTGCCCGATACCACCGATCCTGTGTCCCTGCCCGCCAGCCGTCTCGGCCTCGACGTGCACAATGTGCACTTCAGCCAGCCGGAGACTGGGCGCGCCGTACTCAACGGCATGTCGCTGCGCATTCCCCCTGGCACCCGCATGGCCATGGTGGGCCCCGGCGGCTCAGGGAAAACGATGCTTACCCAGCTCGTGGGCCGTTTCTACGACCCCGACGAGGGCAGCATTGCGCTTATCGACGCGACCTCCCGGCGTTATGACCTGCGCGATATTCGCCGCGCCGAGCTGCGTGAGCGGGTGGCCATCGTCTTCGACGATCCCTTCTTGTTCTCGGATTCCATCCGCAACAACATCACCGTCGGGGCGGATATCCCGGAGGAGGAACTCCGCACCGCCCTCGAGGCTTCCTGTGCCGCCGAGTTTGTGGATGAGCTCGACGACGGCCTCGACACCGTCTTAGGAGAGCGCGGCCTCGATCTCTCTGGCGGTCAGCGCCAGCGCATCGCCCTTGCCCGGGCCTTGGCGCGGGGCGCGGATGTGGTGGTGCTCGACGACGCCACCTCTGCCATCGACGCCATCACAGAGGCAGCGATCTACGCGGGCATTCGCCGCTACTACCCCGACCTGACGATCCTCGCTATCGCCCACCGCGCCTCCACCCTGGAGCTCACCGATACGGTGGCGCTTGTGGATGAAGGCCGCGTCAGCGCCTGCGGCAGCTTGGAGGAGATCTCGGCGAATCAGGACTTCGCGCACCTGATGGATCTCAGTTTCCAGCAGCGCCCCAGCGAAGACGAGCCCGTGCCCTTCGACTCGGAGGTCCGGCCCAGCGATGAGCAGCTCTGGCCTGCAGAGCCGGTGGGGCGGCGGCCACACGAGCGCGGCACAATTGCCAAGTCGCAGGCCACCGCTATTAGCGGGCGCGGCGCGCTGATGTCGCAGCCGCTGAATGATCGCCTCGCCGCCGATATCGCACGCCTGCCCGAGGCTACCGAGCAGCCGCAGCTCACCGTGTCGAATACCGAGGAGGGCTTTAGCCTAAAGCGGCTGTTCCGCCCCGTGCGCGGTCTCATCCTCACCAGCATTGTGCTGCTGGTGATGGGGGTGCTCGCCGATATCGCCCTGCCCACCCTCATCCGCTATGCCATCGACCGCGGCATCAGCGAAAATAACCTGCGCATGCTGGTGCTCATGGCGCTTGCCGGGCTGGCGGTGATCCTGCTCAGCTGGGCGGCGGCGGTGGCCCAAACCATCGTCACCGCCCGCACGGGCGAGCGCCTGCTCTACGGGTTGCGCGTGCGTTCCTTCCGCCACATCCTGCGACTGTCCATGGACTTTTTCGAACGCACCCTCTCGGGCAAGATCATGACCCGCATGACCACCGATATCGATGCGCTGAGCTCTTTTCTCCAAACTGGGCTGGCGCAAACCGTGGTGGCATTGAGCACGCTGGTGGGTATCTCCGTGATGCTTCTGGCCACCGATGTCCAGCTCTCGCTGCTGGCCTTCAGTGCGCTGCCGATCGTCGCAGTGGCCACCGTGGTGTTTCGCCGCATCTCCTCTCGGCTCTATCGCCGCAGCCGGGAACAGATATCGGCGGTCAACGCCGAGTTTCAGGAATCGGTGGGAGCACTACGCACCAGCCAGATGCACGGCGCCGTGGATCGCAGCCTCGCAGAGTTCACGGCCGCAGCAGCAGAATACAAGCGGCTGCGCATCGCCTCCCACACCGCTGTTTCTCTCTATTTCCCCGGCATTAATGCCATCTCCCAGCTCGCCCAGGCGGCCGTGGTGGGTTGGGGCGCCATGATGGTGCTCGAGGGGGAGATTTCTGCGGGCGTGCTCGTTGCCTTCGTTATGTATCTCAGCGCACTCTTCGGCCCGATCCAACAGCTCTCCCAAGTCTTTGACAGCTATCAACAGGCCTCGGTGGGCTTCAACCGCATCCGCGATTTGCTCACCACCCAACCCAGCGTGGTGTCCACGGGCACGCGGGACGACGCCGCCCGCGCCGCCAGCGGCGCCCTAGCCCTCGATGATGTCAGCTTCAGCTATAGCCCGGATACCCCTGCGGTCACCGAGCATCTATCCTTCGAGCTCGCCCCCGGAAGCACGGTGGCGGTGGTGGGCCAGACCGGGGCGGGCAAGTCCACCATCATCAAACTCGCGGCCCGCTTCTACGACCCCGCCTCCGGCGCGGTGCGCGCCCGTGGGATAGACATCCGCGACTTTCCACTCGCCGCATGGCGGGGCCAGATCGGCATGGTCCCCCAAGAGGCGCACCTTTTTAGCGGCACCATCGCAGAGAACATCGCCTATGGTCGCCCCGAGGCCACCCGCGCTGAGATCACCGATGCCGCCGCTCGTGTCGGCGCGCTGAGCGCGATCGCCAGCATCCCCGGCGGATTCCGTGCCTCTCTCGGAGAAAAGGGCCGCGGCTTGTCCTCGGGCCAACGCCAGCTCGTCGCGCTCGCCCGCGCCGAGCTGACTCGACCGTCCCTGCTGCTTCTCGACGAGGCCACCGCCACCGTGGATCCCGCCACGGAAAACACCATTCTGCAGGCCTCAGACCGCGTCACAGACGCCCGCACCAGCGTGGTCGTGGCCCATCGCTTGAACACCGCCGCGCGGGCGGATCGGATCATTGTGATGGATCATGGCCGCATCATCGAGGACGGCACCCACGAGAACTTACTCAACCAAAAGGGAACCTATTGGCGCATGTGGACTTCCTCTTAGGAGGGTGCACTCGGCGCCAGGAGTGGTTAGCCCGCTCACACCCGCGACCGTGGTGGTCAGATCTCGCACGAGAGGTGCGTAATTTCTGCCCAGATTTAGGCGACAAAAGGGGTGGACCACCGTTAGTCTGGTCCAATACCACTAAACTGTGTATGAATCACCCAATAACCCAAGGAAATGAGGCGAGCACCTGCCGTGAGCAGCGCTAGTACTTTCGGCCAAAATCAGTGGCTGGTAGACCAGATGTTCCAGCAGTTCAAGGAGGATCCCTCCTCCGTAGACCAGGAATGGCGCGAGCTGTTCGAAAAGGAGGGCAGCCCCGCAGAGCCCACCCCCGCGAACACCCCCGCATCCTCGTCCAAGAGCTCCAAGAAGGCCGCCCCCAAGGACACCGAGGGCTCCGGCCCTAAGGCCCCTGCAGCGCCGAAGAACACCGCAGGTCCGAAGAATAAGGCCCAACACAGCGAACCACAGCCCATTGCTGAGAAGGCCCTGAAAGCAGCCACCGATCCCAATACCAAGATTGCGCAGGCTCGCGAGGCCGACAAGGAGAAGAAGCGTCAGGCAGCTCAATCGCCTCTGACTAAGATTCAGGACAGCCCCGAGGCCGGCAATTTCCCCATGAAGGGTGCTGCCAAGGCCGTGGCAAAGAACATGGACATCTCTCTCGAGCTGCCGACCGCCACCTCGGTGCGCGATATGCCGGCTCGGTTGATGTTCGAAAACCGCTCGGTTATTAACAATCACCTCAAGCGGACTGTGGGCGGCAAGATCTCCTTCACCCACATCATCGGCTACGCCATGGTGAAGGCAATCATGGCGCACCCCGATATGAATAACTCCTACGAGGTCATTGACGGCAAGCCGAACCTGGTGGTGCCGGAGCACATTAACCTCGGTCTCGCCATCGATATGGTGGGCAAGGGCGGCGAGCGTTCCCTCGTGGTCGCCAAGATCGCCGAGTGTGAAACCCTCGACTTCAAGCAGTTCGTCGAGGCCTACGAAGATGTGGTCGAGCGCGGCCGCACCGGCAAGCTGAAGATGCCGGACTTCCAAGGCATCACCTGCTCGCTTACCAACCCGGGCGGCATCGGTACCCGCCACTCTGTGCCCCGCCTCACCAAGGGCCAGGGCCTCATCGTGGGCGTGGGCTCCATGGACTACCCCGCCGAGTTCGCTGGCGCCTCCGAGGATCGCCTCGCCGAGCTGGGCGTGGGCAAGCTCGTGACCATTACGTCCACCTATGATCACCGCGTGATCCAAGGCGCCGAGTCCGGCGAGTTCCTGCGCACCATGTCCCAGCTGCTGGTGGATGACACCTTCTGGGATGAGATCTTCACCTGCATGTCCGTGCCCTATGCGCCGATTCGTTGGCGCCAGGATCAGCCCAACACCGGCATGGACAAGAACACCCGTGTGATGCAGCTGATCGAGGCCTACCGCTCCCGCGGCCACCTCATCGCCGATGTGAATCCGCTCAACTGGCATCAGCCCGGCATGCCGATTCCGGATCACTCCGATCTGCAGCTGGAGAGCCACGGATTGACCCTGTGGGATCTGGACCGCACCTTCCACGTGGGTGGCTTTGACCAGCGCGAAACCATGACCCTGCGTGAGGTCGTCACCAAGCTGCGCGCCGCCTACACCCTCAAGGTGGGCTCCGAGTACAACCACATCTTGGATAATGACGAGCGCACCTGGCTGCAGGACCGCCTCGAGGCGGGCATGCCCAAGCCCACCGTCGCCCAGCAAAAGTACATTCTGCAGAAGCTCAACGCCGCCGAGGCTTTCGAGAACTTCCTGCAAACCAAGTACGTGGGCCAAAAACGCTTCTCCCTCGAGGGCGCCGAGTCCCTGATCCCGTTGATGGATGCCGCCATCGATACCGCCGCCGGCCAGGGCCTGGACGAGGTTGTTATCGGCATGCCTCACCGCGGCCGTTTGAATGTGCTGGCCAATATCGTGGGCAAGCCGCTGAGCCAGCTCTTCAAGGAGTTCGAGGGCAACGCTGACCCGGCAGCTGCCGGTGGTTCCGGCGACGTGAAGTACCACCTCGGCGCCGAGGGCAAGCACATCCAGATGTTTGGCGACGGCGAGATCAAGGTGACGCTCACCGCTAACCCCTCGCACCTCGAGGCTGTTAACCCGGTCATGGAGGGCATCGCCCGCGCGAAGCAGGACATCCTGGACAAGGGCGAGGCCGGCTTCTCTGTCATGCCGCTGCTGCTGCACGGCGACGCCTCCTTCGCAGGCTTGGGCGTGGTGCAGGAGACCCTGAACTTGGCCCAGCTGCGCGGATACACCGTCGGTGGCACCGTGCACATCGTGGTGAATAACCAGATCGGCTTCACCACCACCCCGGATTCCGGTCGTTCCAGCCACTACGCCACCGATCTGGCCAAGGCCTATGGCTGCCCGATCTTCCACGTCAATGGCGACGACCCGGAGGCTGTGTACTGGGTCGGCCAGCTGGCCACCGAGTACCGCCGTCGCTACGGCAAGGATGTCTTCATCGACCTCATCTGCTACCGCCGTCGCGGTCACAACGAGGCCGATGATCCCTCGATGACCCAGCCGAAGATGTACGACCTGATTGACGGCCGCGAGACCGTTCGCGCCCGCTACACCCAGGACCTGATTGGTCGTGGCGATCTGAACAAGGATGACGCCGAGGCTGCCGCCCGCGACTTCCACGATCAGATGGAGTCGGTGTTCAACGAGGTCAAGGAAGCCAAGAAGCGCGACGCCTCCGGCCAGGAGGGCATCACCTCCTCCCAGGAGCTGCCGCATGGTTTGGACACCTCCATCACCCGCGAGGAACTCGTGGAGATGGGCCAAGCCTATGTCAATGTTCCCGAGGGCTTCGAGATCCACAAGCGCGTCAAGCCGGTGGCCAAGAAGCGTGCCCAGTCCGTCAAGGAAGGCGGCATCGACTGGGGTTGGGGCGAGCTGCTCGCCTTCGGCTCCTTGGCCATCGGTGCGGAACGCACCGTGCGTCTCGCCGGCGAGGATTCCCGCCGCGGTACCTTCACCCAGCGCCACGCCGTGATGTTCGATCCGAACACCGCCATTGAGTACAACCCGATCGATCACATCGCTCGCGAAGGCGGCGAGGGCAAGTTCATGGTGTACAACTCGGCTCTGACCGAGTTCGCCGGCATGGGCTTCGAGTACGGCTACTCCGTGGGCAACTTGGATGCTGTGGTGGCATGGGAAGCCCAGTTCGGTGACTTCGCCAATGGCGCCCAGACCATCATCGATCAGTACCTCTCCTCCGGTGAGGCAAAGTGGGGCCAGCTGTCCAAGCTGATCCTGCTGCTGCCCCACGGCTACGAGGGCCAGGGCCCGGACCACTCCTCCGCCCGCATCGAGCGCTTCTTGCAGCTGTGCGCCGAAGGCACCATGACCGTGGCCCAGCCGACCACCCCGGCGAACCACTTCCACCTCATCCGCCGCCACGCCCTGAGCGAGTTGCACCGCCCGCTCGTGGTCTTCACCCCGAAGTCCATGCTGCGCAACAAGGCCGCTGTGTCTGCCGTGGAGGACTTCACCGAGGTGAGCAAGTTCCAGTCGGTGATCAATGACCCGAACCAGTTCGATCGCAACGGCGAGCAGCTGGGCGATCCGGAGAAGGTCAAGACGATCCTGCTGTGCTCCGGCAAGGTCTACTACGACTTGGAGAAGCGCCGCGCCTACGACGGCCGCGACGATGTGGCTATCGTCCGCCTGGAGATGCTGCACCCGATCCCGCACAACCGCCTCAACGATGCCTTCGAGTGCTACCCGAACGCCGAAGAGGTGCGCTTCGTGCAGGACGAGCCGGCCAACCAGGGCCCCTGGCCCTTCCTGGCCCTGCACCTGCCGGACCTGCTGCCGGATATGCCGAAGCTGCGCCGCGTGTCTCGCCGCGCCCAGGCCTCTACCTCCACCGGTATGGCCAAGGTGCACCAGTTCGAGCAGAAGCAGCTCATTGACGAGGCCTTCGCCGACTAGACGCCTGCAAGCTGAGCCCACATAGCGAACGGGCTCAGCACAGTGCTACTACGCATCAGCCCCAGGAACCGAGTGATCTCGGTCCTGGGGCTGATGCGTTCTCTGCGTTATTGCTGCCGTGGCGTAGCTTTTAGTCCGCGCCGTTGGAGAGCACTCGGTTGGAGGACAAGAAGGTGGTGTAGACCTCATTTTGATCCTCGCCGCTATTGAGCTCCTCAGCGATCTCCTTCAAGGAGGCCTCGGAGATTGCGCCATTGACCACGTTGAGCTTGTCCCATTCCTTACGGTTGAGCAGCGGTCGCTGGTAGAGCACGATAAAGTTCTGCGGAAGTTTCAGATCTTCACTCTCTGCGCAGCCATGGGTGGGAGAAAAGTTCGAGTTGTGCACGGTGCGCGGCAGCGAGCCCAAGAGGCTATCGAGCACCGTCTCAGAGAAATCAATATCGGTCGGCGTGATCTCACCGGCATCAATCTTCGCCGTGTATTCCTGCGATAGTTCCTTGGCGCGGGCGGGATTAAGTGCTTCGAGGGCCGTACCAAGGCAGACCACCACGACATCGGCGTGGTGGGTTTCCACCGCCTGAATCCGCTGGGCGGTACCGATGTCATACTCGAAGTCCACGAAGGTTTGGCGGCCACGAGAGGCAAGCGCCCGTGAGTACAGCTCCCCCATGATCACTTGTTCTTGATCGGAAGAGTCCACCATCACTTGCACGGGTGACACCTCTACCTCATTGACTTGGCGGTAGGGCTCGGCGACGCAACCACTGCTCACCGCCCCCACCAAACCGAGGGCGCATACAGTGCGCACGGTCGCTGGGGCGCTGGGGTGGAACTGCCGAGGCATCGTGGTGGTCATAGTGCAAGCAGGCCAATCTAGCTAGGCAAATACGACTGACGGTGGGCCATGCACAGATCACGACGCATACAGCGCACCCGCGCGGCCGCACCACCGCTGATTCTAGCGCAGCTACCCATAGAGCCCGCGCCGCTACGGAATTGCTGATATCGCCTCGAGCGGCGGTACACTTGCCTGCGGTCCACACCACAGTGCTGGGCGTGTACGTCAAGGAGGTTCTCGCATGGTTGATCCACTTCGTTTGCCGCGTAAGCGTGGCGAGCACACTGACGCCCAGGAGCACCCTGTGGGCTCTCGCCTGCGCGTACCCGTGGAACGGGCCGTGGATCGTTGTCGCGTGATCTACCAAGGACGCGAGCTGAACCAAGAGTTCTCCTACGAGAATGCTCTGCACTACGCCACTGAGCACGAAGACTGCTACGTTCTCCTGGAGCTCTCCGAACCTGATGAGCAGCAGATGGAGCACATTGCCGCGATCTATGGGGTGGATGAACTGATCGTGGAAGACACCGTGACCGCCCATCAGCGGCCCAAGGTGGAACGCTACGATGATCAGCTCTTCTTTGTGTTGCGCACCGTGGTGTATCAGGAGCATGAGCGCGTGCGTGATGCCAAGGAGATCATCCAAACCGGTGAACTCCAGATGATTCTGGGGCCGAACTTCATCATCGCTATCCGGCACGGAGTGCTTACCGGACTGAAACGCTGGCGCCGCGAGCTGAGCGAGTGGTCCGAGCAGCTCGAGCTGGGCCCTGTGGCATTAGCGTGGCAGCTCTCTGACCTCGTGGTGAACGAGTACGTGCGCATTGCCGGCGAGCTCACCACGGATGTGGACGAGATCGAGGAAGAAGTATTCACCCCGAACTCCCCGGTCGATATTTCCCAGATCTACATGCTCAAGCGTGAGATTCTGGAGATGAGGCATTCGGTCGATCCGCTCAGCACCGCGCTGCGTATTCTCACTCAGAACCACAAGGATGTGCTGACTAAGCCGCTGCGCTCCTACTTCCGTGACGTGCTGGACAATCAGCTCATTGCAGCCGACTCCATCGCCTCTCTCGATGAGCGACTCACCGCCTTGATCGATGCTGCCGTGGCGAAGGTGACCATGCAGCAAAACTCGGACATGCGTAAGATTTCCGCTCTCGTCGGCATGGCCGCACTGCCCACCATGATCGCCGGCGTGTACGGCATGAACTTCGATCACATGCCGGAACTGCACTACGAATACGGCTACTACGTAGTGCTCGGCGTCATGATTGCCGCTGTGGTTCTCATGTGGTGGGTGCTGAAGAAAAACCACTGGCTCTAACCTCAGCGCCGTGGGGCGCAGGCTAGAGCCAGTGGCTCTCATCGTGCTTCATGCACGGCTTTAGCTTCGCGGAAACTCCGAATTATCCGAGGGCTCGTCCCACGACTGTTCCTGTTGCGGCTGCTGCGGCTGCGCAGGTTGTTGCGGCTGCGGTTGCGCAGGTTGTTGCGGCTGCTGCTGCTCACGAGGTGCGGGCCATCCACCTTGGGGCTGCTGCGACGCCCCCTGCGGCTGCTGCTGCACCCCCTGTTGCGAATTCTGCGGCGCCTGCTGTTGCTGCGGGTTCTGCGGCGCCTCCTGCTGCTGCACAGGCTGCTGCGACCAAGCCCCGCGGTCGTTAGTACGGGGCCGAACGATCTGGCCGCGGGCAATCGAGTCACGGGCTTGGCGGGCGGTGTGCGGCTCGCACAGAATGTCATAGCGCCCGGCCACAATCTGGGTGCTCGACGCGAAATCGCGTTTCCCCTTCGAGGCGGCATAGGGCACGCTCACGGACACGAGCCCGAAAATCACACCGAGGATCGCGCCTGTCAGCAGCGGCACCAGCCAATTTTCATAAAACAGCCCGAAGAGCAGCCCGAAAAACAGGCCTGCCCACGCGCCGGATACTGCGCCGCCTAAGAGCACCTTGCCCCAGGTCAAGCGACCTTGAACGCGCTCGACTTCCATAAGATCGACACCCACGATGGTGAGGTCCTTTACCGGAAACTCCTGATCAGAGAGCATATCTACGGCGGCCTGCGCCTGTTCATAGCTCTCGAAACTTGCAACCGGCCACCCTTCCGGGCGCTTCTTCATCGCCATCGCCTTCACGTTGTTCGCGGGGGATGTCATAGCAGTATCTACCAACTTCTTTGCATCTACGGGCAGCACAGCGCCGCCTGGGAATCATTCAGAGCTCGCTTAAGCCGCGCCATCTGGGCTGGCTCATTTTCGGGCCTTCACTAGCCCTAACGCCCGAAGCCCGCGGAAGGTTCCCGAACAATACGTTCCACTACCTGGTCCGTGGGGTTTCCCATGCGTAGTACGCTTATCGACGCCCACCTCGCGCCACCTCCCCTCATGCCGCAGGTCAACACCCAGCATCAGCCAGCCCCCGGCAGCAGTAGCAGGATCTGTGCAGCTGACCGTTACAATATCTAGTTATGAATGCAGTGACGAGAGTGTATGCCGGCCGACTGGCCGGAATGGTGGTGCGTAGCCCAGACGCCGAACCCATTGGTCGTGTCCGCGACGTTGTCGTGATGATGCACGGGCTCGAACGTGACTCTCGCGTACTCGGCCTGATCGTGGCGCTTCCCTCCAAGCGTCGCATCTTCCTGCCGATGCTGCGCGTAGCCACCATCGAACCCCAAGAGATCGTCCTTGCCTCGGGGCAGGTGTCGATGCGCTCCTATCAGCCGCGCGAGGGCGAGACGACTATCTCCCAGGACATCATCGGTGCCAAGGTACACGTGGATGATCCCGAGCTGGAGAATCTCCATGGCAAAGCCGTGGAGGTCGCCGATGTGGAGCTGACCCGCACCCGCACTCGCGACTGGGTGATCTCCAAGATCGCGGTGAGCGCCAATAAATCCACCTTTGGCCGCCGCCCCACGCTCTATGTCACTCCGTGGAAGTATGTGCATGGTCTGGGAGAAACCGCGACCAGCCACGAGCAGGAAACCGCGAAGCTGCGCTCCCAATTCGAGGAGATGCGCCCTGCCGACGCGGCGCCGCTGTTCTACAACCTCAGCGCCTCCCAGCGTCGTGCCGTCACCAGCGGCCTGAACGACGAGCAATTGGCCGATATTCTCCAGGAGCTCTCTGAGGAACGCCAGGCCGAGCTGATCGAGGAGCTGGCCATCGAACGCGCCGCGGACGTGCTCGAGGAGATGGACCCGGACGACGCCGCCGACCTGTTGGAAGAGCTTCCCGACGCCACCGCCGACGTGCTGCTGGAACTGATGGATCCAGAAGACTCCGCCCCTGTGCGCCGCCTCATGAGCTTCCTGCCTGACACCGTCGGTGCGCTCATGACCTCGGATCCGTTGGTGATGACCCCGCAGCGTACTGTCGCCGAGGCGCTCGCTATGGCCCGCAACCCCGATCTGCCGACCTCGCTGTCCTCTATGGTGTTCGTGGTGCGCCCTCCCACAGCGACCCCTACCGGCACCTACCTGGGATGCTTGCACCTGCAAAAGCTGCTGCGTGAACCTCCTTCGGAGCTCATCGGCGGCTTGCTCGACCCAGATCTCCCACCGCTGTATGCCGATGACCTGCAGGAAACTGCGGCCCGGTATTTCGCCACCTATAACTTGGTGTGTGGCCCTGTGTTGGACGATGACGGCCACCTCCTCGGCGCCGTCGCCGTCGATGACTTGCTCGACCACATGCTGCCCGAGGACTGGCGCGAGACCGGCATCCGCCCCGCCCAGTCCGATACCACCACGCCCCTACAGGAGGCCTAGCTGATGAGCGATTACCGCAATAGCCTCGATACTCCCATGGCCACGCGGCGCCGTGGCCTCCGCATCAATGCGGACGCTGTGGGCGCCATGGCGGAAAGGGTTGCCCGTTTCTTCGGAACTGGCGAGTATTTGTTCTGGCAGACCATCTTCGTCATCACGTGGATCGCGTTGAACCTTGGCGCGTGGAAGTGGCAGTGGGACCCCTACCCCTTCATCCTGTTGAACCTGGCCTTCTCCACGCAGGCCGCCTATGCGGCGCCGCTGATTCTATTGGCCCAAAACCGGCAGGAGGACCGCGACCGCGTCTCCTTGAGCGAGGATCGTCGCCGCGCCGCCCAGACCAAGGCCGATACGGAGTTCCTCGCCCGCGAGCTGGCGTCGGTACGCCTCGCGCTGGGTGATAGCGTTACTCGTGATTATCTGCGCCGCGAGATGGAAGATCTGTCCGGTTTGCTTGAGCGCATCGAGGCGAAGCTGGATGATGAGTCTGCGGCACGCATCGCCCGTGAACACGGCGATCACCAGTCCTCCGAGTTCCATGAGCCCACTCAAGGCGATGTGGTAGACACCAACCGCCGCCCCCATAGCTAAAGCCTACAGTCAGGAAAATCGCACACCCCGATGTCTCATATTGAAGAATCCCTCGTCCGCCAGGCCCTTTCTCGCGTCGAAGATCCCGAAATTGGTCGCCCCATCACGGAGCTCGACATGGTGAAGTCGGTGGAGGTCACCGGCAACGATGTGGCAGTGGTGATCTATTTGACGATCGCCGGCTGCCCCATGAAGTCCACCATCACCGAGAATGTGCGCGCCGCTATCGAGGAGCTCGACGGCGTGGGCGAGGTCTCGGTCAGCACGGATGTGATGAGCGATGAGCAGCGCCGCAATCTGCGCCTGCGGCTGCGCGGCAGCCAGGATGATCCGGTTATCCCCTTCTCGCAGCCCGACTCCACCACCCGCGTGTTCGCCGTGGCCTCCGGCAAGGGTGGCGTGGGCAAGTCGTCGATGACGGTGAATCTGGCCGCTGCCCTCGCAGCGCGTGGGCTCAGTGTGGGCATTCTCGACGCCGACATCTACGGCCATTCCATCCCGCACATGCTCGGCAGCACCGAGGCGCCCAACATGGTCGAAGACATGATCATGCCGCCCCAGGCGCACGGCATTAAGCACATCTCCATTGCTCACTTCACCGAGGGCAATGCCCCTGTGGTGTGGCGCGGGCCGATGCTGCACCGTGCGATCACCCAATTCCTCACCGATGTGTTTTGGGGCGATATCGACGTGCTCTTGGTGGATCTTCCGCCCGGTACCGGCGATGTGGCGATCTCGATTTCCCAGCTGCTACCCACCGCCGAGTTGTTGATCGTCACCACCCCGCAGGCCGCCGCCGCCGAGGTGGCGGAACGCGCCGGCACCATTGCTCAGCAGACGCGGCAGCGGGTGCGCGGGGTTATTGAAAACATGGGGGCCATGGTGCTTCCCGACGGCAGCACCATGGACATTTTCGGCTCCGGTGGCGGTGCAACCGTGGCCGCCCGCCTCACCGAGCTCCTCGGCACCCAGGTGCCGCTATTGGGATCGGTGCCGCTCGACCCCGCGCTGCGGGAACAGGGCGATACGGGCACCCCGATCGCCGTGCATGATCCCAGCAGCCCTTCCGGCGCGGCGGTCACCGCAATTGCCGAGCAGCTGGTGCGCCGCGAGGGCTCACTCACCGGCGTCCAGCTGGGAGTGAACCCGAGGCGCTAGCAGCTGCGTGAGTCGCACATAGACACCACCCCGCCTGCGTGGAGGATCTTTTCTCTCACGAGGCGGGGTGTGGTGCGTTCAGGAGCAGCGCGGCCTAGGTGATGTCATCCCAGCTGAAGTTGCGGTTCTGCGGCCCGCTGGGCGGCATCTGCTGTGCCGGAGGCTGGGCGGCGGAATCGGCGTCTTGGCCACGGGTATTCGGCACCACCGTGCTTCCTGAGGCGGGTGGCACCGAGTTGCGGTCCCGATAGGCCTCGCCTTGAGTATCGCTGGCCATGATCTTCTTCGGATCAAAGGAGTCCAGATAGGAGCCATCGCCGTCGAAGAGCGCCTTGGTCAGGGCGGCTTTGGGCCCCATGGCGGTGAACTTCGACAGCTCTTGTACGGGCCGAGCCACCTCTTCGAACTCGGGGCCAATCTCATCATTAAGAGTCTGTTTGGTGCGGTTGATTGCGTCGCGGGCGGCGATGAACGCGGCACGGACGTCTTGGATAACTCCAGGCAGCCGGTCGGGGCCGACCACGATAAGCACCACTACGCAGACGACGAAAATCTCGCTCCAGCCGACGCTAGAAAACACCAGTCCCTCTTTCTTCTTCGCACCATCTCGCTACAGCAGGACACTACTTGTTTCAGATTCTAGCGCGCCACGCCAGCGCGATATGCACCAGGAGCAGCAGGCACACCCGCAGGAAAAAACAGCGGTGCTCTAGCGCCCCTGGACGTGACGAACAGCGCGGTAGAACACCTCGACGCGATCCATCAAGCTGGGTGCACTAGCGCGACTTATCTCGTCTGCGCCTGGCCCTTCCGGGCAAGACATTTCAATCTGGGCGAGCTTGGCGATGAGCGAACGCGGCGCCCGCAGCCCATCATTGACCCTTTGCCGCACTGACTCGGCGGCTTGACGCTGGCGATGAACCTCATGGCGGCACAAAGGGCAATGCACCAAGTGCACCCGAGCGCGGTCGGCGGCGATAGGGCTGAGCTCGTTATCCACGTAGGCGGCAATGGCCTCGGGTCCTAGGTGCTCGACTGAGTCGAAGCTATCGGCTTCGTTGCGGTAGTCGCTGATCATCTCCGTCGGTCACCTCACCATCTATGTGCTCGTATGTTCTTGTGTGCTGTGCTGCAGCAGCTGCCGCAGCAGTTCCGGCGCTAGCTGTGGTGCGGCACCAATAGCTTCGCGTTTTCATCATCCGCTGCGGCGGCCCGCTCCAACGAGGCGCGGAGCTGGGTCCGGCCGCGGTGAATCCTGCTGCGTACAGTTCCCATTTTTACCCCGAGAGTATCTGCAATTTCATCGTAGGACATGCCAAGTACGTCACAGAGCACGATCGCCACACGAAAATCGGGCGACAAACTATCGAGAGCCTCCTGCAAGCTGGGATCCAGATTGGCCACCTGATAGGCCTGCTCAGGGGTCAAGACGGTGCCGGGAACACGCTCATAATCCTCCGGCAGCGATTCCATCCGGATCTTGTTGCGGTGGCGCACCATATCGAGAAACAAATTAGTGGTGATGCGGTGGAGCCATCCCTCGAAGGTACCCGGTTGGTAGTTTTTCAGCGAGCGAAACACACGCATGAAGGTCTCTTGGGTGAGATCCTCGGCGTCGTGCTGATTACCGGACAAACGAAAGGCGAGGCGATACACGCTGTCTGCGTGCTCCTCGACGAGTTCGGCCCAAGTGGGCATCGATCCTTGTCCTGCGTCGAAGGCAGCAGTGCCGTGCAGCGGTTCCTCACACGCTGCAGCTGTAGGTGAATCTGCAGCGGCGGGCGAAGCGAGGGCAGGACGATCAGTCATGACAGCCATTGTGCCGTATGGAGATAAGAAATAACTGAGTTCCACACAACAATCCCGTAACGCTCAGCTGGGGATGAGCTGTCAGCACAGCTACTGCCCCCTTTTATGGCACTTGAGCCACACCTGTCACAGCTTTGCTGCTGGTGGTGCGTTGTTCCCCCGCCCTGCGCACCGCCATCTTAAAATAAGGCGCGTGACTGAGACTGCATACCGTGCTTTGACTGACTACATTCGCTCTACCGCCGTCACCAGCGAGAGCCTGCAGGCCGCAACGGAGGGCGCAGCGGAATTCGGCGTTCCCACACTCGACGCGATCAGCGGATCCGTATTGACCCTGTTGGGCTCCCAAGCTGCCCGTGGCGCCGAACCAAGCGCTATTGCTGTCACCCCCGCCGCCGCAGTGGTGGGCCTGCATCTCTTCGAAGGCATGGGCCCAGCTGGCCATCTCACCTGTATCGACCCAGAGCTCGAGCACCAGAAACTGGCGCGCCGGAGCTTCACCGAGGCAGGTATCGCCGCCTCGCGCTTCCGCTTCCTGCCCTCGCGTCCCCTCGAGGTGATGGGCCGGCTGGCCACGAACTCTTATGACATCGTCTACGGCGATGTGGCCCCGCAGGACATGCAGGCCTTTGTGGACTCCGCGTGGCCACTGATCCGCCCCTCCGGCATGATCGTCGTGGCAGCGAGCTTGCTCGATGGCACCGTGGCTGATGAGTCCCGCACAGACCGAGACACCGCCGCGGCCCGCGCCCTCGACGAACAACTGCGCGACTATCACGATGCCCTCGTCACCCGCCTCCCCCTGGCCGGCGGTCTCAGCATCATCAGCAAGCGCCCCTAAGCCGCGAGGACAGCGTCGTCACGCATACTCGCGACACCACACCATAGACGTCAGCGCCTGGGCTCTTCCTTAAGGGAAAAGCTCAGGCGCTGAAACGTGTGGATCTAGCTAGACGATCTCGTTTTTGCCCACGCAGACCACGCCGCCGGGGCTGACCTTGAAGCGGGACTTATCGCGCTCGTGATCGACGCCGATGAACTCGCCCTCGCTCACCTTGACGTTCTTGTCCAAGATGGCGTGGCGCACCACCGCGCCCTTGCCAATGCGGACGCCAGGCATCAGCACCGCGCCTTCGACAGTGGCGCCGTCCTCCACGATGACATTGTTCGACAGCACCGAGTTGCGCACCGTACCGCCGGAGATGATGCAGCCGGAGGAGACCATCGAGGACTGCGCTATGCCGCCTTGCACGAACTTGGCCGGCGGCAGGTTGCCGATCTCGGAGGTGTGGATGGGCCAGTGCTTGTTGTACAGGTTAAACACCGGGTGGACGCTAATGAGATCCATGTGGGCCTCGTAAAAGGCGTCCACGGTACCGACATCGCGCCAGTAGCCATGATCGCGCTCGGTGGAACCGGGCACCGCATTGGCCATGAAGTCGTAGACGTGGGCGTCGCCGCGCTCCACGAAATAAGGGATGATGTCTCCGCCCATATCGTGCTCGGAGTCGTCATTGTCTTCATCATCCAACAGGGCCTTGATGAGGGCCTTGGTGGTGAACACATAATTGCCCATGGAGGCATAGGTAACGTCCGGATCGTCCGGGGTAGCCGGCGGGTTCTCGGGCTTCTCGAGGAACTCGGTGATATTGCCGTCTTCATCGGACTGGATGCAGCCGAAGGCGGTGGCCTCGGAGCGGGGCACGCGAATACCGGCCACCGAGACGGACTTACCGGACTTGATGTGCTCCTCCACCATCTGGGAGGGGTCCATGCGGTAGACGTGATCGGCGCCGAAGACGATAACGTAATCCGGTTCTTCGTCATAGATCAGGTTCAGCGACTGCAAAATGGCGTCTGCGGAACCCGTGAACCAGCGCTTACCCAGGCGCTGCTGCGCGGGCACTGGGGTGATGTACTGCTCAGCGAGACCAGAGAGCTGCCACGACTGAGAGATATGGCGGTCCAAGGAGTGCGACTTGTACTGGGTGAGCACGCAAATCTGCATGAATCCCGCGTTGACAAGATTGGAAAGCACAAAATCGATGAGGCGATAGGTGCCGCCAAAGGGAACGGCTGGCTTGGCGCGGTCAGCGGTGAAGGGATACAGGCGCTTACCTTCGCCGCCAGCAAGGACAATTGCTAGAACATGTGGTTGGCGTTTCACGCCTTCCAATCTATCCCCTTTTATGTAGACGCGCCGGAAAAGTGGGTTACCCCATACACACTTCCGCCCCCTCGCTCGCGAGGTCACACTACTGTGGGGATTATGCGAGTTGGAATGATGACCAAGGAGTACCCACCGGAGATTTACGGCGGCGCAGGCGTGCATGTGGCGGAGCTGACCCGCTTCATGCGCACGCTGGTGGACGTCGATGTTCACTGCATGGGTGCGCCCCGCGATGAGAAGAATGTGTATGTCCACGGAGTGGATCCCGCGCTCGAGGATGCCAACCCCGCGATCAAGACCCTCTCCACGGGGCTACGCATGGCCACTGCCGCAAACAACGTGGATGTGGTGCACTCCCACACCTGGTACTCGGGCCTGGGCGGGCACCTGGCGGCGCGTCTCTACGACATCCCCCATATCGCCACCGCGCACTCCCTCGAGCCGCACCGGCCATGGAAGCGCGAGCAGCTCGGCGGCGGCTACGAGGTGTCCTCGTGGTCGGAGAAGAACACCATGGAATACGCCGATGCGGTGATCGCTGTGTCGGCGCAGATGAAAAACGCCATCATGGACGCCTATCCGCGCATCGACGAGAACCGGATTCACGTGGTTCTCAACGGCATCGACCCCGAGCTGTGGCATCCCCGCCCCACCTTCGATGATAACGAGGACTCCGTGCTCCGCGAGCTCGGCGTGGACCCGAACAAGCCCATCGTCTCCTTCGTGGGCCGCATCACCCGCCAAAAGGGGGTCGAGCACCTGGTGAAGGCCGCTTCTCACTTCGACGAGGGCGTGCAGCTGGTGCTCTGCGCCGGCGCGCCGGATACGCCCGAAATCGGCGAGCGCACCGCCACCTTGGTGCGGGAGCTGCAACAGCAGCGCGATGGCGTGTTCTGGGTGCAGGAGTTTTTGCCGAAGCCGAAGATTCAGGAAATCCTCACCGCCTCGGATACCTTCGTCTGCCCCTCCATCTACGAGCCGCTGGGCATCGTCAATCTCGAGGCCATGGCCTGCGGCAGCGCCGTGGTCGCCTCCGATGTGGGAGGTATCCCCGAGGTGGTCAATGACGGCGTCACCGGCAGCCTCGTGCACTACGATGCCGAGGACACTGAGGCCTTCGAACGCGACCTGACCGCCGCGGTCAATGAGATGGTGGCTGATCGCACCCGCGCCAAGGACATCGGCGAGAAGGGCCGGCAGCGCGCCGTCGAGCAGTTCTCCTGGGCCACCATCGCCGAGCAGACCATTGATGTCTACCGTTCTTTGATGTAACTGCTCGTAGCCGCACTCTTGCTCCCGCCCCAGCACGCCGCTGTGGGCGGGAGAGATGTTTTCAGGGCAGGCGGGGTGGCGTCGATAAGCGAGCGGCGGCAGCGCGGGCGTCACGACTAGGCTGGGGCCATGACCCACTACCCCACACACAGCACCCAGCTTGCGCCGGTGGAACGACATACGATTTTTCAAAACTCGCTGATGACGGCGCTGCTCGATGGCATTTACGACGGCGACATGACGGTGAGTGAGCTGCTGGGGCAGGGCAATTTTGGAATTGGCACCTTCGACGCCCTCGATGGGGAGATGATCATCGTCGATGGCCAGTGCTATCAGGTGCGCGGCGACGGCACGGCCCGCCCGGCGCGCCTCGACCAGTGCTCACCGTTCACGGTGGTGACCAACTTTGTGCCGCGCATTAGCGCCCACGCGCCGAATGACATGTCGCGCAGCGATCTCGGCGCCTATATCGATTCGCTCCAGCCGAGCGAAAATTACATGTATGCCGTGCGGATTAGCGGCCAGTTCCACGACGTGTCCGTGCGCACGGTCACCCGACAGGAAAAGCCCTATCGACCTATGGTGGAGGCAACGGCAGACGATACCGAGATGCATTTCGCGGATGTCTCCGGTGTGATCGGCGGGTTCCGCACCCCCGTCTACGAAAAAGGTATTTCCGTTCCCGGCTGCCACGTGCACTTCATTGATGATGCGCGCAGCCGCGGCGGGCATGTGCTGGATTTCCGCGTCAAGGACGCAATTATCGAGCTCTGCCCCGCAACGGAGCTGAACCTGCGGCTGCCGCTCTCCTCGGATTTCTCCCGCGCCGACCTCGCACCGGAGAACCTCGATGAGCAGATCCACACCACGGAAGTAAAAAGTTAAGTACTATCGACGCCGCAACGCTCTACCCATTGTGAACTGGGTGTGCGCCGCAGCCAATCGGTGCCCGAACAAAGTTGTCGAAAGAAACACTAGGTACGTTATGAGCCACCGCCCCGAGTTACACGTCACCGCCGAAGAAGGCATTCTTGCGGCCCCCGCTGGGGTGCTGCTGCACGACGACGTGTGGCACGTTTTCAACCAGTACAAGCCGAGCGCCTCGGCCAGCTCCCGCTGGGGGCACCAGGCCTCCCGTGCCCTGCCCTATGACTGGGACGTGTGCGATGATGTGCTCGCCACCCACGGCGACGAGGTCGAGCTGCGCGCCGGCTCAGTGATCCCCGTGGGTAAGGGCATCGACATCTTCTTTACAGCCGTCTCCGCAGACGCCACCACCATCAAGGTGGCCGAGATCGCCGACGCGGACGCCACCACCGAAACAGTGGCCGATGACATCTCGCACCTCGATAGGCACGTGGACAATGTGCACACCGTGGTCTCGGACTGCCACGGCTATTCCCACTTCCGCTCGCCCTGCGTGGTTCCTGATTGGCGCTCCACGCAACGCGATGATCACCACGGCTGGATTATGCTCGCCGTGGCCGGTTCTTCCGACAACCCCGACATTGTGGTGTTCGAATCCGCCGATCGCCGCGACTGGAACTTCGTGGGCCCGCTGCGCTGCGTCGGCACGCCCAGCGGCGTCAGCCACTATAAGCGCATCGTGTCTCCCCGCCTGATTCGTTTGCAGGATGAGGTGGACGAAAAGATTTATGATGTTTTGCTGCTGACCGTTGAAACCGACGGCCGCGATATCTCCGGCTATTTGGTGGGCACTCTCACCGATTCCGAGTTCAGCGTGATCACCCCCTTCACCCGCCTCGACCGGGGCCATGACTTCTCGCGCCCCCGCAACACCAATGTGGTGACCGGCTTCAACACGGATCCCGCGGCGCGCTACGCGTCGAGCACCATGTTCGGCCTGATGAACGGGGTGGGTCGCGGTGACGATCCCACCACCCATCTGAGCCTGCGGCAGGAAAACTGGGCCAATTGCCTCACCCTGCCGCGCCGGGTAACCCTGCAGGGCGGCATCCTCTACCAAACGCCGCGCGCTGGGCTTCCCGACGCCATCCGCGCCTCCGAGCACGCCCGCGCCTTCATTGCCCGGCTGGATGCCCAGCCGAGCGAGGACGCCGTGGTCGATATCGAGCTCCGCGATGCCACAGGCGCCGTCGCTGCACGCGTGTCCTATTCTTCCGATGAGATCGCGCTGGATCGCAGCATGAACCCGCACCACGAGGGCAGTGTCCCTGCCGTGGCGGAGCGCAGCAGCGAAGAAACCGAGGCGCTCTCCCTCATTGTGGATGGCTCCACCGTGGAAGTCTTTGCCGACGGCGGCTTGATCGCCATGGCCTCGCGGGTGTATTTCGATGGCGGCTGCCAGTCCATCACCTACACCGCCCGCCATGGCGCCCGGGTGGAATCGACCATGGAGATCGAGCCGCTCTAAACGCCACTCGCCGCCGCGGCTCGCCGCTCATCGCTTATGGGCCCGCACCCCCTGCATACACAGAGGGGGTGCGGGCCCAGTGCTGTTTTTTGAGCTGTGCCGGCGCTACCGGCTGCTCCGGCTAGTCGCCGACGCGAGCGAAGCGGGTGATGCTGGCGCGGGCGGTGATCTCCATGCGTTTGGGCAGCCCAGCCACGCGCTCGTTGAGTACATCCGGCTCGATGTGGCGCGCCGAGGGGCTCATGCCAATCTGGGCGGCGATAGAGGGCTGATCGAGGCTCATCCGGAACTCCACCAACTGCGGCGGCTGCACCGGGACGAGATACTCCGACATCTCCTCGATCAGGCGCTCGGTACTGCCCTGCTCCACATCCAGAATGCCGAGCGGCTCCCGCAGCTCACTCAGGTGCCCGGGTTCTGCGTTGAGCACCACCACGTTCCCGCCGGGTGCGAGCACGCGGGCAAACTCCGCGGCATTGTGCGGGGCGAAGATCAGGGTGAGGGCGTGGATAGAGTGATCGAGCAACGGCAGGCGCTCTAAAGCATCAGCGACCACGGCGCCGACGCGCGAGTGAGAGTCGGTGAGCTTTTCCGCAGCGGGAATAGAGACGTCGATGCCCACGCCACGGGAATCATCCACCGCATCCAGCGTGTGCGACAAATAGTAACCCGTGCCGGCGCCGATCTCGCACAAGGCGGGGGCGATATCGTTGCCCACTCCCGCGTCTTCGAGGGCCTCGTGCACGCCTTGAGTCACGGCTTCCACGAATGGTGCGTAGTGCCCCTGCGACAAAAAGGTTTCGCGATCTGCCACCATCTGGGCGTCATCGCCATCATGGGCCAGCCGGCCATTCGCCGCGAGGGTGACAAAGCCCTCGGCAGAGACCTCATAGATTCGCCCTGTCACCGACACGAGGCTGCGGTAGCCATCGTAGGACACCAGCGGGGTGCCGTCCACAGGGTCGGCGAGAAGGTCACTTACATCATCGAGCACAGCTACCGCCTATCTAGATCTTTGTTCGGTTCATGCGCCGCGCGGCATTGTCGCCGCGCATGATGGTTTCCGCAGCATAAGAGCGCAGACAAGGAATCCTCCTCGCTGCACTGGGCACAGAACATTTTTGCCCATGGTACAACCAGGAGGAGGAGCACCCAAACTTCACCCGTGGCCGTGCCGAGCACAAGCGCTAGGGCGAAGAGGGAAGCGGGAGGCTAGGCCTCCGCGACGTCAAGAAGATGGTGGCCAAGCTCGGCTGCTTCATCCTTGCTCAATTCCACCACCAAGCGGCCGCCACCGTCAGCGGGGATCCGCACCACGATTTTCCGGTTTTCTTCGACAGCTTCCAATGGTCCATTCCCCGTGCGCGGTTTTTGAGCAGCCACGATAAGCCTTCCACTATGACAAAAAATAGTTACAACTACCCATACATTCTACGCCGTGAAACGAGACCATGCGTTGCTTTTGTCCGGTGTACTCGGCCTTCACTGGCCCACAGTGGGCCAGCTCACGGTGTGCTGGGAGTGGTGGGAGTAACGGCGACGGCGGCATCAACGCCGAGCGATTCCAGCGGCGGCCGGCTGGCACACGAATCACGCTCGAGCAGGACTCGGGCCACGCTATCGGCGGTATGGGCCAGCTGCTGCAGCGGACGGTGCTTGTGGCGTTTGACCCCCAGGTCCGCCTCGGCGATGGCGGCGGGGCCGAAGCGTGCTGCGATATCGAGCACAATTCCGATTTCCACGCCGAAGTCAATGATGAAGGAGCAAGCGCGGGCACTTAAGCGACGCAGGGCGTACTCCCCCGCCAAGGGCTGGGAGATGTGGCCGAGCTCGGGGTGCAGAATCCGCAGCAGAGGTTTGGCGGTGAGCTCGGTGACGCGGCCACCGCCGTGTGGGTCCTCGCCGAGTGGTCGTCGATAGGCGGCTTTGACGAGGTGGATCGAGGGATCGGCCAGCGGCGCTATCAGGCGCCGCACGAGGTGCGGTGGCGGATTCTGTAGATCGGCGTCCACAAACACCACATAGTCGCTGCGGGCGGCGGCGAGGCCGCGCCAGAGGGCCTCGCCCTTGCCGGGGTGGGGCTCAATAGCGGGATGGATCTCGCGCCAGTTGAACACCCGTGCCCCTGCGGCGTCGGCACGAGCAGCGGTGCGGTCCTGGGAGTCGGAGTCGATGACGATGATCTCTGTTGGATCATCCTGCTGTACGGCCGCAATCACCTGGGCCACGGTGGCTTCCTCGTTGAGGGCAGGAATCACCACCGATACGCTGGCGCCGCCGAGGTGCTCGGAACACTGAGGGGACGGCGCAGACGGAGTCATATGTCTCGTTATATCAGGAGCGTGGCAGCAGCATCGATTCGCGCGCATCTATCTAGCGCGGGGCGTGCCGCCTAGATCAACCCTCGTTGCGCCCGCACCGGCGCCATATCGCCGGAAATCGCGGCGACCATGCGGCAGACATCCACGGTATCGCTCACTTGGTGGACCCGAAACGCCGCCACCCCGTGCGCTGCGGCATGCGCTGTGGCCGCGAGGGTGCCCGCCACCCGCTTATCCACGGCACGGCCGGTGGTCTCGCCCACAAAGTCCTTATTCGACAGCGCCATGAGCACCGGCCAGCCGGTAGCCACGACCTCATCGATGCGGCGCAAAAGCTCAAGTCCGTGATAGGTGTTCTTGCCGAAATCGTGGGTGGGATCAATCAGCACCTTATTCTCCGGTACCCCGCACGCCACGGCCCTTTCAGCGAGGGCACTGGTCTCAGCAATCACGGCGGCCACCACATCGTCATAGCGCACCCGGTGTGGGCGGGTACGCGGCTGCTGCCCGCCCGTATGAGAGCACACATAGCCCACCTTCTTCTCCCCGGCGAGCTCGACCAGCTCCGAATCCACCCCCGCCCACGTGTCATTAATAAGGCTCGCGCCTGCTTCCACGGCGGCGCGCGCCACCTCGGTGCGCCAGGTGTCCACCGAAATCGCTATCTTGGGGTGGCGCTCATGGGCGGCGGCAATGATCGGCACCACCCGGTCCACCTCTTCCGCAGCGGACACGAACTCGCCGGGCCCCGCTTTTACCCCACCGATATCGAGAATCGTGGCTCCTTCGCGCACAACGCGGTCGATGCGGGCGAGGGCGGCGTCGTCGCTAAACGTGGCCCCCTTGTCATAGAAGGAATCGGGGGTGCGATTGATGATCGCCATCACCGCCGGTAGCGGGCCGGGCCGAAACGCGGGGGACAAAGCGGGCATGAGGATCTCTCTCGTATGTGCTCGGGTCTACCCTGGGCTAGGCCTGCGGCGCCGCGGGCGGCTCGGCCAAGCCGAACTCGCTGTGCACGCGGGTGATGTGCTGCACGGCCTCGTCTATATCGTCGGTGATGATGAAGCGATCGACATCGTCTTCGTCAATAAAGCCCTCCTCGATCACCCGATCCAGCATCCACTGTTTCAGCGGGGCCCAGAATTCGGTGCCGATGAGCACGATGGGATAGTTGGTGATCTTGCCCGTCTGGGTGAGCACGAGCGCCTCGAAGAGCTCATCCAAGGTGCCGAAGCCGCCGGGCAGGCACACAAACGCCTGGGTGTATTTGAAGAGCATGGTCTTGCGCACGAAGAAGTAGCGAAAGTTCAGGCCCAGATCCACCCACTCGTTGAGGTGCTGCTCATGCGGCAGCTCAATGCCCAAACCCACGCTCAGCCCATCGGCATCGCTGCAGCCGCGGTTCGTAGCCTCCATCAGGCCCGGACCGCCGCCGGTGATCACGGCATAACCGGCCTCGGCGAGCGCCGCGCCGAGCTGCCGGCCCAGTGCGTAATAAGGGTGATCGGGCGCGGTGCGGGCAGAGCCGAATACCGTCACCGCCGGCGGCAACTCCGCCAGGGCACCGAAGCCCTCGACGAACTCGGACTGGATGCGCAACACCCGCCAGGGATCGGTGTGTAGCCAGTCGGCGGCGGCGGAGTGATCCAAGAGCCGTTGATCGGTGGTGGACTCCTGCGGGGACTGCTGCCGCATCAATACCGGGCCGCGGAGGCCACGGCGGGGCGAGTCAGGGGTGGTGTCGCTGGTCATATGCTCATCCATTCTTCGCTTCAGACATCTGTTTTTAGCTGTTCACACTAGCGTTGCGCGCGAACACGGCGTGGGAGTACACCACGGGCACACGCAGTGCGCTGCCAAGGCTACCCCGCGCCATCGCTGTGCGCAGGAGGCGGCATTCTGCTTTCATTACACCGTGGCGATGGCGCGCCTGGGAGCGCCGCGGGCCGAACCCTGCCCATACTTAAGCCGCAGCAAGCTGAAGGTAGGATGAGATTCATGCTCACACATGGTGCCACTGCAGTGGGAATTGCAAATATCGCGATGGATGGGACTGTTCTCGACACCTGGTATCCCCACCCCGAGCTGATTATGGACGCGGACTCGCACACGATGCCCTCGAGTTCCGGAACCACTCGCCTCGGTGCTCATCGACTGACCCCAAAAATGCTGTCGCTGGTGCGTATCGACGAGGACCGCATGGTGGAACAGGTGGCGGTGTCCACCACCATCCGCGATCTCTCCCAGCCGCCGCTCGATGCCCACGATGTGTTCCTGCGTCTGCATCTGCTTTCGCACCGCATTGTCCGCCCCCACGAGATCAACATGGATCGTGTGCTCGATCTCCTCTCCACTGTGGTGTGGACCAATAAGGGCCCATGTCTGCCCGATAATTTCGAGTTCGTGCGCACCTCCCTGCGTTCGCGTGGCCTCATCCACGTCTATGGCGTCGATCGTCTGCCCCGCATGGTCGACTATGTGGTGCCCTCTGGGGTGCGCATCGCGGAGGCCGAGCGGGTCCGCCTCGGCGCCTATCTCGCCCCCGGCACCTCTGTGCTGCGCGAGGGCTTCGTCTCCTTCAACTCCGGCTCGCTGGGGCCGACCAAAATCGAGGGGCGCATGTCCTCCGGAACGGTGATCGGGGAAAACACCCGGGTCGGCTTGGCCGCCACCGTGATGGCAGGGCGCAGCGAGACCAATCCGCGGGTGCCCACCACCATTGGCGAGGACTGCGTACTCGGAGTCAGCGCCGGCGTCATCGGGCTCGATCTGGGAGATCACTGCAGCATCGGCAATAACGTGGTGCTGGAGCCACACACCCCCGTGCTCTTCTTCGACGGCGACCTCCCCCAGCCCGGCGCGTCCATGGAGCATGGCCGGTGGGGCACCGCTGCGGACATGGCCGGTGGGAGCAACTGGACCGTGCGCTGCGCGGCAAGCGCCGGCACGATCGTCGCCTCCCAGGCGCCACAGCAGGCAACACCGGGCTATAACAGCTTTAGCTAAGGGGCATATCGGGCGACGAAGGGGCAGCATCGCGCCAGCGTGCTCCCCCTTATGCGATCGTGCTACCCCTTATGTGATGGGGCGGCTGGCAGAAAATGTACCGAGCGGTACAGAGTGTAATACGCTAGCTAACCATGACTACCGTGGACACAGCTGAGAACACACTCGGCTCAGGCTTAAAAACCCGCCACCTGACCATGATGGGGCTCGGCTCCGCCATTGGTGCGGGACTCTTCCTTGGCACCGGCGTGGGCATCAAGGCCGCCGGCCCGGCGGTGCTCTTGGCCTATATCGTGGCCGGCATCATCGTGGTATTTGTGATGCAGATGCTGGGCGAGCTATCTGCTGCCCGCCCGCGCTCCGGCTCCTTCTCCGAATATGCGGAAATGGCCTTCGGACACTGGGCCGGCTTCACGCTCGGCTGGATGTATTGGTTCATGCTCACCATGGTGATGGGCGCGGAGATGACCGGCGCGGCCGCCATCATGGGCTCGTGGTTTGGGGTGGCTCCCTGGATTCCGGCGCTCGTCTGCGTAGTATTCTTCGCCATCGTGAATCTGGCCGCGGTGCGCGGTTTCGGCGAGTTCGAGTTCTGGTTCGCCTTCATCAAGGTCGCCGTGATTATCTTCTTCCTGATCGTCGGCGTGCTCATGATTATGGGCTGGCTGCCCGGCCATGAGGCGGTGGGCTTGACCAACTTCATCGACGCCGGATTCGCCCCTAATGGCATCTCCGGTATCGCCGCCGGCCTGCTGGCTGTGGCCTTCGCCTTCGGCGGTATTGAGATCGTCACCATCGCCGCAGCAGAGTCCGAAAAGCCCCGCGAGTCCATTCGCGTGGCGGTGCGCTCGGTGATCTGGCGTATCTCCGTGTTCTACCTAGGCGCGGTGCTGGTGATCACTTTCCTGCTGCCCTACTCTCGTATCGGCGGCGCCGATTCCGCGGCGGATTCTCCCTTCACCATCATTTTGGGCATGGCGAATATCCCCGGCACGGTGGGCTTCATGGAGGCCGTGATTGTGCTCGCGCTGCTCTCGGCATTCAACGCCCAGATCTACGCCACCTCGCGCTTCGTCTACTCCTTGGCGCAGCGCGGCTACGCGCCTCATGCCTTCCGCTCGCTCAGCGGCAGCAACCAGGTTCCCACGCTCGCGGTGATCCTCTCGGTGATCTTCGCTTTCGGTTCCGTGGCCCTGCAGTGGTGGAACCCCGCGGGGCTCTTGGAGTTCCTCTTCAACGCTGTCGGCGGCTGCCTCATCGTCATCTGGGGATTCATCGTCGCCAGCTATCTCAAGCTGCACCCGGAGATGGAGCGCAACAAGGAAATCTCGGTCCGCATGTGGGGCTATCCGTGGCTCGGCTGGGTCACCCTCGCCATGCTGGCAGGGCTGACCATCCTCATGCTTTTCGACGCCTCCTCCCGCCCCCAAGTCAGCTCCGTGACGGTGCTGACCCTGGCGCTTGTCGCCCTGTCCTTCCTCACGAAGCGTTCGGCGCGAAAGAAGTAACTACGCAGCAGAGTGTGGGGGCATAAGCCCCTGCTGGCCGCAACACACAGCACACCCCGAGACGCCTGATATGCAGGCTGCTCGGGGTGTGGTGTATCTGCTTAAGTTCTGTGGAGCGTCGCCGCTGGGCTAGATTGGTGCCTGCTCCAGCACCACCCGTGTTTTTCTAAAGGTCCACAGCTTATTCACCACGAAATTCACGGGCATGGCCACCGCCGTACCGGCTAGGGCCGCCCAGTAGAGCTTGGTGCGCAGCCCTGTGGAGCCATCGAAGATATCCGAGGGCAGAGCCACGGGCGATTCCGGGTTGATGAGCAAGGTGGACACCACCTGGGTGACCACCAGCGCCCCGAGCCCAGCGATGAGGAAGGGGATGAACTGCTTCAGCCAGGAAGGCCGGTGCGAGGTGCGGAAGGTCCACATCCGGTTGAGCTGGAAGTTCGACATATTGGCCACCAGGAAGGCGATGGTCAAGATGATGTGGAACCAGCGGATGTGAAACTGGGTGCCCAGCAGGTTCATGGCGGCGTCTTCTTCGTGAATACCGAAACCGCCGTCGAGGATTTTCTTCACGACCACCACGGTGAGGAAGTTCACCACAACGCCGGAGGCGCCGACAATGCCAAACTTGAGGAATTGTCGGAAATTGCGGCGATAGCGCGAGGCCCCCGAACCGCTGCGCGGCTGGGCTACCTGGTGGTTAGTCACTACTCTCTCCCCTAGCGAATGCCATGTTGAATGCGGCTCAGGCGGGTATCCACCCGCTGGTGTTCATCCAGAGTTTACCCGCTGCATGCCGCAGAATAGGAACCTTGAGTGGCCCCTGGGCGCGGGTTATGGCCTAGGCCGGCGCTCGGCCGAAGCCTCCCGCGAGGCGCCGTGCAGCTGCCTCGATCGCGCTATCGCTGGCAGTGATAGATAATCGCACATGGCTGTGGCACTGCTCGTTATCGCCATAGAAGGTGCCCGGCGCGGTGATAATTCCGAGATCCGCGAAGGCCTCCACGGTCTCCTGGGCGCTGCGCCCTTGAGTGACCCAGAAGTACAACCCAGCTTCGGAATGGTCCACCTGCAGCCCCGCAGCGTCCAGGGCGGCGCGCAGTGTTTCGCGGCGCCGGCGATAGACCTCGTACTGCTGCTGCTCATGCTCCTCGCTGCTCAGTGCGCACACCATGGCGTGTTGCACCGCCCAGGGCAGCGATAGACCGCAGTGCTTGCGCACCTCGGCCACCTCGCCCAGCAGGCCGCTGTAGCCGAAGATGAAGCCTGCGCGATAGGAGGCCATATTCGAGGTCTTCGACAGCGAATGAATCACGATGAGATTCTCGAGGCTCTCCCCGCACACCTCGGGATGGGCGATGGAACGAGCCCGCCCAGAATAGTCCAAGCCGAGATAGCACTCATCGGAGGCAATAATTGCCCCGGTCTCGCGCGCCCACGCCACCAGTTCCTTGAGTTCGGCGGCGCTACGGACACGGCCGGTGGGATTCGATGGCGAGTTGATATACACAAAGTCCGCATCGGAGGCGATGATGTCCGAGACTTCTTCGGCCACCACGACGCGCGCCCCACACAGCCGCGCGGCGATATCGTAGGTGGGATAGGCGATCGCTGGTACGGCGATGCGGTGCTCGGCTCCGAGGCCCAGCAGCCACGGTAGCTGGGCGATGAGTTCTTTGGTGCCGACCACGGGCACAATCGCGGCCGCGGGAACGGGCTGTATCCCATAGCGGCGGTGCAGTGACTGCGAGATGGCGTCGATAAGCGCCGGAGTGCCCAGAGTCGGCGGATAGCCGGGATGGGTGGCGTGGGCGCGCAGGGACTCGGCGATGGGCTCGGCCACGGGATCGACCGGCGAGCCCACTGTCAGGTCGATGGCTCCCTCGGGGTGGGCGTGAGCGCGCTCGATAATGGGCCCGAGGCTATCCCACGGGAAGGCGGGAAGGCGACGGGCCAAGGGCTGGCGGGAACGCGCGGTCACGATGAGAGCCTCCCTGAACCTTTAAGCCTGGGGAGGTAGCTCGGCAACCAGCGGCGGATCGAAGTCCTGGGCGCCGAGCTTGGCGGCGCCGCCGGGCGAGCCGAGGTCATCGAAGAAGGCGGCATTGGCGTCGTTGTAGTCAATCCACTCATCCGGCACATCGTCCTCGTAGAAAATAGCCTCCACGGGACACACCGGCTCGCAGGCGCCGCAATCCACGCACTCATCCGGGTGGATGTAGAGCGAACGCTTGCCCTCGTAGATGCAGTCCACCGGGCATTCTTCCACGCACGCCCGGTCCATCACGTCGACGCAAGGCTGAGCGATGGTGTACGTCATGTGAGCTAACTCCTGAAAATGTGTGACAACTATGGTTGTGTGGTGTGCGCATCGGGGCGCGGGGGCCGCGGGCTTTTCTGCCACAACGGCATGAGACCGCCCGCGATTCCAGCGGCAAGTAACAAGACCGAGCGCAAACTAGACCCGACAAGCATATCCCCAGTCACCGACACCGAAAAAGTTAGGATCATATAACCTGACACCCACACGATTGCCGGTACGGCCGCCGCGAGCATGTTCTCCGTCCACAGTCGCGCCGTGCGGGTCAGCACCGCCGTGAAGAAGAAGGCGATCACGATGGTGTAGGGAAAAGGAATCGAGTTTCCGCCCGGCAACGTGATCCACGTGCCTAGATAGACCACCTCCAATAGCACCGACACCAGCGATCCCACCGATAACCACAGGAGGCCGCCGGCGATTTCACCGGTGCTGTGCTCGGCGTAGGTGTAGCGCTGTGGATGGCTAAGCTTCATCGCCTAGTCCTCCTTCCCACAGTGCGGGAGTTGGGCCAGTTCATCCTCGCCGAGCTCATAGATCTCATTCACCTCATCGAACACATCCGTGGCCTCGCGCGGCAGCTGTGGCCCCGCACCAATTTGATAGCTTTCGCTCGCCGTCACCGGCTGGGCAATGAGATTCGATAGCGCAAACACAGGAGTATCCGCCTCGGCCTGCGCGGGCACCGGGTTGGTGGCGCTCACGGAGCCGTCGGCGATCCAGATCTGGGTAGCGTGGGCCTTCATCGCCGCCACCTTCTGGGCCTGCTCCGCTGGGGTCAGGGCTAGGCGAATATCGGCGTGCTCGACCCGCGCGATCTCCGCATCGGCGCGGCGCCACGCCTGCGGAATGGAGCGGATTCCTGCGAAGCCGGCCTCGAGGTCCTCCTCCAGCGTCACCGCCCACAGAATGCGGGTGTGCCCCGGGGCGGCCCGGTGGGTGATGGTGTGCGCCGCGATGTGATCTGGGTGGCCATAGCCGCCGTCCGGGCCATAGGTGATCAACAGCTCAGGGCGGTACTCGGCAATGAGCTCCCGCAGCTGCTCGGTGGCCTGATCCAGGTTATTCACCAAGGCCTGCGGGTGCGCCGCGGAAGGATCGCCGGCCATACCGGAGTCTCGCCACTGCCCCGGGGCGCCGAGGTGAATCCCGCGCACCCCGAGAGCCGCCAGCGAGTCTTGGAGCTCGCGGATACGGAAACCGCCCAGCTGATCGGAGTGCTCGGCGACTAAGTTCTGGTAGGGATCACCAATCACCTCCCCCTGTTCACCCAAGGTGCAGGTGACCACGATGACATTCGCGCCGCGGCGCGCCAGATGGGCGAGGAGCCCGCCGGTCCAGATGGCCTCATCATCAGGATGGGCGTGGACAGCAAGAACGGTGACGTCGGTTAAGGGCGTCTCGGACTGCACAGTAGTGATCATGGGGTTTCGGTGTTCTCCTCAGGGGTGCCGATACGACTGGGGCCTAGGCCTTGGCGCACGCTCCAGCTGGCGGCGCCGGCGAGTCGCCCAGCATAAGGATCGACGGGCCACTCAGCGAAAGTGGAGGCGGGGCCGATAATACGCGCCCCTGCCGCATCAAGGCGGATGGTATAGGACAGCGGGTAGGTCAGGATCTCGCGATTTTCCACCGCCCGCACCGCCTCGGTAGCGGCGCTGTCATCCACCGTGCCGCCGAGATACTCGCGCAGCGTGGCATCGAGATCACTATCGCACAGCTGCGAGACGGCCACCCCACACAGATAGCGGGTCGCGAGCCCGATGGGAGTTTGCTCCGTGCGGGAGTGGGTGACAATACCGTCGATATGCCCCTCGGGCATGAGGGTGCTAAAGAGCTCGGCGGTGGTGGAGAGAATCACGTTCACATCGATCCCTTGCTGCGCGGCGAGATCGCTGATGGACCGCGCCGCCGTCACGGCCTCGTCATCGGCGGCATCCACGCCCAAGATGACGGAGCGGCCGCTGGGCAGTGCCTCCGGTTCTATCTCCGGCTGCGGGAACTCGCTGGGATCCGCCAGCCCGAGATGCGCACTACGGCCAGTGGCGAGCTTGGCCACGAGGGGGGCGTCGATAAGCCTGATAAAACCGGCCCGCTTCGCCGGGGTGTCCAGAGTCGGTGCCGTGGTATTGAACACCACGTCGAGGCGGCGATGATAGACGCGGGTGGCGGTCTCTACCCCGGGCACGAGCTGCAGCGCGGGTTCGGTGGTCTCCTCCAGCGAGAGATCGGCCAAATCCATCTGGCCGCGGCGCATCATCTCGGCGGCGCTCCCGGCCGAGCGAATCTCGCGGAAAATGAGCCTTTCGATCTTCGCCGGCTGCAGCCCCCAGTAGCGATCATTCCGTGACAGCACCACCTCGCCGCGCTGCCTGTCAACGGAGGAGACTTGATACCGCCCGCCAGAAACCGGCATGGTATTGGCCAGCACGCGATCGAATCCATCGGTGCCGGTGAGGAAAATATGGCTCGGTAGCAGGTGTGTGAACAACCTCTGCCACTGCTCCACGCGGTGGCCAAAGTCGACGGCCACGGACTTGCCGCCATTGCTGACACGAATGCCGGAGATCTGGCGATAGCCAGCGGTGTCAGCCGTGCCCGGAGTGGAGACGATGGATTCCCACAGGTATTGAAAATCGGAGCCGGTTATGGGAGTGCCATCAGACCATTGGGCCGCGGTGCTGATCTGATAGCGCACCGTCTGCACCGCATCGCCGACCGGTTCAATCTCCTCGGCGCTGGTGAGCAAAGAGGAATTGAGCTCACCGCCGACGAAGGCGCTGGGCAACACCAGCGCCGCCATTGATTCCACAAAAGGCGTGGAATCGGCGATCAGGTGCGGGTTAAAACCGTTGAGCAAGGGATCCATGCCCACGATGATCTTGTTGCGCTCAGCGGGATCGATGTCCTCGGGGCGCTCCGGCGGCGTGGAGGAGGACGTGGTACTGATCGTCCGCTCCACTTCCTCCACCGGCGGCGGGCCCGGATTGGCTGCACAACTGGCAATACTGAGAGCGACGACCACGCTGGTGCAGCTCAGCGAGGCACGGCGAAGCACATTGATCACCCTCATGAGTCTAGCGGCTAGGCCGGTGCGGCCGAGAAGTCGCGCTACTTGTTGCGGGCCTTCTCGCGGGCGCGGGCGCGGCCACGGTCGGTGGCAGAGAGAATCACCTTGCGCACGCGGATGCGCTCCGGGGTCACCTCCACGCACTCGTCTTGGCCACAGAACTCCATGGCTTCGTCGAGGGAGAGCACATGCGCCTTAGCCAGGGTAAAGGTGGCGTCCGCCGTCGCGGAGCGCATATTGGTGAGCTTCTTCTCCTTGGTGATGTTGACGTCCATGTCCTCATCACGGTTGTTCTGCCCCACAACCATGCCCTCATAGGCCTCCATGCCGGGCTCCACGAAGAACTGTCCACGATCGGCCAGCTGCATCAGCGCATAGGTGGTGACCTGACCGGAGCGATCGGCCACCAAGGAACCGGAGGCGCGATCCTTGATCTCGCCGGCCCAGGGGCGGTAGCCATCCGAGTAGTGATTGGCAATACCGGTGCCCTTGGTATCGGTCATGAACACGGTGCGGAAGCCGATCAGACCGCGGGCGGGCACCTCGAATTCCATGCGCACCCAATCGCTTCCGGTGGTGTCCATGGACATCATGATTCCCTTGCGGCTGGCCAGCAGCTGGGTCACGGCACCCTGGAACTCGGCGGGCACGTCGATGACCATGTGCTCGAAGGGCTCGTGGATCTTTCCATCGATGGTCTTGGGCACCACCTGGGGCTTGCCCACGGTGAGCTCGAAACCTTCACGGCGCATGGTCTCCACCAGCACGGACAGCGCCATCTCGCCGCGGCCCTGCACCTCCCAGGCGTCGGGACGCTCGGTGGGCAGCACGCGCAGGGAGACGTTACCGATGAGCTCCTGCTCGAGGCGGGCCTTCACCACGCGGGCGGTGAGCTTATCGCCACCGCCGCGACCGGCCATCGGCGAGGTATTCACGCCGATGGTCATGGAGATCGCCGGCTCATCCACGGTGATGCGCGGCAGCGGGGTCGGATTCTCCACATCCGCGAGGGTGTCGCCGATCATCACCTGGTCGATACCGGAGATAGCCGCGATATCGCCGGCGATAACCTCCTTGGCGGGCACGCGCTGCATGCCCTCCGTGGAGAGCAGCTCGGCAATCTTGACGGTCTTGGTGTGCTGATTGCCCTCATCGTCGTAGTGAATCCATGCCACCTGCTGGCCCTTCTTCAACACGCCGGCGTGCACGCGCACTAGGCCGATACGACCCAAGAAAGACGAGGAGTCCAAGTTGGTCACATGGGCCTGCAGCGGGGCGTTGATATCAGCCGAGGGCTCGGGCAGCACATCGTAGAGCACGTTGAAGAGCTCCTGCAGATCCTTCGCATCCGGCACATTGCCATCACCGGGGTTCTCGGTGGAGGCGGTGCCGGCGCGGCCGGAGGCGTAAAGCACCGGCAGGTCCAGCAGCGTCTCGGCGGCCGCCTGGGCTTCCTCGTCCTCCAGAGTGGAGGCCAGCTCGAGCAGCAGGTCCTGGGATTCTTCGACCACCTCATCGATGCGGGCATCGGGGCGGTCGGTCTTGTTCACGCAGATAATCACCGGCATCTTCGCCGCCAGGGCCTTGCCTAGCACGAAGCGGGTTTGGGGCAGCGGCCCCTCGGAGGCGTCGACGAGCAGCACCACACCATCGACCATGGACAGCGCCCGCTCCACCTCGCCGCCGAAGTCGGCGTGGCCGGGGGTGTCGATGACATTAATAATGAGATCTTCGCCATTCTTGCCCTGGCCCACACGTCGAATGGAGGTGTTCTTGGCCAGAATGGTGATGCCTTTTTCCTTCTCCAGGTCACCGGAGTCCATCACCCGATCGGCGATCTCGCCGTGGTCACCGAAGGCGCCGGATTGTTCGAGCATGGCGTTGACGAGGGTGGTTTTGCCGTGGTCAACGTGTGCGACAATGGCGACGTTTCGGAATTCGGTGCGCGCGGTAGTGTTGTTTTCGCTCACGGGCTTGTGTGTACTCCTGCAATATAGATGGTGATCGCGGCGCGCAGACGATGAAGAAGGGAACGCGCCTGTCGCCCACGCGTCATACGCGGGCAACGACTAGCCGAGTGTACCCCCTTTTCCGGCGATACCACATCTTTTAGAGTAGATTGTAACGAAATGGCAACAAAAACCTATCTATTCCGACAGTGACACATTCTCTTATGCCTTCACAGAGTGCGGTAGCTACTGCGGCCGTTGCGCGTGACGACGCCGTCCCGGGGCGGATACCCCGCAGGCCCGAGCCTTTCCCGTCCGCGGCCGCGATGATGATAGTGAACACAGGCCTAGCCCCACTCTGAGAAATGTATTAGTGTTGTGACTGTTGTGACTAATGTGGTTTAAGTGAAGTCTGTGGACTAGAGCTTTGTGCCCGTCGCATGTACAGCTTCCAAGAAAGGACACTGAAACCCCGTGAAACTCCGTACCCCGATCGCCGTCGCCTGCGCTGCCGCCCTGACCGTTGGCGCCACGCTTTCCGCCCCGCTGGCCACCGCGCAGACCAGCTCCGATATGACGATTCCCGTCATTACTAATCCCCAGCTGATCGACGATCTCAGCCGCCCCGCCCCTGAGGTGCTGGCTCAGGCCCGCGCTTTCGCCAACCAGCCCTTCATCCCCGAGCAGCTGCGTGACGCCGTGATCGCCGCCGTGGAGTTCTACGAGGGTGGCCACTCCCCCGCGGGTGCGCCGCTGCTGAAGCCGGAGAACACCCCCGAGTTCACCCAGTTCTACTGGCCCACCATCGCCGGCTCCTGCATCGGCGGCGAGCACACCGCCGTGGGCACCGCCATCGCTGTTCCCGGGCCGGCCGATCTGCCGCTGCCGGGTGTTCCCGCCGACGAGGCCGGCTTCGTGTTCACCGCACTCGGCACCCCAGGCCTAGCTGCAGAGCAGCAGGACGCACTCAACGTGCACTGGATGAATATCGACACCCTGCAGTTCGGCACCTCCCGCCTGGGCAATGGCGGCCTCAACCCCGACGGCCCCGCCACCCTCAACGGCACGGCAGCCACCGGCAAGGGCACCATCATCGCCGTTCTCGAGGGCACCGTGAATACCTCCGAGACCGCCTGCCACTTCGCCCCCACCGCCGCGATCTTCACGGTCTAAAAGCGACAGCGCAGGTATCTCATGTCCACCTCCCAGCCCGATGCACAGGATGGAGGCTCCACTGTGGATCTCCATCCCGTGAAGCAGGAGACCTTTGATGTCTCCGCGCTGACCAACACGGACCCCAAGGGCTACCTGCGCGCGGTGGATACCTACACCGAAACCGACTTCGGGCTGTACATGGCGCGCGGGGCGGATCATCCCCGCTTCGGCTATCTCGAATCGTGGCTCTTGCCCGATCTCGGCCTGCGCGCCAATATTTTCCACTTCCGCCCCGGGGTAGATGTAGACCAAGAGCTCTACATCGACATCGCAGATATCAACCGCGAGGGAACCACCTGGACCACGCGGGATCTCTACGTGGATCTCGTAGCCACCACGGGCACCCCCATCGACGTGCTCGACATCGATGAGCTCGCCGCCGCCACCTCCGCTGGGCTCATCACCGCCTCCGAGGCTGAGCGCGCCATCGATCGCACCCTCACCGCCGTGGAAGGCATCACCCGCTATGGCGATGACGTCCACCAGTGGCTGCGCTCGCGCGGTATCACCCTCGAGTGGGCGGACACCGTCACCCTCACTCCCGCGGGCTGCTGATTCGCTTAACGACGCCGCGCTCCACACCGGTAGCCTTGGCGGCATGACCGTGATCTATCACAATCCCCGCTGTTCCAAGTCCCGTGCCGCGCTGCAGTATCTGCGCGATCGCAGCATCGAGCCGACCATCGTGCGCTATCTCGAGGACACCCCCGATGAACAGACGCTCCGCAGCCTGCTCGCGGATGCTGGCCTGCACCCGCATGAGGCCATCCGCACCGGCGAATCCGAGTATGCCGAGCTGAGGCTGAGCCCCGAGACGCCGGAGGATGAGCTTATTGCGGCCATGCTCGCCCACCCGAGGCTGATCGAACGACCCTTTGTGCGTAGTGCCTCCGGGGTGGTTATTGCTCGCCCCACAGAGAAACTCGACGAGATCATCGACCCCGCCTGATTCTCCCCTAGATAGCACCTAAGGGCCGCTGCAGCACGTGCTGCGGCGGCCCTTGTGGCGTTGTGGAGCGGGTGGGGCTTACTCCCCTGCTCCGAGCTCGATGCCGAGCCCAGGCACGGAATCAATGAGATTCCGGGTGTAGTCCTGCTGGGCGTGATCGAAGATATCGTCCGCGCTGCCCTGCTCCACTACCTTGCCGTTTTGCATGACCACGATGTCATCGGCGGTCTGGCGCACCACAGCGAGGTCGTGAGTGATGAACAGATAGGAGAGATTGAACTCATCCTGAAGCTGCGTCAGCAGCTGCAGAATCTGGTTCTGCACCAGCACGTCGAGGGCGGAGACGGCCTCGTCCAAGACGATCACTTCCGGCTGCAGCGCCAAGGCGCGGGCAATAGCGATGCGCTGGCGTTGGCCGCCCGAGAGCTCATTGGGGTAGCGGCGCATGGTCGAACGCGGCAGTTGCACCACATCCAGCAGCTCGGCGACGCGCTTTTCCCGCTGCTCGCGGTTGCCCACCTTGTGCACCTTCAGCGGCTCCTCGATGCAGCGGTAGATCGAATACATCGGGTTGAGCGAACCATAGGGGTTCTGGAACACCACCTGGAGCTTGCGGCGCATATCGAAAAGCTCCTTGCGGCCCAAGGTAGACAGATCGGTGCCCTTGTAATACACCTTTCCCTCGGTGGGGTCGAGCAGGTTCAGCACCATATTCGCCACCGTGGACTTGCCCGAGCCGGACTCGCCCACCAGCGCCAGGGTGGTGCCGGTGCGCAGCCCGAAGCTGACATCATCGACGGCCCGCAGTTCCTTCTTCGCGCCGCGGGCGCCGCGGACATCAAAGATCTTGGTGAGGTTCTCCACGCGGATCACCTCGTCCTGTACCTGCGAGTGATCGCTGCTGAGCTTGTCCGTGGACTCCACACCCTGCTGCTGTGCCTGCTGAATGCGGGCGGAGGCCAGCGAGGGAGCGGCGTCGACAAGGCGACGGGTATAGGGGTGCTGCGGGTTGCGCAGAATCTTCAGCGAGGGACCCGACTCCACGATGCGGCCGCGGTGCATCACCACGAGGTGCTCGGCGCGCTCGGCGGCAAGACCCAGATCGTGGGTGATAAACAGCACGGCTGTGCCGAGTTCCTCGGTGAGGGTTCCCAGGTGGTCCAAGATGCGCTTTTGCACCGTCACGTCGAGAGCCGAGGTGGGCTCGTCGGCGATGAGCAGCTTGGGATGCGCGGCCAAGCCCATGGCGATCAGGGCGCGCTGGCGCATACCGCCGGAGAACTCGTGCGGATACTGCTTGGCGCGGCGCTCCGCGTCCGGCAGGCCCGCCTCCTCGAGCAGCTCGGCGACGCGCGCGTCGTACTCCTTTGGATCCACCACGTTATTGGCGCGCAAGGATTCCTTGATCTGGGTGCCGATGCGCCACACGGGGTTGAGGTTACTCATCGGGTCCTGCGGCACCAGGCCGATCATCTTGCCCCGGTATTCTTGGCGCTCCTTCTCGGAGACATCGGTGATGTCCTGGCCGTCGAAGGTAATGGAGCCGCCGGTGATCTTTCCGGTGCCGGGCAAGAGCCCGAGGATGGACATGGCGGCGGTGGACTTACCGGAGCCGGACTCGCCCACGATCGCCACGGACTGCCCGGGATAGATGGCGAGGTTGATGCCACGCACGGCATCCACGGTGCCGGTGGTGGACTCGAAGGAAATCTTGAGATCTTCGAAGGTCAATAGCGGCACGGAGCGGTCCACCTCGGCGGAGCTATCGGTGCCGGCAGGGGGCGTAGTATTCGTCATAATTATCGCTTCCTTGCCTTCGGATCGAGGGCGTCGCGCACGACGTCACCCATCATGATGAAGCTGAGTACGGTCGTCGCCAACGCCACAGCCGGGTAGAAGAGCACCATCGGCTGGGTGCGCAGCGAGGCCTGGGCGCGCGAGATGTCACCACCCCAGGAGACCACCGTCGAGGGCAAACCGATACCCAGGAAGGACAGCGTGGCTTCGGCCACGATGAAGGTACCCAGAGCCACGGTGGCGTAGACGATGATCGGCGCCGCCGCATTGGGCAGGATGTGGCTAAACAGGATCTTGGTGCGCGATGCGCCCAAGGCGCGGGCGGCAGTGACGAACTCTTCATTCTTCACGCTCATCACGGCACCGCGGGTGATACGGGCGATCGAGGTCCAGCCGAAGAGGCCAAGCACCACGATCACGGTGAACACCGTGCGGTGATCCTTAAACATCTGCATCACCACGATGGCGGCCAGCACCAGCGGCAGCGCGAAGAAGACGTCGGTGATGCGGGAGAAGATGGAGTCCACGATGCCGCCGAGATAGCCGGCTGTAGCACCGATGAGCACGCCGAGCACCACGACGAACATCGTGGTGAGTACGCCGACGAGCACCGAGGCGCGCGCCCCGTAGATGGTGCGGGCGAAAATGTCACAGCCCTGGCGGTCGAAACCAAAGGGGTGACCATCAGTGGGTCCCTGGAGGGAGTTAGCGAGCTCGCAGCTCTGCGGATCCACGCTGGTAAACAACTGCGGGACCAAAGCGAGCACGATAGCGGCGAGCATGAGTACGGCCGAGGTCCAGAACAGCGGACGGCGACGCAGGTTCTGCCACGCCTCGCCCCACAGGGAGGTCGGTGCGGACTCATCGGCCACCGCGTCGACAGCACCGAGGCCGGTTTCATCCACGGCGTCAACGAAGTGCTCTTGGCCCTTCTTCGTCTCAAAGGCGGGGCCTTGGAGGTTCTTCTCGGGGTTGAGGTGTGCGGGAGATGGTTTAGGCATAGCGAATCCTCGGATCGAGCACGGCGTAGATCAAATCCACGAGCAGGTTGGCCACAATGTAGACGAGCACCAGCACGGTGGTGAAGGACACCACGGTGGCGGGTTCGCCCTTGAGGATGGCTTGGTAAATAGCACCGCCGACACCGTTGATACCGAAGATGCCCTCGGTCACGATGGCGCCACCCATGAGGGCGCCGAGATCCGCGCCGAGGAAGGTGGCGACGGGAATCAAAGAATTGCGCAATACGTGGCGGCTCATCACCGTGCTGTCCTTCAGGCCCTTGGCGCGGGCGGTACGCACATAGTCGGCGGTGAGATTCTCGCTCACGGACTGCCGGGTCAGGCGCAGCACATAGGCGAAGGACACCGCGCCCAGCACGATCGCGGGCATAAGCAGCGCCTCGAAGGACTCATTGGGGCCAACCGTGGTGGGCAATAGCCCCCACTTCACGCCCACCATGAATTGCAGCACGAAGCCGATCACGAAGGTGGGGACGGCAATCACGAGCAGCGACAGCACCAGCACGGTGGAGTCGAAAAAGCCACCGCGGCGGATACCAGCGACCACGCCGAAGAGAATGCCGAAGAGGGTCTCGAAGGCCAGAGCCATGAAGGCGAGCTTGATGGTCACGGGGAAGGCATTGGCCATCACCGAGGACACAGGCTGGCCAGAGAAGGTGGTGCCGAAGTCAAGAGTAAAGATGCCCTTGATGTAGAGCAGATATTGGACGAGGAAGGGTTTATCCAGGTTGTACTCTTCCCTGATGCGTTGAGCCGCGGATTCGGATAGTCCACGGTCACCACCCAGGGCTTGCACAGGATCACCCGGCATGAGGAATACGAGCGCATAGATCAGCAGAGTCGCTCCGATGAACACCGGAATCATCTGCAGAACGCGGCGCCCCACATAGCGCAGCATAGGCGAGGACTTTCTAGGTTAGGTAGCGCGGTTGACGCGTCGATCCTCCCGCAAGCCACCACCGCTGGCCGATCCGATTGTCCTGTGATGCACGGAGAGCTCGGTGGTGCAGTGAGACTGGCGAGACTATCGCTTTAAATTACCAAAGCTTCACACACACCAGCACCCCTGGCCGCTGTGGATGACACCGTATGAGCGTTGAGAACTATGACTAGTCAGAGCGCAACGTCCTTTCGGAGACTCATCCCAAGGGCACCAGGGGTGCTGGGGATTAAAAGCGAGCGCTGCGCCCGGTAGTGCCGCCCCCGCCCGTGGGTACACGAGCTGGGCCACACCGCCGCAGGCGCAGGCGAGAACAGATTACTTCTTGGTGATCTGCTCGTAGACGGGGACGGACTTCCAGTTGAAGACCACGTTCTCCACGGTGTCGGCGCTGCCGCCGGTGACGTTGGAGTACCACAGCGGGATCGCGGGCAGATCCTCAAGCAGGATCTCCTGAGCCTCGTTGTAGAGCGGGGTGGCTTCCTTCACAGACTCAGCGCCGGCAGCCTCATCGAGCTTGGCATCGAAGTCCTTGTTGGAGTAGTCACCATCATTGGAGCTGGCGCCGGTGGCGTACAACGGCCCCAGGAAGTTACCCAGGCCCGGGTAGTCAGCCTGCCAGCCGGTACGGAAGGCAGTGGTGATCTCGCGGTTGGTCACCTCATCGCGCAGGGACTTGAAGTCCGGGTAGGGCTTGCCCTGGGCGTTGATGCCGAGCACGTTCTTCAGGGAGTTGGCAGTCGCATCCACCCATGCCTGGTGGCCACCATCGGCGTTATAGGCGATCTCGAAGGTGCCCTCGAAGGGAGCGATCTCATCGGCCTCGGCCCACAGCTCCTTGGCGCGGTCCGGGTTGAAGTTCAGCACCTCTTCGCCTTGGAGATCGGGGTCATAGCCGTCGATCACCGGGGAGGTGAAGTCCTTCGCCGGGGTGCGTGTGCCGAGGAAGATCTTGTCGGTAATCTCATCGCGGTTCACCGCCATCGAGATGGCTTCACGACGCAGCTTGCCCTCCTCACCGCTGAAGTGCTCCAAGCTCTCTGGGATGGTGAAGGACTGGAACACGGCGGCGGGCTGGTTCACCGCGCGGTCGCCGAGCTCTTCCTCAAAAGTGGAGAAGGCGGAATCCGGCACGGCATCTAGGACATCGAGGTTGCCAGAGAGAAGATCGGCGTACGCGGCATCCTGCTGCGGGTAGAAGGTGAAGCGCACGCCGTCGTTCTTCGCGGCACGCTCACCGTCGTAGTACTCGTTCGGGACGATGAGAGCGTCCTGCTGGTGGTTCCACTCTTCGAGCTTGTAGGGACCGGAGCCCACCGGGGACTCGCCGAAGGCGTCCATGTCCTCGAAGGCGACGTCGGGAAGCGGGAAGAAGGCGGAGTAGCCAAGGCGCAGCGGGAAGTCAGACTCGGGCTGCTGCAGCTCAATGGTGAAGGTGTAGCCGTCCTCTACCTTCAGCCCCTCCATCTCAGAGGCGCCGTCCTCATAGCCCATGATGGGCTCGAAGAAGTAGGCGGAGAGCTGCTCGTTCTCCATGGCGTAGTTCCAGGCCTTCACAAAGTTCTCGGCCTTGATCTCGGTGCCGTCGGAGAACTTCTTGCCCTCCTTGAGCTTCACGCGATAGGTCTTATCGCCCTCCAACTCGATAGAGTCGGCGAGATCGTTATGAACCTCACCCTCGGTGTCGTAGTAGACGAGGCCGGTGTTAATGAGGTCAATAATGCGGCCACCACCGGTCTCATTGGTGTTAGCCGGAATCAGTGGGTTCTGTGGCTCGGATCCGTTGGCGCGGATGTATTCAGCTCCGCTTCCCTCGCCAGAGCCGTTATCATCCGAGCACGCAGCGAGGCCCAGTGTGAGCGACGCGGCGCCAAGGATGGCCAGCGACTTCTTTAGCGTCATGGCGTTAGTTCTCCCATTCGAGGTAGGTCATGCATATGGTGATGTCATCGTGTTATGACGATCGCCTTTGCGGCACGTCACATCTTAGTTTGCCTGAGAACTAAACACGAAAAACTCTTAGCACACTGTGTGCTGCATCTTAGCTACCTTAACCTCCACCCCTTGTGGGGGGCCGGAAAAGATTTCTATAGGTCCCCAGAAACCACCCTCACTCAGGGGTAATTGGCGAGGGTGTGCGGGAAAAGTCCACATCCTGCCACGGCAGCACGAAGTGAATATGCCGATCCTCCTGTGCCGCCCACATATCCCAATAGGCCGCATAGCCCGGATCGCGCGCGAGCGCCCGCCGCTTGCGCTCGGCAGCGTCGAGATCGAGGAAGATCGTGGCCACCGGACCGCGCGCCCGGGCGGCCGCGACAGTGGCGGGGGTGATGGCCCCGCAGCCTTCCACAATCAGTGGCGCAGTGGCCTGAAGACTCCGCCACTGCCCTGCCCGCCCCTGCTCCCAGTCCCAGCGGTAGTATCCCGGCGCGATGGGTGCCAACACATCCTTGGCGACGATCTCACCGGCGGCGGCGAGCCCATGCCAACCTGGGTAGAGATCGTCGAGGTGCACCAGCTGGGCGCCGCCGCAGTCGGCCAACCAGCGTGACAGGGTGGTTTTGCCTGCCCCGGAGCGGCCGTCGATAAGCACAGTGCGTGGCATCTTAAGCCCCGAGGAAACGGAATGCCCCGCTGGCGATGGACACCCCGAGCGCCACAAAGGAAATGGCCAGGCAGGCGAGCAAGATGGCATAGTCGCGGCCGGACATGGTCGATTCCCGCGCCCAGGTCCGCTCGTGCTCGCTGCCGAAACCACGGGCTTCCATGGCGGTGGCGAGCTTAGAACCGCGGCGCAGAGCCACAACGAGCAGGGCGAAGATCTGGCCGAAGAAGCGGGTGAGGCGGCCGCGATCGCCGAGCCCGCGCGAGCGGCGCGCCCGCTCTAGGGCCCGCCAGTCGCGTTGGAAAAGACTCATCAATCGCACTCCGGCCACCGAACCGATGACGAAGCGGGCAGGCAGCTTGAGCACCTGGGCCAGCCCATCACCGAAATCGGTGGGATCGACTTTGTAGGAGACGAGCACCACGGGCAGGCCAATGGCGAGCACGCGCAGCATGATCGCCAGCGCCAGCTCGAGGGAGTTATCCGTGATGTGGGCGAAGAGGAAACTGGCGTATTCGGTGCCTTCGGGCCGGCCATAGAGGGCCATGGAAATACCCGAAATGGGCGTGACAGCCAGAATCGGCCAGCCGCGGCGAGCCAGCTGAAGCCAGGACATTCCGCACAGCGGCGTCACCGCGAGGGTGCAGAGCAGCGCCACCCCGGCCGAGACCCAATCCACGCTGATGAGCAGTGGTGTCGTGAGAAAGAGCACCCCCAGCAGCCGGGTGACGGGATTGGTGCCACGGAGCACATTCACGCGTGCGCTCATGCTGCCCCCTCCCCCGCCTGGGGTGCGGGGGCGTGCTTATCCACATGGATGCGGTGATCCCCTAGCGCGTCGATAAAGAGCTGATCGTGAGTGATGGAGGCGATCGCCACGCCCTCATCGGCCAGCTCGCGGATCAGATGCACCAATTCGGTGAAGGTGCGCCGGTCTTGGCCAAAGGTGGGCTCATCCAGCAGCAAGACCTGTGGGGCGGCAACCAGCGCCGTCGCCACAGACAAGCGGCGTTTTTGTCCGCCGGACAGAGTAAAAGGATTGGCCTCGGCGAGGTGGGCGAGCCGCAGCCGCTCTAAAAGCTCATCCACTCGGGGATGCTCCTTCAGATGCTTATTGCCGCTAATCACGCGCGGGCCCACGAGCAGCTCCTCGCGCACGGTGCGGGCGACAAATTGATGCTCGGGGTCCTGAAACACGTAGCCCAAGGTTTGGGCCAAAGCGACAGAGCGCAAGCGGTGCGGATCGACGCTGCGCTGCGGTGTGTGCACCCGCACGCTCCCGCGCACGGGCCGGAGCAGGCCGGCGACGCTGAGCGCCAGCGTCGATTTACCGGCGCCATTATCGCCGGTAATCACGGTGGAATGTCCGGCGGGAATGCTGAGGTTCAGCGGCCCCGCCACCGGCTGGTTCTTCTGCCACCCCACCATAAGATCCGTGGCGGATAGTGCTGCATCGGCGCTCGCCGGCACGGTGTGGGCGGCGGGTAGGTCGAGCTCCACCCCGGGAACCCACACTCCCTGCTCCGCCAGTTCGGCACCATGCTCGGCGATGACGGTGTCGATGGGCCCGTCGGCGGCGATATCGCCCGTAGCGCCCACGACCACCGTGCGATCGAGGTGCTGCTGCCAGATGTCTACCCGGTGTTCCACCACGATGAGTGTCGCCCCAGTGCGCTCGGCAACGGCGATCACCGCATCGCGGACCTCGCGCACCCCGGTGGGATCGAGGTTGGCGGTGGGCTCGTCGAGCACAATCACCCGCGCGCCCATCGCGATCACCCCGGCCAAGGCGAGGCGCTGTTTTTGCCCGCCAGATAGCTCTGCGGTGGGATGATCCAGCGGCAGACGCAGCCCCACCAGCTCGAGTGCCTCGGGTACTCGCCGCCAGATCTCCGCACGCTCCACGCCGAGGTTCTCGCACCCAAAGGCGACATCATCGCCCACGCGCGAGCTGATGACCTGCGAGTCGGGGTCTTGGAGCACCATTCCCACGAGGCCACGGGCCTGCTCGGGCGAGCGCCCCGCAACAGTGATGCTGCCGTGCTCATCGCCCTCATCCTCGCCGCCCAGCACGCCGGCGATGGCGTGCAGCAGTGTGGACTTGCCCGCTCCGGACTGCCCTAAAACGAGCACCCGCTCACCCTGCTCGATCTGCAGATTAATGGAGCGCAGAGTCGGGTTTTTTCGGCCTCCGTGCCGCCAGGAATAGTCCCGCACATGCACGGGGGCAGCGGCGTCGCTGAACTGCGACAGACCGTGTGAGTGCTTCACTATGGGTCACTTTCCTCGAGATTCTCGCCGTGGGCGGCGACGCACCCACGCGCTGCGGCGGATGCGGTTCGGGCAGCTTAGACTTCAGCGCGGTGTTCGCGGCCTACCGCGAAACGATCCAAGGCGCCAGCCGCTGCGAGCGCCCGCACCAGCACATAGCCGAGCAGACCCGCCAGGAAGAGACCGGAGACGATCAGGGTGGAAAGGTAGGTGATATTAAAGAGCAGCGACTTGGCGTAGTTGGCGCTGAGCACCAGCTCCAGCAAGAATGCCCCAACTGCGGCGCCGGCACCGGCCAGCATGGCCACGACGGGAGTGAAGCGTCGATAAGCAAAAATGAGGAAGATCAGCTCCGCGCCAATTCCCTGCACCAGACCGGAGTACAGGGTCTCCGGGCCCCACTGGCTACCCAAGGTGGCAGAGACGGCGGCGGCGAGCAGTTCCACGAAAATCGCGGCGCCGGGCTTGCGAATCACCAGCCCGCCAAGAACGCCGCCGAGCAGCCACACGCCCACGGCGATACCGCCCAAACCAGGGGTGAGCGCGTCTGCGGCGGTGTACCAAGCGTAGCCCACCGAATTCCAGATCCAGAAGATCAGACCGGTCGCCACACCCAATACGGCGGCCACCACGATGTCGACGACGCGCCACCGCGAGGCGGTGCGCTGGGTTGATGATGTCATGAAAAAGTACCCTCCCTCTCGCCGGAATTACCCGGATCAGGTTCACACGGTGTGTTCTCAGCCCCAGCGCGGCCTATGGCGCGCGGGCACCCGCGGTAATGTCAGTATTTAGTATGCTTAGGCAACGGCGCGACTCCCACACAGATAAACGCACAGGCCAGAGCTGGTGCATGCACAATGTGTGGAGTTCGGGCGCCGGTACACGGCTCTTGCAACACTAGCGGGGCTAGTGCACCCTAAGCAACCGCTTGTTTCCCCCTATCTAGTTAGGACCTCCTCATGGCCGGTGGGCTTGCAGCGCTTCTCGACGACGTCTCCCTTCTCGCTCGAGCTGCCGCCGCGAATATTGACGATGTGGCTCTCCACGCGGCCAAGACGTCTACCAAGGCCGCCGGCGTGGTGGTCGATGATGCGGCTGTGACCCCGAAGTTCGTCGCCGGAGTCTCGCCTTCGCGCGAGCTGCCCATGATCTTCCGGATCGCCCGGGGCTCGCTCTTTAATAAGCTCATTGTGATCCTGCCGCTGGCGTTGCTATTGAGCTGGCTGGTGCCCTGGCTACTCAACCCGATCCTGATGGTCGGCGGTGCCTTTCTCTGCTTCGAAGGCATGGAAAAGGTAGTCGAGCTAGTCACCGGCGCGGAGGGCAAACAGACCCCGGCCTCCGCCAATAAGTCCGTGGATGAGGACCAGCTGGTCAAAAGCGCCATCGCCACCGATCTCATTTTGAGCGCGGAGATCATGGTGATCTCCCTCAACCAGGTGGCCCACCTGACCTTCGGGGTGCGCACCGCGGTGCTCGTGGTGGTGGCCATGGGCCTGACCGCGCTGGTCTATGGCGCGGTGGCGCTGCTGGTGAAGATGGATGATGTGGGGCTCAAGCTCGCCTCCTCCGATAACTCCGGTGCCGCCGCCTTTGGCCGCGGACTGGTCGCCGCTATGCCGAAGGTGCTGGCCGCGATCAGCGTGATCGGCACCTTCGCCATGCTCTGGGTCGGCGGGCACATTATCGTCCACGGTGCCGCCGAGCTGGGATGGCGTGGCCCCGAGGACCTGATGCATTCCCTCTCCCACGGCCACTACAGCTTCCTCGGCTGGTTGATTAATACCGGCTACTCGCTCGTGGTCGGTGCGATCATCGGCAGCATTCTGGCCACGGCCGTGCACTTCTCGCCGCTAAAGCGCAACCACTAACGCAACCACTACAACTTCACTACAACTTGGGCGGGGTATATCTCCGCAGGCGCCGCACTGGGGTGAATCTCCGCTGCGGCGCCTTTATTGATGGGCATTACTACATAAGGCCCCTATTTTTCTGCTCTTTGCTCCTGCAACCCGAGATTCGCAGCGCGCAGCAGCACCCCGCGCGACCCTCGCTACCCCCAGATGGGCGTAGACGCGAACCCTCGACAGGCCTCCTAGCTGGGAAGCCTCGCCTTTCTTAGATTTTCCTGAAATTCTATAGAGGCTGTTCTTATATCCGTACCGACTCTGTTATTGTGAGACCGAGTTTCCCACCATGTGAAACTTTTTTTGAGAGTGAGGTGCGCGGCACACTGCGGCGCATCGGAATCAGTAGAAAAGAGACCGAGACATGTCTACCTCCACGAGCACCGCAGGTAGCGCCGAGGTCGCCCAGGGCCGCGAAACATTCTCCTCGCGGCAGGCGTTCCTCTTCGCTGCCATCGGCTCCGCTGTGGGCCTAGGAAACATCTGGCGCTTCCCCTATGTTGCCTATCAGTCCGGCGGTGGCGCCTTCCTCATCCCCTATATCGTCGCCTTGATCACCGCGGGTATCCCGCTGCTGTTCTTCGACTTCGCCGTGGGCCACCGCTTCCGCGGCTCGGCACCGAAGGCATTTCGTCGTCTGAAGTCCTGGACCGAGCCGGTCGGTTGGTTCCAGGTAGGTGTGTCCTTCTTCATCACCATCTACTACTCGGTGATTATTGCGTGGGCCGCCATCTACGCGTTTAGCTCCATCGGCAAGTCCTGGGGCAATAATGCGGAGGAATACTTCTTCAACGACTTCCTGCAGATTGACGCCACCTCCATCAACAGCCTGAACTTCGTGTGGCCTATCGCCATCGTCCTCGCCGTCGTGTGGGTACTGGTCCTCGTCGTTCTGGCTTTGGGCGTGGATAAGGGCATTGGCCGCCTGTCCACCTGGGCGATCCCGGTGCTGGCCGTGATGTTCATCGGCATGGTGATCTACGCGCTCACCCTGCCCGGCGCCGCCGCCGGCCTGAACGCCTTCTTTACTCCTGATTGGTCAGCACTGAGCAACCCGACGGTGTGGATCTCCGCCTATGGCCAGATCTTCTTCTCACTCTCGGTGGCCTTCGGCATCATGCTCACCTACTCCTCCTACCTGAAGCCGCGCTCCAACCTTACCGGCACCGGCCTGGTGGCCGCCTTCGCTAACTCCTCCTTCGAGGTGCTGGCCGGTATCGGCGTGTTCGCCACCTTGGGATTCATGGCAACCCAAGCGGGCGTGGGCGTGGACGAGGTCACCTCCTCCGGCCCGGGCCTGGCCTTCGTGGCCTTCCCCACCGTTATCTCGGAAATGGGCGGGCTCTGGGGCTCGGTCTTCGGCGTTGTGTTCTTCGCCTGTCTCGTGATCGCCGGTATTACCTCCCTGCAGTCCCTGCTTGAGGTGGTCATCGGCGCCTTCCAGGACAAGTTCGACCTTCCCCGCGTGCAGGCTGTGCTGCTGGTGGGCGGCTCCATGGCTGTGATCGCCATGATCTTCTTCCCCACCACCTCGGGTCTGGTCACCCTCGACATCGTGGATAAGTTCACCAACAACATCGGTATTGTCGCCGTCGCTATCGCCGCGATCATCGTGGTGGACTGGATTCTGCACCGCACCGATGAGCTGGCACTGCACCTCAATGCCGTCTCTTCCTTCCGCGTGGGCAACACCTGGCGCATCTTCGTCGCCAATATCACCCCCGTGGTGCTGGCGATCATCCTCTTCCAGGAGATCACCTCCCTGATCGCCGAGCCCTATGAGGGCTACTCCCCCGCCCAGCTGGGCATCTATGGCTGGGGCGTGATCGGCGTGATCTTCATCGGTTCGATGGCGCTGACCATCCTGCCGTGGCGCGGCAATCAGACCCTCGATGGCCCGCCCGGTTCGGACTTCGGTGTGGATGTCGATCATTCCCTCGGCTTCCGCGGCATCGGCGACGATGGCCCCGAGGCCACCCTCCACAAGACCGCCGACACCAAGGAGGCGCACTAATCATGACCGGTACTGCAATCATCATGATGGCCCTGTTCATCCTCGTCATCTGGGGCGGGCTGGTGTACTTCAGCGTGCAGCTGATGAAGCACCCCGACGAAACCTCCGGCTTCCTCGGCGCTGATCCCAAGGCAGACGATGACATCCTGCTGAAGCTAGAAAAGAAATAAGCCAGCACCGACCTCGTGCTCAGGCCCATCAACCCGCGTGCTTCTCGACGTTGCGCGCGGGTTGACCGCGTTATCCCCCAAGGCGATGCACTGCTGGCCGCTGCGTGCCTCAAGACACGCGCCCAGTGGCGACGACGGTGGCACAAACGGCACGGTCCGCCCTATTCTGGGCCGCACACTAAAAAGCCGAAAAATAATGTGAAAGGACGTGTACGTCGTGCCTGATCTGAATTCTGTGACCGTCGCCGTTGTGGCGACTCATGGTTTTGACGATGATGAGCTCTCCAACCCCATCGCCGCCATCATCGAGGCCGGTGGGCAGGCGCTTGTGGTCTCCACCGAGGCCGGTGAGATCGAGAGCAAGAAGGGCTCCACCGTATCGGTGGATGTCACCACCGACAAGGCGGATGCCGCTGATTTTGATTGTTTGCTCTTGCCTGGCGGAACCAAAAACGCCGATACCATCCGCACCGATGCCCACGCCATAGCACTCGTGAAGAACCTGGTGGAGGCCGGCAAACCAGTGGGCGTGATCTGCCACGGTGGGTGGATTCTCAGCGACGCCGATGTGCTGCGCGGCCGGACCATCACCTCCTATCACTCGATGAAGACCGACCTCATCAACGCGGGGGCCACCTGGGTTGATCGCGAGGTCTGTGTCGATGGCGCACTTATCTCCTCGCGCACCCCCGCCGACCTGCCCGCCTTCAACAAGGAGATCCTGCGCGCCTTCGCCGCCGCGCACTAAGTCTCCTCGACTCCAACCACCCGCCTAGGTGGGGGTTAGACCAACAGTAGCTGGCCACCCTGGGTGCGGATTTCACGCAACGCCGCCAGCGAGCTCTGCTCCGCCACCCCAGCAGTCAAAGGCACGAGAAGCCGCACGGCGAAGCCCTCTGCAAGGCCATCGAGACAGGTGGCTCGCACGCAATAGTCCGTGGCGATGCCGGCAACATCGAGGGTTGTCACCCCGTGTTCCCGCAGCGCCTCGGCGAGGCTGGTGCCATGCGGGGTGGCTCCTTCGAATCCTGAATACGCCGCAGTGTATTCGCCTTTGCTGACGTCAATGCGTATCTGCTCGGGGGCGGCCGCGGCAGCATTATCGAGCGCCCGCAGCGCCTGGGGATGTAACTCCGCTCCAGTAGTGCCGGCCACGCAGTGCCGCGGCCAGCTCTCGGCATAATCGGGCTCATCTGCAAAGTGGGATCCCGGATCGATGTGCCAATCGCGCGTGACCGCGCACACCGCATAGTTGCGGGCATGGGCGGCGCAGAACTCCGCCGTCGCCGTCAGAGCGTGGGCGCCGCCCTCCACGCCGAGGGCGCCCCCTTCGACGAAGTCATTTTGCCCGTCCACGAGGACAAAAGCGGAACGATCCTGCGGGGCCGAATAACTCGTGATGTCAATACCAGCGGCGCGTAGCGCCTGAAGTGTGAGAGTAGTCATAGCTACCACTCTAGACGCGTACGCCCGACACTCTTGACCACCCACCGCCGGCAACCCTATTATCTTCATATGCACGAAGATAAGAAGCTAAGGAATGGTTCACCTAAACGCGCCCCGAGTGATCACGTGCACGTACCTGCCATCACCGAGAGCGGCTCTTTGGAACTTGCCGCCGCTGAAGTGCTCAAACTGCTCGCGGACCCCACGCGCATTCGTATTATCCTCACCCTGGGTAAAACCGAAGAGATGAGCGTGAACGAGATTTCGGCCACCGTCGCTAAGCGTCCCGCTACCGTCTCCCAGCATCTCGCCAAAATGCGCCTCGCGCGGATGGTCACCACCCGCCACCAGGGCACCAGCGTCTACTACTCACTGACCGATGAGCACGCCATCCAGCTAATCAGCGAGGCCATGAACCAGGCTGAGCACGCCGTGAGCGCCGAGGCGCTCTCCCACACCCACGACACTTAAAGGCATCGGCATGCTTTCTGTTCTTCGCAATCACCGCTACGCTCGGCTTTTCGGGGCCCAAGTTATTGCTCTCGTGGGTACGGGATTACTCACCGTTGCCCTGGGCCTACTCGCCTTCGATATCGCCGGCAGCCAGGCCGGCAGCGTGCTGGGCACCGCGCTGAGCATCAAGATTATTGCCTATGTGCTGCTCTCCCCCGTGGCCACCACGCTGCTCGCGGGGTGGAATCCCAAGGTGGTGCTGGTATCGGCGGATGTGGTGCGCGGTCTCATTGCCTGCGGCCTGCCCTTTGTCACCGAGACGTGGCAAATCTATATCCTCATCTTTATCCTGCAGGCCGCCTCGGCCACCTTCACCCCGACCTTCCAGGCCCTCATCCCCGATGTGCTGCCCGATGAAGAGGACTACACGCAGGCACTGTCCCTGTCTCGCCTGGCCTACGATTTGGAGTCGGTGCTTTCGCCGCTTCTCGCCGCCGCGCTGCTGGCCGTGATGAGTTATCACCTGCTCTTCCTCGGCACGATCATCGGCTTTGCCTGCTCCGCCGCGCTCATTCTCAGCACCCACATCGAGGAGTATCGCCGCACCCTCGAGATCGACCGCACCGAATCCATCTTCCGTCGCCCCCTCGCCGGGGCCCGCATCTTCCGGCGCACCCCAGAACTGCGCGGAGTGGCATGGTCGAACCTCACCGTGGCCGCGGTCGGGGCGATGGTCATCATCAACACCGTGGTGGTGGTGCGCGATCAGCTGCAGCGACCAGACTCCGATCTCGGCATCTTGCTCGCTTTCTTTGGCACCGGCTCGATGTTCATTGCCATCGTGCTGCCGCGGCTGCTGCACTACGCAGTAGACACCACAGTCATGGTCCTCGGCGCCATCAGCGCGCCGCTACTCCTCGCTGCGGTAGCACTCGCCCTGCACGGTGCGGCCGCGTGGTGGCTGATGTGTCTGCTCTGGGCCCTGCTCGGCGCGAGCGCCGCACTCATTGCCACCCCGAGTTCACGGCTGCTGCGCCGCCACAGCACCGTCGATAACCGCACCGCCGTATTCGCCACCCAGTTCAGCGCGTCCCACGCCTGCTACCTGCTTACTTACCCAACCGCGGGCTTCATCGGCAGCCTCGTCAGCCTCTCGGCCGCGGCCTGGGCACTGGGTGTTCTCGGCGTGATGGGGGCAGCGGGAACCGCACTGTGGTTCGCCCGCGCCAAGCGTAGCTAGCGGGCCCAGTCCCCGCCCGCACGCGGCACCCACCCCACCCCCCTATCGCCTGTGGAGAAGCCATAGGGGGTGTATAACCCCTTGTGCCGCGCTGCCTGCGCCTCTAGGGTTGATGGCACTATACCTTCTTTTCCCATAGTTGCCCCCTAGGGGCTTTTTGCTTGCCCCACCACCGTCCGCGGCGGGCGGCGAGCTCAGGAAAAGAGGGCGAAACCACCCACGTGCACGCAACCTGCGAAAGGAACCTAGTACCCCCGTGAATGACACCACAGCCGCCTCGGCGCATGCGCGCGATAAGAGCCGGACTATCAAGAACATTATTGATAATCACGGGGTGAAACTCGACTGGCAGAAAGCGTTCTACCAGGACATGCACGCCAATCCGGAGCTGTCCGGATTTGAGGTGGAAACCGCCCGGAAAATCGCCGCGCACCTGCGCAACTTCGATTGCGAGGTACACACCGGCATCGGCGGCCACGGCATCGTCGCTATTTTCCGCAATGGTGATGGCCCCACCGCGCTGTTCCGCGCAGACTTCGATGCGCTGCCGGTGAAGGAAACCTCCGGCGCCATTTACGCCTCCACCCGCACGCGGGTGCGCGAGTCTGGGGTGGAAACCCCGATCATGCACGCCTGCGGGCACGATATGCACACCACCGCCCTGCTCGGCGCCTGCGCCGTCATGGACTCCACCCGCGATAGCTGGTCCGGCACCTTCGTGGCGCTCTTCCAGCCGGCCGAGGAGATTTCGGTGGGCGCGGCGGCGATGGTCAATGATGGCCTCGCCGATATCATCCCGAAGCCCGATGTATGCTTTGGCCAGCACGTGATCGCCGGCCCCGCCGGCCGCATCCTGTCCCGCCCCGGAGCGGCACTTGCTGCATGCGACACCATCACCATCAAGCTCTACGGCAAGTCCGCGCACGGTTCCATGCCGCACAACTCCATCGACCCCACCTACCTGGCGGCGATGATCGTGGTACGCCTGCAGGGCATCGTCGGACGCGAGATCAACCCCAATGACTTCGCCGTGATCACCGTCGGCTCCCTGATTTCTGGGCACACCAATAACACCGTGCCCAGCGAAGCCACCTTGGTGCTCAACTGCCGCTTCTATGACAACGAGGTCAAGCGCAAGACCTACCAGGCCATTAAGCGCGTGGTGCACGGGGAGTGCCAGGCATCTGGCTGCGAGCGCGCCCCCGAGTTCCGTTTCTCCAATCACGGCGAACTCACCGAGAATGACCCCGTGGTGTATTCGCACGTGCGCTATACCTTCGACGAGGTATTCGGCGAGGAGAGCGTGGACGCCAAACGCTGGACCGCTTCGGAGGACTTCACCAATATCCCCCGCGCCTTCGGCGCCCCCTACTTCTTCTGGCTGGTGGGTATCACGCCCCGCGAACAGTGGGATAAGGCTCTCGCCGAGGACACTATCGAGGACATCCCCGTCAACCATGCCGGCAACTTCCTCCCGGATTATGAGCCTTCTGTGGATGCCTCCACCAAGGCCGCACTGTGCGCCGTGCTCACCTACTTGGTAGACGATAAGTCCGAGGCCACCATCCAGCGCCCGGACGAGGCGAACCTGCCGAAGAATCTTCCCTCCGATCCCACTGAGGTGCGCTCGGAGGCCGTGGTGGAATCCGCGAACCTCCCCGACGCCGAGGCCGCGCACCGCGCCCACGAGCTGCGGAAGTAACACCAGCGGCCACCGCCCCTGCTGAGACGGGGGCCGCAGACGCCACAGACCACCGATCCCCACTCCTGTCATGGGAGAGGATCGGTGGTCTGTGTTATGTCGTGCGGTAGTACCCGCAGCCATCAGCCGTAGTGTCAGCCGGGGCGGACACTTACGGCAGGCGCCGGCTACTTCGAGGTCGAGCTCGTCGTGCCGGTGCTGCTGGCGGTGGAGGGAGTCTCCGACACCAGGGTGGCGTCGCTCTCGCTCTCACACTTGGTAGAGCGGGTGTTATCGCCGAGCAGGTGCACCTGGATCATGTTGGTGTTACCGGGGATTCCGGGAGGAGTACCGGCAACAACCACCATCACGTCATCGCGTTCATACTCGCTCATGGACAGCAGAGCCTCGTCGACGGCCACCATCATCTCATCGGTGTCGTGGACGGTTTCGGTCAGGAAGGTCTCCGCACCCCAAGACAGTGCCAGCTGCGAACGCACGGCCGGATCGGGGGTGAATACCAACAGCGGCAGCGGGCAGCGCAGGCGAGCCAGGCGCTTCGCGGTATCGCCGGAGGTGGTGAAGGCCACCAGAGCCTTGGCGTTCAGGCGCTGGGCGATATCGCGGGCCGAGTAGGTGATCACGCCACGCTTGGTGCGCGGAACGTGAGTCAGCTGCGGCACGTCGCCGTCCTTTTCCGCAACCCGCACGATGCGGGACATGGTGCGCACCACGTTGTGCGGATCCACACCAACGGAGGTTTCGCCGGAGAGCATGACGGCATCCGCACCATCCAGCACGGCGTTGGCCACGTCGGAGGCCTCGGCGCGGGTCGGGCGGGAGTTTTCGATCATGGAATCCAGCATCTGGGTGGCCACGATCACCGGCTTAGCGTTCTCGCGTGCGATCTGGATGGCACGCTTCTGAACCAGCGGCACCTCCTCCAGCGGTACCTCCACGCCGAGGTCGCCACGGGCAACCATGATGGCGTCGAAGGCTAGCACCACGGACTCGAGAGCCTCAACGGCCTCGGGCTTTTCGAGCTTGGCGATGACGGGGACGCGGCGGCCCTCCTCATCCATGACCTTGTGCACGAGCTCGACGTCGGCCGGGGAGCGCACGAAGGACAGGGCGATGAAGTCCACGCCCAGGTTCAGCGCGAAGCGCAGGTCCTTGATGTCCTTCTCGGACAGGGCCGGCACGGAGATATCCATACCGGGCAGGGAGACACCCTTGTTGTTGGACACTGGGCCACCTTCGGTGACCTCGCAGACGACGTCGTTGCCATCGACCTCGATGCAGACGAGGCCGACCTTGCCGTCATCGACCAGCAGGCGGTCACCCGGCTTGGCGTCATTGGCCAGGTTCTTGTAGGTGGTGGACACGCGGTCGTGGGTGCCTTGCACATCGTCCACAGTGATGCGGACGGTTTCGCCGGTCTCCCACATAGTGGAGCCGTCGATAAAACGGCCGAGGCGGATCTTGGGGCCCTGCAGGTCGGCGAGGATGCCGACAGCGTGACCAGTCTTATCGGTGGCCTCACGGACCCAGCGATAGTTCTGTTCATGGTCGGAGTGATCACCGTGCGAGAAATTCAGGCGAGCCACGTCCATGCCGGATTTGACGAGCTCAAGAATGCCCTCCTCACTAGCAACGGCGGGACCGAGGGTACATACGATTTTCGTTCTCCTATTCACGCTTCCCCACTGTAGTGCTCCTAGCGCAATCCGGCTACACGCGCCGCATTGAAGAAAGCGCTGGAAGACGCGCTAACAGCCCCGCAGAACCCCATACCGCGCTGTTGTTTTATCCATGGAAACGTCCACAAAACCACACAAATGCAGGTCAAACAGGCACAAACCCACATTGTGATCTGGGTTCAACTCGGCCCGAGTTGTGCGAGATGTGGCCACAGCCACCCTGTCTGGCGAAGTTGATCACATTGCCCCGCAGCAACACCCACAGCGTCGCCCGTGGCACTGCTGCACGCGGCACTCACCAATACATAAAACCGCACTCACCACGTGGTGAGTGCGGTTGCTCTGCTCTCGGCCGGCACGGTATCGGCGCACGATCGCCGCGGGGCCGAGACACAGTGGGCGCGACTATTCTGGTGCCTCAGAGTGTGCTCTGTGGATACTCCACAGAAGCAGCCTGGGGCTGCGCGGCGTCGCGGTGGCGCTGCCGCGCCCGCATCATGATGAATACGAGTACCGCGGCGAGGAACACCACAGCGGAGACAACGGTATTGACCCGCAGGCCAAAGATATGGGTGGCCGCATCCGAGCGCATCAGCTCGATGACGAAGCGGCCTGCGGTATAGCCGGCCACATAGAGTGCGAATACCTGGCCGCCGCGCAGCGAGAAGCGCTTATCTGCCCACAGCAATAGGGCGAAGATGATGAGGTTCCACACCAGCTCGTAGAGGAACGTCGGGTGCACGGTGGCCAGCACCTCGCCGGTGGAGCGGCCCGTGACCGGCGCGAGCATTCCAGTGGCGTCTACGCGCTCATAGATCTCCAGCGCCCAGGGCACATCGGTGGGATAGCCATAGAGCTCTTGGTTGAACCAATTGCCGAGGCGGCCGATGGCCTGGGCCAAGATGATGCCGGGGGCGACGGCATCGGCAAAGGGGGCGAGCGGGATCTTCTTCATGCGGAAATACACCGCCACGGCAATGGTGCCGAGGGCGATCGCACCCCAAATACCCAGTCCGCCATTGGTGATTTTCACCGCGTCGATGGGGGAACAACTCTCGCAGAAGTACTTATCGTGATCGGTGATCACGTGATACAGGCGGCCGCCGATGATGCCGCTGGGCACGGCCACGAGAGCCGCATCGTAGACGACCTCGCCATCGCCACCGCGATCCTGATAGCGCTTTTTGGTCAGCAGTAGCGCCGCCACGATGCCGGCGATGATGCAGAGCGCATAGGCGCGGACGGGAATGGGGCCGAGCTGCCATACGCCCTGCGGCGGGGAGGGGATGGCGCGGGTCAGCCCCGCGCTGAAGCGGCCGAGGTCGCCCGAGAAAAGCGCAGACGGGAATCCGGCGGAAATAAACTGGTCTAGCACCGTGTGAGATCTCGCTTCGTGAATCGCTAGCGGGTGGAGGGACACGCCGGATGCTGCCCGGCTGCCACCAGTTTACGACACAGCCCCGCGGGGTCCTCATGGGTGACCAAGGAGGTGGAAATGATCACCGCATCCGCGCCCCAGCCGGCGTAGGTCATCAGCTGCTGCGGGGTATCGACGCCCGACATGGCGATGCGCACCACCCCGCTGGGCAGGCCGGGGGCGATTTCAGAAAAGGCCGTGGGGTTGAGCTCGAAGGTATCCATGGACCGGGCATTCACCCCGATGAGCGTGGCCCCGGCCTGCACCGCCCGGCTTGCTTCTTCGCGCGTATTGACCTCCACCAGGGCGGTCATGCCTAAAGATTCGACGCGATCGAGCAGCGCCTCGAGCCGGTGCTGATCCAAGATGGCGGCAATCAACGGCACCACGTCTGCGCCGAAGTAGCGGGCCTCGTGGATCTGGTAGGGATCAATGATGAAGTCCTTGGCCATCACCGGCACATCGACTGCTTGTTTCACCGCGCGCACATCCCGCAGATCGCCGTTGAAGCGGCGACGCTCGGTCTGACAGGAAATGATGCGCGCCCCCTCGCGCTCAAACTGCTGGGCCAAGAGTGCGGGGTGTTCGATGGCGGCGAGCTCGCCTTTATTGGGCACGGCGCGCTTGAGCTCGGCAATAATGGAGCATCCCGGTTGAGAGAGGGCGGCGCGGGCATCCCGCGCCTTCGGTGCCGAGAAGGAGAGCCTTTTGATCTCTTTAAATGGCAGGTGGTGCTCGCGCGCCTTCACGTCCTCGCTGACGCCAGCGAGAATGCGCTCGATCTCCGAAACCATGCCGTGTCCTTAGGGTGTGCCCGGCGGCTGTGGTGGCCTGTATAAGAATCGCACCACCGCCCTGCAATTAACTCTTTTAGGCTATAGCCTGCCATGGGCTATCCCTAAATTAGCCCTGTTTCCGCAGCTCACAGCGCCTCTATACGGAGTTATGCAGAGAGCTTAACGGGTGGATGTGTTGCCTGCGTCATTGTTGTCTGTGGAGGTGTCCGGGGCCTCGGTGGGATCAATATCTTCATCGAGGGCATCCCACATCACGCGCCCAGAGTCGGGGGATTCCCGCAGATCTTCGCCGAGTTTCTCGCGCCGCGCCGCCCGCTTTTCGTATTTATTCGACGCCGCGCGCGCCTGTCCTGGCTGCAGCAGCAACAAGACCCCACCGAACACCGCGCTGGCGCAGGCGACCAGCGCCAATGCGGGACCAAGGGTGGAGCTATCAACGGCTTGGATGCTGGCCCACTCGGTGAGTGTCTGCACCTGTTGGGAGGTGCCGGCCGCGGAGGCGCCCGCATCGTGGGAGTCCGCGAGCAGCAGCGCCCGCGCCCGCGAGGGGTCCGGCTCGCCTCCCAGCACGCTGAGCGGGGCATAGCCGCCGACTACCCCAGCCACAGCCACCACGCCACCAATGACGCGGCGCACGAGGGGACGCAACACCGCCGCCGCTACCACCGAGGCGAGAAAGAGCAGGGCGATGGCGGCCAGCTCGGTCGACCACGTGGCGCCGAGAATCTCAAAGGAGGCTGCACCGGATTTATCGTCGAAGCTATCGACGCTCACCCACACCATGCGGGTGGATACCCACGCCACCACGGCGCCCAGGGCAATCGCCCCCAAGGCCATCCAGTACTTGGCGGGGCGCTGGGCTGTGCTGCGCGAGCTCACTGCTGTTCTCCTTCTGCATCCTCGAGCACGCAGCCGAAGCTGAGCTCACGGTCATCGAAGCAGGTGCGGCTGCCGGTGTGGCAGGCTGCGCCGGTCTGGTGCACGCGCATCAAGAGGGTATCGCCATCGCAATCCGCGGCCAGCGAGACCACCTTTTGCACGTGCCCGCTGGTTAGCCCCTTGATCCAGTACTCCTGGCGGGAGCGGGAATAGTAGGTGCCGCGACGCGAGGCCAAGGTGTAGGCCAGCGCGTGCGCATCCATCCACGCCATCATCAATACTTCCTCGCCGCGTTCCTCCTGCACCACCACGGGAACCAGGCCATCGGCATTAAAGCGCACCTGCGCGGCAACAGCGGGGTCCAGCTCATAATCGGCGGGATTACTACTCGGCATCATCGTCTCCCTCGGCGGCATCGGGCTGCGCGGCGGCAGCGGGCTGCACGGCCGGGGCGACGCCGCCGTCCCGGCTGGTGCGCACCTCCAGGTTGGCGTCGATAAGCGCCTGCTTGCAGGAGGCAATGCTGACTTCTTGGAAATGGAAAATGCTGGCCGCGAGCACCGCATCGGCACCGGCCTCAATGGCGGGCGGGAAATGCTCGGCGCTACCGGCGCCACCGGAAGCAATCACGGGCACGGACACGGCATCGCGGACGAGGCGGATCAGCTCGGTGTCGAAGCCCGCTTTGGTGCCATCGCCATCCATGGAGTTCAGCAGGATCTCCCCCACCCCGCGGCGCTCGGCCTCGCGGGCCCACTCGATAGCGTCGATCTCGGCGGAGCGGGTGCCGCCGTGCGTAGTGACCTCAAACCCGCTGGGTTGCGGCGTCCCACCGGCGGGCACGCGGCGGGCATCGAGGCTGAGAACCACGCATTGGGACCCGAAGGTTTCCGCCAATTCGGTGAGCAGCTCGGGCCGGGCAATCGCGGCGGTATTCACGCTCACCTTGTCCGCCCCGGCGCGCAGCAGCTGGTCCACATCCTCCACGCTGCGCACCCCGCCACCAACGGTGAGTGGGATGAACACTTGATCCGCGGTGCGGCGCACCACGTCGAGCATGGTGCCGCGGCCGGCGGTAGAGGCGGACACGTCGAGGAAGGTAAGTTCGTCTGCTCCCTCGGCGTCATAGCGGGCGGCGAGTTCCACGGGGTCACCGGCATCGCGCAGCCCCTGAAAGTTCACGCCTTTTACCACGCGCCCTTGATCCACATCTAGACACGGAATCACTCGCACTGCTACGCCCACGGTTGTTCGTCCTTACCCACGATTGTTGTTCACGATTACAGAGTTTTTGACTGTAGTTGAATTCTCGCTATCAGTCTCCCACGCACCGGCCGGTACACCGCGTACGGGGTGGGGGCTTATCGACGCCACCCTCCAGCCACCAGCAGCTGCGGCCCACCGCTGCACCCGGCTGCCTTGATGCGCCCCTAGCCGGCCTGCCGGATGACGTCCATGACCACCTCGTGGATCTCTGGGGTGGCGGCCACCATGCCGATGCCTCCGGGCCGCCACGGCGTGCCGCCAAGGTCGGTGACCACATTGCCCGCCGCGGTGTTGAGCACATAACCGGCGGCGTTGTCCCAGGGGTGGGGGCTGAAGCTCACGGCCCCACCGAAGCGGCCAAGGGCGGTATAGGCGAGATCCACACCCACCGAGCCGCTGATGCGCAGCCGCGGGAAACGGGTAATGAGCTCACCGAGCAGGGCGTGGCGCAGTGTCGTGGGGAAGCGGGAATCGCGGGGCGAGACAATGGAGCCGAACCCGAATTGGGTGATCGAGCGCACATGCTCTGCCGGCTGCGGCGCCGCCACCCCGTTGAGATACACCCCCGAGTGCGCCGTGGCGGAGAGCAGCTCACCGGTGGCGGGCAGCGCGGTCAGGCCCACCACGGCCTGCCCGCCGACGATGAGGCTGACCAGGATCGCGCATTGCGGGTTGCCGGCGGAGTAGTTAGAGGTGCCGTCGATGGGGTCGATCACCCATTGCGGGTCGGGGGTCGTGGCGGCTGCTGCGTAGTCGCGCACCGCGCCAAATTCTTCCCCAGCACAGGCGATACCGGTGTGGGCGAGAAGTTCCTCGCTGAGCGTGCGCTCGAGCTGCAAGTCCACGGCGGTGGCGAAGTCCCCCGGCGCCTTTGTGACGGCAGGCGGGGAGCCGAGTCCGCCGCGAAAGACCGGCAGCAGCGGCTGCAGGATGCCTTCTGCGGTGCAGCGCAGCTGCTCGAGCTGCTGGGCGTCATAGTCCGTCTGGGGTGTCTGCGCCATGGTGGTCTCCGCCCAATCCTGATGTGTCGGTGCCGTGCTCGTCGCTAGTCCAGCGCGTCCACGGCGGCCTGCACCTCGGCGAGGCTAAAACGGTTTTCGTAGAGGGCCTTGCCGATGATCACCGAGTCGATACCCTCGGCGCGGTGCTGGGCCACGGCTAGGACATCCTCGATGCTGGAGATGCCGCCGGAAGCGACGATGCGGGCATCGGTAGCGGCGGCCACATCGCGCAGCAGTTCAATATTCGGCCCGGTCAGGGTGCCGTCCTTGGACACGTCGGTCACGACGAAGCGGCTACAGCCGGCGGCGTCGAAACGCTCGAGAACCTCCCAGAGATCGCCGCCATCGGAGACCCAGCCATTGCCGCGGGTACGCCATTCACCATCGATGTGCTTGACATCGAGCCCGATCGCTACCGCCTCGCCATAGCGCTCGAGAACCGCCTCGGCCCAGTCCGGGTTTTCCAGTGCCGCGGTACCGATATTCACGCGGGCGGCACCGGTGCCGAGGGCGCGCTCGAGGGAGGCATCGTCGCGGATACCTCCGGTGAGCTCGACCTTGATGTCGAGTTTCCGAATCACCTCTGCCATGAGCTCGTGATTGGAGCCGCGCTTGAAGGCGGCGTCGAGGTCCACAAAGTGCAGCCACTCGGCGCCCTGCTCTTGCCAGGTGCGGGCCGCCTCGAGCGGGCTGCCATAGCTTTTCTCTGTCCCAGCCTCGCCTTGGTGCAGACGCACGGCCTGGGAATCTACAACGTCGACGGCGGGAATGAGAGTAAAACTCATGACGATCAAGGATCCTTCACGTGAGAAGAGTCGGTGGCCGCTACTCGGGCCCGGGCGGGATTAGCTTAGAGCGTAGCAATCCAATTGCGCAGCAGCTCGGCGCCGCTGTCGCCGGATTTCTCGGGGTGGAACTGGGTGGCCCACAGCGGGCCGTTTTCGACGGCGGCAAGAATGCGATCGCCACCGTGCTCGCTCCAGGCGAGCTTCGGGGGCAGGAAGGGCTCTTCTACCTGCATCTCCCAGGAGCGCACGCCATAGGAGTGCACAAAGTAGAAACGCTCCGCTGGGTCAATGCCGTCAAACATGCGCATGCCGGCATCGGCCTCGACGGTATTCCAGCCCATATGCGGCAATACATCCGCCTCGAGCCTTTCCACCGTGCCCGGCCACTCCCCCAGCCCCGCGGCATCCACGCCATGTTCGACGCCGCGAGCAAACATCACCTGCATGCCGACGCAAATACCCAGCACGGGCCGGCTTCCGGCGAGACGCTCCCCGATCAAACGCGGCCCCTGCACCTTTTTCAGCCCCTCCATGCAGGCGGCATAGGCGCCGACCCCAGGAACGAGCAGACCGTCGGCGGCGAGAACCTCGCGCGGATCGTGGGTGACCAGCGTGGTCACGCCGTGGCGTTCAATTGCTCGGTGCGCCGAGCGCAGGTTTCCGGCACCATAGTCCAGAATGGCCACTGTTGTTGTCATGAGGTTGTCTCCACCTTGTTGTGTGCTTATCGACGCCACCCTGCAGCGGCGGGGCTGGCGCATCCACGAATTCTAGCCTGCGGTGGCCGAACCTAGCCGCGCTTCTTGTTTTTCTTTCCCCGCTTCCAGCCGCCGGGGCGCGGGGCACGGCGCAGCAGCAACTCCACCGGCACGGCACTGGCGCCGACGCGGCGGATCTTGCGCATGCCATAGACGGCTTTGCGGGCCACCGGCACTTGGCGCAGCTGGGCGCGGGTATTGCCATATTCGGCGATACGATGTCGGCCCATCACCGCATCGGCGTAGCTGATCATCAGCCCCACCACGACCAGGCCGGCGCCGACGATAAAGGCGTCCTGGTAGGCGGCGCGGGCGGCCACGATGCCGAGCACAAAAGAACCCATGCCGGTGCCGGTGTCATAGGACATATTCCACAGCGCGGAGGCTTCGGAGACCTTCGAACGCGGCAGTCGGTTGAACATGGCCAGCAGGGCCTCGTTTTGGATGGCGCCGAAGCCACCACCGAAGGCCAGTGCCGCAAAGAGCAGCAGCCAGCTGGGCCACTCGAAAATAATGATCACGGCGATAGCGACGAGACCCAGTGCAGAGAGAATCTGGGCGGGGCGCATGGTCGCCCCGGCCTCGCCGCGGCGATCGGCCACCACGCCTGAGAGGAAACGGAAGATCATCTGTGCGCCACCGACGACCGAGAGCACGATACCGGCGATAAAGGCACCCGTGTTGGGATCCATATCGCGGATCGCGGCCGGCAGGAAGGAGGACACCGCACCGAAGCCCATGGCCACCGTGGAGATGGCGATGGCGGGCACGGTGATGAGTTTCCACGTGGCGACGCGCTGGTTGAAGCCCTCGGACTCCTCTTGGTTATCCGTGACGGGATTGGGCCGCACCGGCGGAATGAGCACGCAGAGCGCCGCGCCGGAGACGCCGATCACTGCGGCGATGATATAGACCACCGTGAAGCTGACATTATCGGCCACCGCGAGGCCAATCGGCAAAAAGACCATCTGCGATAAGCCGACGCACACGCCCAGCATGCCGGAGGCCTTACCCAAGAAACGCAGCGGAACGATCTCGGCGATGAGGGCGGCCTGGGCCACGGTGATAGCGCCGAAGCCCACGCCGCGAAGGGCGGAAAAGAGCAGCGCCGGCACCACTGTCATACCCAGCAGGTGGCCGAGGGCGGGCACGCCGAGCATGAATGCCGAGGCCACCATCACCGGCCGGTATCCGACGGCGCGGATGGCCTGCGGGGTGAAATATTGGGTGAGCACGGTGGCGGCCATGAAGATGGCCGTGGTCGCACCAGCGAGGGCGTCGGAACCACCGGCATCAATAACGGCCAGCGGCACCACCGGCAGCAGAATAGAGAAAGCGCCGAAGGCCGAGCCCACTGCGATGAGCGTGGCAATAAACCCGGGCGACTTCCACATGCTGGGCAGTTCTTCGAGTTCTGCTCGTGAAAGTACCCGAGTACTCATCTAGGCTCCTAACTCTCCAATCATCCACAACACCCCGCCAGCGAAGCCAATCAGGGCTAATACACCTAAGACTATCGTGAGTACTTTTTGCTCTGCCCTATAGGCCGAGATAGCGCCGCCGACCAGCAAACCAGCCACCATGAACAGCAGATATATCAACCACGAGGTGCCCGTGCCTCGCTGCATATCGGCGGCGGCGAGAACGTAAAACTGCATCTACAGGCTTCCCTTAGTCGAGGGCACACCACTCACGCGCGGATCCTTTTCCACCGCCTGGCGCAGGGCGCGAGCCACCGCCTTGTACTCGGCCTCGGTGATGTGGTGGGGGTCGCGGCCATAGTGGCAGCGCACGTGCAAAGCGATCCGCGCATTAAGCGCCAGGGTTTCAAAGAAGTGATGGTTGATCACGGTGGGATAGTGCCCACCGATCACCGCCGTGAGCATCTGGTCCGGCTCCCCCTTCATCACGCAATAGGGGCGGCCGGACACATCCACGATGCCCTCCACCAGGGACTCGTCCATGGGCAGCTGGCAGGAGCCGAAGCGGCGGATACCGGATTTATCTCCCAGCGCCTCCGCGAAGGCCGTGCCGAGCACGATGCCGGTGTCCTCCACGGTGTGGTGGGCATCGACCTCAATATCGCCCTTGGCGCGCACCTCGAGGTCGAAGCTGCCGTGGCTGGCAAAGGCGTGCAGCATGTGGTCGAAGAAGGGCAGCTCGGTGGAAATATCGGCCTTACCGGTGCCATCGAGGTTCAACTCCACCGAGATGGTGGATTCCTGGGTGGCCCGCTCGATGCGAGCGCGGCGCTCCTTATCGGCGGTTTCTGCGCTGATGCGCTGATCCCTGCTGTGGCTGAGATCGGGCATGATGTGCTCCTTGGTCTTTACGCCGGCCCCGAGCACTGTGGCTGGGACCGGCATGGTGTGCGTGTCGTGTTCTGAGAACTCTGCTTATATATTCTGCTGAATCTCGCGTGCGGCGGCGAGGAAGGCATCATTTTCCTCCGGCAGGCCCACGGTCACGCGCAAGAAACCGTCCACGCCCACGTCCCGGATCAGTACTCCCCGATCCAAGAACTGCTGCCACACCTGGTGGGCATCGGCGAAGCGTCCGAAGAAAATGAAGTTCGAGGAGCTATCAACCACCTCGTAGCCGATCTCCTTCAGCTCTGCGGCCACCCGATCGCGCTCCGCGGCAAGGGTGGCGACCGTGGCCAAGGTGTCCTCAGAGTGCTTCAGCGCCACCACCGCGGCGGACTGGGTGAGTACGGAGAGATGATAGGGCAAACGAGTAAGCATCACGGCCTCAACAAAGGCGGGCGCGGCCACAAAATAGCCCACGCGGGCGCCAGCGAAGTCAAAAGCCTTCGACATCGTCCGCGAGATCACGAGCTTGTCCGGATAGGTATCGAGCAGCGTGGCAGCCGAGGATTGATCGGAGAACTCCGCATAGGCCTCGTCCACGATCACCACGCCCTCGGTGGCCTCGATGATGGTGGCAATATCCTCCAGCGAGGTCAGCCCGCCCGTGGGGTTATTAGGGGTGGTCACAAACACCACGCTGGGTGCGTGCTCGGCGATCGCGGCGAGCGCCCTATCGATATCGATATCGAAATTCTCATCGCGGGGACAGTTGAGAAACTCCGTCATGGTCGATTCGGAAAGAATCGGGTGCATGGAGTAGCTCGGCTGGAAGCCCAGGGCGGACCGGCCGGGGCCACCGAAGGCCAGCAGCAATTGCTGCAGCACCTCATTAGAGCCATTGGCTGCCCAGACATTGTCTACGGTGACCTCGACCCCCGTCTGGCGGGAGAAATACTCGGCCAACGCGGTACGCAGCTCCACGCTGTCTCGCTCCGGGTAGCGGTTGAGGCGCGCGGCATCGGCGGCGAGGCGTTCCTGCAGCTCAGCGACGATCGCCTCGGAGGGCGGATAGGGGTTCTCATTGGTGTTGAGTGCGACCGGCACCTCGAGCTGCGGCGCACCATAAGGCGATTGCCCGCGCAGGCTATCGCGTAAGGGCAGGTCATTCAGCGAAGGGTGGGAAGCTGCCATGAAGTCTCACGCCTCTTTCTTCTTAGTCGGTGGCTGCGTCGGTGCGGGCCTTGATGGCCTCACCGTGGGCGGGCAGGGCCTCGGCATCGGCGAGGGCGATCACGGCGGGGCCGATCTCGCGCAAGGCCGCGTCGTTGTACTCGATGAGGTTCACGGCCTTCAGGAAGGTGTGGGTAGACAGCCCCGAGCTGTGCCGCGCCGTCCCCGAGGTGGGCAGCACGTGATTGGACCCGGCCGCATAGTCACCCAAGGGCACCGGCGAATAGGTGCCCACAAAGATCGCCCCCGCGTTGCGGATCTTCTCCGCATCCGCCCGAGACTGGCGGGTGTGCACCTCGAGGTGCTCGGCCGCATAGGCGTCGGCGGCGCGCAGCGCCTCGTCCATGGAATCGACCAGCACGATGCCGGACTGGGCGCCACGAAGGGCCTGGGCCACGCGCTCAGAGTTCAGCGTAACGGAATAACGCTGCTCCACCTCACGATCGACGGCGGCGGCGAACTCTGCGGAATCAGTAATCAATACAGACGCCGCCATGACATCGTGTTCGGCCTGGCTGATCAAGTCATAGGCCACCTCCACGGCATCGGCGCTGTCATCGGCGACGATGGCGATCTCGGTGGGGCCGGCCTCCGAGTCGATGCCCACCACGCCGCGCACCAAGCGCTTAGCGGCGGTGACAAAGATGTTGCCCGGTCCGGTGATCATATCGACCGGCTCCAGACCGGCGCTGTCATCGCCATAGGCCAGCAGGGCCACCGCTTGGCCACCGCCAACGGCCCAGACCTCGTCCACACCGAGCAGCTCGCAGGCAGCCAAGATGGTGGGGTGTGGCCAGCCGCCGAACTGCTGTTGCGGTGGCGAAGCCACTACTAGGCTGGTCACCCCGGCCTCCTGGGCGGGGATGACGTTCATCAACACCGAGGAGGGGTAGACGGCATTGCCGCCGGGCACATACAGCCCGACCCGCTCGACGGGAATGAACTTCTCGGTCACCGTGGCCCCGTCGGCCAAAGTCGTGGTGCTGCTCTGCGGAACCTGGGCGGCGTGCACCTGACGAATGCGAGAAATAGCCTCGTCGAGGGCGGCACGCACCTGCGGCTCAAGCGATGCCGCAGCCTTGCGCAGCACCGCCTGTGGCACCCGCACCGACTCGGGGCGGATGCCATCAAACTTCTCGCCATAATCTAAGGCTGCGGCGGCGCCGCGCTCCTGAACATCCGCCACCATGGGAGCGACGGTCTCGATAACAGCGCCCACATCGGTGGTACCGCGCGGCAGCGCCTCCCGCAGTTCGCGGGTCGAGGGGGTTGTTCCACGAAGGTCAGTAATCTGCAGCATCGCTCACACACATCTTTCGTTAAATTCATCGGCTGCTCGGCGGGCGTGTGGGGCTATTGTAAGAGCCCACCCTTAACTATCGGCATTCTACGCCCCGTACAGGTGTAGCCCCCCGATACCTCTACCGCAGGAAACGCCGCGCTCAGTGCCGGGCCGGTGCGGACTGCTCCGCTGCGGGCGGCTGCTCGCTGACGCCGACGCTCACCCAATAGGACAGCGCCGCCACCCCGGCCGCGGCCAACACGCCCACCCGTCCGGTGAGAGTCACAGCGATCATGGCGCTATCCCCCACCTCGATATCGTGCAGGTCGGGCACCGGATGGGCGATCATGGACAGCCAATTGCCAAGATCAAAAGCCATCAGGGCGCCGATGGCGGCGCTGCCCACCACGGCTGCCATCGTCCAGAGACTTGGAGCGGCTGGGCAGCGTCGATAAGCGCCCATGCCCAGCACCATCGCCACCGCGGAACTCGCGATAACCCACAGCGCATACTGCGGAAACTGCTGCGCAATGGCCGCGGCATCGCTGTATACCCGGCCATCAGCGGCCACGGTGACCCGCTGGCCGGGGCGCAGCAGACCCCACGGAAGAGCCCACGCGGCATTGACCCCCACCGCGAAGGCAAAGCTGCCGAGCGCCGTGCGCACAGCGGGGCGCTCGCTCACATAGCGCCGCAAAGAAGACGCGGCGCCAGTCGATCCTGCCATGCCCACCTAGTTACACATGGTCCAGCGGCCATCTTCGCGTTCAAAGCGCATGGTGCTGGTTTCGGCATTCGGGCCGGTCGGAGTGACCTGTGCGCTCGCGGAATCGCCATTGACCTGGATATCGCTGACGTCTTGCACCCCGAGGTTGAGATTAGGCTGATCCTGCAGCGACACATCCGGCACCTTCGAGGGATCGCCCGCGGCATAGCCGCCATTGCTTTCAATCACGCGCCGGCAGGTGTTGTTATTGGCATATTCCATAAAGGAGCGCAGGGTGGTCTGCTCGCCCCAGCCGCGCACGAGCTGCTCAATTTCCTGCTTGTCTTTCTCATTGGCCGGCTGTCCGCCTTCGATTGGCTGCTGGTCAGGGGCCGCCACGGCGGCCTGTTGGGCCGCTTGCCGGGCCGCCTCCAGCTGCTCCTGCTGGGCCTGCTGCACCCGCTCGCGCTCATCCTCTGGGCGGGGCTGCTCTGCCTGATTGTCGCCGTTCTCTTCGGCCTTCTCCTCCTCGGAGCGCTCCGGCGTGGCCGTGGAGGTAGAGGTTGTTGTGGTGGTGGATTGGCTACTGCTGCTCGAGGACGAGCTCGGTGCCGAGTCCTCCTCGTCGCGGCTGCAGGCGCTCAAGGTCAAAGGCAGCACCAATAGTGCTGCGACGACGCTCTTTTTGGACAGAGACGCGATGGACACGATAGACAACTTCTCCTCAGTTAAAGGTCTACTACCCGCATAGGCATCTCATCCCGCGGGTCAGTGCTGGATCAACCGTAGCAAACACACCTGACAACCATATGAGAATCCGCGCAGACCACTCCCAGACTCCGCTGAAAACCATCCTCACGCTTGTCGACGCCACCCGCTCGGCAGAGTTCACTACAGTAATCACTGTGCAACTATCGAAACAGGCGATTATTGACTCCGCCATGACCATCCTGGACACCTTTGGATTGGCCGATATGACCATGCGGCGCGTGGCCACACACCTCGGGGTCGCCCCCGGGGCTTTGTACTGGCATATCCCCTCCAAGCACGCGCTGATCGCGGAGATCGCCCAGGAGATCCTCGCCCCGGCGTGGGCGGAGATGCCCGCAGAGGGCGTCGATAAGCACTGGAGCGAACGCCTCGAGCAGGCGGCCGATCGGCTGCGGGAATGCCTGAACGCCCACCGCGATGGTGCCGAGATCGTAAGCGCCGCACTTCCCCAACCCGAGCTCGCGGCCCGCGCCGGCGAGATTTTCCGGGCGCATCTGCCGCCGGAGATCCCCGCCGCCCAGCGTGAGGACATGGCAGCAGTATTTCTGCACTACGTGATTGGCGCCGTGCTGGCGGAGCAGTCCACACGCCAACTCACTGAGCTTGCTCACCCGCGCGAAAAATGCCCTTCTCACCTGCACGAGGTGGACTATCGCGGCCGCTTCGATATGGGCGCCCAGCTGCTGGTTAAGGGTATTATCTCGCAATACCGTCTATGATCGTTCCCTATGAGCACTTCTGATCTACCCTTCGAAGTTTGGCCCGGCGACGCCTACCCTCTGGGTTCCACCTACGACGGCGCCGGAACCAACTTCGCCCTCTTTTCCGACATTGCGGAGAAAGTGGAACTCTGCCTCATTGATGCGGATCTGAACGAAACCCGCGTCAATATGGAGGAAGTAGATGCCCACATCTGGCACTGCTACCTCCCTGGCGTTCAGCCCGGGCAGCGCTACGGGTATCGCGTGCACGGCCCCTATGACCCCGACAACGGACACCGTTGCGACCCGAATAAACTGCTGGTTGATCCCTACTCCAAGGCCTTTGCTGGGGAATACGATGGCGATCCCTCGCTGTTCTCCTACGACATCTTCAAGCCCGAGGATCCGAACGCCCGCAACACCGAAGACAGCCTGGGCCACACCATGCTGTCGGTCGTGATTAACCCCTTCTTCGACTGGGGCGCAGATCGCGCACCGGAGGTTCCCTATCACGAGACCGTCATCTACGAAGCCCACGTCAAGGGCATGACGATGACGCACCCCGACGTGCCGGAAAACCTGCGCGGCACCTACGCCGGCCTGGCCCACCCGGCCATCATTGACTACCTCAAGCACCTCGGCGTCACCGCCATCGAGCTGCTACCGGTCCACCAGTTCTTCCAGGACGATCGTCTGCGCGAGCTCGGCCTGCGCAACTATTGGGGCTATAACACCTTCGGCTTCCTCGCCCCGCACGAAGACTATGCCGCCGCCTCCGAACCGGGCGGAGCCGTGGCCGAATTCAAGGGAATGGTGCGCAGCTTCCACGAAGCTGGCCTCGAGGTGATCCTCGACGTGGTGTACAACCACACCGCCGAGGGCAATCACATGGGCCCGACCATCTCCTTCCGCGGTATCGACAACGCCGCCTACTACCGGCTGGTGGATGGCGATCGCCGCCACTACATGGACTACACCGGCACCGGTAACTCCCTGAACGTGCGCCACCCGCACTCGCTGCAGCTGATCATGGATTCGCTGCGCTACTGGGTCACCGAGATGCACGTCGATGGCTTCCGCTTCGACCTGGCCTCCACCTTGGCCCGCGAGCTGCACGACGTGGACCGCCTCTCCTCCTTCTTCGATCTGGTTCAGCAGGACCCGATCGTCTCCCAGGTGAAGCTCATCGCCGAGCCCTGGGATGTGGGCGAGGGCGGCTACCAGGTGGGTAACTTCCCGCCGCTGTGGACCGAGTGGAACGGAAAATACCGCGATACCGTCCGCGATTTCTGGCGTGGCGAGCCCGCCACCCTCGGCGAGTTTGCCTCCCGTTTGACCGGCTCCTCCGATCTTTATGCCAATAATGGTCGCCGCCCCACGGCCTCCATTAACTTTGTCACCGCCCACGATGGCTTCACCCTCAATGACTTGGTGAGCTATAACAACAAGCACAACGACGCCAATGGCGAGGGCAATAACGACGGCGAATCCCATAACCGCTCGTGGAACTGTGGCGAAGAGGGCCCCTCCGAGGACCCGCAGGTGCTGCAGCTGCGAGCGCAACAGCGCCGCAACTTCCTCACTACCCTGCTGCTCTCCCAGGGCACGCCGATGCTGGCGCACGGTGATGAGATGGGGCGCACCCAGGGCGGCAATAACAATGTGTACTGCCAGGACAACGAGATCGCGTGGATGGACTGGGAGCAGGCCGAGACCAATGCCGATCTGGTGGCCTTTACCAAGCGCCTGCTGAACATTCGCGCCATCCACCCGGTGTTCCGTCGTCGTCGCTTCCTCGCCGGCGGCCCGCTCGGTGATGCGCAGCTGGCAAAGCGCGATATCGCCTGGTTGGTGCCGGATGGCAAGGTGATGAGCCAAGAGGACTGGAACTTCGCCTTCGGCAAGTCGTTCATGGTGTACCTCAATGGCGATGCCATTGCCGAGCCCGATGAGCGTGGCGAGAAGGTCCATGATGATTCCTTCATTTTGTGCTTCAACGCCTATCACGAAGACATCCAGTTCACCGTTCCCGATGAGCAGTTTGGTAAGAGCTGGCGGTTGATCGTGGACACCACCGAGGCCACCGGCTACCCGCTGGAGGAAGAAGTGGTCGAGGCCGGGCAGACCTTCGTGGTTCCCGCCCGCTCCACCTCCATCCTCAAGCAGATCGAGCCGCCAGAGGCCGAGGAGAACCAGGCCAACGATGACGAGTACGCTCGCCGTCTGCACGCCGTGAACGTGGGCTCCGAGCGCACCAACTACTCCGGTGAGCGCCTCGAGCGTGCCCTGCGCGACCGCGATCACCGCATCAAGCAGTCCCAGGCGCAACTGGCCAGGCTCGCCGAAACCGATCCCGAGAAGGCCAAGGCCAAGCTTGAGCGGGCCAAGGCGAAACTCGAGGAGGCAGAGGGCATGGACGAAGCCGAGGTGGACGCCCTGAAGGCCGAGGTGGAGCTCCTCATGGCCCAAGCCGAGCAGCACGCCCACGAGGATTCCGACAAAGAAGGTGAGCAGCAGGCACAGTCCTGTTCCTGCAGCGACACCGAGGCCCGCTCGCACACCGACTGGACCGAAGAGCTGGCGGATGCCGAAAAGCGCGCCCACGAGAAGGTCGAGCAGGTAGCCCGCGAGACCGCCGAACGCGTCGAGGAGAACAAGGCCGACTAGCTCGGCACGAGGCCGCCTCCAGGCTTCACCCACGCCCGCGTATGATCGTGACAGACATGTACACGCTCCTCTGCGCGGGGCGTCGGCTATGTGCGCGGGTGTGCGGCTAGGCGCCGAGTGCGCGGCCGCACAGGGCGTGTACGGCCTTGTTAGCGCGAATGAATATAAGGAGCGGGACACGTGGTTGCGGTTCATGGCGGAAATGTGGAATTTGTGGGCACCACGCTCACCTTTCAGCCCAGCGAGCTTGCCCGCGCCCTTCGGGTGCCGGCGCAGTCCTTGCGCCTGGATTCCTCCTGCACGTGGCAGCTAGAGGAGCCGACCGCACTCAGCTGCGGCACGCTCACCGTGCGTTCCGATCACGACTGCCTGACGATTACTATCGCACCCAACCACGCCGAGACCGCCCGAGATCTCGTGCGGGTGCTCACCGGCATCGCCACGGGAGAGGGCATGTCCATTCCCGGCTTGGACTGTGTGCTCGCCAGCGGCGAATTCACCCATGGTGATCCAGGCCAGCTCGAGACGCTGAGCCTCGCACGGGTTCGCGATGGGCGGATAGAAGAAGAGCGCACCCTCGAAGGCACAGACATTGCCCCTCGCTGCAGCGAGTTCCTGAGCCAGGACATCCTGGTGGCCTATAACGCGCAGCCACTCCTGCTGGGTATTGCCCAGGCGGCCCGCCGGGAAGGCGTGGATGCGCCGGAGTGCGAGTTCGGCTGCCTGCTTGCGCTCACCCGCGCCCAGGCCGCCACGGCGGATGCCCCCGCCCAGCAGGTCCGCTTGGGCATGCCCATTGCGGAGACACTCACCCTGCTTGGCGCTGCCACCGCAGACGCCACCGAGCCGGGGGATCTCCGCGCGGTGTGGGCAGCCTCCTCGCTGCGGCTGGGACGCTGCAGCTCCTCCGGAACAGTGCAGCCCGTGCTGCACGATCGTCTGGCCGGTGTCTCCGGCACGAGCGCGCGTGCCGCCGCGAGCACTACCGCTGGGCAGGAGGCATCCGATACGACTGGAGGCGCGAAAGCCAAGGGCTCTGCCAACGCCCCGGCATGGGCCAAGGTGCAAGCCCCCGACTCGGTGCCGGAGGCCAACCCCAATGCCACCAAGGACAACCCGCTGTTTGGCCAGAATGTCACTCTCACTGGCGAGTTCTCCCCCTTTGACAAGGGACAGCTCTGGGAGCGCATCGCCGATTGCGGCGCGACTGTGGGCAAGAACGTGACCAAAAAGACCACCATTCTGGTGTGCGGGCCGTGGAATGGGATCACCTCCAAACAGAAGAAGGCGGAGAAATACCGCGATCAAGGCCAGAGCATCGAATTCTGGGATCAGCCACGGCTGCTGCAGGTGCTGGGCTTGGACGAGGAGCCGCCATTCTAGCCCCCAATAAGGGGTGAAGATGCAGGGCGAGCGGAACCTCAACCGCCCTCGGGAGAGTCCACATCAGTATGACTCTTCATACGCATCTGATCACGCCCCTTCTCCGGCCGACGGCATTAGTGCGCCGGGACCGTCTCGACAGCGCCCACTTCGCGGCATCAGCACCGCTGGTGAATCTGTGCACCACCTTGGCCGCAACCCTCTGCCATGACGGCACCCCGCTGACCCAGCGCGATATCGACTCCCTGCAGATCAGCGTCTCCCGCGCGTGGGGCATGGCGGCCACGAACCTCGTCAACGCCGCCCGCACCCCGCGGGGCCTGCGTTTCCTCACTCGCCGGTGCGGGGAAATTACCCAAATCCGCACCCCTGGCTACTCGCCTAGTGCATGGCTGGCCCACCCCACCACCTTCACCATTCTCAATAATCATTGCAGCAACCTGCTCGGCAGCGATGTGGTGTTTGTAGCGCTCTCCGATGATCATCTCTTCGCTGTTCCGGTGCGCGCGGCCGCAGGCTTCAGCGATGATTGGATCACTGAGCTTGCGCGCATCCACCTGCCGCAGCGCCCCGGAGAGCCCCCGCAGCCGCTCAGCCCACACGCCCTGCTCTACCAAGACGGCTTTCCGCATGAGCTCAGCCCGCAGAATATGCCCAGCACGCTCGCGTCCTCCCCGGCCGCGGCGCGGCGACGGCGCACTATTCCGCTCATGGGAAGCGAAGCAAGCTAGCCCGCAGAGGAGCGGCTGGACTGGGGCATGCCCACCCGCACGAGAACCCGCAGGAGAACCCGCAGGAGAAAGAGAATCGCCCGCGCAGGGCTAGTTCTGCCGCTGCGGGCGCAAGCAGGTCTACACTCATAAGGCACATGTGCGTGTGCGCCTGTTCCGCTATAGCGGGGGCGAATCTTTCAGCCTCTGTCGCGCGGCGGCATAGGCGCGCCGCTTGTACTGTCACGCATTGTGCGATTTCTAAAACCTGAGGACTGATTTTTCATGCCCCGAACACCCATTACCTCCACGTATCGTCTCCAGCTGCGCGGCCCGAAGGCCGATGCCCAGGGCCGTGCGTTTGGTTTTGCCGAAGCAGCCGAGGTGGTCCCCTATCTGCATGAGCTGGGTGTCAGCCACGTGTACTGCTCGCCGATTCTGGCGGCGGCACCGGAGTCCAATCACGGCTACGATGTGATCGACCCCACCACCGTGAATCCGGAGCTGGGTGGTATCGAAGGCTTCCGCGCGTTGGCGAATGTGGTGCATGAGCACGGCATGGGCTTAGTTATCGATATCGTGCCCAATCACGTGGGCATCGATAATCCCCGCGATAATGCGTGGTGGTGGGATGTACTCAAGCGCGGCCAGGCCTCGGAGTTTGAGTCCTATTTCGATATCGACTGGCACAAGGATAATGGTGCCGGGGGCAAGCTGGGGCTACCAGTGCTCGGCGCGGAGGGCGATGAGGACAAGCTCGAGTTCCGCGAGGTGGAGGGCGAGACCGTCCTTGCCTACTATGACAATATTTTCCCCATCGACGAGGGCACACTCAGCGAGGATCCCCTCGAGACGTATCGCCAGCAGCACTATAAGTTGATGTATTGGCGCGACGGGGTGATCAGCTATCGCCGCTTCTTCTCCGTCAATGGCCTCGCCGGTATCCGCCAGGAAGATCCGCTGGTGTTTGAGCACACCCACCGCGTGATCCGTCAGCTCTGCGCTGAGGGGCTTATCGACGGTATCCGGGTGGACCACCCCGATGGTCTCTCCGATCCTTTTGGTTATCTCAAGCGGCTGCGCGATGTGATCGGTGAGGATCGCTGGCTGGTGGTGGAAAAGATCCTCGATGTACACGAACCACTCGATGCCCGTCTCGCCGCCGATGGCACCACCGGCTATGACGCACTGCGCGAGCTCGACGGGGTCTTTCTCAATCGTCGCGCCGAGGATGCACTCTCGATGCTGGCTCTCGAGCAGTCCGGCTCTACCTGGAATCAGGCGGCGATCGATGCGACTGAGCACGCCCTGAAGCGGGATGTGGCTGCCGATGAGCTCTCCGCCGAGGTGCGCCGCCTGGCGCGGGCGCTGCGCCGCGATAACTTCTCCACTGTGGGCGGGCGGGTCTCCGACGAGGAACTTTTCGACACCATTGTGGACTTGGTGGCCGCCATGCCGGTCTACCGCGCGGACTATCTCTCTTTGTCGCGCGTGACCGCCACCATTGTGGCGGATATGGGCCGGCGCTTCCCCTCTCGCCGTAACGCCCTCGACCTCATCTCTGCTGGCCTATTGGCAGATGGCGAGGCCAAGATCCGCTTCGCCCAGGTGTGCGGCGCGGTGATGGCTAAGGGCGTGGAGGACACCACCTTCTACCGCGCCTGCCGTTTGGTGGCGCTGCAGGAGGTGGGCGGTGCTCCGGGTCGTTTCGGTGTCTCCGCCGCGGAGTTCCATCTTTTGCAGCAGGAGCGCAGCGTGCTGTGGCCGAAGGCCATGACCACCCTGACCACGCATGACACCAAGCGTGGCGAGGACGTGCGCGCCCGCATCCTATCTATTTCTGAGACCCCCACCGAGTTCGCGGAACTGGTGCGCGAGGTCTTGGCGCTCACTCCTGCCCCGGATTCCCAGACTGGGCTCTTTTTGCTGCAGAACCTGCTGGGTATCTGGCCGGAAGACGGCGAGGTATCCGATTCTCTCGTGGAGCGTTTCCACGCCTATGCGGAAAAGGCGATGCGCGAGGCCAGTGTGCACACCACCTGGACTGATCCGGATGCCCAGTTCGAAGATTCCATTCACAATTGGATCGATGCGCTCATCCAGGGCCCCGCCACCCCGCTGATCACCGCCTATGTGCAGCGGCTGGCGCCCTCGGCACGGGTGCTCTCGGTGGGCCGTAAACTTCTGCAGCTCATCGGCCCCGGCATCCCGGATATCTACCAGGGCAACGAGTTCTTCGATGATTCCCTCGTGGACCCGGATAATCGCCGCTTCGTCGACTACACCAAGCGCGAACAGTGCCTGCAGATGCTGATCGAGCAGGGCCTGCGCACCGAGGAGGGCACGACGCTTATCGACGCCACCCCCGACCTGGTGAAGCTCGCCGTGGTGCACGAGTCCTTGACTCTGCGCCGGGAGCACCCTGATTACTTCATCAACGCCGACTACCAGTCGGTATTCGCCCAAGGTGTGGCGGAGAATCACCTCGTGGGCATGGCCCGCGGCGATGGGGAACGCAATGTGGATGTGATTGCGGTGGCCACCCGCACCCCGCTGCTCTTGGACGATGACGGCGGCTGGCGCGACACCACCATCACTCTGCCCGACGGCACCTGGCAGGACCGCTTCACGGGGCGCCAGTGGCAGGGCACCATCGCCGTCGCGGATCTTTTCGCCACCTTGCCGATCGCGTTGCTGGAAGGTATCTAAACCGGAGTGAGCACTGAACCTGTTTCCGAGGGTGACATCGTACACACCCCCGAGCACATATCCGCCCTCAGCGACACCTATACGCAGTGGTGCGCTGCGCATCCCGATGCGGCGGAACGCTTTCAAGATGTGATTGAGGATCTGCTCACCGATGGCGGTATCACCTATGACCGGGTGGTGGCGCGGGTGAAACAATGGCCCTCCTTAGAGGCGAAAGCCTATAAGCGGGATGCCGAGGGCGAGTGGGTGTATCCGCATCCCTGGGACGATATTCATGACATTCTCGGGGTGCGGGTCACCACGTTTTATTCCACCGAGATTCCCATCGTGATCGACATGCTGGGCGGGCATTTTCATGTGCTGCGCTCAATCGATAAAACTGCGCAGACACGGGTGAGCGGTAGTTTCGGCTATGGCAGTCACCACCTGGTGGTGCGGGTTCCTTCCGATCACGACGATCTGGAAGATTTCGCCGGGCTGACCTTCGAGGTGCAATTGCGTACCGTGCTGCAGCATGCGTGGGCCGAGTTCGAGCACGATATCCGCTATAAAGCCTCTGGGGTCACTGTGGATCCGCGGGTGGATCGCGCTTTTACTCTCGCCGCTGGGCTGATTGAGTTGGCCGATCAGCAATTTGATCAGATAGCGAGCATCCAGAATCCCTCCCCAGAGCCGGGCGATGATGTTGCCTTGACTGCGATCACCTTGCCCGGCGTGCTGGCCATTTTGTTGGGCTCGCAGTTCCCGCGTTCTAAATCCGAGCACTATCCGTGGCTGGAAGAGCTCCTCAAGCGCAATGGTGTCACCACCGTCGCCGAGTTGAAGGAGCTGGTGAACGCACCCGCGATTGCGCGGCTGCGGCGACGCTTGGACTACCGTTTCCAACCCAGCCAGGTGCGTATCGTGGACGATCTGCTGCTCGATCGCTTCGGCGAAGAGCATATTGCCCGCACTGATTCCACCGGTAACCGCGCTGCTCAGCGGCCCCATCGCCTCGCCCGCCGCTTAAAGCGGCTGCGCCGCGAGGACACCTAGAGGCTTCTCCACCGTAGGGTCGGTGGGCTAGACTGGCGGCTGGTAGATACCCCATCCGACTAGTGCAAGGAGACGATCGAGATGGATAGTTTTGCAGAGCAGTTCCCTGTTGCCGCTGACATGGTGCACGTGTGGGCGCTGCGGGCAGCCGATTTCTTCCGCGAGTACGGGATCGATATTCCGCCCGCTGAATGGGGCATGGACGATCTGGACGCTGTTGTAGGAAGCATTGAGTTCTAGCTTTCCACCAGCTATCGCACGCGCCGCACTGGAAGAAGGACATCACTGTTTTTCTTCCGGTGCGGCGCTCGTGTGTATCGCAGAGCTATAGCTCCTCGCTGCGGCCACGCAGGCGATCGAGTTGGCGGCGTTCTTTCTTCGTGGGACGGCCGGCGCCACGGTCGCGCCGTGGTTGCGAGACGAGTATTTCTCGCGGCGGAGGAGGCGGGGAATGATCCACATAGCAGGTGCGAGCAATGGTGGCGCTGACGCGTTTCTTGAGAGTCTGCGTGACCTCAAGCTCAAGGTTGCGGTGCTCCACCCACACGCTGACGCGGTCTCCCGGCGCGACGAGTTGGGATGGTTTGGCCGTGGTGCCATTGATCTTGACATGCCCTGCTTTGCACGTCGCCCCGGCACGGGTGCGAGTTTTGACGATGCGGACAGCCCAGATCCATGCGTCGATACGCACGGGCTCGCTACTGGGGGAGGTCACAGCTAATTCAGGTCCCGGTGGTTGATGATTTTGTTCACGCGCCAGGCGTTATATGACGCCCCCGCGACCGCGCAGATAAACACCAGCATCGCCAGCGTTGAGCCGATAATAAGCCCGGAGACAATGGCCGCACCGGTACCACCGATGCCCCAGATAGCCGCGTTGCGGGAGTACTGCCGAACTGCTCGTTTGCGCCGTTCGACGGGGTTATTGGGGTAGCGCTGCATACTCATGCACCCAATAGTACCCACTGCACTCGCCGCACAAGCAGCACGGGCACGGCCGTGTGCAGCTACTTTCGCTGCGGCGTGTCCACCCACATGGTGCCGTCCCGCTGGGCCTCCACCGTACCGCCGGTGAGCTGGGCGATCAGTGTCTGGGCGCGCTCCTCGTCCGCCGGGTCGAGAGCAAGGCTCAACGCCACCCCTTGGGCGGTGTATTCCGGATCGAGCACCGTCAGCTCGAAGCCATGCGGATAGCGCAGCTCTGCCTCTATTTTTCCGGCGGTGGCGTGATCGAGATCCAGTCGCAGCAGCAGCCGTTCCGCCCTTTCGACCACGTGGACGTTCTCCATGGCGCAGTGCACCGCCTGCCCATAGGCGCGCACCAGCCCGCCGGTGCCCAGTTTTATTCCACCGAAGTAGCGCACCACCACGGCCACAACGTTCTGCAGGCCGGTGCCGCGCAGCACATCAAGCATGGGCATTCCGGCAGTGCCGGACGGCTCCCCATCATCGCTGGAGCGCTCCACCGGCTGAGCGCCGTCCACGTGGAGGATAAAGGCGTGACAATGGTGGCGCGCATCCGGGTAGTCGGAGACGCAGCGCGCGATAAAGGCGCGGGCATCTGCTTCGCTGTCGGCGCGGGCGATCAATCCGATAAAACGGGAGCGCTTTTCTTCAAATTCTGCCTCTGCGGGCGCCTCGATGCTCTCTGCTGGCAGCTGGTACATAGGTGACATTCTTGCATTAGTCTGCGCGCTCGACCGCATTGTCCCGCCCCAGTCTGCTCGCTCGGTGCGGCGGTGCTGGCCGGGGTGGTTGCTACAGTGGACAAGCATGAAAACTTTTAGCGTATGGGCCCCGTATGCACGCGCTGTGTCGTTGCTTGTCCACCCCGGCGGAGATTCCTCCCGGGAGCGCATTATCGAGCTGCACCGCGATCCCCATCGCAGAGACGTCTACACCACCTCGGAGATCAGCCCCAGCCCGGGCGATCGTTATGGGTTCATCCTCACCATAGGCAATGAGGAGGCCGAGGGTGGCGTCGATAAGCTCGGGCCCCTGCCCGATCCCCGCTCTCATGCGCAACCGGATGGGGTGCATGGCCTCAGCGCCGTCGTGGATCACGATTATCCTTGGGAGGACCAGGCGTGGGCCGGCCGCAGCCTTCCCGGCCAGGTGCTCTACGAGCTGCATGTGGGCACCTTTAGCCCCGAGGGCACCTTCACTGGCGTGATCAATAAGCTTGATCACCTTGTTGATCTCGGTGTCACGGCGATTGAGCTGATGCCCGTGCAACCCTTCGGGGGCAACCGCAACTGGGGCTATGATGGCGTGTCGCTGCACGCGGTCCACGCCGGCTATGGCGGACCCGATGGGCTGAAGGCGCTTGTCGACGCCGCCCACCGCCGCGGCATCGCCGTGGTGCTGGACTGCGTGTACAACCACTTTGGCCCGGAAGGTAACTATGTGGGCGCCTTTGGCCCCTACACCTCGGGAGGCTCCACCGGCTGGGGCGAGGTAGTCAACCTCAACGGGGAAGATTCCGATGAGGTGCGGCGCTACGTCCTCGACGCCATCGAACACTGGCTGCGGGACTATCACATCGACGGGGTGCGCCTAGACGCGGTGCAGGCCCTCGACGATCCGGGCGCGGTACCGATATTGGAGGAGATCTCCGAAGTGGCGCGTCGCGTCGAGGCAGAGACTGGAATCTCGCGGTTCATGATCGCCGAATCCGATCAAAATGACCCCCGCTTGGTCACCGCGAAAGAAGCGGGCGGCTATGGCCTCGATGCGCAGTGGATTGACGATATCCACCACGCCCTCCACTCCCTCGTCAGCGGCGAGCAGCACACCTACTACACAGACTTTGGCGATACCGCCACCTTGGCGAATGCGCTGGAGGAGGTCTTCGTGCACACCCGCTGGCATTCCACGTTCCGCCGGAAGCGCCACGGCCGCCGCCTCCACACCGATGTGATTCCCGCCAGCCGCTTTGTCACCTACACCACCACCCACGACCAGGTGGGCAACCGCTGCCAGGGCGATCGCCCCAGCCAGAACCTCACCCCTGCCCAGCAGGTGCTCAAGGCGGCCACAATCTACCTCTCCCCCTATACCCCGATGCTCTTTCAGGGCGAGGAATTCGGTGCCACCACGCCCTTCCAGTTCTTCGTCTCGCATGGCGATGAGGAGCTGCTGCGCCTGACCGCGGAGGGTCGTTTGCGCGAATTCGCCAGCGCCGGCTGGGATCCAGCAGACGTGCCCAACCCAGCTGAGGAGGACACCTTCCTGCGCTCCAAGCTGAACTGGGACTTCGATGCCACCCAACACCGCATCATGGAGGCCTATCGCACACTGCTGCAGCTCCGCCGCAGCTGCGGCCTGGCCGATCCGTGGCTCGAGCACATGGAGGTCAGCTGCGATGAGCAGTGGGTGGCCATGGACCGCGGCGAGTACGTATTTGTGGGCAACTACTCCGGACGTGAGGCCCGCGTCCCCTTCGGCGGCACCCTCGTCTACTCCTTCACCTCCCCCGAGGTGGGCGAAACCCACACTACGCTCGGCCCTTGGGAGTTCGCGCTGATCAAGGCGGATAAAAGCTAGGACGAGCCGGTAGCACTACGCATCAACGCCACCTCTCCTCCGTGCCGAGGGCACGAACTGGGAGCAGGTGGCGTTGTTATGGGCTAGGCCGGCAGCGTCCTCAGAACTACACCAGGAACTGGTATTCCGGCGACTCTGGGGTGAGCATGGTGCACTTCATGCGGGAGGCATCCATGCGCTCGAGGAGAGGGGCGAGATCGCGGGCGCGGGAGAGCTGCAAGCCCACCAGGGCGGTGCCGGTTTCTCGGTTATTGCGCTTGAGGTACTCGAATCGGGTAATGTCATCATCCGGGCCGAGAATATCGGTGACAAAGCTGCGCAACTGGCCGGGCTCTTGGGGAAAATCAACCAAAAAGTAGTGCTTGAGGCCGCGGTGCACCAACGAGCGCTCCACGATCTCGCTATAGCGCAACACATCGTTATTACCGCCAGAGATGATGCACACCACGATCTCGCTGGGCTTGAGGGCGACGTCGAAAAGCCCCGTCACAGACAAAGCACCGGCGGGCTCGGCGATGATTCCCTCGTTTTGGTACAGCCCCAGCATCTGGGTGCACACCGCGCCCTCATTGGCGGAGATCATGTGCACGCGCGAGCGGTTGCGATCAATGATGCGATAGTTGAGATCGCCGACGCGCTTGACGGCCGCGCCGTCGATAAACGGATCGACAGTGGGCAGCGTGATGGGGCCCTTATTCTCGAGGGCGGCCTGCATCGAGGCGCCCGTCTCCGGTTCCACACCAACGATGGCGGTGGTGGGCGCCATATCGGCCAGATAGCTGACCACCCCGGCCAGCAGTCCGCCGCCGCCCACAGGCACCACGACGGTGTCTGCCGATTTGCCCATGGCGGTGAGCTGGGCGAGAATCTCGGCGGCCACGGTGCCCTGGCCGATGATGGTGTCGCGGGCATCGAAGGGCTCCACGATGGTGGCGCCGGTCTCCTGGGCATCGGCCTTCGCCGCCGCCGAGGCGGCGTCATAGGTATCGCCAATCTGGATGACCTCGACGAAGTCGCCGCCGTGCACGCGGATGCGCTTGAGCTTCTGCTTCGGGGTTTGCTCCGGCACATAGATGCGACCGGTGATGCCGAGGGTGCGGCACGCATAGGCCACGCCTTGGGCGTGATTGCCGGCGGAGGCGGCCACGATCCCGGCGGCACGATGCGCGTCATCGAGCTGCGAGATGTTGTTATAAGCGCCGCGGATCTTATAGGAGCGCACGTCCTGGAGATCTTCGCGCTTCAGATACACCTCCGCGCCGGTGAGCTCGGACATGCGGGGGCTGTACTGCAGCGGGGAGGGACCCAACACGGTGGAAATTCGCGCCTGCGCCATTTGAATATCGGACGCGTGAATCTCCAGGGATGCAAGATCGTGCGTCGCGGTGTCAGGTGGCGTGGGCGCGTCAGTCGCGCTGTGGTGATCCGTCATGCAGCAAGATTCTAGCGCCTCGCGCTATCGCCTTTGTGCTCCCCTCCCCTAGAGCGCAGAAAACGCCACCCTTCAGGGCCATCGCAGAGGCGCGCGCGATGGTGGCCGGAGGGTGGCGTCGATAAGCGACATAGGGGCGCTAGGCCAGAATGCCGGGCCCCATCTCTGCCTTGAGATCGCCCATCAAGCTGGGGGTACGGTTCACGCGCAAGTGATCGCCGAGCACCATCATCGTGGTTTCCTCGCCACACTCGAGCGTGAGATACACATCAGATTCGCCCTTATTGGCCTGCAGCACACCCTTCAAACGGGAAATATTCGCAATCGTGCACTGATCGGCGCGCATGCGCAGCCGCAGCGGAATACCATTGCCACTTCCCGCAAGATCGGGCTGTTTCATGTCATCGCAGAAGATCGATTGGCGCTCATCCTTTTCGGAAATGTGCGCCCTCACCAACACGATGCTGTCCTCGGCGATCATGCCACTCACCAGGGCGTAGACCTTGTTAAACACCAGCACCTCGAGCTGGGCGCCAATGTGATCCTCGATCGTGATAATCACCCAGGGCGAGCCATCGCGCTTCGAGAAGCGACGGTCCACCTTGGAGATAATGCCGCCGATGGTCACCTCCTGTCCGTGGCGCACATTGCGCTCCAAGATATCGGTGAATGCCGTATCGGTTTGCAGCGCCAGCGCGTCCTCGAAACCGTCCAGCGGGTGGCCGGAGACATACAGGCCGAGCATTTCCCTTTCGAGGGCGAGCTGCTGCTTTTTATCCCAATTCTGGTCCGGCACATCGATCTCGAAGATCGTGGTGTCCTCGGCGCCATCGCCCAGGCTGGCGAAGAGATCGAACTGGCCCTTGGCCACCGCCTTCTTGGTAGAGGAGACACCATCGACTGCTTCTTCGTGAATCAGCATCAGGCCTTTACGGGGATGCCCCAAGGAGTCGAAGGCGCCCGCCTTGATCAGTGACTCGGTCACGCGCTTGGTGCACGCCACGGTGTCGATTTTGTCCAAATAGTCGGAAAAAGAGGTGAAACTTCCCTTTTCTTCACGCGCGGCGATGATGGAATCCACCACTTCCTCGCCCACATTGCGCACCGCGCCCAGGCCGAAGCGAATGTCCTTGTCCACCGATTGGAAAGTCAGCTTGGAATCGTTCACATCCGGCGGGAACACGTGAATACCAAGGTGGCGGCAATCGGCCAGGTACACGGCCGACTTGTCCTTGTTATCCGAGACCGAGGTGAGCAGCGCTGCCATGTACTCAGAGGTGTAGTTCGCCTTGAGATAGCCCGTCCAAAACGAGACGAGGCCATAGCCCGCGGCGTGCGACTTATTGAACGCATAGGAGGCGAAGGGCTCGATGGTATCCCACAGCGCCTTGATGGCCTCCGAGGAATAGCCGTTTTCTTTCATCCCCTTCTCGAAGGTGATGAACTCCTTCGCCAGCACCTCGGGCTTCTTCTTACCCATGGCTTTACGGAAACTATCCGCTTGGCCCGCCGAGTAATTGGCCACTTTCTGCGAGATACGCATGATCTGCTCTTGGTAGACGATCAGACCATAGGTGTCTGCGAGAATTTCCTTCAGCGGCTCGTCCAGCTCGGGGTGGATCGGCTCGATGGGTTTGCGCCCATTCTTACGATCCGCATAGGCCAAGTGCGCGCCCACACCCATGGGTCCTGGGCGATAGAGCGCGAGCGCCGCGACGATATCATCGAAGTTTGTTGGTTTCATGCGCTTGAGTAGCTCTCGCATACCGGAGGAGTCCAGCTGGAACACGCCGAGAGTATCGCCGCGGGAGAGCAGCTCATAGGTTGGCTCGTCCTCGGTGCTGAGGTTTTCCAAATCCAGCTCTTCGCCGCGGTTTTCCTTGATGTTTTCCAGGGCGTCACCGATGACGGTGAGGTTGCGCAGCCCCAGAAAGTCCATTTTCAGCAAACCAATAGCTTCGCAGGCAGGATAATCCCAGCCGGTGATGATGGCGCCGTCGGAACGCTTCCACATCGGAATGTGGTCCATCAACGGCACCGAGGCCATGATCACCGCGCAGGCGTGCACACCCGCTTGTCGCACCACGCCCTCGAGGCCGCGGGCGGTCTCATAGATCTGCTTCACATCCGGATCGGACTCAATGAGTGAGCGCACCTCCCCAGCTTCCTCATAGCGCTCGTGCTCGGGGTCGGTGATACCGGCCAAGGGAATGTCCTTCGCCATGATCGCCGGCGGTAGGGCCTTCGTGATGCGGTCTGCGATCTGATAGCCGGGCTGGCCAAACTGCACGCGCGCCGAGTCCTTCAGCGCCTGCTTGGTTTTCACCGTGCCGAAGGTAATCACCTGCGCCACTTTGTCCTCGCCCCAGCGATCGGCGGCATAGCGCACCATTTCGCCGCGGCGGCGATCGTCGAAGTCGATATCGATATCGGGTGCGGAGGGACGCTCCGGGTTGAGGAAGCGCTCGAACAGCAGATCGTGCTCGATCGGGTCAATATTGGTGATTGTCAGCGCATAGGCCACCAAGGAGCCCGCGGCCGAACCACGGCCCGGCCCCACACGGATACCGACAGAGCGGGCGTGCTTGATCAGTTCCGCCACGATGAGGAAGTAGGAGGGATAGCCCTTCATGTCGATCACTTCGACCTCGTATTGGGCGCGGTCGATATAGTCCTGCGGCACCTCTCCATCGGGGAAGCGGTTACGCAGGCCCTCAAGCACCTCGTGCTGCAGCCACGACGTCGGAGTTTCGCCCTCCGGCACATCGGCGATCGGCATGCGATCGTGCGGATGCGGCTCCCAGATTTCGCTGTAATCTTCCACGCGCTCCGCGATCCACAGCGTATTATCGCAGGCCTTGGGCACCAGAGTGTCCCAGGTATCGCGCATCTGATCGGCGCTTTTAATGAAGTAGCCGGTGCCGCCGAATTTGAAGCGATCTTCATCGTGCAGGGTTTTGCCGGTCTGCACGCACAGCATCGCCTCGTGGGCCTTGGCCTGGGATTCGAGCACATAGTGGCAGTCATTGGTCACCAGCGGCGGCAGCTGGAGCTTCTGCCCAATTTCGAGCAGTTCCCGTCGGACCCGCTTTTCGATATCGAGCCCGTGGTCCATGAGCTCGAGGAAGAAGTTGTCCTTGCCATAAATGTCTTGCCACATGGCGGCCGCCTCGAGGGCTTGATCGAACTGCCCGAGACGCAAACGGGTTTGCACATCTCCGGAGGGGCAGCCGGTGGTGGCGATAATGCCCTCGGCGCGCTCGGCGATCAGATCGGCGTCCATGCGCGGCCACTTACCCAATTGGCCCTCATAGGAGGCCATTGAGGAGAGGTAGAAGAGATTTTTCAACCCGGTGGCGTTTTCCGCGATCATCGTTTGGTGCAAATACGCGCCCGAGGCGGAGACGTCATCCGATTTTTGGTGCGGCTCGCCCCACCGGATGCGCTGTTTATTAAAGCGCGACTCCGGGGCCAAATAGGCCTCCACGCCGATGATTGGCTTGATGCCCATATCGGTCATCTTGCGATAAAACGCATCAGAGCCGTACATGTTGCCGTGATCGGTCATACCCACGGCAGGCATGCCCTGACGCTTGACTTCCTCAGCGAGCAGGTCGATCTTGGCCATGCCGTCCAGCATGGAAAACTCTGTGTGATTATGAAGATGAACGAAGGATGAGCCCATAGTGTCACGATTCTAACTGCTTTCTGCTGCCGCCTCGAAGCCCCTCGTGGCGCGACTCTTTTTCCCCACTGCGCGCTTATCGACGCTGCCCCACAGCAATGAATCCCGCCTGCAGCTGAGGGCCTAAGGTATCTATCATGGTCTACGGCGTTCTTGCTTATTTGCTGTGGGGACTTTTTCCCGCCTATTTTCCTCTGCTCGACCCCGCGAGCCCCTTCGAAATCCTGGCGCACCGCATCGTGTGGACCGCCGTAGTGATGGCAATCGTTATCAATATCACAGGGGCGTGGAAAGAGCTCTGGCGTGCCAGCAGCCGCACCTGGATGACTGTGGCCGCCGCCGCGGTGGTGATCGCGATCAACTGGCTCGTCTACGTTATTGCGGTGACCACCGACCATGTCGCCGAAGCCGCGCTGGGATACTTCATCAATCCCCTCGTGGCCGTGGTGCTCGGATTGGTGTTTTTACGCGAAAAACTGCGCCCGCTACAGACGGTCTCGGTGGTAATCGCCAGCATCGCGGTCGCGTTACTGCTGCTCTTTAGCTCCACCCCACCACTCATCGGCCTCACCCTGGCGTTAAGTTTCGCGATCTACGGTCTGCTCAAAAAGCGGGTGCCGCTACGCCCGAGCGCCTCGCTCGCGGCCGAAACTATCGTGCTGCTGCCCTTCGCCCTGCTCTATATCCTCTGGCTCGAGACCAGCGGTGAGGGCACATTCCTCTCCACTGGGATCGGGCACATGGGGCTGCTCGCGTCTGCCGGCGCGGTCACGGCGCTGCCGCTGCTGCTTTTCGGCATGGCGGCACAGCGCATCCCGCTCTCCACGGTGGGCATGCTGCAATACATCACCCCCACCATTCAGATGTTCTGGGCGCTCTTTGTCACCCACGAACACCTCGATCAGGTGCGCTGGGTCGGTTTCATCATTATCTGGATCTCAGTCACGATCTTCATCGTCGATATCGCGGCGCACGGAGTACACCGCCGCTCCCAGAACCGACGCCAGAACTCCTAACGGCAGTGCCCGGCAGGCTTTAGAGCGCCGGGATCTGCTGCGTGGTGGCCGGGGCCTGCTGCGCCGTCTCGAAGTCGGCGCGGTGGACGGGCATGATTCCGAAACGCCCCCACGCGGCGTCATTGGGCAGCGCCTCCAGATAGGCGACGTCCTCATTCAAACTAAGCGTCTTAATGGTGCGGGTGGGAGCCCAAATCACCAGTCCTTCGATCGGCGTGGACTCGGCGTCGTCAAGCAAAAACTGGGCGGCCAAATCGTGGCGCAGCGCCGTAGCAAATACCTCACGCCTATCCGCGGCGGCCGAAGGCTCCGGCACCACCACCGGCGAGGACATGTTGAGCACCACCGCCGAGACCCGGGGCACATCCAACTCATCGGCGATACGCGCCGCCCGCGTCACCGACACGGGCGCGTCGAAGGTCACCAAAGCGAAGGCCGGCTCTGTACTGTCGAGCCCCGATACCGTCGCCGCGGCGCGCTCGGCATAGTGATCGATAGATTCGCCTGTCTCCCGCCCCAGCATGTCTCCATTCGAGCTCGGGGGACGCTCGCCGGTGTAGACCCGGCCGGCCGTGAAGACCACGGCAATGGTCAGTAACGCCACGCCCACAGCAATGAGGACATAGCGCAGCATCGAGGAGTGGTTCACATCAGACATTGCGTACCCATCGTGGTGTATCGGCTAACTTTCCCGAAGAGTATCGAGCGCTCGCGCAAGATCCTCTGGGTAGTCGCTCGTGATCGTCATCTTTTTGCCCGTGGCAGGATGATCAAACGTTAATGACACGGCATGCAGCCACTGCCGGTTGAGGCCGAGCCGCTCCGCGAGCGCCGGATCCGAACCGTACATGGGATCGCCCACACAGGGATGGTGCAAACTGGAAAAGTGCACGCGAATCTGGTGGGTGCGCCCCGTCTCTAGGTGAATATCGAGCAGAGATGCCTCGGCGAAGGCCTCGAGAGTCTCGTAGTGGGTGACACTCGGCTTGCCGTCGCGCGTCACCGCGAAGCGCCATCCCGCGGAGGGGTGGCGGCCAATGGGGGCATCGATCGTGCCCTCGAGCGGATCGGGGTGGCCCTGGATGAGGGCGTGATACGTCTTGGTCACCGTGCGCTCCTTGAAGGCGCGCTTGAGCACCGAGTAGGCGAGCTCGGATACGGCCACCACCATCACTCCCGAGGTGCCCACATCGAGCCGCTGCACGATGCCCTGGCGCTCCGGCGGCCCCGAGGTGGCGATGCTAAAGCCCGCGGCTTTCAACCCGCCGACCACGGTGGGCCCCTCCCAGCCGATCGTGGGATGCGCGGCCACGCCGACGGGCTTATTGATGGCAATGACGTGCTCGTCGGAATACAGCACCTCCATGCCCTCGATCAGTTCCTCTTTGGGAATGAGATCCTGGTTCGGCCCGGGCAGGGTGACCTCGAGCAGCGCGTCGACGGCGAGCCGATCGGATTTTCGCACCGGCTGACCGTCGATAAGCGCATCGCCCTTCGCAACAATATCCGCGGCCGCCGACCGAGAAATCCCCAATACCTTGGATAGGCCTTGGTCTACGCGCATTCCCGCCAAACCATCGGGGACCAGCATGCGGCGAAACTGCTCAGAGCTCATGCTTTCTCCTTCGTTGGCTCGGGTTCCAAAAACATCGACACAATCACCACAACGACCCCAATGGTGATCGCGGAATCCGCCAAGTTGAATACGGCGAAGCTGCCGATGGAGATGTAGTCCACGACATGGCCGACGAAAAAACCGGGGGCGCGAAAGAGCCGATCGATGAGGTTTCCCAGGGCCCCGCCCGCGATGAGAGCGACTCCGATGATCTGGGGACGGTGCACCATTGTGCGACCGAAGTACAGCGCGCCGAGAACAAACACCAACTGCACTGTGGTGAACACCCAGGTGTGATCTTCTCCCATAGAAAACGCCGCACCAGAATTAAATACCAGCACAAGACGCGCCCAATCGCCGATGACTGACACGGGATTGAGGGGGTCGATGGTGTGCAGAATGGCTTGTTTAATCACCTGGTCCAGCACCGCGATCACCACGATGATCGGGACCAGCACTCTCAATGCGCTCCTCTTCTTTGTTTCCACGCCATCAATATTGCCTTACTCCCCGCGCAGAACAGAACTGCCGCGCCTTCCGCCGCGCTTATCGACGCCTACCTCCATACCGCTGCACACTGGCCCCCGCACTAACCAGCCCGTGCAGTCTCACTAGAATCATCGGTTATGACACCCCCGTGCCGCAGCCACCGCCCTCGTCGTTTATCCCGCAGCGTCATTGCCCTGTGCGCAGTTGGCGCCGTGGGTTTAGCAGGATGCTCCGCTGAGGAGTCCTCCCCCGACACCGCTGCCGTTGACAGCGATAACGCGGTGGAGTTGCAGCTGGACTCCCCCAAAGTCACCGTCATCGATGCCGGGGCGCAGGATTCTGCCGCCGAACTTCGCTACACCGCAACCTCAGACAGCCCAGAAGAAGAACTATCGGTGGTGGCCTACGACGGGTTTAGCCAACAGATCGCAGCACTCAGCGAGGTGACACCCCAGGCCCCCGCCGGCGGCGATGTCACCAGCCTCACCCTGCCGCTCACCGGCCACATCGACGGCGATAGCGGCCGGCTCGAACTCGCCCTGGGCGCCCCCACCTCGACGGATCTATCCCTCAACGACACCCTCGCCAGCGCCGAAGGCTTCCGGATCGCGGTCGACCGCAGCGATCGTGGAATAGCGAACTCGGTGCGCCTCGCCGCCCCGAAGGAAGCATCCGACGAGGCCCGCTCCATGGTGGAATCCGCGGTCTTTACCTGGCTATCGCTTTCCGTGGTGTTCCCCGAGGAGCCCCTCGGCGACGGCGCCCAGTGGACCGTGGACAGCCGGGTGCCCGGGGAAAACTCCATGCTCCAAACCATCACCTACACCCTCAACTCCCACGAGGGAGCCACCGCCACACTCAGCGCCGAGATTCAACGCCGCTCCACCCTCGGGGCGCTCAGCGCCGGCGAGGATCATCCAGAACTGGAGGTTGTCTCCACGGAATCAACCTCCACAGGCGAACTCACCGTGGACCTCGACAGCAGTATCCGAAACACCGGCCGCATGGCAGTAACCACCCGATTGGTCTACGCCGCCGATGCGGCACGCGAGGACCAACAGGCCGTGATTCAAGATCTCACCAGCGCAGTGGAGTATTCTTCCCCATAGAACACTGGGTGTCACCCCACTACAGCAGTCGCCGCGCGCCCTGCCCGCACGCCGACGACGTCTCAACGAGCCTGCCCGCTGTGAGGCCGACACCATCACCCGCCGACGAGGAGCAGCCCATGTCTAAACACATCCATATTGCCGTCGACGGTGTCAGCTTTTCCTATGGGGCACACCGCGTCCTCACCGATGTGTCCTTCGCCGTCGGCGCCGGCGCGGTAGCCGGACTGATCGGCGAAAACGGTGCCGGGAAATCAACGCTCATGCAGTTGATCAGCGGCAGCCTCGAACCCGATGTGGGAGCAATCATCACGCCCACCAAAACCGGCTACCTCACCCAAGAGGTATCGTGGCCGCCCACCGCTCCCCTGCACTCTATCATCTCCGACGCGATCGGCGAGCTGAAAGCCATCGAGCGCGACATCATCAGTGTCTCCGAAGAACTCGCCACCCACCCCGACTCGGCCGAACTCGCCCAACGCTTCGACACCCTGCTCGCCGCCGCCGAACGCCACCAAGTCTGGACCCTCGACGCCCGTATCGCAGAAGTCCTCGCAGGCTTGGGGCTGGCCAAAGTTGATCTCGACGCCCCCATAGGCTCCGTCTCCGGCGGGCAACGCCGCCGCCTCGCCCTCGCCGCGCTCCTGCTCCGGCCCGTCGACGCGCTCATCCTGGACGAGCCCACCAACCACCTCGACGATCTCGCCTGCGACTTCCTCATCGACGAACTCCGGTCCTTCGACGGGCCGGTGCTGATGGCCAGCCACGACCGCTGGGTATTGGACAAAGTCGCCACCCACATCGTCGATCTCGATCATTCCCTCGGGCCGGAGGGCGGCGAAGGTGAAAATCTCGCACAAGGCACCGTGTTTGGCGGAAGTTTCTCCGAATACCTCGCCTATCGCAAAGAACTTCGCGCCCGCTGGGAGCACGACTACCGAATCCAGGAAGCAGAACGCTCCCGCCTCGAAGCCGGGGTGCAAGTAAGCGAAACCGACCTCTTTTCCCACCAGGAAGCCAAAACAGAAACCCGCTCATCGGCCAAGTACTACGCCGACAAGGCAGCCAAAGTGCACGGGCAGCGCGTACGTACCGCCCGCAATCGCCTCGACGCTCTCGAGCGACGGGAGATTCCCGCGCCGCCGAAGCGGCTCGAATTTGCTGGTTTGCCGGAGCACTTTCTCACCACCACTGGCTCGGACTACGCACTCATTTTCCGTAATTTCACCGTTGCTGGCCGCATGGACCACGCATTATCGGCAAAGATTCGCCACGGCGACCACGTTCTCATCACCGGCCCGAACGGCGCCGGAAAATCTTCTCTGCTGGAAGCAATCGCGAATACCACCGATGACGAGAACCCCAATCTGATCATCGGCGATGATCTCCGCGTCGGCTGGATGCAGCAGGACACCGACTGGGACGACCCATTCCGCAGCACCAATGACATCTACGCCGATCACGCACCCAAGGGCGCCGCTTCCCTCACCGAGCTGGGTTTGCTCAGTGCGGAAGCCGCCCGGCGCCCGATTGAAAAGCTGTCTTTGGGGCAGCGCCGCCGAGTGGCGTTGGCGATCGTGTTGGCGGATCCACCGGATATTTTGCTGTTGGATGAGCCCACCAACCATATTTCTCTCACCTTGGCCGAGGAACTCGAGGAGGCGCTGGACGGCTACGAGGGGGTGCTGCTGCTGGCCACCCACGACCGGTGGATTAAGCGGCGGTGGCAGCATCGCGTGATCGATATTCCCGCACCGCGCCCCGAATAGAGCGCACAAAAATGGCCCATCCTCCCGCTGCGGGGAGATGGGCCATATGCTGTGCGGCGATGCGCTCGCCGTGTCAGCTTATTGCGGAGCTGGGGCGCCTTCCGGTGCGGGCGGTGCCTCGCCCTCGGGTGCGGGAGGAGCCTCGCCTTCAGGAGCGGGTGCTTCGCCCTCGGGGGCGTTGTCCTCGGGCACCGGTGCCGGGGCGGGGAGCTCCTTGCAGAATGCGGGAACTTCCTCCGGGGCGACGGTGCTGTTGACCACGGTGCAGGCCCAGTCTTGGGAGACCTTCCAGTGGCCGTCTTCGTTGACGAACTCCACGCCCTCAGCGATCTGCGGCTCGCGATCCGGGAGGGTGAAGTGGATGGTGGCCATCACGCTATCTGGGGTCCAGCCGGGCAGGATCGGGTCCACCACTTGGAAGTTGGCGCCGGACTCTTGCTTGGAGCGGGTCATGACGTCGAACAGCTCGGGGGCCTGGTCACCGTTTTGTACGGTGAGCACGCGCTCCTCGATGGGCAGGTTCGGATCGGTGGCCCGGGCCAGAACGCCGTTGAGCTCTTCCAAGGTAGGAAGTTCGACAGCGGCGGTCGAGGAGCTGGTGCTGGAGCTGGTCTCAGACTCCTTGGAATCGCTGTCCTCAGAGCCGCACCCTGCCAGCACCAGCGATGCGGCGGTGACTAGTGCGAGTGCACGTGCCTTGTAAAGTTTCACTACTCTCCTCAGTCCTTGACTGTGTAGGTCAGTTTTGTGATTGTCCACCCAGCGCCACTCGGCGTGGCGCTGGCGCGTCCACACGGAGAGGAACCACGATTGCGGGCACCATCAGTGACCGCAGATCACGAGATGACACAGCCATCTCAGTCCCTTCTCAGCGGCAGCTTAGAGCCGCTTCATGCAGGTCTCGGGCGGAAAATCTAGTACTTGGATTCTACACGGGCCAACGCGAATGGCCACATCCTGGACGGCGTCGATAAGCGCCGAATGGCGGGTGTGGGCGTACGAGAGGAGCCACGCTCGCTGTTCGGAGTAGCGCGGCAGCGGACTATCGAGGCGTTTCCGCCCGCGGCGCGGCGGCGGTGTGGCACGCTATATGCATGACTAACGAGACCGATACCACTGCGGAGCACGCCACCACCCCAGCTGCCAAGATTGTTGTGATTACCACAGGCGGAACGATCGCCTGCACAACCGATCGCGACGGAGTGCTCTTGCCCACAGTGAGCGGAGCCGAGCTGCTGGAACCGGTCGCCCAACGCTTCGAAGACACACAGCTGGCACTCGAGGTCCGAGAACTCGACCGCCTCGATTCCTCCGCGATGACCCTCGCCGATATCGACGCCATCATCGCCGCCGTCCACGACGCCCTCGACGATCCCACGGTCACCGGCGTCGTCGTCACCCACGGCACCGACTCCATGGAAGAAACCGCCATTGCCGTCGACACCTTCCACGATGATCCCCGCCCCGTTGTCTTCACCGGCGCCCAACGCAGCTTCGACCACCCCGACTCCGATGGGATCGGCAACCTCTTCGAGTCCGTCGTGATCGCCATGGACTCCAGCGCCCGCGGCATCGGCGTCATTATCGTGTTCGGCCACGCCGTCATCCCCGCCCGCGGCGCCACCAAATGGCACACCAGCGACAACCTTGCCTTCGCCACCAACGCCCCCGAAGAACCCACCCGTGCCGAACCTGTGCCGCTCGCACCCCTGGCTGATGTCTCCGTCGATATCATCGCCGCCTATCCCGGCGCGCCACGCACGCTTGTCGACGCCGCCCTCGAGCACGGAGCCGACGGCCTCGTCATTGAAGCCATGGGGGCGGGCAACGTCGGCCGGGAACTCGCCATCGCCGTCGGCGAAGCCCTCGACGCCGGCACACCCGTGGTAATCACCACCCGCGTTCCCCGCGGCGACGTGCACGGCTCCTACGGCGGTGCCGGCGGCGGTGCCACCCTGCTCCAAAAGGGAGCCCTGGGATCCCAGTACTTCCGCGCAGCTCAGGCCCGCATTCTGCTTGCCATTGCTATTGCCACCGGCGTTCACCCCGCGACGCTGTTCTAGTTAATCCATGTCTTCTTCATACCCGGCCAACCACTCCTCCCACTCCAGGGAGGCCAGTGGATCGGCGGGCTGAAGATCCGGGTCATCTACAGCGAAACTTCGCGTAAGTCCACGCGTTGTCGTGCGAGTTTCAAAACGCACCGACACGATTCCGTGTCCAGAGCCCTGTACCCAGCCGTGACCGTACTCCGAGTGTACCACGTCCTGGGTGGCAGTCCAGGTGGGGCTGTCCGGCTCTGGTTCTGGGGATTCTTCGCCGTCACGAGCGGGCTCTGGAGAACTATCCCGAACGCCCACCTCAGTATCGTCAAACTTCGCGGGCGGCAGGACCCGCTGATCAAGTTCTGGAAACATGACGTTTTGCCGTGCAGCTTCCAGGCCGGAAAAAGACACTCCCACGAGCCTGATCGGCCCGAGTTCATCTGGGTAGCGCACCATTTTCTTGGCCACCGCGTGCAAAGTGTCGAAATCATCGGTGGCATAGTTCAGCGTGTGCGAGCGGGACTCGATGTGAAAGTCCGCCATACGCAATTTCACTGTGACCGTACGGGCGCCGCGGCCATCCTGGAGTAGCCGTCGGTGTGCTCCGCTTGCGGCGCGCTCCACTGCAGCGTCCACCTCATTGACTGTGACAAGATCCAGCGGATACGTGTGCTCTTGAGAGATTTGTTTCGCAATCGCGCGCGGTTTTACCAAGCGGTGATCGTGTCCGCGCGCAAGATTCCACAATTCGAGGCCGGTTTTACGGCCGAGGCTTATCACCACTTCTTCTTCGCTGAGTGCCGCGAAGTCACCGATCGTTTCCACCCCGAGCGCCCGCAGCTTGGATGCGGAGACAGGACCGATCCCCCAGAGTTTGCCCACGTCCAGGGGATGGAACATGGCTGATTCCTCTTCTTGGGCAACCACGAAGACGCCATCCGGTTTCGCCTCACCTGAGCCGATTTTCGCGAATTGCTTACCGCTGCCGGCCCCAATCGAGGCGGGCAGGCCTGTTTCTTCGCGAATTTCTTCGCGCAGCTCTTCGGCCCAGGCTTTCACAACGTGAGGTTCCTCGCCTTGTATCTCGTGGGGTTCGAGAAAAGCTTCATCGATGGAGAGCTGTTCAATAACGCCGGCTCGCCGTGCCACGATCTCGAATACGCGCGCCGATGCTGCCTTGTACACGGCCCGGCGCGGCTGCACGACCACTGCCCCGAAGCCCACCATGGCTTTCGCTTGAAACATCGGCATGGCCGAGTGCGCGCCAAACGTGCGCGCTTCATAGGATGCCCCGGCCACCACACCGCGCCCGTGCACCCCGCCTACGAGCACGGGCCGACCGCGCAGCGTGGGCCGTGTCAGCTGCTCACAGGATGCATAAAACGCATCCATGTCGATGTGCAGCACCCAACGTCTCATACCTTCGAGTTTTCCAGATCTTTCTCATGTGCTTATCGACGACGTTTCCTGCCGATGTACCCGCACAGGAGAGTGACCAAACACCGCAGTCTAGTTCCACACCGTCGTTTTGGGTGAGGCGGTACGCCCCAGTTGTGCATAACCCCGGACCAAAGCTGAGTATTTCACAGGCACACCGCGTATCAGGCTTTCTGCCAAGCCGAGATCGCCTGGGGCCGCTAGTCTTCGGCTACACCCCAAGAACTACCGCCTCTAGGAGAACACCATCATGTCTGTACAACGCTGTCACCAGCTCATTCGCATCATCGGCGACGCTTATGAGGAGCTCGTCGAACTTTTTGACTTTGACCAGGGTGGAACCCTGAGCCTCGCCGAGAGTTTGCCGGCGCTCGTAGAGCTGGAAAAACACAAGGCTGTACAAGCGCATTTAGACATTCTGCTCTGCCATCTGGCTGGCAAAGAAAACCTCACCCACGTCGCTGGAACCAATAAGCCACGCCGCGTATTGCGCGAGCATCTGGGCTGGTCAGGAAGAAAAATTACCGCTGCTATAGGCGAGGCGAGCCGGCTGTACAGTCCCGTGAAAGATGCCCGCATCGAAGCGGCCGAAACCGATCCCGCTCTGGACGCCGAGGTCAAGGCAGATGTGGGTCTCGCCACCGATTTACGCGCCATCTCCCGCAAGAAACTGCTCACCCAGCACATTGGCGCAGAAAAACGCACCCTCATTGATAAGCAGCTGCTCAACCTCATGGCACACAACTCCCTACAAACCGAAACTTTGCGTGCTGAGGCCATCGACTACGCCGCCAACCATAGCTTCAATGCCACCCGCTCCTTCCTCCGTGAGAAGGTAGCCTCGCTCAACGACACGCTCGAACCCGACAAAGAGCACGCCGAACGCAACCGTTTCTTCACCGCATCCAAGCCCGATAGACACGGCGGACAGCGTATTCACGGCTATCTGCCGCCACGCACCTGCGCCAAGTTGCGTTCCCACATGGACAAGCATCTGCGCACCACCCGCGATAAAGACGATGCCCGCAGCCTCAACCAGGTCATGGCCGACGCCTTCGACTCAGCCATCGGTTCACACCAGAACAAGGGGGTCTTTGCCATCTCCATCTCAGCGAAGGACTTCGAAACCGAGGACTACCAAGCCGCCAACGTCAGCTTCCCCACTGACACTGGCGTGAGCCTGAGCCCAGCAGACGTACTCAAGGTAGCCGAGCAGAAATATGGCTTCGTGTGTGTCCACGACCCAGAGACAGGCCAAGCACTGTCTGTCCGCAAGGTGGAACGTCTTGCCAGCTTCCGCGACCGCATAGCGCTGCTCGCCTCCGAATTGGTGTGCTCGCACCCAGACTGTAACGAACCAGCGAGCCGCTGCCAGGTCCACCACCTGCTCGCGTGGAAGGACGGAGGAAAAACCGAGCTCCCGAATCTCACCCTGCTCTGCCCCGAACACCACAGCGATAACGACGACTCGCGCAGCAACCCCCACAAAACCCACGCGGTACGCGATCCCCGCACTGGCCGTGTGGGCGTGACCTACCCCGCCACAGCCACACACCCCACCCCCACCATCACTTTCAACGACTCCCCCGACGCTCAGCGCTCAGCGGGGGCACGTATCCGACAGCAACCATGGCCCCAGCCCCTGCACACAGAGGAGACCACGGAATGGCACTATGCCAGCTAACCAGCCCCACAAACGCAACAAACCCCGCCGAAGCGGGGCTTGGTGACGCGGCTACTATGCCTCGTTCTTCTTCACAGAGACATACACGCCGTCGAGAACAGGATGGCCGTCCTCGAGAGCATCATCAGTGATGGACAGATCCGTACACAGAACCTCACCAGCAATGGCGTCCTTGTGCTCAGTTGCCCACTCCAGCTTGTCTTCCGGAACCGACAACACGGCAGTGATTCGATCGGACACCTCAAACTCGGCGGCCTTACGAGCATCCTGGATACCGCGGATTACATCGTTGGCCCAACCTTCGGCCTCCAAATCCTCGGTGAGAGTCATGTCGAGCACCACGAGGCCCTCCATACCAGCAATCTGGTTGGTGGACTCGGGGTTGTCCGCAACTAGCTTCTCGGTGAACTCGCCCGGCTGCAGCTCGACGCCATCGGCAACCACGGTGTCGCCGGAACGAGAATAGTTGCCGGCCTTGACCGCCTTGATTGCTTTCTGCACATCCTTGCCCAAGCGCGGGCCAGCGACACGTGCGTTCACCACGACCTCGAATCGCCCAACGGCATCCACATCGTCAGTGAACTCAACCTCCTTCACGTTCACCTCATCACGAATGATGTCCGCGAAAGGCTCGAGGCGCTCCGCGTGCGGCACAGCCACGGTGAGTTTCGGCAAAGGCAGACGGTTACGCAGCTTGTGCGACTTACGCACCGAGGAGGTAGCCGATACCACCATGCGCACCTCGTCCATTGCCTGAACAAGCTTCTCGTCACGCGGGAACTGCGACGCATCCGGAAAGTCAGTCAGGTGCACCGAACGCTCACCGGTCAAACCGCGGTAAATTACCTCAGTAGCCATCGGCAGCAACGGAGCGGCCACGCGCGTGAGAGTCTCAAGCACGGTGTAGAGAGTGTTGAATGCCTCCGGGAATTCCTGATCGCCCGCCCAGAAACGGTCACGAGAACGACGCACATACCAGTTGGTCAGAGCATCACAGAACCACCGCACCTCATCACAAGCAGTAGCAATGTCCAGATCATCGAGGGCCTTGTCTACGGCCTCGACGAGATCACCGGTCTTAGCCAAGATGTAGCGGTCCAGCACATTCGTCGAGCTGGTATCGACGCGCGCCGGGGTGGAGCTGTACAGCTGCAGGAAGCTGTAGGCGTTCCACATCGGAAGCAGCGCCTGGCGCACGCCCTCGCGGATTCCTTGCTCGGTCACGATGAGGTTACCGCCGCGCAGGATGGGTGAGGACATGAGGAACCAGCGCATGGCGTCGGAGCCGTCCCGATCAAATACCTCGTTTACGTTGGGGTAATTGCCCTTAGACTTGGACATCTTCAGCCCGTCATTACCCAGTACGATGCCGTGGGCCACCACATTGGAGTAGCCGGCCTTGTCCCACAGTGCAGTCGCGATGACGTGCATGGTGTAGAACCAGCCACGCGACTGGCCCGAGTACTCGACGATGAAGTCGGCCGGGTTGTGGGTGTCGAACCACTCTTTGTTCTCGAAGGGGTAGTGCTTTTGGGCGAACGGCATGGAACCGGACTCGAACCAGCAGTCAAGGACTTCTGGTACGCGCCGCATGGTGGATTGCCCTGTCGGATCGTCTGGGTTGGGCCGGGTCAGTTCGTCGATGTAGGGGCGGTGCAGCGACGTGGGTCGCGTTCCGAAGTCGCGTTCAAGCTCGTCGAGGGAGCCATAGACGTCGACGCGCGGGTACTCGTCATTGTCGGAGACCCACACTGGAATGGGCGATCCCCAGTAGCGGTTGCGGGAGATGTTCCAGTCGCGTGCGCCTTCCAGCCATTTACCGAATTGGCCGTCGCGAATGTGCTCGGGAACCCAGCGGATCTGGTCGTGGTTGAGTTCCACCATCCGGTCGCGGATTTTGGTGACCTCGATGAACCATGAGGGCAGCGCCATGTAGATCAGGGGCTCTCCAGAGCGCCAGGAGTGCGGGTAGGAGTGCTCGATGGTTTGGTGGCGTAGGACGCGCTTGGAGGCCTTGAGGTCCTTGATGATGTGCTTGTTCGCATCAAAGACCAGTTGTCCCTCGTATTCGGGCACAGCGTTGGTGAACTTGCCGTCCATGTCGACGGGGATGACCACGTCGATGCCATTGGCCGAGCAGGTGTTCATATCGTCTTCACCGAAGGCGGGGGCCTGGTGAACGATGCCGGTACCGTCTTCGGTGGTCACATACTCGGCGGCGAGGATCTGGAAGGCGTTGGGGTGGTCCTTGAAGTGCGGGAAGATCGGCTCGTAGCTCAGGCCAACGAGTTCGTTTCCGGGGTGGGTGGAGACGATCTCGTGATTCTCGCCGAGCTCCTTGGTGTACTGCCCCAGCAGGTTTTCGGCGATCAGGAAGTCCGCGCCGCGGAATTCTTCCAGTCCGTCGTCGCCGACGCGCACCCGCAGGTAGGTGACGTCGGGGTGCACGGCGAGCGCCAGGTTGGACGGCAGGGTCCACGGGGTGGTGGTCCATGCAAGTGCCTGGGTGCCCACGAGCTCGGGGTTGGCGTCGCCGTGAGCTGCGGTGATGGGGAAGGTCACCGTCAGGGTGGGGTCTTGGCGCATTTTGTAGCTGTCGTCGAGGCGGGTTTCCTGGTTAGACAGCGGAGTGTGCTCGGCCCACGAGTAGGGCAGCACGCGGAAGCCTTGGTAGATCAGGCCCTTCTCGTAGAGAGTTTTAAACGCCCACATGATGGATTCCATGTAGTTCAGATCCATCGTCTTGTAGCCGTTGTCAAAGTCCACCCAGCGGGCCTGTCGGGTGACGTATTCTTTCCACTCTTCGGTGTACTGCAGCACGGAGGTGCCGCAGTATTCGTTAAATTTCGCCAAACCCATGTCTTCGATCTCACCTTTGTCGGTGATTCCGAGCTGCTTTTCTGCTTCGAGCTCGGCGGGCAGGCCGTGGCAGTCCCAGCCGAAGACGCGATCGACTTTCTTGCCCTTCATCGTTTGGAAGCGGGGCACGATGTCTTTGACGTAGCCGGTCAGGAGGTGGCCGTAATGCGGCAGGCCGTTGGCGAAGGGAGGCCCGTCGTAGAAAACGAATTCTTTGGCGCCTTCGCGTTGTTCAACGGAGGCGTGGAAGGTGCGATCGTTCTTCCAGTAGTCGAGAACGTTCTTTTCCATGTCGGGGAATCGGCTGCTTCCGCCGCTCATGTCTACGCGGGGATAGACTCCGCCTACGTTGCTCTTGGATGAGCTGTCGCCTGTGGTCATGTGGGCTCCTTACAAAGACAATTCTGGGCAGTTATGCGTGTGGTGTTATTCGCCTAGGGACGAGTTTCCCTGAGCATGTCTGCCCTGGGTACCCGCGGTACCACCCTATTTGCGTGCACCCTAGATGGGGCGCGCGCCTCTTCGTTTGTCTTGTGTAAGGATTATCGACCCTCGTCGGCTGGTTCTACTTGCCGCTGTGGCGGGGTTCTTCCAGCAGCTCCCCGGTGATGGCCGGATCAACGCCTTGTGTTGCGTCACGGGGTGTTCACCCCTCGTATGTGATGCTTCCGGGCAAGTATATCGGAGAATTCTCCTTCAGCGATAGTTCGGTTTTCTTCGCCCGTCGCCGCGCGACGGTGGCTATCGCTTTCGCCGCGCGTAGCGCCACGTATCGATCCCCCACACCGCGATGCCTGCGATGGAGGTGGCGATAAGAAGATAAGCGAAAATGATCTCCTCGGTCTGCACAGTGAGAACAAGCAGGAAGAAACTTGCGAGGGCGAGCACGATAGCGAGAAGCATCATAGCCAGGATTGTAGAGGGTGAGGGGCTGTTTTTTGCTTTACGACGCCGCCCTAGCTCCCGAGTGTTCACCACCCCCACATGCGCCCACCGCCACCTTGCTCTTTTAGGTAAGCCTGCATTGAGGAATACAATCGCGCCGAGGCTACTTTTCGCTCGGCCTCGGATAAGTGTTGAGGGCCTATGAGGGCTACGCGATGTCGTGCATAAGGGAGTGTCAGGTGTTTCTGGCGAATTTCCTCTTTAGCCTCCGCGAGGGGGTCGAGGCCGCAGTGATCGTGGGTATGCTCATTGCCCTTGTCACCCGTGCCGGTCGCCGCGATCTTCTGCCGCGGCTGTGGCTGGGCGTGGCCCTGGCCGCAGGGCTGTCGCTGCTGCTGGGCGCTGTTGCCGCATGGGGCCCGTATGCTGCGTCGGCCCGGGCCCACTTATTGCTCAGCGGCGTCTTGTCTGTGGCGTCCGCCGGTGTGGTGACGTGGCTGATTTTCCTGCTGGCCACGCACTCCCGTGGTCACAAACGCCGGCATGATCCACCAGCAACACTCACCCCAGCGAGCACGAAATGGGTGTTGGTGCTGGCCATCATCAGTGTCGCCCGCCTCGGTACAGACACTGCCCTTGTTGTGTGTTCTGCCCTCAAAGCCGTCCAGACGGACGGTGTGGTGGTCCCTGCTGCGGGCAGTGTGGCCGGGTTGATCGCCTCGGCAGTCATTGGATGGTTGGTCTATACCGGCATCGGTTGGATGAATTTTTCCGTATGTATCCGCTTCATGGCTGCTCTTTTCCTGCTGACCGCCGCGGGCAGTGTTTCCCACGGCCTCGGGGATCTTCAGGCGGCCTCGCTACTGCCGGGCTGGGGTAGTCAGCTCTATGACGTCTCGGGATACTTCGACAACGGTAATTTTCTCCTACGCACCGATACTCTGTGGTTTGTTCTGGGCGAGTCCATGTTCAAGCTGAACCTCTCCCCCACGCATCTCCAGGTGGCGGGCTGGGTGCTCTATCTCTTCACCGTATTGCCGTTGTATCTTCGCGCTTCTTCCCCTCGCCAGTCGAGTCCCTCCGCGGAACGCTGTCAGCAGAGCTAGACCGCTCCCCCACGTTCCCAACGTTATGACCGGGCGCCGGGCCTGCCGGCCTTCAGGGTGGCGTCGATAAGCGAGCATGCCGAAGGCCCCACACACATCGGTGCGTGGGGCCTGTGGGCTAAAAACTGCTAGTTGTTCGAACCGTTGTGGGGGTTCGGAGCCGAGGTGGTGGTGGTATCCAGCTCCTGCAGCTTGGTCTCCAGCAGGTTCTTCAGGCGGGTGCGGTACTCGCGCTCGAAGACGCGCAGCTCGTCGATACGGTTCTCGTAGACGCTCTGCTGCTGCTTCATGGTGGCCATGGTCTCGCTGTACTTGCGGTCGGCCTCGGTCTGCAGGCTGGAAGCCTTCTGCTCGGCCTGCTTGACCTTGGCATCGGACTGCGCGGTGGCGTCGTGGATCATGGTCTCGGAGCGCTGCTTGGCGTCGGAGAGCATGCGCTCGGACTTCTCGTTGGCTTCCGCAATGGTCTTTGCGGCCTGATCCTTGGCGGTACCCAGGGTGCGGCGAGAGGTCTCGTTGGCCTCGTTGATGGTCTTCTCGGCGGTCGCGCGGGCCTCGTCCAGCATGGACTGAGACTCGTTGCGGGCGTCGTTGGTGAGACGATCGGCCATCTCCTGAGCCAGACCCAGGACGCGAGCGGCCTGCATGTGGGTCTCGGGGGAAGCGTTCTGATCATCTGCGGCAGCGGCCACGGAGACCGGCTGCTGCGGCTGCTGCTGAGCGCCAGCGTTGTCGCGGGCCTGAGCTGCTGCCTTGCGGGCCTCTTCGGCCTCCTTGCGGGCAGACTCGGCCTGCTTCTTGGCTTCTGCGAGTTGGGACTCGTACTTGGTGGCGAGCTCCTTCTCGATGCGTGTGCGCAGCTCGGTCTCGTTGACCGCCGGGCTGGCAGCAACTGCGCCACCGCGCACGGTGTCGGCAGAGTCGAGCTCCGACTGGAGCTCCTCTACCTGTGCACGCAGTGCATCGTTGTCGTCCTGGAGTTGACCAAGAGTGTCTTCGACGAGATCGAGGAACTGGTCAACCTCATCCTCAGCGTAGCCTCGCTTGCCGATCGGCGGCTTGCTAAAGGCAACATTGTGCACGTCGGCTGGAGTCAGCGGCATTGACGATTCCCTTCGCGTTAGTTTCTCTATCTTAAAAATTCTCTCAGCCGCTCTGGCGCCGCACAGGATGCTTAGACACTCTTTCGCAGCTTTGAAAATTTTTCGCGACCGACGGGGGATCTGCCTCCGTCGAATCTATATTTCTACGTTTTTCTCTTATTACGTTATCTTACGCAGATTCCCTCAAGGTGCACTGCACCTTAACACAATATACGGGTTTGATTTCGGATGTCTACGCAATTTGCTGCCGAGTCCGCGAGGACTCTGCCCGCAGGTTACCCCCGCTAGCCACATCGTAGTATCCGATTTCTCATGCTCTACACAGAACATCACCCCGTATACCGGGCCACAGCCTCACGGCAGTGAAGCTGATATCCCGAGTGTACGGGGTGGGAGGTGAAACCGTCGAGAATTGCACAAATTACACGAACGCGGCGCTATAGATGGCGATGACGATGTACTCCAGCAGGATGAGGCCGATGAACAGCACCAGCACGGAAACGTCCAGGGCCACTCCGCCCATGCGTACCGAGGGGATCATCCTGCGCAGGGCCTTCACGGGCGGGTCGGTGACCATGAAGATGGGCTCGGCGATGTAGTAGAACCAGCGCGGCGGGGAGAAGCTGCGCGAGAACGACACCACCATCTCAATCAGGATGCGGGCGATGAGCACATAGCGAAAGATGCGGATCGCCCAAAGCAGAATCATAAAAGCTGTAGTCACGGGTGTAGAGCCTAACGTATCTCACGTGTCGAGGAACAATATTTCTCGCCCTGCGTGGGCCGACCAGTCGCCGCGGAGTGTAGCGAACGTCATACTCCAGGCGCGGCGCTCAGCGGGGCGCAGGTGCTGCACACTGCTGCTAGTACGACGCCCACCGACGAAAAGAGGAGCGTCGGTGGGCGTAAAAAGATCGTGGGGGCGGCCGGCGTATTAGACGCGGGCGGTGCGCTCCAACTGGGTGGTGGAGACGTGTGCCCCGTCCGGGATGAGAGCGAAGACACGCGGGGCAACCTTCTTCATGGTGCCACGCAGTGCAAAGCCGAGGCCGGCAGCGAAGTCCACCACGCGATGGGCGTCCTCGCTATTCATGCGGCTGATATCGAACACCACGGCATCGCCATCACGGAAGGGCTCGCCAATGCGCGCGGCTTCGGTGTAGCTGGAGATCTCCACGGGCACGATGGCACAGGCGTAGGAGCGGTCACGGTCACGATCCCGCTCGTAGTAGCCCTCGGATTCCCGGCTCGGCTCCTCGTAGCGACGGCCGTAGCGCTCGCTGTAGCGATCCTCACCATAGGGGCGCTCGGCGTAGCCGCGCTCCTGGTAGCCGGCCTCGTCGCCGTAGTAGGCGTCATCCATGTCATCGGCGATGGGACCGAGTCCGAAATACTCTTTGAACTTGTTCAAGCTCGACATCGTGTGGTGTTCCTCTTCTTAGATCTATGTGGAGGGATTGTGCTGGTCAATTGGGGTGTAACCAAGAGTGCGCGAGGCTCACAACCGCGTAATTTCTATCGTTAGACTACTGGCCGCGGGCCGAGGATATCCGTTCCGACACGCACAAATGTCGATCCCGACTCAATTGCGTGCACCATGTCCGCACTCATGCCTGCCGAGTAGTCCAAGCGCCGCCCTAGCTGTTCCGACCAGCGCTGCACGACCGCGGCGCCGCGCGCAAAAACTTCGCGCGGATCGGCGTCGAGCGGCGGCACACACATGAAGCCGCCACAGCGGGTGCGGGGCTGCGATTCGAGCATCTCGACGATCTCTGCCAGCTGATCCAGTCCGGTGCCGCCACGCGCGCTATCGCCATCGGCGGAGAGCTGCACGAGGCAGTGCAGCACCGCGTCCTCCTGGCGCTGGCCACGCTCGATGGCCAGCTCCATTCCGCGATCTAGCTTCTCGGCGATGGCCACCGAATCCACGGAGTGCACCCAGTCTGCCCAGCGAGCGATCGAGTTGGCCTTCTTGGATTGGATCTGCCCGATCATATGAAAGGACATCTCCGGCAGGGCTTCCTTCTTTTCTTTGGCCTCTTGGTCCCGATTCTCCCCCACCGCTGTCACTCCGAGCTCCTGCAGCAGCGCCACATCGGAGACGGGATGAAACTTCGTCACTGGCAGCAACTGAATCTCGGCGGCCTCGCGGCCCGCATGGGCGGCGGCCTCGGCGATGGTGGCGCGCACCCGCTCTAGCCGGGTGGCGAGTTCCTCGCGCCTGGTCAGCGTCTCTTCACTCATTTTTCCTCCTAGGATCGGCGTGGCTCGTGTGCGTGAGCCGCGGCGCTACCGTTGAGCCACACCAGTCCCGCCTGGCGCCCGGTGGGACCCTGGGCGCGGCGATAGGAAAATAGCGACTCGTCCTCGATGGTGCAGCGGGGATCAACATCAATGGCGCGCACGCCCAGCGCGCGCAGCTGCGCTACCAGCCCGGCCCGAATATCCAATCCCGTGGTCCCCGTGGCGGTGCGGCACCGACTGCCCGGCAGGCGGGACTCGACATCGGCGGCCATCTCTGGCGGCACCTCATAGCGTGCCCCCGATGCGGCAGGGCCGAGCAGCACATGGATGGCCTCTGGCCGGGCCCCGAGCTCCACCATGGTCTCCACGGTGCGGCGGACGATGCCATTGCGCGCGCCCATCCGGCCGGCATGGGCGGCGGCGACCACGCCGGCATGGTGATCCGAGAGCAGCACCGGCACGCAGTCAGCCACCAGCACGGCGAGAGCGAGGTCGGCGCTGGTGGTCACCAGCGCATCGCTTGCGGGCACCGGCTCCTGCTGCGGTCCATCGACCACGGTGACTGTCGGGGAATGGATTTGCTCCATCCACACGATGCGCTCCGGGGCGAGGCCGATGATGCGGGCTAGCCGGCGGCGATTAGCGGCGACAGCCTGCGGATCATCGCCCACGTGATCGCCAAGATTAAAACTGTCGTAAGGGAAGGCCGAAGCCCCGCCGGCACGGCTAGTTACAACCTTGCGGACGGGGCGAGTATCGATAGTCACGTAACTGCTTCAGTTCCTAACGCATGAAATCGGGAATGTCGAGGTCATCCACCGGCGGCTCGGAGCGGCGCGGTTCGGGGCGCTCCTCGTAGTCATTGTGGGTAAACAACCCCGGGGAGCGATCGCTGCCCAAGCGATGGCGCGCCTGGTTAGCGCGGTCATCATAGGCGCGGTGCTCGCGGGCCGGCTCCTCGGCGCGCTCAGGGGCGGGGCGCTCGCCGGACTCGGCGCGCTCGCCGCGGCCGAACATGCCCTCGTTCTGGCGCGGTGCCGGGGTGGGGCTGGCCGCAGCCGGGCGCTCCGCGGGCTGGCGCACATTATCGTTATCGGCCACCGAAGCGGCATCGTCGAAGCCCGTGGCGATCACGGTGACGCGCACCTCGTCGCCGAGGGTGTCGTCGATGATGGTGCCGAAGATGAGGTTCACATCCGGATCGGACTGGCTCTCCACCATCTCTGCGGCCTGGTAGACCTCCTGCAGGCCCAGGTCGGAACCACCGGCGAAGGAGAGCAGCACTCCCTTGGCGCCTTCCATGGTGGACTCCAGCAAAGGAGAGTTGATGGCCTGCTCTGCTGCCGCCACTGCGCGATTATCGCCCCGCGAGGAGCCGATGCCCATGAGAGCGGAGCCGGCATCGGACATCACGGCACGCACGTCCGCGAAGTCCACGTTGATAATGCCCGGGGTGGTGATGAGCTGGGTAATGCCCTGCACGCCGTTGTAGAGCACCTCGTCCGCGGAGCGGAAGGCTTCCATCATGGAGAGGTTGGCATCGCCCAATTGCAGCAGGCGATCGTTAGGAATCACGATGAGAGTGTCGCAGGAGTCGCGCAATGCCTCGATGCCCTCGAGCGCCTGACGCATGCGGCGACGGCCTTCGAACTTGAAGGGGCGAGTCACAACGCCCACGGTGAGCGCGCCCATCTTCTTGGCTATATTGGCCACCACCGGGGCAGCGCCGGTGCCGGTGCCGCCACCCTCGCCGGCGGTCACGAAGACCATATCGGCGCCCTTCAGGGACTCCTCGATCTCTGACTTGTGATCCTCGGCAGAGGTGCGACCCACCTCGGGGTTCGCCCCAGCGCCAAGGCCACGGGTGGCCTCACGGCCAATATCGAGCTTGACGTCGGCATCCGAGAAGAGCAAAGCCTGCGAATCGGTATTAACGGCGATAAATTCAACGCCCGCCAGGCCCTCTTCAATCATGCGGTTGACGGCATTGACGCCGCCGCCGCCGACACCGACGACCTTGATGACGGCGAGGTAGTTGTTCGGTGAGGTCATGGTTATAAGGCTCGCCTTTCGGGTTTTTCTCGTGTGATCCTAGTTTTATGTGCGCTCAGGTGTAGCCCACATACTGTTGAAACAATGTAAGTCCATCATGGTCGACACATACGCATTTGAGGGTGACATTCGCGCGGCGTGTCTTTAACCCTAAAGCTCAACTTTAGACTTCTGACGTGGGCTTTCGCTTAGCGGGTCGTGACCATGTTGGGGTTGGTAACATTCCACCACTCCTCGGGGCGCGTGAGCACCGCACGGGTGGCCCGCGCCTTATTGGCGGCATCCTCGGCCGAGCCCCAATACACGGCCTTCGCCCCCATCTCGGCGTTCTCGAAGTGCAAGGTCAGCTCGAAAGGGCTCGGGGCTTCGACGAAGCGCAGCAGCCCGCGCTGGTCGCCGGCGATCTCCTCCCACGCGTTCACGGCGTCGACAACGGCCGCATAGATCTTGGGGTTGTCATCACTCATGCCCACGACCTTCCTCGCTCCGCGCGGATCATCACTGATCACGAAGGGCACCCCATCGCGGTCGGCGAGGTGCGCGCCATCGGCTTGCTCGGAGAAAATGAAGGGCTCGCGCTCCACCACCTGGACTTCGATGCCGCGGGGCGAGGAATGGCCCACCGTCGCTGATTTCACCCACGGCAACTCCGCGACGCGGGTCGCCGCGCCGGCGGTATCCACCCGCAGCGAGTTTTCCCCTTCCACCACACCAGCGGCAGCGAGCACCTCCTCCGTGGAGGTTTCCTTATTTCCCTCCACCGAGACTTGAGAGACGGTGATGATGGGAAAGAACACGCAGATCAGCACTGCCACTGCCCCCAGGGCGATCACCGCGCCGAAAGCTTGGACAATCCTCCTGCGGCTCACTTATTCCCCCGCCTCTGCTGTGGTGGTGGAGCTGCTCAGGCCCTCGAGAATTTCGTCGGCAAGCATCGTCACCGAGCCCGCCCCCATGGTGAGCACAATGTCGTGCGGGTTCACGAGCTCGGCCACCACTCCGGGCACCTCGGCGAAGCTATCCACATAGCGGCAGGGCGCGCTCACCTTATCGGCGATGATGCTGCCGTTCACGCCTTCGACGGGCTCCTCGCGGGCCCCGAAAATGTCGAGCACGACCACGGCGTCTGCCAGCGACAGGGCGGCGGCGAACTCTGTGGCGAACTCGATCGTGCGGGAGTAGAGGTGCGGCTGGAATACCACCACCACTTTGCCTCGGCCGATCGCGCCGACCTTGTCTTGGGCAGCACGAATCACAGCGGAGACCTCGGTGGGGTGATGCGCATAGTCATCAAAGACACTCACCCCGAGAGCCGGCCCCTCGGCCACGGTGCCGTGATACTCGAAGCGGCGGCGCACCCCCGTGAACTCGCTGAGGCCCTCGGCGAGGGCAACCACATCGCCACCGGCGACATGGCCGGCGAGCAATGCGGCGGCGGCGTTGAGCACCATGTGCTCCCCGGGTACGTGAATAGTGACGTCCACGGCGGTATCGCCGAGGCGGATCCGGGCACGGGTGCCGTAGACCGTGGTGGTGCGTTCTTCGATAACCGCGCCGGCCGGCACATCTGGGTGCATGGAACAGGCCTCGCGGGTGCCATAGCCGACCACAGTGGTGCCCTTAGCTACACACCGCTCCCCCAACGCGGCGGCGTGTGCATCATTGAGGCACACCACCAGCGTGCCGTCGTCGACAAGCCGCGCTGCGAAATCATCGAAGACAGTGAAATAGGCGTCGTGAGTTTTGAAATAATCCAGGTGATCCGGCTCAATATTGGTCACCACGGCCACCTTGGGCCGGTATTGCAGCAGCGAGGCATCCGATTCATCGGCCTCGGCCACAAAGCAGCTGCCGGTGCCATGGTGGGCGTTGGTGCCGGCCTTATTGAGCTGGCCCCCGATAGCGAAGCTGGGATCCATGCCCGCCTGCTGCATGGCCACCACCGCCATGGAGGTCGAGGAGGTTTTGCCGTGGGTGCCCGCGAAAAGGACTTGATCGTGGCTGTCCATGAGCAGCGCCAGCATTTCCGAACGGCGCAGAATAGGAATATTGAGCTCACGGGCGCGCACCAGCTCGGGGTTATCCTGGGGGATCGCCGCGAAGGAGGTGACCACGGCCGTGGGCGGCGTGCCCTCCCGGTCGATATTGGCGGCGTCGTGGCCGATGGAGATGTCCACTCCCATGGAGCGCAACGCCAACACCACCCGGGAATCCTTGGCATCGGATCCACTGACCTCGGATCCTCGTGCCAGCAAGATGCGCGCGATGCCGGACATGCCCGCACCGCCGATTCCAATCATGTGCACCCGCGTTAGGTCCGCGTCCACCATCTGCTCGCTCACCACTGTTCTCCTCGTGTATGTGTGTTTCTATGCTCGTGACGACGCCGCCTCACCGCCACACTCCTCCGGTTGTGCGGCGCGGCGCGCCTTAGGGTTGATGTTAGTCGCGTGCGGCCTGAACGATACGCGCCGCGATGTCCTCGGCGGCGCTACCCAATCCGGCCTGGTCGGTGGAGTGCACCATGGCCTCATAGAGCTGTTCATCGCTCAGGATCGCCAATACCTGGGTGGCGAGGCTGTGACCGTTGAGATCGGCATCGGCAATGATGGTTGCGCCACCAGCGCTGATCACCGGCTGGGCATTCAATCCCTGTTCGCCATTGCCATGCGGCAGCGGCACGTAGATGGCAGGGGTGCCGGAGGCGCTCACCTCGGCCACCGTCATCGCGCCGGCACGGCAGCAGATGATATCGGCGGCCGCATAGGCCTTGTTCATCTCGGTGATATACGGCAGCGGCACATAGCCGGTACGCGCCTCGGGTGCCTCGTTCTTCTTGCCATAGGCGTGCAGCACCTGCACCTCGCCGGCGAGGAGCTCCTCGAGTCCCTCGGCCACGGCACGGTTGAGCGAGCGCGCGCCCTGGGAGCCGCCGGTGACCAGCAGGGTGCGGCGCTGCGGATTTAGACCGAAGCTCTCCCGCGCCTCCTGCTGTGCCTGCTCCCCGCGGGTATGGGCGTGGGCGCTGCGGATGGGCACGCCCACCACATCGCCGGGGATGCCGGACTCGGCCACCGCATTCAACCCGGTGCCACCGAGACGCACGCCCAGCTTATTGGCCATGCCGGCGCGGGCATTGGCCTCGTGTACGAAGAAGGGGATGCCGAGGCGTCGCGCCGCCAGATAGGCGGGCGCGGAGACATAGCCGCCGAAGCCGATGAGCACGTCGGCGTCGACATCCTTGAGAACCGCGGTGGTGGCGCGCACCGAGTTCAGCACCCGCCACGGCAGCTTGGCTAGGGCCATGCTGGGCTTGCGGGGCACCGGTACCGGTGGGATGGTGCGCAGCTCATAGCCGCGCTCGGGCACGAGATCCATCTCGAGTCCTCGGGTGGTACCGAGGGCCGTAATGCGGATATTCTCCTCCCGCGCCCGCAGTGCATCAGCAACAGCGAGGGCAGGTTCGATGTGGCCAGCGGTTCCGCCGCCAGCCACCACCACGGATAGTGTTGTCTCGCTCATGGGGCCTTTCTACCTTTGCCGATTATGGGAACTAGGACGGCGACGCACATGGGTGAGCGGTTCGCCATAGCGACGCACCCGATCGCGTTCGCTGTGCCGGGTGAGCGCTTCTCGACGCCGCGAGCTCGGCCGAGCATCACGCTGCTCGTGCTCTCCCCCGCCGCGGGGTGACTCGCCCCGGCCTTCGCGCACGGACACGCCCGTGACCATCGGCTCGGGCAGCATGAGCAGCCGATCGAACCACGGCCGGCCGTGGGACTGCAGTGCGGAAATCGCCTCCGGCTCGTGCCGGGCGCAGTTCAACAACAGGCCCATGGATGCCAGCGTGATAATCGCCGAGGTACCGCCGGCAGAGATCAGCGGCAGCTGAATACCCGTCACCGGCCACAGGCCGATCACATAGCCGATATTAATGAATGCTTGGATCACGATGGAGCCGGTGAGCGTGGCCGCCAACAAGGACAGGAAGCGGTTATTGCTTCGCAGCGCGATGCGGAAGCCGAGCACGCATAGCGCGGCGTAGAGCACGATCACCATGGTGGCGCCCAGCAGCCCGGTTTCCTCGCCGATGATGGCGAAGATGAAGTCGTTTTTCGCTTCCGGCAAATAGAACCACTTGGCGCGAGACTGCCCCGGCCCCACTCCGAACAGGGAACCATCGGAGAGGGAGAGATAGCCCTGGTAGGACTGGAAGGCGGCGCCGCGGGTGTCATCAAAGCGACCAAAAAAGGCGTCTTTAAACACCGAGATGCGATCGGAACGAAAGCCCGAGGAATTCTTCACTGCCAGCGCCAATCCGATAACAGTGGCGAGAGCCGTGAACACGATATAGCGCAAATCCAATCCGGCAAACACCAGAGTCACACCCACCACGACGAGGAAGGCGAGGGCCATGCCGACGTCCTTCTCCAAAAGGATGAGCCCGAGCATCAGCAGGGCGATGACGATGAAACCGATGAAGCGTATTTTCTTCTTCTCCGGAGGGCAGTCCGCGAGCCACGCGGAGCCCCATACCGCAATCGCCACCTTGGCCAGCTCCGAGGGCTGGAGCCGGATGGGGCCGAGCACGATCCACGATTGGGAGCCCACCTCTTCCAAGCCGGTACCAATGGAGGGCACGAGCACAAGCACCAATAAAAGGACGGATACGATCAGCACCCACGGGGCACTGCGCCGAATGGACTGGGGGCGCAGACGCAGACACAGCCACATCGCCACGAAGCCCACGCCCACCATGACGGCCTGGCGCATCGCCGTGCCAAACACGGAGGCGCCCTCAAGCACCGACCACGTCATGGAGGAGCTGGCCACCATCAAAATGCCGAAGAAGGCGAGGATGACCACGATGGAAGCAACAGCGTAGTAGTCCAGCAGTGGCCGCAAGGCCACGTGAAAATACTTCCGTCGGCCGCCGTGTTCGTTGGTGAGCACGTTAGACATTGCCACCTCCAGTTGCGGGGAATGCGGCACGCATGGCGTCGGCGAAGATATCGCCGCGTTCGCCCATGCCGCTATACATGTCCAATGATGCCGCAGCAGGCGCCAAGATCACGTCAACACCGGCCACGGCGTGTTCGCGGGCGAACGCAGCGATCTCCGCCATGGCCTCGTGCTTATCGGTGCTGGTTGAGACATAGACCGGAAGCTCGGGGACGTGCAGCGCCAGCTGCTCGGCAATGAGCGGGGCGTCCACGCCGAGCAGTGCGGCGGCTACCATGCGCTCGCCATGAGCGCGGACCACCTCGGAGACATCGGCGCCTTTGAGCTGGCCACCGGCCACCCACAGGATGGACTCGAAGCCCTTGAGGGCGGCATCAGCGGCGTGCGGATTGGTCGCTTTGGAATTATCAATCACGGTGATCGCGCCGGCGGCATCAGTCACCTGGTGCACCACCTGGCCGCGGTGGGCGGCCACCCCGAAGCTATCGAGAGCGGCGGCAATGTCGGTGGGGGCAACACCGTGGGCGCGGGCCATGGCAGTGGCGGCCAAGGCGTCGAGCTGACCGGCGCGTCCTGCGGGGGAGATCCCCTCGATGGGGCGGATGGGAATGCCCTCCTCGGCATCGGCTGCGGCGGGCAGAAACGCCCGATCCACGATCCAGCCCTCCCGCACCCCCACCTGCCCGGGGGCGGGCTCGCCGAGAGTAAAGCCCACGGTGCGCCCAGCGGCCTGGGGCTGCATGGCGCGCACATGCTCATCGTCCACGCCGAGTACGCTCAACTCGCCGCGCAGGATGCGTGCCTTGTCCGCACCGTAGTCAGCGAAGCTGCCATGCCAGTCGATGTGGTCCTCGGCCAGGTTGAGCACGCAGCCGCAATCCGGGGTGAACTCGCTGCTCCAGTGCAGCTGGAAGCTCGAGAGCTCCGCTACCACGACCTCCACGCGCGGGGTGGCCAGCAGCGCATCGGGGATGGCAATACCGATATTGCCCACCGCCGCCGAGGCCGGATTATGGCGCTTGAGCATCGCCGCCAGCATGGCGGTGGTTGTGGTTTTCCCATTGGTGCCGGTAATCGCCAGCCAGGTGCGGCGCGGGCCGAAGATCTCGGCGCGGTCGACCAGGTAGGCGAATTCCACATCGCCAAGGACGGGAATGCCCGCGGAGATGGCGTCGACAAGCACCGGCGAATCGGGGCGCCATCCAGGCGAGGTGATCACGCAAGAGAAGTCGTGGAGACGGGCGCGGGCCGCCGCCGTGCTGAGGGCTGCGGCGCCGAGCTCGGCGATGGCATCGGCGGCGGCGGGGTTATCGTCGGCGATCGCCATCTCCGTCCCCAAGGCACGCACGAGTCTGGCGCAGCCACGGCCCGAGATGCCGGCCCCGGCCAGCAGGATGGGACCTGCGAGAAACTCCGGCAGCCCAGAGCTGTCAGCGGTGGATAGATGGGAGAGCTGATCTGCAGACATGATGAAAGGCTATACCCCTGCGCTGGTGAGCCACTCGCTGTAGAACAGCGCCATGCCCGCGGTGCAGGCCATGGCTGCGAGCAGCCAGAATCGGATGGTGACGGTGGTCTCAGCCCACCCGCCGGACTCGAAGTGGTGGTGGAAGGGGGCCATGCGGAACACGCGGGTGCCGCGAGTTTTGAAGACGATGATCTGAATGGCCACCGAGGCGACCTCAATCACGAAGAGCGCTCCGACGATAATCATGAGCAGCTCCGTGCGCGAGGCCACGGACAGTCCCGCCACGAGGCCGCCGAGTGCGAGCGAACCGGTATCGCCCATGAAGATCTTGGCGGGCGCGGCATTCCACCACAGGAAGCCCGCGCAGGCGCCGGCGCCGGCCGCAGCGAGCATGGCGAGATCGAGCGGATCACGCACCGAATAGCAGCCCGGCTGCACGGCGACATCGCAGGAGTTACGGAATTGCCAGAAGGTCATGGTGGTATAGGCCACCATCACCATGGCGGTGGAGCCGGCGGCGAGTCCGTCGAGACCATCGGTGAGGTTCACCGCATTCGACCAGGCGGACACGAGGATGTAGATGAACACGAGGAACACCAGGGTGCCTAGGATGCCGCCGCCAAAAGCCAGATCCACGGTGTCGATATCGCGAATGAAGGACAGGTGGGTGGACGCGGGGCTGATGCCCTGGTCATTCTCGAAGCGCAGCGCACAGAATCCGAAGATGACGGCGACTGCGAGCTGCCCGAAGAGCTTGCCCTTCTTATTCAGGCCGAGATTGCGGCCCTTCGCCAGCTTGATGTAGTCATCGGCGAAGCCCAGCCCGCCGAGGGCGAGCGTCAACAACAGCACCAAGATGCCGGAGGCGGTGAAGGCGGTGGATCCGGTGATCGCGCCCACGATGGTGGCGACCACATAGCCGCCGAGAATACCGGCGAGGATCGCGATACCGCCCATGGTGGGGGTGCCGCGCTTACGGAGGTGCGAGGCCGGCCCATCCTCGCGAATCTCTTGGCCCAGCCCCTCGGCCGAGAAGCGACGAATGAGCACCGGGGTGAGGAAAATGGCAATGAGGAAGCTCACTACCCCGCTGATGATGATCTGCGTCATGACGTAATCTACCCGTGCGTTTCTTTCTATACCTGCGTGACTGTTCTGGCGTTTATCGGCTCTTGCTCAGCTGCGCCAATTGCTCGGCGACGTACCACAGCCGATCGGCATTGGACGCCTTGACCAACACCACCTCGCCCGGCTCGACGCCGGCGGCGATGATATTCAGCGCCCCGTCCACGCCCTCGGCGATGTGGGTGTCGATACCCAGCTCCTCGGCCACGCCGGCAAGGGCGTGGGTATTCACGTCTGTACCGACCGTGATGAGGTGATCGATGCCGTTCTCCACCAGCACCTGGCCCAGCTCCTCGTGGGCGCTGATGGCATCCTCGCCCAGCTCGGCCATCTGTCCTAAGATCGCCCAGCTGCCGGTGTCCGCGGCGGCGGCCGTGGAGGCCAGCGCCTTGATGCCGGCGCGCATGGAGTCCGGGTTGGCATTATAAGAGTCGTTGATAATCACCACTCCATCGCTGCGGGTGGTGATGGCCATGCGGTTCGCTGAGGCCGCCGTGTGGGCGCTCAGAGCCGCCGCAATCTGCGCGCACTCCAAGCCCACAGCATGCCCCACCGCCGCCGTGGCCAGGGCGTTATACACCTGGTGTTCGCCGCTGACCTGCAGCTGGACATCGGCGCTGCCGCTCGGGGTGGTGAGGACGAAGCGCGGGCGCGCCAGCTCATCCACGCGCACCTCGGTTGCCGTGATATCGGCGTGCGGCTTCGGGGTGCGCCCGTCGAGCGCGGCCGAGGTAAAGAGCACCCTCGCCGCGGTCGTCCGCGCCATCTGCGCCACCAGCTCGTCATCGGCGTTGAGCACCGCGACACCGTCGGCGGGCAGGGCCTCGATGATCTCGCCCTTGGCGGTGGCGATATTTTCCCGCGAGCCAAACTCGCCCAAGTGGGCGCTGCCCACGTTGAGCACCACCGCAATATCGGGGCGGGTGATCTCGGTGAGATGACGAATGTGCCCGATCCCGCGGGCCGACATTTCGCTGATGAGATAGGTGGTGTCCTCATCGCACTTGAGCGCGGTATAGGGCAGGCCGATCTCATTATTAAAAGACCCGGGCGGGGCGACAGTCTCCGCCACAGAGCGCAGCAACGTGGCGACGAAGTCCTTGGTGGAGGTCTTCCCAGCGGAGCCGGTGACACCCACCACCTTCAAGCCGTGCTCCTGCTGCAACTCCGCAGTATTGCGGCGGGCCAGCGCCGCCAGCCCGCCCACCACGGCCTCCGTGCGGCCGGTGGTATCCACAGCAAAGGCATAGGCGTTGTCCATGCTGCGATCCAGTTCGGTCACCGGTAACACGATCGCGGGCCCCTCGACCTCTTGGGCCACGAGGGCGGCCGTCGCCCCCGCCTCGAGGGCGGTAGGCACGAAGTCGTGGCCATCCACATTCGCCCCGGGCAGGGCGACAAATAGCGAGCCCTGGGCAACATTGCGGGAGTCAAACTCCACCGGCCCGGTCACGATGGACTCCGGATCGGCACTGGCAGATAGCTCCCCGCCGGTGATCTCGGCGATCTGCGCGAGCGTGTACTTCTTCATCAGCTGGCCTTTACTTGCTCTCGGTACCGCGCTGCTGCAGTGCGGCACGGACCTCTTCACGATCATCAAAGTGGTGGTTAACGCCCTTGATCAGCTGGCCGGTCTCATGGCCCTTGCCACACACCACCACCGCGTCGCCCGGCTGGGCCCAGTTGATGGCGGCGATAATGGCCTCGCGACGATCGCCGATCTCAGTCACCTCGGCGCCCGGGGTCTCGGCCTGCTGCTCGGTGGCGCCGCGCACGACCTCGGCGCGGATGGACGCCGGCTCCTCGGAACGCGGGTTGTCATCGGTGATCACCACGAAGTCGGCGCGCTTGACGGCCTCGGCACCCATGATCGGGCGCTTGGTGGCGTCGCGATCGCCGCCGGCACCAATCACCGCTGCGACCCGACCGGAGATCTGGGCACGCACAGTGTCCAGCACCTCGGCAATCGCCCCCGGCTTATGGGCATAATCCACCACGGCCATGAAGTCTTGGCCCTCATCGATGGATTCCATGCGGCCGGGCACGGCCACCTCGGCGATGCCCTGGGCCACTGCGTCCACATCGGCGCCGGCGGCATGGGCACAGGCGATGGCCAGCGCGGCATTAGCCACGTTGAAGCGGCCGGGCAGAGGCAGCTCCACGGTGTGGGCGGCGCCATCGACGGTGAGCGTGAAACGCTGGGAGCCGGTGGCGGAGACCTCAATATCGGAGGCGGTCACATCGGCGCTCTGGCCGTGGGTGGCCACGCGCAGCACGGACTCGCCGGCGCGCTCGGCCATGGACTCGCCCCAGTGATCATCGATGCACACCACTGCCTGGGCGGCGTGCTGTGTGCTGGAGGGATCAAAGAACAGGGCCTTGGCCTCGAAGTACTCCTCCATGGTGGGGTGGAAATCGAGGTGATCCTGCGACAGGTTGGAGAAGCCGGCGACGGCGAAGTGCGTGCCGGCGACGCGGCCGAGCACGAGGGCGTGGCTAGAGACCTCCATGATCACGTGCGTGACGTCCTCCTCCACCATGGTGGCGAAGAGCTTCTGCAGGGTCGGGGCCTCCGGGGTGGTGAGCTTGGTCGCTACCGGGGTGCCGTTGATACGGGTACCGGTGGTGCCGATCAGCCCCACCCGGTGCCCAGCCTTCATCATGCCCTTTTCCAGCATGTAGCTGGTGGTGGTCTTACCGGAGGTGCCGGTGACACCGATGATGCTGAGCTTCTCCGAGGGGTTGTTATAGATCGCCGCAGAGACCGGGCCGAGGATCTCGCGCACGTCCTCCACCACGATGATGGGGCGGGTCTCGTCCGCGTCGCGGAGAATAGCGGCGCCGGCCTGGTCGGTGAGGATCACCGCGGCCTCGCAGCTGCCGGCGTAGGTGGCGCCGTGCACCTTCGTGCCGGGAAGCGCCGCGAACACGGCGCCCGAGGGCAGCTGGGTGGAATCCAGTCCAATCTCGCTGACGCTCAGAGCCTCGCTGGGCTCATTGATCACGCTGCCGCCGCTGAGGTTCAGGACCTCAGAAAAGTTCAGTGCCACGCGCAGTTTCCTCCTTGATATATAGGGCTCATTAGTCTCTAGCGCTATTCAGTTATACGGTGCCGAGCTGCTCGCCGGCGCCGTCGTGCTCATTCGGTTGCGCTCTACTTTAAGCGCAACCGCCGGGCGATGCCGCACCCGCCTGCACCGCCCGCTGCGGGTGGTGCGGAACCTGTGCCTAGTAGGCCTGAAGCACAAGGTTGCCTTCGCGCGGCGGGCTGAGCGGAACATTATCCCGCGCCAGCAACCACTGCGCAATGTCTTTAAACAGGGGCGAGGCCGTGCCGCCACCGCCGCCGTGGACGCCCCGTTCCGGATCATCGAGCATGATGCCGATGACATAGCGGGGATCATCCGCCGGGGCGATACCGGCGAAGGTGATCCAATAGTCCGAGTTGGAGTACGCGCCGGTGTTTTCATCGACCTGCTGGGCGGTACCGGTCTTGCCGGAAATCTGATAGCCCTCGATCGCCCCATCGGGGGCGGTACCGGATTGGCCGCCATCGGCGCCCTGCACCACACCTTGGAACATATTGCGCACCACCTTGGCCGCCTCGGGCTTCATCACCTGCACGCTCTCGGGCGCCGCAATGGGCACCTCATTGCCCTCGGCATCGGTCTTGGATTTCACGATCCGCGGTTGGATGCGCTCGCCGTCATTGGCGATGGTTTGATAAATCCCGGTCATCTGCAGCAGCGACATCGCCATACCCTGTCCGATGGGCAGGTTGGCGAAGGTACCGCCGCCCCAGTCCTCGCGGGCAGGCAGCAGGCCGGCGGTCTCGCCGGGCAGCTCCACTCCCGTGGCTTCCCCGAGGCCGAAACGGTGCAGATAGTCATTGAAGCGGTCCTCCCCCACGCGCTGGGCGAGCATCAGGGTGCCCACGTTGGAGGATTTAGCGAAGACACCGGTGGTGGTGAAGCCCACGGTGCCGTGTTCCCACGCATCGCGCACGGTCACGCCCGCCATGTCGATAGAGCCGGGCACGCTGAGCACCTCGTCTGGGGTGGTCAGCTCATTGTCGATCGCCGCAGAGGCGGTGATGATCTTCGCCACCGAGCCCGGTTCGAAGGGGTTGGAGATGGTCGGGTTGGTGAAACTCCGCCCCTCTTCGAGCTGCTTCTTAATATCGCCATTGGGGTCGATGGTGTCGGAATTGGCCATGGCGAGCACCTCGGCGCTCCGGGCGTCGAGCACGATGGCCTGGGCGCTCTCGGCGCCGGAAATATCCTTGGCCTGCTGCACCTGCTGCTGCACATAGGTCTGCAGATCCAGATCCAGTGTGAGCTCATAGCTGGCGCCATCCTGCACCGGGACGACGTCGCGAAGCGTGCCCGGAATGGCCTGGCCATTGGTGGAGACATCCTCCTTGGAGGAGCCATCCTGCCCCGCCAGATTCTCGTCCGCATAGAGCTCGAAGCCGAATTGGCCCTCGCCCTCCATGCTGGTCTTACCCACCACGTTCTGGGCAATAGCCCCATTGGGGTAGTTACGAATCTCTTGATAGTCCGCGGCGATACCGGGGAAGGTGTCGACGATCTCCGCCGCCACATCCGGATCCACATTGCGCACGAGGATCTCATACGTGGAGTCGGCCTCAAGCTTTGTGAGGATATCCTCCGGCTTCACGTCCTCCGCGCTGGCCCCCGCCTCCTTGATGGTGGCGGGAATCTCCTGCGCAATTTTCTCCAATTGCTTATCGACGTTGTCCGCGATGGCCTGCTCGCGTTCCTGCTCGCTCATATCGTTGTAGCCGCCGGCCTCATAGAGCTTATAGTCCTGGCGTTCGCGCTCTTCCTCGCGGAACTGCTTCGGCGAGACGGTCAGCGAGCGGGCCTGCATGGTCGAGGCAAGGCTGTGGCCATGACGATCCTCGATCGCGCCACGGCGCGCGGGATCCACATAGAGGCGGCTGCGCTGGGCCTCCGCCTTGGCCGCGAACTCCGGACCCCACACGACCTGCACGAGGGCGAGTCGGCCGATAAGCACCACGGCGAGAAGGATCGCAAAAACTTGCGCCACGCCGAGGCGCTTTTTCAGATTGACGGGGCCACTGGTGCTGAGCCACGTCCAGAAACGCGAGGTGGCCTGGGGCGGCTGCGACCCGCGTTCCGAGCGCGGGGCACGGGGAGCATCGTCGAGCCGAGGGCGACGGCGAGAACGCGCCGAGACGTCGGCCGCCTCACCGCGTTCGCGGCGAACCGGGCGGCGGGGTTCCCTGCGGCGCGGCCTAGATGATTCACTCACGAACCGAGACTCCTTCACTACCCTTAAAGAAAACGCTGGCCTTGGAACTGACAAGACAGGGCTTTTAGCCTCAAAACTACAGCTAGTGCCCTGTCTATAGAGGTCGAGTTCAGTCTAAACCGCCTAGCGCCCCGCATAGGGGAGCGGCGCACCGGATTGACCGCTATTCGGCGTCTCGCGCGTTTCGGCGACACCATCATTCACCGAGTTATTACGCGGCGCGACGGCTTCGAGACGATCGCGCATCTCCTCGGTGCGGTTGGGATCGCTGCTGGCGCGGTTCGGCCGGCCCTGTCCCTTATTGACGTCAATGATCGGCAAATTCCCATTGGGGTTGGGAGCCAGCTTCTCCTCCACTACCCCATCACTGCGCACGTCGAGAGCACCCGGCTGGCCGGGAATCACCATCTTGTGATCGGCGGCCATGGCGGCAGCATCGGCGGCGGCTCGGGACTGCTCCACATCGCGGCGCAGGGTTTCCAGCTGATTACCCAGCTGGGCGTCCTGCTGTGAGAGGCGCTGAATAGTAAAGGTCTGCTCCGTGTTCAGTCCGGAGAGCGACATCGTGCCCACCACACCGAGCACACTGAGCAGGAGGAAGAACACCAAGGTGCGTACCACGCCCTGATCCGGGCGCGGGGATTCCACGCGGCGGCCGCGCACCGAGACCACCTGTTGGCTGCCCAGCCTGCGCTGGAACTTCCGCTGCGGCTTCGGCGCCGCCGGCGCCTGCGGCCGCAAGGTGGTGGCGCGGTGACCATAGCGCGTGCTCAACGACTCCCGCTCGGCGGTGTCCTTGTCACGCTCGAGCGTATCGACGCTGCTGAAAGTGCTCGAGCTGTAATCCCGCGAGCGATGGGAAGAATCCGCCCAACGCGGGGAGGGGCGATAAGCATCGTGCTCTGCCTGGCCCGAGCCATCCTGCGCGCTGCGCCGAGGACGCCGCACGGGGGTTCCTGCGGTGAGGGTCATGTCTTAGAGCCTTTCTTCCGATACTTTTTCAGCGGCGCGCACCCGCACCGATGCAGCGCGGGGGTTCACCTCGATCTCGGCGGCGGATGCCTTCTCCGAGCCGCGGGTGAGCAAGCGGAACGACGGAGCGGTTCCCGGGAGATCCATGGGCAGCCCCGGCGGAGTGGTGGACGTCGTGAGATCGGTGAGCACCTTTTTCACGATCTTGTCCTCGAGCGATTGATAGCTCATGAACACCATTCGCCCGTGCGGGGCGAGGCGTTCGGCCACCACGGGGATGAGGTTCTCCAGCGATTCGAGCTCCGCATTGACTTCCACGCGCAGGGCCTGGAAGGTGCGCTTGGCTGGATGCCCGCCCGTACGCCGGGTCGCCGCGGGGATGGTGTCGTACAGCAACTCCACGAGCCGCGCCGAGGACTGGAAGGGCTCCTTCTCGCGTTCCCGCACGATCGCGCTGGCAATCTTGCCCGCGAAACGCTCGTCACCATAGGTTTTAAGGATGCGCGCGAGATCTCCGTGGCTATAGGTGTTGAGCACATCCGCCGCGGTTAAATGCTGGCTATTATCCATGCGCATATCCAGCGGGGCGTCCACCTTATAGGCGAAACCCCGATCGACTTGATCGAGCTGCATGGAGGACACACCCAGATCGGCGAGCGCCCCGGTGAGGCCGTGCTGCTGGGCGCGGATAGCGGCCGGCGCCGTCGAGCGATCGATCTCCTCACCCAGATCATCAAAGCGGGCGTGGATCGGACAGAAGCGAGCGCCGAAGCGCTCGAGCCGAGCGGTGGCCTCAGCCAGGGAGCGGGCATCGCGATCGACGCCGATAACGAAGCAGCTGGGGAAGGTGGACAGCAGATGCTCGGTGTGTCCACCCGCACCGAGGGTGGCATCGACGACGACGGGATGCTCGGAGGCATCGATCGCGGGAGCGAGCAGTTCGGTGACACGATCGCGCAGCACGGGGACATGGCCATGATTGGCTTCGAGCTCCCGCGCTTGGGCGCTGGCTGTATCCACGTCGTGTTCCTGTTGTGTGTGCTGTGCCGTCATGGTGCGCGATCGCACCCCCTCTCGCTATGAGTCGTGCAGGTAAATAGATGTGTGGTCTCACCGGACACGTCGGCGGTGTATATAGAGCTCCGTCCGAGGGAACATTCTGGTATCGGGGAAGTACACCAGAACTTCAACCTCAGCCGGAGGTCTACACACACCGCGTGCGCGCTGTCGACAGCGAGCCTTGTGTTAGATAAAGCCGCCCAAAACGTCATCCTCTGCGTCCGCGAAGGAATCCTCGGTTTCGGCCTGGTACGCAGCCCACGCCTCGGCATCCCAGATTTCTAGGAAGTCGACCGAGCCGATCACCACGCACTCTTTCTTCAAGGCCGCATACTCGCGATGCGCCGCCGAAAGCGTAATTCGACCGTGCCCGTCAGGGCGTTGCTCGTCCGCGCTCGCAGCGAGGTTACGAATAAACGCCCTCGCCTTGGGGTTGGTACGCGACACCGCCGCTGCCTTGCGTGCTCGAGCAGCAAACTCCTCACGGGGATACACGGCCAAGCTGTGATCTTGGCCCTTGGTAACCATGAGGCCGCCAGCAAGTTCCTCACGAAACTTTGCCGGCAGTGTGAGCCGTCCCTTGTCGTCGAGCTTCGGGGTATAGGTGCCAAGAAACATGGGTTTATTGGCCTCCTTTACGTGTCAATCACCTCGAAACCCAGTGATGCGGGATACCTCGTTCAACGCGGCACTCAGGTGCGCATCTCGCATGCCTTCGATATCCAATTTCCTGCCCGCCGAGCGGCCACAAAGAGCCGGCCAGCTGACCTAGGCCCCACAATACCCCACTTTCCCCCACTTTTAACAGCCTGCGCCGCCTATTTCTTTTCCTTCTCGCCAAATTCACTGTTCACAGCGGTATTTTTCTCCCGAGCGCGGTGGGAGACACCGTGCGCGAAGCCCCTCTGGGGCGCCACAATAGGGCACGAGAGGTGACTGTAGTGCTCCTCTCCCCCACAATCCCCATACACATCACCTCTATCTTTTCGCTTTTCAGCCGCACTATCTTCACCTTTTACTCAGCGGGAAGCTCCGCGTGGGACACAGTGGGGGATCATGGTGGGAGAAAGTGGGAAACCGCGCAGCGCGGCAGCCCCATAGGGGTGCTCCGCCGCCGATGGCGCACGGTAGAGGCATGAAAAAAGCGCGCACCTTCAGGCGCGCGCGCTGGGTGGGAGCGTCAGACCCTTAGCCCCCTAGAGATCACTGGCGGAGATTAGTGCCCGCCGAAGCGGCGGCGGAAGCGCTCCTCCATCGAGCTCGTGTCTTGTTTCGGTGCGGCTGCGGGGCGGGAGCTACCGACGGTGTGCAGCTTCGGCCCAGAATCGGCCGAGCCGCCTTCGCCACCGCTACGCAGCATCCAGAGGCCAGCGCCAAACATGATGAGAAAGCCCACCACACCGAGAGCGATGAACCACAAATTGGTCTGGCTCAGCGCGATGCCACCAATCAACACAAGAAGGCCGATGACACCGACGGCAATCCCTCGCAGGCTCAGCGATCCGGAACCACCACCGAAAGCGGATTCCTCTTTAATCGAGGATCCAAACTTGGGATCGTCTGCAAGTAGTGACTGCTCAATCTCACGGAGAAGCTTTTTCTCCTGCTCTGAAAGCGACACTGTTCCTCCCGGGCGGGTGTGTGGCTGGGCTCCATGTGCAGAGCACCTGCCGCTGATGGGTCTTCAAAATACAACAACGTTTCACTGCCGTGAATTGTTCCGATCGCCATTCACCGGCAGTACTCCCACCCCCGACAGCCCCACAC
>NZ_PQMK01000012.1:0-5456 GCF_008930785.1 Corynebacterium sp. 51B | reverse complement strand
TGTTGTTTGAGAACTCGATAGTGTGCCAGCTTTGTTTTGTTGATGTGTGCTGCTTTTGTTGTGGTGTGCGTGTTTGGTTGTGTGTGGATCGGGTGCCCTTGTGATTGGGGTTTGTTTGGTCGCATGTGATTTGATGCGTGTGCTGTTTTTTAGCAGTGTGTGTTGATGATTTTTTTGGGGGTGGGTTTTCCTCGTCGGATTCTGCCCCCTTGTTTTTTGTTTTTTTTGCTAGTTTTGGGCTTTTCACGGAGCTTGTAGCTTTTTTCTGATTGCACCTTTGTGGTGTTTTTGGTTTTTTGTGGAGAGTTTGATCCTGGCTCAGGACGAACGCTGGCGGCGTGCTTAACACATGCAAGTCGAACGGAAAGGCTCCAGTTTTGCTGGGGTACTCGAGTGGCGAACGGGTGAGTAACACGTGGGTGATCTGCCTTGGACTCTGGGATAAGCTTGGGAAACTGGGTCTAATACCGGATAGGACCATCGTTTAGTGTCGGTGGTGGAAAGATTTTTTTTGGTTCAAGATGAGCTCGCGGCCTATCAGCTTGTTGGTGGGGTAATGGCCTACCAAGGCGTCGACGGGTAGCCGGCCTGAGAGGGTGATCGGCCACATTGGGACTGAGACACGGCCCAGACTCCTACGGGAGGCAGCAGTGGGGAATATTGCACAATGGGCGCAAGCCTGATGCAGCGACGCCGCGTGGGGGATGAAGGCCTTCGGGTTGTAAACTCCTTTCGGTACCGACGAAGCCTTTTTGGTGACGGTAGGTATAGAAGAAGCACCGGCTAACTACGTGCCAGCAGCCGCGGTAATACGTAGGGTGCGAGCGTTGTCCGGAATTACTGGGCGTAAAGAGCTCGTAGGTGGTTTGTCGCGTCGTCTGTGAAATCCCGGGGCTTAACTTCGGGCGTGCAGGCGATACGGGCATTACTTGAGTGCTGTAGGGGTAACTGGAATTCCTGGTGTAGCGGTGAAATGCGCAGATATCAGGAGGAACACCGATGGCGAAGGCAGGTTACTGGGCAGTTACTGACGCTGAGGAGCGAAAGCATGGGTAGCGAACAGGATTAGATACCCTGGTAGTCCATGCTGTAAACGGTGGGCGCTAGGTGTGGGGACTTTTCATGGTTTCTGTGCCGTAGCTAACGCATTAAGCGCCCCGCCTGGGGAGTACGGCCGCAAGGCTAAAACTCAAAGGAATTGACGGGGGCCCGCACAAGCGGCGGAGCATGTGGATTAATTCGATGCAACGCGAAGAACCTTACCTGGGCTTGACATGGACAGGATCGGCGTAGAGATACGTTTTCCTTTTTGGCTTGTTCACAGGTGGTGCATGGTTGTCGTCAGCTCGTGTCGTGAGATGTTGGGTTAAGTCCCGCAACGAGCGCAACCCTTGTCTTATGTTGCCAGCGCGTTATGGTGGGGACTCATGAGAGACTGCCGGGGTTAACTCGGAGGAAGGTGGGGATGACGTCAAATCATCATGCCCCTTATGTCCAGGGCTTCACACATGCTACAATGGTTGATACAACGCGATGCGAGCCTGTGAGGGTGAGCGGATCGCTTGAAAGTCAGTCTTAGTTCGGATTGGGGTCTGCAACTCGACCCCATGAAGTCGGAGTCGCTAGTAATCGCAGATCAGCAATGCTGCGGTGAATACGTTCCCGGGCCTTGTACACACCGCCCGTCACGTCATGAAAGTTGATAACACCCGAAGCCCATGGCCTAAGCCTTTTTGGTGGGGAGTGGTCGAAGGTGGGATTGGCGATTGGGACGAAGTCGTAACAAGGTAGCCGTACCGGAAGGTGCGGCTGGATCACCTCCTTTCTAAGGAGTTTTGTTTTGAGGTGTCATGGTTGTTTGTGGCATCGCTTCTATATTTTTTGAAAATCCTGTATGGAACATGCGCGATCGTGAAAGAACGTGTGTGCCACGGTGAGAGTGGTTGACGAGCATGTCGGCAAAAGTTTTAAGCAAAGCTGGTGCATTGTTGGGTGTCTGAGGCAACATGGTTGTCTTGTGGGCGCACCGGGTTATCTACTACTGCTTGTGTGGTGGTGGGTGGTTGGTGTGTGTGTTGTTTGAGAACTGTATAGTGGACGCGAGCAATTTTATTGTGTTTGTTCTTAGTGTTTTTTGATTGTTTGTGTGTCTGTTTTTTATTTAGGGCGCACGGTGGATGCCTGGGCATCGTCAAGCCGATGAAGGACGTGGAAGGCCGCGATAGTCCTCGGGGAGTTGTCAATCGAGCGTTGATCCGAGGGTGTCCGAATGGGGTAACCTAGCATGCGCTTTTTTGGGTGTGTGTTTCCTTGTGGTGAATGTATAGCTGCATAGGGGGTGTACGCGGGGAAGTGAAACATCTCAGTACCCGTAGGAGAAGAAAACAATAGTGATTCTGTGAGTAGTGGCGAACGAAAGCGGATGATGGCTAAAAGTCATGCGTGTGATACTCGGCAGGGGTTGCGTGTGGCTGGTTGTGGGGCATGTGTGTTGGTGATACTGCCGTGTCATCTCGATTGTTGGTGTGTGTGAGGCGAAGTGGTGTGGGATCACCTACCGTAGACGGTGAGAGTCCGGTAGCCGAACATATGCGTCGATGGTTGTGTGCGTGTTCCCGAGTAGCAGCGGGCTCGTGGAATCTGCTGTGAATCTGCCGGGACCACCCGGTAAGCCTGAATACTTGGCGTGACCGATAGTGTATGAGTACCGTGAGGGAATGGTGAAAAGTACCCCGGGAGGGGAGTGAAATAGTACCTGAAACCGTGTGTCTACAATCCGTCAGAGCATCCTTTTGGGTGTGATGGCGTGCCTTTTGAAGAATGAGCCTGCGAGTCAGCGGCATGTCGCGAGGTTAACCCGTGTGTGGGGTAGTCGTAGCGAAAGCGAATACTAACTAGTGTGTTTAGTGGCGTGTCCTGGACCCGAAGCGGAGTGATCTACCCATGGCCAGTGTGAAGCAGCTGTAAGAGGTTGTGGAGGCGCGAACCCACTTAGGTTGAAAACTGAGGGGATGAGTTGTGGGTAGGGGTGAAAGGCTAATCAAACTCCGTGATAGCTGGTTCTCCCCGAAATGCATTTAGGTGCAGCGTTGCGTGTTTCTTTGCGGGGGTAGAGCTACTGGTTGGTTGAGCGGGACTATCATCTTAGCAACATCAGCCAAACTCCGAATACCGTGAATGTTATAGCGTGGCAGTGAGACTGCGGGGGATAAGCTTCGTAGTCGAGAGGGAAACAGCCCAGATCGTCGGTTAAGGCCCCTAAGAGTGTACTAAGTGGAAAAGGATGTGGGATCGCGAAGACAGCCAGGAGGTTGGCTTAGAAGCAGCCATCCTTGAAAGAGTGCGTAATAGCTCACTGGTCGAGTGGTTCTGCGCCGACAATGTAGTGGGGCTGAAGTACACCGCCGAAACCACGACAGCAGCATGTTTAGTGTTGTTGGGTAGGGGAGCGTCGTGCATGCGGTGAAGCTGTGGCGGAAGCTTATGGTGGAGTGTGTGCGAGTGAGAATGCAGGCATGAGTAGCGAATGCAAGGTGAGAATCCTTGCCGCCGGATGATCAAGGGTTCCTGGGTCAAGCTCGTCTTCCCAGGGTGAGTCGGGTCCTAAGGCGAGGCCGACAGGCGTAGTCGATGGCAAACGGGTTGATATTCCCGTACCCGGTTGTATGCGACCAATGATGATGCAGTGATACTAACCACCCAGAATCACCTTTCACATGCCTTTTTGGTGTGTGGTGTGTGAGGATGCGTGGGGCCTGATCTGTCGTAGTCAAGTGATGGAGTGACACAGAGTGGTAGCCACGCCAACCGTTGGTTGTGTTGGTGTAAGCGTGTAGTCCGTGTTCTAGGTAAATCCGGGACACATTAAAGGGTGAGGCGTGATGCGTACCCACTTAGTGGGGATGGTGGTGATCCTGTGCTGTCGAGAAAAGCTTCTAGCGATGTATATGGCCGGCCCGTACCCCAAACCGACACAGGTGATCGAGTAGAGAATACTAAGGCGAGCGGGTGAACTGTAGTTAAGGAACTCGGCAAAATACCCCCGTAACTTCGGGAGAAGGGGGACCCTACACGGTTGATAGCTGTGTGGTGGTCGCAGAGTCTAGAGGGAAGCGACTGTTTACTAAAAACATAGGTCTGTGCGAAAACGTGGAAGTTGATGTATACGGACTGACGCCTGCCCGGTGCTGGAAGGTTAAGAGGACCTGTTAGACCTTTTGGGTCGAAGCGGAGAATTTAAGCCCCAGTAAACGGCGGTGGTAACTATAACCATCCTAAGGTAGCGAAATTCCTTGTCGGGTAAGTTCCGACCTGCACGAATGGCGTAACGACTTCCCTGCTGTCTCAACTACAGGCCCGGTGAAATTGCAGTACGAGTAAAGATGCTCGTTACGCGCGGCAGGACGAAAAGACCCCGGGACCTTCACTACAACTTGGTATTGGTGTTCGGGTCGGTTTGTGTAGCATAGGTGGGAGACGTGGAAGCATTAACGCTAGTTGGTGTGGAGTCGCACGGTGAAATACCACTCTGACCGATTCGGATATCTCAACCTTGGCCCATGATCTGGGTTGGGGACAGTGCCTGGTGGGTAGTTTAACTGGGGCGGTTGCCTCCCAAAGAGTAACGGAGGCGCCCAAAGGTTCCCTCAGCCTGGTTGGCAATCAGGTGTTGAGTGTAAGTGCACAAGGGAGCTTAACTGTGAGACAGACATGTCAAGCAGATACGAAAGTAGGGACTAGTGATCCGGCACCTCATCGTGGATTGGGTGTCGCTCAACGGATAAAAGGTACCCCGGGGATAACAGGCTGATCTTCCCCAAGAGTCCATATCGACGGGATGGTTTGGCACCTCGATGTCGGCTCGTCGCATCCTGGGGCTGGAGTAGGTCCCAAGGGTTGGGCTGTTCGCCCATTAAAGCGGCACGCGAGCTGGGTTTAGAACGTCGTGAGACAGTTCGGTCTCTATCCGCCGCGCGCGTTGAAACTTGAGAAAAGCTGTCCTTAGTACGAGAGGACCGGGACGGACGTACCTCTAGTGTGCCAGTTGTTCCACCAGGAGCACGGCTGGTTAGCTACGTACGGACAGGATAACCGCTGAAAGCATCTAAGCGGGAAGCCCCTTTCAAGACCAGGTTTCTTTTGAGGTACCCCAGAGATGATGGGGTTGATAGGCCAGAACTGGACGCACAGTAATGTGTTCGAGGTGACTGGTACTAACCCACCAACAAAAAACACACACGCAACACAAAAACAAGCACACACGATAAGCCGCACGCGTCCACTACACAGTATCTGAAACAACACAAACCCACACACAAAAAAGATGTGTCGGTGGTTATAGCATCGGGGACACGCCCGGTCCCATTCCGAACCCGGAAGCTAAGCCCGACAGCGCTGATGGTACTGCACCCGGGAGGGTGTGGGAGAGTAAGTCACCGCCGACCTAAAACTTCACA
>NZ_PQMK01000011.1:0-6562 GCF_008930785.1 Corynebacterium sp. 51B | reverse complement strand
CACCCCCGACAGCCCCACACGCCCCGCCATCACTAGCCGCCGCGAGGCGATAGTGCGGCCGAGCTTCTAGGCTGCGGTGGAAGTGGGATGCAGCTGCTCATCTACATCGTCTAGGAAGGACTCTACCAGCCGCATCAAGGTGCCCACGCGGGCTGGGGAAACATGCCGATCAAGACCATTAAGTGCACGCTGGCGCACCCGAGAGAAGGCTTCGAAGAGATCTGCATACTCGGCGCCGCGTTGATCGACGAGACGTAGCTGATCCCAGGCGGAACGCGGCAGCCGTCGCCGCTTCGCCACCGGACTATCTGCCACCCGCGCTCCTGCGAGACGCAGCGCCGCGCGGTATCCATATTCGAGAGCATCGAGCAATTTATCGTCCAGCAGCGCCTGCTGCGCGGCCTCATAATTGTCCACGCCGCTACGGAAAAGCCGGACGCTATTCGGAACGCGGGGGCGAAGGGAAGAGACGGTGGAGGATACGATCGGGGTGGCCATGAGCTACTCCTTAATTATTGAGTGTTCTGCTGCGTTGTGTAGCTGTGACACTAGTGGGCACCCAGGACACTCCACCCGCCGCGTTCGAACACATGTTCTACTGACAATGTTCGGCTAGAATGAGCCACACATCGCAGGGAAGAATGGTGAAATAAGAAGTTATGGCTGTGGAGGAAATACGCGAGCTCACTACCGTCGAGTTTTGTATGCTGACCCCGCACTTGGTGGACATCTACATCCGCGCGATGGGCTATGACCCCACCTTGGCCGATTCCCGCGTTTCCGCGTGGCGGCATAACTCCCGCAACCGCGATTTTCACGCCTTCATCGCCGTCCACGATCGCTCCATCGTCGGCGTGGTGTACGGCTTTCGCAGCAATAGCACCCAGTGGTGGTTCAATCAGGTCTATCACGGGGTGCGCCAGACCTACGGCGCCCATAGTCCGCAGCTAGACACTCTCAACGATTATGTGGAACTCTCCGAGATTCACGTCGATCCCGCCTATCAAGGTCGAGGCATTGGGCGCCGCCTCATTAAGGCGTTTATCGACGCCGCCCCCACCCACATTCTTCTCTCCACTCCAGAAACCGCAGGGGAAAACAACCGCGCCTTCGGCCTCTACCGCTCTCTAGACTTTCAGGACCTGCTGCGCAATTTTCGCTTCTTGGGCGATTCCCGCCCCTTCGCGGTGCTTTATCTCCCCACCGCCTCCTAGGCGGCCGGCTGCCACTTCGGGGCCATGCCGAGATTGTGCAGCACTTCTTGGGTGGCACGGGCGAAGTTCATCGTCATAAAGTGCAGATCCTCCACCCCTTCCGCGATCAAGCGCTCGGCCATCTCGGAGGTCACTTCAATGCCCACGGCACGGACCTGCTCATCCGTCTCCGCGGCGAGCAAACGCCGTTCGAGCGCCGTCGGCAAGGAGGAACCGGACAACTCCACTTGGCGGCGGGCCGAGCGCAGGCTCGTGATCGGCATCAGACCAGGGATCACCGGCTTCGAGCCGTGCACGGGATCGGCGGCAGCGAGGCGATCTCGGAGCCGCAGGAAATGCTCCACATCAAAAAACATTTGGGTGATGGAAAACTCCGCCCCGGCGCGCAGCTTCTCCAGGGTCCAGTGCGTGTCCGCATCAAGGTTCGCTGCGCGATAGTGGCCTTCGGGGAAGCTGGCGACGCCGATAGTGAAGTCGCGACACTCCTCCACCGATTTGGTTAAGCGGATGAGATCGATTGCGTAGTTCAGCCCGCCTTCGGTGGGTACCCACTCCCCCAGCGGATTGCCGGGCGGGTCGCCGCGCAGGGCCAAGAGGTTGGTGAGCCCCAAGTGGGCGTATTCCTGCAGGATCGACGTGAGTTCCTCCGCGGTGTGTTTCACCAAGGTCAGGTGCACCAAGGTGGTCAGCGGGTGCTGCGAGAGCCGTCGCGCGATGCGGCCAGTGCGCTCGCGGGTAGATCCGCCCGCGCCATAGGTCACCGAGGCGAAGGCCGCGCCCAGATCGTGGAAGGTGCTCGCCGCATCCCACATACGCTGCTCGGCTGCGTCATCGCGGGGTGGCATGAATTCCACCGAGAAGGCCACGCGGGCATCGCGAGGGGCAGTGATGGCGTCGATAACCGAACGGTGCTGCGGCTGTGTTGAGGGCATGGTGCTGCATTAAAGCACATACAAACCGCTTTGTGCGCGAATTGCCCCCAAAAGTGAACAGAGCGGTTCATTCCTGCAGAAAATTATGTGCCCCGCACGCACCCCGTGTCTGCAGCACACGCTAGAGTCAACAGTGATACAACCTAGACCCTCCTCGCCGCCGGTTGGGGCCTCGCTGTCCCCACACCCCACTATCGATCTGGAGAGACTGTGATGTCGATTCACTCAGAGCTGTTCACCGACCCCATTCAGGCCATTCCGCCGGTCGTCCGTGAGCATTTGCTGAGCTACTGCACACAGCGCAATCACCACTCCCTCGCCATGGACGAAAACGTGCATCTCGGCACCGCGGTGCTGGAAGATTTCGTGCTCAGCGGCGGCAAGCGTATGCGTCCCCTCTTTGGCTGGACCGGCTTCATGGGTGCCCGGAGCCCCGAATGCCCCGAGGATATTGAGGCTGTCACCACCGCCTTATCCGCCTTGGAGTTCATCCAAGCCTGCGCTCTTATCCACGATGACATCATCGATTCCTCCGATACCCGGCGCGGCTTCCCCACCGTGCACCGACGGGTAGAGGCCTATCACCGGGAGCAAGGCTTTTCCGGCGATGCCGCCCACTTTGGCGAATCACTGGCTATATTGCTCGGCGATATGGCCTTGGTGTACGCCGATGACATGGTGATGGATTCCGGTCTGTCGGATGCCGCTCTGCGGCGCATGCGTGAGCCGTGGCGGGCGATGCGCCATGAGGTGATCGGTGGGCAGATCCTCGATATCACCATCGAGTCCAAAGGCGTCGAGGGCGTGGAAGCCCCCATGCGCGTCAATCGCTATAAAACGGCTGCCTACACCATCGAGCGCCCGCTGCACCTAGGGGCCGCTATTGCCGGCGCAAACGAGGAAACCATTGCCGCCTATCGCTCCTATGGCCGCGATGTGGGGATCGCTTTCCAGCTGCGGGATGATGTCCTCGGTGTCTTCGGCGACCCAGCCGTCACCGGTAAACCGGCCGGCGATGATCTTCGCGAGGGAAAGCGCACCGTGTTGGTGGCGCGCACGCTCGCGATTCTCGATGCTCAGGTCCCCCAGCGGGCTGCCCGGCTGCGCGAAGGCCTCGGCCAGGTGGAGAGTTCCGCCGATATTCAGGAGCTAGCGGAGATCATTGCGGACTCCGGAGCCGTGGATGAGGTGGAAAGCCACATCACCGAGTTGAAGAACCAGGCGCTCGCCACCATCACAGCGGTACCCGCCGTGGAGGGCATTCTCGGCGATCTTGCGGAACGCGCGACCGCGCGGAGGATGTAGTGGCGATGGACTGGGCTCGTGCGCGCTGGGTCGGCCTCGCCGCCGCAGTACTGATTATCGCGGGATCCTATGGCGGTGGTGCCATCCGCAACCGCGGCGGAGTATTAGAGGCACTCGGGCTGGACTTTATGAGCTACGGCCACGGCGCTGGGGTGTCCAATACCATCGTCTGGCTCGGCATTATGGGCGCTGTGGCCGCATGGGTGCTCTTGGGCCGGCAGGTGATGTGGAATCCGCGACTCTCCGAGAAGGACAAAGTCGCCGAGATCCGCCTCTGTCTCATCACGTGGGTCGCGCCACTTCTTTTCGCCGCCCCGATTCTTTCGCGCGACGTCTATAGCTATCTCATGCAGGGAGCGATGCTGCGCGATGGCTTCGACCCCTACACCCAGGGCGCCGCGGTCAATCCGGGCCCCTTCCTGCTGGAGGTCAGCCACGACTGGCGCAACACCACCACCCCCTATGGGCCGCTGCACCTGTGGATCGGCGAGGGCATTACCAGCCTGGTCGGCGAGAACGTCACCCTAGGCGTGCTGCTATACAAGGTGGTCTCTATCGCCGGCTTCATCGCTATTGCGTGGTCAACGCCGAAGATTGCGCGCTGCCTCGGGGGCTCGCCCGCGCTGGCGCTGTGGCTGGGCGTGGCCAACCCGGTGATGGTGCTCCATCTGGTGGGCGGCATGCACAACGAATCGCTCATGGTGGGCTTGGTCAGCCTCGGCCTGCTCTGCGCGCTGCGCCAGCGCTTCCTCTGCGCCGTGCTGCTGGTGTCTGTCGCGGTCTCGCTCAAGGCTACGGCGGCGCTGGCGCTGCCGTTTATCGTCTGGATGGGAGCCCGCCATCTCGCGGCCGTCTTGGAACGCCGGACGGGGCTTACTCCCACTCCCCGCGCGCTCCTCGCCTTCTTCGCTACCGGCGCCTGGATGGTGGTGGAGTTCGCCGTGGTGATGATCGCGGTCACCGCCGCCTCGGGCTCAAACTGGGGATGGGTATCGCAGCTTTCGGGGAACTCGAAGGTGATCAACCCGCTGGCGCTGCCCTCCCTCATCGCCGACATTGTCACTCCGGTGATCCTGTTCATCACCGATGACTTTTCCTATAACACCGCGCTGGCCATCACCCGCCCCATCTGCGGGGTCATCATGCTTCTCGGCATCGCGGCAGCGTGGTGGATCTATCGCCAGAACAATCGGCGCAATATCATCGGCATCGCCGTTGCCTATGGCTGCGCCGTGGTATTCAACGCCGTCACCCTCCCGTGGTATTACACCAGCCTGCTCAATGTGATCGGGACCTTCCGTCCCTCGATGAGAGTCATCAAGGCCACCACCCTGCTGTCGATCATCATTGCGCTCGCCTTCACCGGCAGCGGCAATCACCAGCTCTACAACCCAGTCTGGATGGTGCCCACCACCATCGTGGCTTACTTCGCCACCGGCTATATCTTCACCGACGCAGAACGGCAACAGCCCCGACACCGCACAGCCGGAGCCGAACGCGAGGCTGCGTTGCGCTAAGAGGATGCTGTGCCGACGACGGGGCGTCGATAAGCGTGCTGGGTTTAGAGGGCCATAGCCTGGGCGCGGCGCATGACCTCGCGGGCGAGATGCCCGTGGAGAGCATCGACAGGGCGACCGGGCAGCGAATCATCGGCACGGAAGAGATACTCCAGGATCTCAGCATCCGTGTAGTGGCCATCGGACAATAGCGCGATCACTCCGGGCACAAAGCGGTTGAGCGAACCGTCCTCGTTGAGGAAGCGCTCCGGAACATATTTCACGCCATCCCGCTGCACCACAAGCAGCTGATGATCGCGGACTAGGTGATGCACCTTCGTCACCACCACACCCGTGCGCTCAGCCACATCGGGGATGGCTAGCAGGGGCTCGTCAGGGCTTAAAACATCCTTGGACACTGGAATCGAACTCACGGCACCTAATGTATTACAGAGTGACGAGAAACGGTTAGCTTAACTTCGTTAATGCAGGCATACTATTCACCATGACTCAACTGGCGGTCGGCACACTTCTCGATCAGCGCTACCGAGTGGAAACTCTTATCGCTCGGGGCGGAATGTCCTCTGTGTACCGGTGCCTAGATCTGCGCCTCGGGCGCCCCGTGGCGGCAAAGGTGCTCGATGATCGGCTCATGGATGACCCTGTCTCGCGGGAGCGTTTCCGCCGCGAGGCCCGCTCCATGGCGCAGCTCTCGCACCCGAGCCTCGTGAATGTCTATGACACGAACTCCTCCGGCGATCACGTATTCCTCATCATGGAACTGATCACCGGCGGCACCCTGCGCGAGCTACTCTCCGAGCGCGGCCCTATGCCGCCGCACGCGGCCACCGCTGTGATGCGTAGTGTCCTCACCGCGCTGGCGGTGGCGCACCGCGAAGGCATGGTGCACCGCGACGTCAAGCCCGATAACGTGCTGATCAACGGCAACCATCAGGTCAAGCTCGCCGATTTCGGGCTGGTGCGCGCCACATCGCACGCCCACCACACCTCCGACCAGATCATCGGCACCGTCTCCTATCTCTCCCCCGAGCAGGTCGACGGCTCCTCGGTCGGCCCCGCCTCGGATGTGTACTCCGCCGGCATCGTACTCTTTGAACTTCTCAGCGGCGATACCCCCTTCACTGGGGACAACCCCATGGCCCACGCCTATGCCCGCCTGCACGCAGATGTGCCGCCGCCCTCCACGCGCATCGACGGCGTCCCCCCAGAATTCGACGCGCTCGTAGCCCGCGCCTGTGCGCGCAACCCCGCCGATCGCTTCGCCGACGCCCAAGAGTTCCTTGACGCCGTCAACGACGCCGCGCGCACCCTGAACCTTCCCGATTTCTCCGTGCCCGTGCCCCGCCACGGTGCCGCGCACCGGGCCACCACCGTGGTGAGCCCCGCGATGAATCCCGAGCCCAATGGCCACGTGGAAGGCCCCGGCCAGCCACAGCACCCGCGCGAGGGACTATTCCCGGACGCCGAAGAGGAGGCCGGCCCGCACGCCACCACGCAGGAAACCCGCACCTTTGGCGCCGTTCCCCCGGCCGGCCCCGCTGGGCCGGCGGTTCCGGCAGGTCCGGCGGGCCCCATGGGCGCCCCCGACTCCCCC
>NZ_PQMK01000010.1:0-26904 GCF_008930785.1 Corynebacterium sp. 51B | reverse complement strand
AACAACACCCGGTAAAACCTTCACCACCAACAAAACAACCAACACAACCGCGCCGGCCGCCTCGCTGACTCCGAAAACACTACACACAACCCCCACCCAACACCAAAACCCCAGCACAACACCCAAAAACACCTCCCAGAGCAGGCTATAAAAGCTCAGCGCTGGGAGGTGAACGCTAGCTGAATACCGCTGGGGCTAGGTGGTTGAGGCGGCTTCGTCGAGAATATTGCGGGCCATCAGGGGGAAGACGAAGAAGTGGAAAGGAGCCACCGCCCACCAATAGGCCCGTCCGAGCAGGCCCTTGGGCTGATAGAGCGCGGTTTGGGTGTATTCGGTGCGGTTCCCTTCCTCGTCTTCGACCTCCTTGAGTTCCATGACCAGCCAGGCCTCGCCGGAGAGCTTCATCTCTGCCCGCAGCACCAGCTTGTGCGGGCGGTCGACGTCTTCGACCCGCCACCAATCGAGTCGGTCATTGACTTCGAGGTGGCGCGGGTCGCGCCGGCCGCCGAGGCCAGGGCCGCCGATGAGCTTGTCGATGAACCCGCGGATCTGCCACAGGATCGTGGCGGAGTACCAGCCGGTGTGCCCGCCGATTCCTTCCACGACGGACCAGACCTTCTCGATCTCCACGGGGGTGCGGCGGACACGGACGTCGCGGTAGATATCCGAGCCGGCCCAGGTGGGGTCATTGCTCTGGGAGGCAGCAGGATCATCGCTATCTCCCGTTATGGTGCTGGAGGCGGTGCCGGCGTGTTTCCAGCTGCTATCCCAAGAGGTGTCTACCCCACCCTCCGTGTCCTTGGTGATGGCACGGCTGACCGCGGTGCGGTAATCGCTGAGGCCGCCATCGGGATCCGGGATGAGCTCGGCGATATCGTGTTCTGCGGTGACAGCGTCTTCCTGCATGGATTGGGCCAGCGGAATGGCCAGCCCCTCCGGTACGGGCGTGACCAGTCCGATCCACATGCCCGAGAGCTTGTCCATGGGCAGCGAAATCGGCATGCCGACAATCCAGCGCTTCAACCCGCGCACCGTGGCGTATTGGCGCAGCAAATCCGCGAACTCATAGGTTGTGCCGCAGCCGATGTCATAGCCGCGGTTCGCTGGTTGCTCGAGATCAGCGGCGCGCACTAGGTAGTACAAGGTATCGCGAATGGAGATCGGCTCAATCTTGTTGGTGATCCATCTCGGCGCCACCATCAGCGGCAGCCGCTCGACAAGGTGGCGGATGATCTCGAAGGAAGCGGAACCGGAACCAATGAGGGTGGCGGCGCGATAGACGATGGTCGGGGTGGGAGATTCCAGCAGGATCTGCGCCACGCGCTCGCGGGAGCGCATGTGCTTGGATAGTTTCTCCAGTGGCACATCCTGCGGATAGAGGCCGGAGAGATAGATGATCTGGCTGACCCCAGCGTCGCTGGCGGCGGTGGCCACCGCGGTGGCTACGGTCTTTTCCACCTCTTCGAAATCCTGTTCCTCTCCACCCATGGAGTGCACAAGATAGAACAGCACGTCGATGTCTTCGCAGGCGGCGCGCACGCTCTGCTGGTCTTGGAGGTCTACCTCGACGGCCTCGACATCCTCGTACCAATCGAAGCGGGCGAGGCTCTTTTTGCTGCGGGAGGTGACCCGCACGCTGAAGCCGGCGGCGAGCAATTCGGGAACAAGACGACCGCCCACATAGCCCGTAGCCCCTGTCACGAGGACGCGCCGTTCAGGATGCTCGGCGCTGTGGTTGACCACGGACTTCTCCTGGTAGTTCATGCTCGCCACCCTACCAAGCAATCCGCCCTATCGTCGCAGCTTCTCGGCATGATTCTCGCCGCTAGAGCACTGCGCCGCCCCCGCACCGCTGAGCGGTGCTATGAGATCTAGGCCACTATTTGTTAGCGTAGGTCCCTAACTTAGGCCATTCCTGCCGCATATTCAGGCGTGTCACAGCTATCACCGCCGCCCGGCAGGGGCCTAGGTGGATAGCCCTATGTCTGCTACCCGCAGCTCGCGCCCTCTCCTCTTCAGAGGCCGGAGACTGTACATGAAAGGTGCGCCAATGAGCGAAAACCTCGAGAAAAATGAAAAGAATGCGTCGCAGCACCAGGGCGACAGTACAGCCACGGCCGTGGCTGATAAGCCCGCGGGCGGCGACTCCGCACGCGAGTCCACGGGCATGCTGGGAGCTATCGAAAGGGTCGGCAATGCCCTGCCGAACCCCTTCTGGCTCTTCGTTATTCTGTCGGGCATTGTGATCTTGAGCTCCTGGATCGGGGCGCGGATTGGCATGTCTGCCACCGATCCTGGCTCCGGCGAGACTATCGACGTGGTCAATCTTATGACCGCGGAGTACATGCAGAAGATGGTCACGGACGCGGTGGATAATTTCGTGTCCTTCGCCCCACTGGGGTTGATCCTGGTGTGCATGTTGGGTGTCGCGGTGGCGGAGTACTCGGGATTCATCTCGGCCGCGATCCGTTCCGCGATTGCCCAGGTGCGTCATCCCGCCATGCTCACCTTCGCGGTGGCCTTGGCTGGTGTGACCGGCTCGATCGCCTCGGATGCGGTGTATGTGATCCTGATTCCGCTGGGTGCCGCCTCCTTTAATGCGGTAGGCCGCAACCCGATCGTGGGCGCCATGGTGGCCTTCGCGGCCTCCTCGGCCGGCTTCAACTCTTCGCTGATTCTGAATATCACCGACGTGCTGCTGGCGGGTATCTCCACCCAGGCCGCGGCTTTTGTGGACCCAGAGTATGTGGTCTCGCCGCTGGCGAACTACTTCTTCTCTATGGCCTCGGCAGTGGTTCTTTCCCTGCTGATCACCGCGGTGACGGAGCTATTCGTGACGAAGCATGTGCGAAAGACCGTCGATGAGTCCAAGATCAACTACGACAAGGCCAGCTTCAACACCCCCGATCACTTGGAGGACGAGGGCTCGGCGGATGATCTCTCCGTGCACTCGCAGGAAGTGAAAGCGCTGAAGGCCGCCGGCTGGGCTGCCCTGCTGTTTATGGCCGCGTGGTTCGCCCTGCTCTTCATTCCCGGCTCGCCGATGCGCGGCGAGGGCGATGGCATCTTGAACTCCCCGCTGCTCACCGACATTGTGGTCTCGATTGCCCTGCTCTTCGCGGTGATCGGCATGGTCTACGGCAAGGTGATGGGCACCATCACCAGCTCGAGCGATGTGCCGGAGTTCATGGAAAAGGGCCTGGATACACTGACCGCCATGCTGGTGCTGTTCTTCGCCGTCTCGCAGTTCACCGCCTATTTCCAGTGGTCCAATATCGGCCAGTGGACGGCGATTAAGGGCGCGGAGTTCCTCACCAGCGCCGATCTGCCGCCGGTGGTGCTCTTTGGCGCGTTGGTGCTGATGGTGGCGGTGCTGAATATCTTCATCACCTCCGGCTCCGCGCAGTGGGCGCTGATGGCTCCGGTGGTCGTGCCCATGCTGATGTATGTGAATATCTCGCCCGAGGTGGCGCAGATGCTCTTCCGCGTGGGCGATTCCCCCACCAACATCATCACCCCGATGTCGCCCTATTTCGCACTGGCTTTGTCCTTCCTGCAGAAGTACTACAAGCCGGCTGGTGTGGGCACGCTCATGAGCTTGGCTATCCCCTATTCGCTGGTCATGCTCGTGGGCTGGTTCCTCTTCTTCATCCTCTGGTACGCCCTGGGCATCCCGCTGGGCCCCGGTGTGCCGGTGCGCTAATCCCGCCCCAATCACTGACTACCGCCCCCGTCATCCTCGTGATGGCGGGGGCGTTGGTGATAAACCCCACAGATCGTGAACAAATGTAAATTCTGCCATTGACTTTTGTTCTTAGGCGGGTTTAGCCTTGGGGATGTCATTCCGGCGCCACCGTGCAGGATGCAGCAGGTGGGCGTCGATAAGCGTTCAAACTCGAGGGAGTTCTCACCATGGCAGATATTGCTACCCCCCACATCAACCCCAAGGGCGCCCCCATCGCGGACACCGTACTCATGCCCGGCGATCCGCTGCGCGCGAAGTTCATCGCAGAGACCTATCTGGAGGATGTGATCTGCTTCAACGAGGTCCGCAACATGCTGGGCTTCACCGGCACCTATCAGGGCCACGAGGTCTCCGTCATGGGCTCCGGCATGGGCATTCCCTCGATTTCGCTGTACTCCTGGGAGCTGTACAACACCTATGACGTGAAGAAGATCATCCGCATCGGCTCCTGCGGCTCGCTGCAGAAGGACCTCGGCCTTTACGAGGTCGTGGTGGCGCAGGGCGCCTGCACGGATTCGAACTTCATGTACCAGTACAACCTGCCCGGCACCTTCGCCCCGCTGTCCTCCTACCGCCTGCTCGAGGCGCTGCAGGCGGAGGCCAAGAACAAGGGCGTGACCACCCACGTGGGCAATATCCTCTCCTCCGATGTGTTCTACAACGCCGATGAGACCGTGAATGAGCGCTGGTCGCGCATGGGCGTGCTCGGCGTGGAGATGGAATCCGCGGGTCTCTTTGCCGTGGCCGCGGCCTCCGGCGCCGAGGCGCTGGGCCTGTTCACCGTCTCCGACAATATTGTCACCGGCGAAAAGACCACCGCCGAGGAGCGCCAGACCGCCTTCACCACGATGATGGAGCTCGCGCTGCCGCTGGCCGCCGTCTAAATCGGCTCGCCCCTTTTCGCTTGTCGACGCCCACCTCGTTCCGCATAGCGCGGCGGCGAGGGGCATCGACCTGCCCCGATACCCCTTTTCCGCACCCCTTTTTACTTGGTGGAGGCCATGTCAACCTCATCTTCTTCGAGCTCCGCACCGAGCTCCGCCCGCACTGCGCCCGCGATTAACCCCAAGGCAGCCGTACCGATCCTGCTTCTCAGCTTCGTGTTCTGCCTGGTGATCGATAATGGCTTTAAGTTCATGACGCTGCCGATCGCGCAGGATCTGGGCATCTCCACTAATACCGCCTCCCTGCAGGCCAGCCTGGCCGGCATAGTGATCGGCATCGGCGCGGTGGTCTACGCCGCGCTGGCCGATGTGATCAGCATCCGCAAGCTCATGATCGTGGGCATTGTGCTCATGGCCATCGGCTCGCTGGTGGGCTTTTTCTTCCAAGGCAATTGGCCGATGGTGCTCACCGGCCGCATCATCCAAACCTGCGGTCTGGCGGCCGCGGAGACGCTCTACGTTATCTACGTAACGAAGCACCTCTCCGAGAAAGACCAAAAGACCTACCTTGGCTTTTCCACCTCTGCCTTCCAACTCGCCCTGCTTTTCGGCACGCTCACCAGTGGTTTTGTGGCCACCTATATTTCGTGGACCGCGATGTTCCTCATTGCCCTGATTGCCGTGCTGGCGATTCCGGTGATCCTCAAGACGGTGCCCGAGGAAGCCTCTGCAGGCGGACATATGGACATCTTTGGCCTCTTCCTCGTGGCCGTGGTGGCCACCAGCGTGATGCTGTACATGCAGGACTTCAAGCTCCGCTGGCTGCTGCTCACCGTGGCGGGTATCGCCCTGTTCATCTGGCATATCAGCACCCATAGCAACACCGTGGTGCGTCCCGAGTTCTTCCACAATGGCCGCTATGTGTGGGCGCTGGTGATCGTGCTCATCCTCTACTCCACCCAGTTGGGACTGTCGGTGATCGTGATTCCCGGCGCGGTGGAAAACGTCCACGGCGGCGATCTGGCCCAGGCCTCGCTGGTGCTGGCCCCAGGCTATGCCGCCGGTGCCGTGGTGGGTGCGCTCTCCGGCCAGGTGGCGAAGGTGCTCAATTCCCGCCAGGCCATCATCACCGCCATCGGCATGATCATCCTGTCGCTGGTGCTGACCGCCGTGTTGATCAACACCAACCTGTGGGTGCTGTCTCTGGCCATGATTCTGTTCTCGGCAGGTTTCGCCGTGATGTACGCCCCGCTGGTTAATTCGGCGGTGCGCACCATCCCCGCCGCCAAGACGGGTATCGCCATCGGCTTCTACAACCTCACCATCAATATCGCCGTCCCGCTGGGCATTGCCTACTCGGCCAAGCTCGTGGAGATGGACGTGCGCTTCTTTGGTGGCGACGGCCCCGACGCCACCTACTCCTCGGTGCTGTGGCTGCTGGTGCTGCTCTCCGCCATTGCCCTTGCGGTCTATATCATCAGCGATCGCTCGATGAGCCGGGCCGAGGCTCGCAGCGAGGCCCGGGCGAACGCCTAGCTGCCCCCATACTCACCGCCCCGCTGCGTGCGCTTCCACTAGGTGGAAGCGCACGCAGCGGGGCGCTTTTTGTGCGGCATCTTTAGGCAGTCAGCCGGCTAGAAGGTATAGATCAGGCCGAGTACCACCAATAATGCCGCCACCACATAGCTGGCGTTGCGGGCCACCTTCTCCGGGTGCTCGCGGGCATACAGCACCGCGGATCCTAGGGTGGAGCGTGGCCGGTTGCGCACCAGCCCCACCGCGAGTGCCGATAGGGTGGGCAGGCTCAGCGCCACCGAAGCATAGAAGACCAGGCCGAGATAGCGGTCGATATCCGTCAATCCCTCCGCAGAGAGCACCGCCAGCCCACCGAAAAAGGGCCCCGAGGTGGCGGACTGCGCCAGCCCGAGGATGAAACCAGTCAGCATCGTCAACGCCGAGGGCCGCTGCAAGGGGCGCAGGATATGGTCGATCAGCTGCGAGTTGGAGCCGCCCCGCAGCGCCATGAGCCCAATCAAGAGGCCGGCAGCGATGAGCAGCGCGCCGAACCACGGGGAGTCCACGAAGTGCTTGACCGCATCACCGATGCCATCGAACACAAAGAGCGTCACCAGCGCCAGCGAAAATACCCCGAGCCAGTCGCCGACAATAAGCAGCGCCGCCACCCGCGGATACAGCCGATCCCGAGCCGGCAAACTCACCCCGATAGCAGCAACCACCCCGATCAGGAGCACGTTAATCGAATCGACGAAAGCAAAGGTCAAGGCTTCGAGCACGCGGCGGGCTCCTTATATATGCGGGTAGAAGGGGGGAAGGAAACTTATCGTGGTGGTCGTGCACGCGCATCCACCCCGTCTCATGGTAGCCGCCTGCGGCAGTGGGGCGGAATTGCTTCATGGCGGCGTCGATAAGCATAAATCTGCACCCACCCTGCCACTGCGCCTAATCTCGGGGCAGAACCAGCACAGTCCAGTATTCGAGGAGGAATCTTATGCCTCCTAATCCCATCGATGCCCCCCGTGGTAGCGATCACCGGCGCTGGGGAGGGAATCGGCCGAGCCATCGCCACCCGGCTGGGCAGCGAGGGCTACGCGGTGGTGGTCTCGGATATTAATGACGAGGCGGCGGCCGCGACCGTGCAGGAGATCACCGACGCCGGCGGCACCGCCACGTGGGTGCATGCCGACGCCGGCAGCCCCGAGGACAATGACGCCCTCGTCGCCAGCGCCGTGGACGCCTATGGCCGCCTAGATGCCGCGGTGAATAATGCCGGCCTCGGTGCCCCGCCCGCACCACTCGGAGAGATCGACACCGCAACCTTCAATCGAGCTATCGACGTCACCCTGCGCGGCACCTTCTTTGGGATGCGCGCACAGCTGCAGCACTTCGCCAGAGTCGGGGCTGGAGCGATCGTGAATATCATCTCCATCGGCGGGCTGCAGGCCAGCACCCATCTTTCCCCCTATATTGCAGCCAAGCACGGCGTGGTCGGCCTCACTGAGACCGCGGCGCTGAACTATGCACCCTCCGGCATTCGCATCAACGGCGTGGCGCCTGGCCCCATCGCCACCGCCGCCCTCGACACCCTGCCTGAAAAGTTAAAGGAGGAGCAGCGAGCCCAGGTGCCGCTGGGCCGCTTCGGCGCCCCCTCAGACATTGCCGCCGCGACGGCCTGGCTGCTGTCTTCGGAGGCCTCCTTTGTCACCGGCGCTATCTTGCCGGTTGATGGCGGCGCGGTACTCGCCTAGGGCGCAGCCGCGGCGACCACCGGTTCTCGATCGCGGGGCGCGGCGCTCTCAGCGGCGCGGTTACTGCGGTGCTTGCTGCGCTGGGCACGGCGCACGAGGATCCGATCCACGATGAGCATGGCCAACAGGCTTGCCCCGAACAGCGGCAGGAAGGTGCCCACGGTGGCGAGGAAGATGGCGATAATCGCCCAGTCCATGCCGCTGAGCTGACCCCGCGGTCCCGGCACTCCAGCCAGCGCGCCCACGGTTGGACGCCGCTTCCACCACAGCACATAGCCCGTCACCACCAGTCCCGCCATGGCGAGCGCGGCCACACACAGCAGGATCTGCAGCGGCAGGCCGAACATGATGCCCATGTGCATGTAGATGCCCCAGGACGTCAGCTTGGAAAATACCGGCAGCTCCGCAAAGGGCAGCCTGTCGACAACCTCTCCATTCGCCCCATCGATAGAGACCGCGTCGCTACCGAGGCGATAGGGCACCCAGCGTTCGCTGGCCTGCCACGCAGTCGCGGTGTCCTCGCCGGGGAAGAGGCGGAGGGATCCCGTGAGCCCCTCCTCGCGAGCAGTGGCCAGCACTCGATCGGACTGTGCCGCTATCGTCTCCGCCTCCAGCGGCTCCGCGTTTCCCGCAGCGTCTCCAGCCAACTCTGTAGCGATCGGCTCGGCCTTCCAGTTCAGTGCTGTCACCGTGGCCGACACATTCTGGCCAGCCACGCTGGACCAGGTGATACCCGTGATAGACAGCCCGATCATCGCCACGAGCAGCCACGCCCCAGCGACGCCATGCCAATTCATCATGCGCTTCCGGCTACCGGGGGCCGTATTCGCGATACCGCGCAGCGAGCCCCTGACGCTCCGAGTCCGCCTCCACCAGAGATACGTCCCGCCGAGCGCAACGAACCACATCCACGACGCCGCCATCTCCGAGTAGAGCGCACCTGGGTCTCCGAGATGCAGGTTCTTGTGCAGACCCGAAATCCAGAAACGCATTGGCAGCTCGCCGAGACCGGAATAGGTGGGCTCATCTCCCACGATCGCTGCGGTGGCGGGATCCACAAAGACGCTACGCAAGCGCTTCTCCCCCACTGACTCGTCGCTGAGCAGCACGCGCGTCGTTTCTCCGGGCTCCGAGGAAGGCCAAATCTGCGCAATAGGCAGATCAGGGTGCTCGTCGTGGGCGGCCCGCACTTGCTCCTCGAGTGAAACAGACGTACTGGAGCCCGGTGCACGCAGAATATCTCGATATACAACCGATTCCATCGACGGCGCCACAGCATAAAGTGCACCGCTTACTGCCGCAACGAATAGAAATGGTCCGATAAACATTCCGGCATAGAAGTGGATTCGACGCACCAATGCGCCTAATCCACTTTGACGCCGAGAACGTCTTTGTGGCTTTTCGGGCATACGTTCTCCTTGACTTCTCACATGGGTTCGCTTTCAGTTGTCGGAAACGCTGCGTGAAAAGTTCCCCGAGTTCCAAGTTTTAGTTCCAGAACTGGAGGATTCATTCATTTTCATTAATGCTTTGCATATTTGTTGATATGTGCGCAAAATTACTTGTGGGCGGCATCTACCAACCCTGACATCATCGGAATACAGCGAGGTAGCAGCCACTCTTGGCGACGCTCAGCTACCCCTCCGTGCGGGGCGAAATTTGGGCTGCACCCACGTATTTGGTTGAGTCATCATATGTGACTAAGAACGAGCGCCACGCAGCAACCAATCAGACACAATCTCAGCCGGATGAGGTTCCCGACGGCCCCCTGGCAGTCAATGAACCGGTGAGTAATCCGGACCCCTCCACGGTTCCGCCGCGAATGACTGCATGGGAGTTCACTCTCAAGGTGCTCAATGGCATCTCCATCGCCGTCGTTGTGGCCCTCGTTCCCCAAGCCCTTCTGGGCGCATTATTGACAGCGCTTCTCCCGGTCTTTCCCTTTGGCGCACAGATCATCACCGTGGTGAGTATGGCGACATCCACGCTGCCGGTGCTGATTGGCGTGCTGGTGGCGATGCAATTCAAGCTCACCCCCATCCAGACCGCGGCAGTGGGCATTGCCGCCATGTGCGGTTCGGGTGTTGCCACCGTGGATCCCGAGGGCGGTTTTCACCTCCAAGGCACCGGCCTGGTGATCAACACCGGCCTGACCGCCGCGCTGGCTATCGGCTTGATCTATCTCATCGGCGACCGATTGAAGTCCTACACCATCTTGCTAATGTCCACCTTGGTGACGGTGATTGCCGGCGGCATTGGCTGGATCGTCACCTACCCCTTGGTCAAAATCTTCACCGAATGGCTCGGCGGCCTTATCAATGGCACCACGGGGCTGCAACCGATCCTCATGGGCATTGTGCTCGCCATGATCTTTGCCGCCCTGATCGTCTCCCCTGTCTCGACGGTGGGCTTGGCCACGGCGATCATGATGGATGGCGTCGCCGCCGGCACGGCGAACCTCGGCGTTGTTGCAGCAGGCTTCGGCCTCATGGTCGCCGGGTGGAAGGCAAATAACTTCAGCACCGCGATTCTGCACCTACTTGGTTCTCCGAAGATGCAGATGGCCAACGCCTTCAAACGGCCCGTGATGATGATTCCGATTCTCGCCCACGCTGCCGTATTGGGCGCCATCGGAGGCGCGGCCGGTATTGCGGGCACCCCCATCTCCGCCGGTTTCGGCATCACCGGTGCGGTGGGCCCACTCGCCGCCTATAACACCGGCAGCCCCCTCGCGACCGTGCTCCTCATCTTCCTTGTGGCCCCCATTGCGCTCTCGCTGCTTTTCACCTTCATTTTCCAAAAGCTGCTGCCGATTACCTCCCCCAAGGATTACGCCCTCGAGTTTGACTAGAGCGGGCGCTCCTAGTTCTAGCACTGGGGGCTCGTGCGCGGGGAGCGGCCGATCTCGGCGCTACGTTCGCTGCTCACTGCGCCGCCTTTTCACCGTTCACATATCCAGCCGAGTACGGGGCAGCTCACGAAAGAAAGTCATTCGAATAGGGTTAGATGCACTTGTCTCAGTCACAGTGCACTTTTTCCACTCACGGCCGCCAGTGTGGAAAGAATATCGAGGAATATAGAGAAACACATTAGGTTCTGCCGTGACGCAGCGAGTTATTCACAGTTCTTAGCGGATGGCAGTGATGTTCTGTAGTAGTGTGCGCTTTTCGTTGCCACAGCACTTTCTTTTTCTCAACACACACAAACCCGATAGGCGCATTCCTCATGCCGCCGCACCAGGGGCCACGCAGCCGCACACACCACGAATTCGGCGCATCGTCCCTAGCTCTTTGCCTAGCTGTTCGACAGACATCTCCGCCTCGCCCGCGGTCTCGCCACCAGCAACGCTAGCGGCACTGCTGTCGAATACCTGATCTGTGCTCTCGGGGGCGTGATCGACTGAATCGTTATCCATGACTGCACTTAGGAGTAGCCACAGCGGGAATAACACAATCCCCACACCAGCGATTCCTCGATGACGCATAATGCAGGGCTAGTGTCCACCTTGGGAATCACGCTCAGCCTCAACCAACCAGGAATCCACCAACACCACCCACAAAGAACGTGGCGTAGAAGGTCAGTTGGGCTAGAGCACCTCCAAGGTGTCTGGATCAACCGAGAGGATTTCAGTGAGGATGTCGAGGCCGTCATCGTCGATGAATGATTTGATATTTTCCCGCACGGTATAGGGCGCCCAATCGTCCATCCCGAAGTGCTGGGCCGCAAGCATGTAGTGCGCTATTGCGTATCCATACTCACTGTATTTTTCCTCTTTCTGAACTTGGTCCATGACCCAATCAGGTATAGAGGGGCCGGACGCGATGACGAACTCGTAGACGTCTTCGCGGCTTTCAAACGTCGGGAAATCCACCACCAGCCTCCTACCTCAGCTTCTCTCCTTCACAGGGGAGGCGCGGGACTGAACTGCACCACGGTCGACACCGTTGGTGCCATACAGCTAACACCCCTCAACCAGCATAAACACAACAAAACCCCTAGTAGAAAACTACTAGGGGAAATGCTGTTAGTGGAGCTGCCGGGAATCGAACCCGGGTCCTTCGTCATCTCACCAGGGCTTCTCCGTGCGCAGTTCGTGCGCTGATCTCTACTCGGCTCTCCGGCTTGGACGAACACATCCGGATGATGAGCCCAGTTGTCGGTAAGAGTCCCCGCTGGCCCCGTCAACACAGCCAGTGGGCAAGTTCCCTTAAGTCGATGCCGGGAACTAGGGCGGGAACTACCCTAGGCCGACAGACACGCGTCGCTGATTAGGCAGCGAGGGCGTAGTCACGCTGAGAGGTCTTCTCTGCGTTTATTTTATTTACTACGACGCTTAAATCGGTGGTCAGTAGCCTGCACCGGCACGCTTCCCCTGGATCAGTGTACGAAGTCGAAACCAAAAATCAGCCCCTCGTTCGTTCTGTGACACGGTCGGGTGTTGTGCTCATCCGTTCACAGGAAGCTCCATCTTACACCTCACAATGAGCGCTGACAATGCCCCACCAAGGGGCTGCGCTGATGAGGCACTAATTTGGCACTAATTAAACGTTGATGCCCTTGATCCGCCGCCCCAGCTCGCGAGTGATCTCGCGTTCTTCGGTGCGCTTTTTAATGTCTTGGCGCTTGTCATAGGCCTGTTTACCCTCGGCCAGTCCGAGCTCCAGCTTGAGCCGGCCATCTTTGAAATAGAGCTTCAGCGGAATCAAGGTGCGCTTCCCATCGCGTACCTTGCCCTCGAGGGAGTCGATCTCACGGCGATGCAAGAGCAGCTTGCGGTTGCGCCGCGGAGAATGGTTGGTCCAGGTACCCATGGAGTATTCGGGAATGTTGAGGTGCTGCAGCCACACCTCTCCCCTATCGATGGTGGCGAAGGAGTCAGCGAGGGAGACTTTCCCTTCCCTGATGGATTTCACCTCGGTACCGACGAGAGCGACGCCGCACTCGTAGGTGTCCAGGATGGTGAAGTCATGCCGCGCTCGCCTATTGGTTGCCACCACGGCGTCTTTTCCGGCGCGCTGCTGCTTCTTCTTCTTTTTGCTCATAACAGCTCCCCAGTCTAGCGTGCACTCGTCCCGAGCCCTACGCTCTCCCCCTCCCGGGTTCGCCGCCAATTAGTGATAAACGGCAACGCGATACTCGGGCCCTTCCATGCAGGTGACCTCGGTGTGGAAGATCTCTGTGAGAATCTCTCCGGTCATGATCTCCTCGGGCGGGCCGAAGTAGAGCACGTCGCCGTTTTGGACGGCGCAGATCTGGTCGGCATAGGCGGAGGCGAAGTTGATGTCGTGCAGCACCACGATGATCGTGCGCCCCAGCTCGCGGGCGGCAGTACGCAGGTGCTTCATCATGGACACGGAGTGGGCTACGTCGAGGTTATTCAGTGGCTCGTCGAGCAGCACGTATTCGGTGTCTTGGGCGAGCACCATCGCCACATAGGCGCGCTGTCGCTGCCCTCCCGAGAGCTCGTCGAGATAGCGGTCCTCGAGGTCGGTGAGCTTGAAGAAGTCCAGATAACGCTCGATGATCGTTTCGTCCTCGGCGGTGAGCCGCCCCTTGCTATAGGGGAAACGCCCAAAGCTGACGAGCTGGCGCACGGTGAGGCGGGTAATGAAGTGATTGTCTTGGCGCAGGATCGATAGCACGTGTGCGAGATCCTCCGAGCGGGTGCTGGCCACATCATAGCCAGCCACGGTGATCGTGCCGCTATCCATTCCTAAGAGGCGACCGATCATCGTCAGCAGCGTGGACTTTCCGGCACCATTGGGGCCGACGAGTGCGGTGATGCCACCGGTTGGTATCTCAAGGTCCACGGGCCCGATCTCTGTGTCCGAGCCATAGGTTTTGGAAACATTGGTCAGACGAATCATAGGGTACCTTTCCGAAGGATCACGATGAGGAATGCCAGGCCGCCGACGAGCTCGATGATGATGGACACCACGCCCTGGGCGTAGAAGATGTGCTTCATCACGAAGTAGGCGCCCGCCAGCACAACGAAGCCCAGCAGGGCCGCCATCGGCAGAATCCGCCGGTGGTCATAGGTATCCGCGGCCTGGTAGGACAAGGTGGCGACGAGGAAGCCGAGGAAGGTAATGGGCCCGATGAGCGCGGTGGATACAGCCATGAGGCAGGCCACGCAGGTGAGCACGATGATGGTGTGGCGCCGGTAGTTCACGCCCAGATTCGTGGTGGCTTCCCTGCCCAAGGCGAGCACATTGAGTGTGCGGGACTTGCCGAGCAGAATGACGGCGGCCACGATCATCACTGGTATCGCGATGGGCAGGTAGGAAGAATCGGCGTTATTGACCGAGCCAAACATCTTCGCGGCGAGCACATCGAACTCGCTGGGGCTTAACATGCGGCGCATGAAGGTGGACACCGATGTGAGACCGCCGCCGATGATGATGCCGATGAGCAGCATCAGCTGCATATCGCTTCCATGCCCGTCCAAGAGCCACCCATAGAGCATGAGCGCCAGCAGCACCATCACCACGACCTGCACGCCGAATTGCATCGGCCCGGAGAAGGCAATAAATCCAGATACTCCGAGGAAGTACACTAGGCTGGTCTGGATGGTGATGTAGAGGGCCTCGAAGCCCATGATGGAGGGGGTGACGATGCGGTTATTCGCCACCGTTTGGAAGGCGACGGTGGCGAGCCCGTGGCAGATGGCGACAATCGCCATCACTGCTACCGAGAAGGAACGCCGCTCCGCGATGAGCCAGAAGCCGCGGCTGCCCACCTCCATCGGGTTGTCCCACCACACCAGCAGCACTGCGAGCGCAACAGCGGCCACGCTCAGTGCTGCCATAAGCCACCAATAGCGCCGAGCTGTGCGCTTGGAGCCGAAGGCGAGTGTGCGATGCCGCGGCGCGGCGGAATCGGCAGAGCCCGAGGATGGAGAAGGCTGAGAGTTGGCGTCGATAAGCGAAAAAGAAGCCATCTAGATTCTGCCCTTTCGATGAGAGAGAAGCAGGCCGATAAAGACGACGGCCCCGACGATGCCGAGTATCACGGACACGGGAATTTCGAAGGGCATGATGATCAGCCGGCCAAGGAGATCGCAGACGGTGACAATGCCGATGCCGAGCAGGCACACCCAAGGAAGGTTGGAGCGGAGGTCATCGCCGCGGATCATGGACACCACGTTTGGCACGATCAGGCCCACGAAGGGCAGGTTGCCCACGACGACGGTGACCACTCCAGTGGCGAAGGCAATCATGAGGGTGCCGATTAAGAGGACGCGATTGTAATTCACGCCGATGGTGGTGGCGAGGTCCTGGCCCAGGCCGGCGGCGGTGAGGCGATCCGCCAAGATCCATACCGCCACGACAACGAAGGCCACGAGCCACAACACCTCGTATTGTCCTCGCAGCACCGAGGTGAAACTGCCGGCGAACCAGATGCCGAGTTGCTGCAGCATATTGACTTGGAGGGCGACGAAGGTGGAGATGGAGCTGATGACCGCTCCCAGCATGATGCCCACGATGGGCACGATCAGGGAGCTGCGCAGACTGACTCGGCGCAAGAAGAGGAAGAACACCACGGTGCCGATGAAAGCGAACACCACCGCGGAGACCATGCGCACGGTCAGCGACGGGTTCGGGAAGATGATCATGGCAAAAAGCAAGCCCAGAGCCGCCCATTCCGTGGTTCCGGTAGTGGTGGGTTCCACGAAGCGGTTCTGGGTGAGCAGCTGCATCACTAATCCCGACAGCGCCATGGCGGCGCCTGCCAGCACGAGAGCAATGGTGCGGGGGATGCGGGTGATGTTCAGCATCTCTGAGGTGTCATGCACCCCGACGAGAAGCGAGGCCGCCAGCAGTCCCGCCACCGCCACGATGCCCACAGCGAGCTTCCAATCCCATACCGAGTTGCGGGTGGTGCGGCGTGCGGGCCGCGAATCACGGCCATCGGCAGAGGTAACGGCGGGGGTGCTCATCGCTGTGGTAGCTCCTTAAGTGATACGTGGCGCAGCCTGCAGGCTGCGCGCACAGGTGGGACAACACAGGCCACACCCGCGTGGTGGTGCACGACCTGCCCACGCGGGTGTGGACCACGCGTTACTTCTTCAGAGCCTTGAGCTTCTCCGCAATAGCGTTGAAGTACTCAGTGTAGGTTTGGATGCCCTCATTGGTGTAGGTGTCGTTATCCATCACCATGATGGCGTCGTTCTGGATCGCGGGGACGTCCTTGAGCGCCTCAGAGTTGCGGAGCACCTCCAGGGCCGGGGTGTAGTCGGGATCGTCGGCCTTCACGGCGGCATCTCGGTCCATCACCAGCAACAGGTCGGGGTTCGCCGCGGCGATAGCCTCCACGGAGATGTCATCGCCCTTGTGGTCATCGGAGACGTTGTCCACCTCGAGGGCCGGGGTGAGGTCCAGAAGATCGAACACCGGGCCCAGGGTGCGGCCCACGGTGGGGGCCACATAGCCGATTTCACCGCCGGAGACGATCACGGCCATCACGCTGAGATCAGGGTCGTAGGCTTCCTTGGCGGCGGCGACCGACTCATCAAACTTATCGTTGAGCTTCTTAGCGTCGTCTTCGCGCTGGAAAATCTTGCCCACGTCGGTGATCTGGTGCTTCAGCTCCTCGCCGAGGTTTTCGCCTTCCTCAATCTCATAGTCGAGCACCGTTGCATCGGGCACGAGCGACTTGATGTCCTCGTACATGCGCTGGAAGCGCTGACCATTCAACACTAGGTCGGGTTCTGCGGCCACGATGACCTCGAGGTCCGGTTCCATGTGATTGCCGATGTTCACCACGGAATCGTCAGTGCGATAGCTGATGGTGGTGGGAATGATGTCCTGTGGGGCCGCCACCAGCGGAATATCCCAGTCCTGCAGGGTCTCGAGGATGCGGTTATCGGTAGCCACAACGCGCTGCGGATCCACCGGCACTTCGTGCTCACCGAATTGATCGGTGACGCTGACCATCTTTACCTCTTCGCTGGAGGCGGAGCCATCCGCTGCGGAGGAAGAAGAGGAAGCGGACCCACTGTCCTCACCGGTGGCACAGCCAGCGAGGCTGAGTGCAGCAATGGCACTGAGAGCAGTAAAGCGAAGGTGCTTCTTCATATTGGGTTAATCGTCCTTTCATCGAGAGCGTCCACCATGCATGTGGCCGACAACCACGGCAGGTACGGCGCCCAGTCCGTGCGAGTGCGTCTCACTCGACGCGACAGCGAAACGTCGAAGCCCACGTCGCCACCTATGCGACAGCCGCTTCTGTGGCGGATCTGCTTCGACACAGAGAAAGGTTAACGCACCCTTACCCCCAATTCCTAGGGTTAATTTAGCTTTCGCTCACTTAGGACTGCCTCAACAGCCTAAGCCGAGGATATTCTCGCATTCACTACCCCCATATCGGGTAGGCATGCCTCCGCTCTGCCCCTACGCTTCCGTACCCAGCAGACAGCACAACGCCCACCGGCCGACACGCTTCTTCCCTTTCAAGAAAGCTGCGCGGCAGGTGGGCGTCGATAAGCGCTGCGGCGGAAACTATTTCCGCACGTATATGCGCAGGGTCACGTCTGCGGTAATGGCCGCAAAACCCACACCAATGAGTGCAATCACCGGGGCGAGAACCCACACGTGCTGGTCGAGCACGGGCGCGATGATGTGGGAGGAGTAGAGATCGGACAGGGCCTGGTCCACCACCAGCTTCTTGCCGGCGAAAAGCCCGGCAACGGCGAGCGCCGAGCCGATGAGGGCGGCGAATACGGCCTCCAAAATGAAGGGCGCTTGGGTATACCACCGCGAGGCGCCGACGATGCGCATGATCTTGGTTTCTTCCCGCCGGTGATAGGCGGCGAGCTGCACCATATTGGCGATGAGGAACATCGCCGCCACGGCCTGCACCGCGGCGATCAGGAAGGTGGCGTTGCGGATCGAATCAAGGTTATCGGTGGCCGCGCGGACATCATCGTTTTGGTCGATAATCGCGATAACCTGCTCCTTGTCGCGGATGGGCTCCAGCGGGGAATCATCGAGCGGGTTCGTCAGCTGCACGTGCAATGCAGCGGGCAGGGCATCCTCGGTAGTCGATTCCACCAGCTGGGGGTCGGTGTCCTTAAAGAGCTCCACGAAGCGCTCATAGCTATCGGCGCGGGAGCGGAAGGTCACGGCCTCAACGCCCTCGGCACCGTCGAGCTGCTCGCGAATCTCGCGGCAGGCATCGCTTTCGCAGGTGGGATCGTTGGCCGAGATCTCCTCGTCGAATTGCACGATGGTCTCTACCCGATCCAGGTAGATATCCTTGGTGCGTTCGGTCATGTTGGTCACCAAAATGCCGGTGGCCAGCAGTGCCAGCGAGATTGCGGTGGTAATCACCAACGCGATGGTCATGGTGATGTTGCGTCCGAGCCCCTGCAGGGCCTCACGCAGCACGATTCCAAGCCTCATAATGTTGTCTCCTTATTGTCCCGCTGCTACTTAATTGCCCTCGCCGTAGACGCCGCGGACGTCATCACGGACGAGCTTGCCCAGATCCAACTCGATGACGCGACGACGCATGGCGTCCACCGCACCAGCGTTGTGCGTCGACATCACCACGGTGGTGCCTGTCTTATTGATGCGGTTGAGCAGCACCATAATGTCCGTGGAGGTGTGCGGGTCAAGGTTGCCGGTGGGCTCATCGGCCAAGAGCAACAGCGGCCGGTTCACGAAGGCGCGGGCGATGGCCACGCGCTGCTGTTCGCCGCCGGATAGCTCATGGGGCATGCGATTGCCCTTGGCTTCAAGGCCGACCATCTCGAGAGTCTCGGGCACCAGCTTGTCGATGGCCTTTCTATCCTTGCCAATTACTTCCAAAGCAAAGGCCACGTTGTCGTACACATTCTTCTTTGGCAGCAGCTTGAAGTCTTGGAAGACGAAGCCGATCTTGCGCCGGAGCTCATTAATCTTCTTCCCACGCAAGGCGTTGACGTGGAAGTCATCGAAGTAGATATCGCCGCTCGTCACGTCTTCCTCGCGCACGAGCAGCTGCAGGAAGGTGGACTTGCCCGAACCCGATTGGCCGATCAGGAAGACAAACTCGCCCTTCTCAATCTCTAGGTTGATATTGTCCAGCGCAGGACGCGTGGACGTCTTATATGTCTTGGTTACACCATCAAACGTGATCACATGAACCACCCTAGTTCCCAGCAGTCACATTGAAAACTCTGCTGTTGGTTGGTGTTAAAGTCCGCCCCCACATTCCTGCCGCGCGCTTATCGACGCTCACCTGCGCCGATCCCATGGAGATAGGCCGAGCTAGTCCTCCTCGGAGTTCTGGGCGATGCGCCAGCGAATCCCGGCCTCGAGGAAGTCATCGATGTCGCCTTCAAGAACCTTGGTGGGATCATTGACCTCGTAGTTCATCCGCAGATCCTTCACCATTTGATAGGGGTGCAACACATAGGAGCGCATTTGGTTTCCCCAGGAGGCATTGCCGCCGGCGCCGAGAGCGTCCATCTCGTTGCGTTCTTCTTGGCGCTTGCGCTCCAGCAGCTTGGCCTGGAGCACGCGCATGGCCGAAGCCTTGTTCTGATGCTGTGATTTTTCGTTTTGGCAGCTCACCACCAGCCCTGTGGGCAGGTGGGTCAGTCGCACCGCGGAGTCGGTGGTATTCACGCTCTGCCCGCCGGGACCAGAGGAGCGGAAGACATCCACCCGGATCTCGGAGTCGGGGATGTCGATATGGTCGGTCTTTTCGACCACCGGCAGCACCTCTACCTCGGCGAAGGAGGTTTGGCGGCGGCTTTGATTATCGAAGGGCGAGAGCCGCACCAAACGGTGCGCCCCCTGCTCCACCGACAAGGTGCCGTACATGTACTCGCCGTGCACCACGAAGGTGGCGGATTTAATGCCCGCCTCCTCCGCATAGGAGATGTCATAGACATCCACCTTGTGGCCCTTCTTCTCCGCCCAGCGGGTGTACATGCGCATGAGCATCTCGGCCCAGTCCGCGGCATCAACGCCACCTGCGCCCGAGCGGATATTGATCACGGCCTCGCGGGCGTCATACTCGCCGGAGAGCATGGTGGTTACTTCCAGCGACTCGATCTCTTTCTGCAGCGCCCGCAGCTCTTCATCGGCCAGATCCTCTGGCTCGCCCTCTTCCTCGGCTAACTGGTACATAATTGGCAGATCGTCTACCCGCTGGCGCAACTGGGTGAGCCGCTTGAGCTGGGATTGCTTATTGGATAGCTCCGTGGTGACGCTCTGGGCGTGCTCGGGATCATCCCACAGCGAGGGATCGGCGGCCTTCATCTCCAGCTCCCGCACGGCGTCACTTAGCCCCACCGGGTCAAGTACCTTCTCCAGGGTGCTCAGGGTGGAATCTAGGCTCGCATGCTGGTGCTGAATCTCGGGGCGCATAGTTGTTCATTCTATGCATATCTCTCAACCGCGCCGAACGCGGGCAGAGCGTGCCACTCCCCCACGCACGCTCCTTCAGCACACCTGCGCGCGGCAGACAAGGCACAATGGTGGACATGAGTTCTTTAGCTGAGATGATCTCCTCCGTCACTTCTACTTTTGTTGTCGCCCAGCAAGACCGCTCCGATGAGCAGTTGGCGCAGGCATTGGTCTATAACGCCAGCCGGCTAGCGTGGCGGATGCGGGAGGTGGGCATCACCACCGAGCGCAAAACCAGCGTCTCAGATGTAGTCACCGAGGCCGATCGCGCTGCCGAGAGCTTTGTCTCTGATGCGCTCAAGGCGCTGCGCCCCGAGGACGGGGTGCGCGGCGAGGAGGGCAGCTCGCGGGAATCCACCTCCGGCCGCTATTGGGTGATCGACCCCATTGACGGCACCTTCAACTTCTCCCGCGGCTCCGACTATTGGTGCTCCGCTCTGGCGCTGGTCAGCGGTACCCCTGACGAACCCGAACAGGTGCACTTCGGCGCCGTCCACCGCCCCGATATGGGCTACACTTGGTTTGGCGGCCCTGATATCCCCACCACCCGCGATGGCAAATCCCTTCCCACGCTCAGCGACACCGATCTCTCCACCATCCCCCTAGCCACCTACCTCCACCCCACCTATGTGGGCAATGCCGAGGTGGCCGGCGCATGGCAGGCAGTGGCGCAGCTGCCCTCCACCATCCGCATGTGGGGCGCGGGCAGCGTGGACCTAGCCAGCGTGGCCGATGGCACGATGGGGGCATGGATGCAGCATTCGGTGCCCTGCTGGGATTGGCTACCCGGCCGCGCCCTCGTGGAGGGAAGCGGCGGCGCTACTGCCCAGGTAGAGGCCGGTGGCGTGACGTGGTCTATCGCCGGTAATGCCCAAGCCGTGGAGCAGATTCGCGCCACCCTAGAGTCTTAAAAAGCCGTTTACTGATATCTCTCAAGGAGCCTGTTGTGCCAACCTATGCCGAGGATCTCGCCCTCGCCCTCGAGCTCGCGGACATCGCCGATAGCATCACCATCGACCGCTTTCACGCCGCCGACCTGCAGGTGAAGTCCAAGCCGGATCTCACCCCCGTCTCCGATGCAGACACCGCCTGCGAGGAGGCGCTGCGCGAGCGGCTGGCCATCGATCGCCCCCAGGACAGCATCCTGGGCGAGGAATTCGGCGGCGATACCACCATGGCTGGCCGGCAGTGGGTGATCGACCCCATCGACGGCACCAAGAATTTTGTCCGCGGCGTACCGGTGTGGTGCACCCTTATTTCTTTGCTTGTCGACGGCGAGCCCGTGGTGGGTGTGGTCTCCGCCCCAGCGCTTACCCGCCGCTGGTGGGCCAGCGCCGGACAGGGCGCATGGGCGCAGCCCCACGGCGCCTCGCCACGCCGCATCCGGGTCTCCCAGGTGTCGTCTCTCGCGGATGCATCGGTGTCCTTTTCCTCTTTGGCCGGCTGGCAGGAGCGCGGCCAGCTGGAGGAGTTTGTTCGCTTGAGTGAGGACACCTGGCGTTTGCGTGGCTATGGAGATTTCTTCTCCTATGCCCTGCTCGCGGAGGGGGCGGTAGATATTGCCCTCGAGCCGGAAGTCTCGCTCTGGGATCTCGCCGCACTGAGCGTGCTGGTCACCGAAGCCGGCGGCCGCTTCACCTCGGTCGAGGGCGAGGATGGCCCGCATGGCGGCAGCGCCTTGGCGAGCAATGGGCTGCTCCACGATGAGCTGCTCAGCCGCTTCTCCCGCTAGGCACTAGCGCTGATAGCGCACTGCTCCCTGCACCCCTCCTGATGGAGGATGGTGCAGGGAGCAGTGCGTGTATGTGGGTGCGCGTGGCGGCCGGTTTAGGCCAAGTCGATGAGCGACTGACCGCCTTGGACGGAGTCGCCGGCTTCCACGTTGATGGTGGCCACGGTGCCATCGGCGGGCGCGGTGACCTCGGTTTCCATCTTCATGGCCTCGAGAACTACCAGCACTTGACCGGCAGTGATCTCCTCGCCCTCGCTGACGAGCACCTTGCTGACCGAGCCGGACAGTGGCGCCACAACGGCATTAGCGGAGACACCCTGCACGGAGGCGGTGGCCGGCTCGGCGGACGGCGAGGAGCTGCCGCCGAACACGATCGGCCCGAGGGTGCGCTTGTCTTCTTCAACCTCAACGTCCACGCTGTAGGCGATACCGTTGACGGTAACTTTCAGTTTCATGATGCTTATACCTTTAACAACTTGATCTACAGGTGAGTGGAGCGGGTTTGGATGATCTGGCGGCCTTGGTGCGCCCAGGTGCGGTGACGCTGGAAACGCACAGCCTTGACCTTGCCCTTATTGCCCAAGTAGGCCGACACGGCCGCGCTGATGGCAAAGAGCACATCCTCAGGAATATCCTGATCCGAGCGAGCCCGGAGCTCCTTGACCTCATCCTCGAGCAGACTCACGCGAGTGTTGAGCTTTTGGATGAGCTGGTAGAGCTCTTCATTGCTTTTCGGTTTCATACTTATTTCTCCCTCGCTGCGTTCTCGGCGGCGGCTTAGGCCGGCCCCAGGCCGTGCTTCTTGAACGGGCGGGTGACGCGCTTATTGCGGAGCATCTCGAGCGCATTGGCGATGACCGCACGGGTATCAGCCGGGTCGATGATGTCATCCACCAAGCCGCGGGAGGCAGCCATGTACGGGGTGGAGAAGGTGCGCTTATACTCGGCCACCATCTCCTCGCGCTTGGCCTCGGGGTCTTCGGCGTTGGCGATCTCTTTGCGGAAGACCACGTTCACCGCGCCCTCGGCACCCATCACAGCGATTTCCGCGGTGGGCCAGGCGAATACGCGGTCTGCGCCCAGGTCCTTCGAGCACATAGCCAGGTGGGCGCCACCATAGGACTTGCGCAACACCACGGTGACCTTCGGCACCGATGCGGCGGAGTAGGCGTAGAGCATCTTCGCACCGTGGCGAATGATGCCACCGTGTTCCTGGGCCACGCCGGGCATGAAACCGGGCACGTCCACGAGGGTGACCAGCGGGATGTTGAAGGCGTTGCAGAAGCGGATGAAGCTGGAGCCCTTATCGGAGGAGTTGATGTCCAGCACACCGGAGACCACATTGGGCTGGTTGGCGATGATGCCGACGGTGCGGCCCACCATGCGGCCAAAGCCCACCACCATGTTGCGGGCGAAGCCCTCTTGGACCTCGAGGAAGTCTCCGTGGTCCACGATGCGGGCGATTACCTCGCGCACATCGTAGCCCTTCTTGCCTTCGACGGGGACGATATCGCGCAGCGACTCGTCGGGCTCCACCACGGGGTCGGGATCGACGATCGGCGGCTCTTCGGTGTTGTTCTGCGGCAGGAAGCTCAGCAGCTTCTGTGCGATGAGAATAGCCTGCTCATCATCGTCGGCGACGAAGTGAATATTGCCAGCCTTAGCCATATGGGCATCGGGGCCGCCGAGCTGCTCCGCAGTGACATCGTCACCGGTGACCGACTTGATCACACCGGGGCCGGTGATGAACATATTGGCCTTGCGGGTCTGGATGATGAAGTCCGTCAGGGCCGGCGAGTAGGCGGCGCCACCGGCGCAGGGGCCGGCAATGATGGACACCTGCGGCACGAGGCCGGACAGGGAGACATTCTCGTAGAAGACCTTGCCGTAGCCGGAGAGAGAATCGATACCCTCCTGCACACGGGCTCCGCCGGAATCGTTGATGAACACGAAGGGCGTACCCGTCACGCCAGCTTCGCGCATGGTCTGGGCCACTTTATTGGATTGGGTTTCGCCAGCGGAGCCGCCCATGACGGTGAAGTCCTGGGAGGCAACGTGCACCAGGCGATCAAAGACCACGCCGGTACCGGTGACCACACCATCGGCTGGGGCATCAGCCTTATCCATTCCGAAGTGGGTGGTACGGTGCTTGGCAAACATGCCGGTTTCCTGGAACGTGCCCGGATCCAGCAGCTTTTCTACGCGCTCGCGGGCGGTGAGCTTGCCGCGCTGGTGCTGCTTGTCTAGGCGGTCCGCTCCCCCACCTTGAGAGACGCGCTTGCGTTCCTCGGCAAGGTGGTCGAGGCGTTCTTGCATTGTTGGCTCGTGAGTGTCAGCCATTGTCTACTGCTTTCCTCTTCTCGTATGTTTCTACGTGGTCCGCGTTTAGGCGGGCTCCACCTTGACGGTTTCGCTGCGGCCACCCACGGTGACGCGGTAGCTGATGGGTTCCCGCACGGCGTTGGCAGAGCCGGAGGCGGCCTCTGCTTCCTTCTTCATCTGCTCCTCGGTCTTGCCCACGTTCTTCGGGCCCTCATGGCGGGTCTTGAAGAAGCCCGGTGCCACGGACGGGAACAGTGCGTTAGTGAGAACATCCTCGTCGGTGCCGTTGAAGCCATCGAGCTCCTCGGCGGCGCTGGTGAGCTGGTCCCACTCCGGCTCGAGCAGATCGGCCGGACGGCAGGTGATGGGCTCCTTCTTGGTCTGCTCCTCAGCCTGCTTGATCAGCTCGGGGTTACGCTCGCCGATACACTCGCCGTAGTAACCGAGCATGAGATCGGCAAACTCGGCGGTGAGTACCTTGTAGCGACCCATGAGCACGTTGAAAACGGCCTGGGTACCGACGATCTGAGAGGAGGGGGTGACCAGCGGAGGGAAGCCGGCGTCCTTGCGCACGCGCGGCACTTCCTCCATCACCTCATCAATGCGGTCGCCCGCACCCTGGGCGGTGAGCTGGGACTCCATGTTGGAGAGCATGCCACCGGGTATCTGAGAGAGGAAGATGTTGGTGTCCACCAGAGTCTTGGACTCGAACTCCTTGTACTTCGGGCGCACCTTCTTGAAGTGGTCACGGATAGTAATGAGCTTGTCCATGTCCAGATCAGTCTCGTAGTTGGTGCCCTCGAGCATCTCCACGAGAGACTCGGTGGGGTTGTGTCCTGGGCCGAGAGACATCGAGGAAATAGCGGTGTCCACGACATCGGCGCCGGCCTCAATGGCCTTCATCAGGGTGACCATGGTGACGCCCGTGGTGGAGTGGCAGTGCACGTTGATCTGCGTGTCCTCGCCGTAGGTCTCCTTGATACCGCGGATGATGTCATAGGCCGGCTGGGGCTTGAGCAGAGCGGCCATATCCTTCAGCGCAATGGAATCAGCACCCATGTCCAGCAGCCGACCAGCCTGCTTGATATAGCCCTCCACGTCATGCAGCGGGGATACGGTGTAGCAGATGGTGCCCTGGGCGTGCTTGTCCACGTTCTTCACGGCCTGCATGGCGTGCTCGAGGTTGCGCGGATCATTCAACGCATCGAAGACGCGGAAGACATCCATACCATTTTCTGCGGACTTCTCCACGAACTTATCCACCACGGTGTCCTCGTAGTGGCGATAACCGAGGAGGTTCTGGCCGCGCAGCAGCATCTGCAGGCGCGAGTTGGGCAGCAGCTTGCGGAAGGTGCGCAGGCGCTCCCACGGGTCTTCGTTCAGGAATCGAATGCAGGCGTCATAGGTTGCGCCGCCCCAGCACTCCACGCTCCAGAAGCCTGCCTGGTCCATCTCCTCGCAGACATCGACCATGTCCTCCATGGCCAAACGAGTTGCAAACAGGCTTTGGTGCGCGTCGCGGAAAGCGACTTCGGTTACGCCGATCTTTTGTGGGCTCATACTGCTTCAGCCTAGTGGGATTAAACCCCCAGTGCCGATCAAAGCTCACGGACGATCGGACACGATAGCACAGGAAACCCACATTGACACAGGGGAGATTGCCTGCAATGCCTTCGCTCTCACCCTCGTAGTGAGCAAAAAGCAGATAAACCCACAAAGCCGGACATTCATCCCACGTCTTTAAATACGTGGGCACCCCCACAAACACCCATCTATGTGTGAGCAATCTCCCACCCATGAACAATGTTCAGGCTACGATGACGTAGGTTTAGCCCCCACAAACAAACAAACCCCGGCCCGCGTTCACACGCAGTCCGGGGAATGTAAAAGCTCAAGAAGCCTTATTCGCCGCCGGCAAGGTTGAGATTGCCCAAGGTGACGAGCTGGTCAGAACCCCACTCAGAAGAGAAGGTCTGACCATTGAACCACTCACTGGAAAGCCCCTCGGAGCCCCAGTCAGAGGAGAAGGTCTGGCCATTCAACCACTCGCTGGAGAACTGCCCCTGAGAGAAGTCAACCTCCTCAGGGACAAAGTTCGGAGCAAAGGTAGGCAGAGAGCTGCCCGCCTCGATATACAGGTCCTTGATCGGACCCTCAACGATTTCCTGGATCTGAAGAACGAAAGACATAACTACCGTCTCCTCTTATCGTAGCCACTACGTGACTGCTGTTTACGTACACACCAAACCCTAAGAGACAGACAAAACGATTGCAATAACTTTCCCAACGTTAACCACCGGTTCATCCCAGTTTTCCTCAACCCGACACCTAGCTTCTCCACAGCCCCATAGAGATCCTCCAGCTAAAGCGCAGATTTCAGGCGCGGCAGCACCAGCCACCCTCCGTCACAACGATCCAGAGGGGCGAGATGGAACAACCTCAGAAATCACCCCCATGGCTACCCCCATGCCCTCAGAGCCCACTCAGAAACCCCCTCTGAAGCCGCCAATAACTCCGCCACGCACCGCCTTCACGGGCCCGCCCCTTGAATCAATCC